>NZ_JBSOQL010000002.1:0-368650 GCF_059767345.1 Salinibacterium sp. VpJ6
GCTGGAGTGGCGGGCGTCGTGTCGTGGGCGCGATGCCGTGAAGTGGTCCACCCGAAAGGTGTATTCCTGCGGCCGACGGTGGGTCTTCGCGACGGAATTGATGGCTTCTCAGTAACGCCCGGCGTGCCCATCGGGGTACAAATTTCCGAACGATGTGGCTCTCATCGACGCGGTCAAAAATGGTGCTGATTGGCAAAAGTGGGCGCGAGCCTCGGCCAGAAAGTGGTTTAGCGCTGTCCCTGCCACGCCTCACAATCTCGGCGATGAGAGCGCTGTCAGCGAAAATAGGTGGTCTAGTGCAGCCCCGGTTGGCGCACCGGCGCCGCTAGTCTGAAAGCCGCTAGAACGCAGCACTATTCGGGACAGAACGATCTGTTCCCCCCTAGTGGGGTCACAAATTTCTGAGAAAATTCGGTAGTCTGCGTCATAGAGAACGGGTTACTCGGTCTCTTTGGGTAAGAAGGTTCTTTCTCCATAACCTTCGCCCCAAAGGGACAAAAGGGAGGCCCGGGAAATGGATCAGGGGGATGAGCGGAATCGTGGCTTCGAAGCTAACCACTTCGGACGAGCAGCTGCTGGCACAGGCGCGTACGGGGGTACAAAACGCCTTTGCCGAGCTCTGGAGTCGCCACTACCGCTCGGGTATATGTGTTGCCCGTCAGTACACGTCGATAGACGCGGACGATCTCGTGTCTGAGTCGTTCGCGCGTATTTACCAGCGTGTGCTGGCGGGTGGCGGCCCGCAGGGAGCCTTTCGCCCTTACCTCTATACGACCATTCGCAACCTCGCTTCGACCTGGGGCGCTGCGTCCCGCGAAGTACAAGTGGATGAGATCGCAGACTTCGAAGACCCCAGCACGCTTGACGATCCGATTGCGATCGCCCTCGACCACACGCTCACCGCAAAAGCCTTCCGTGAACTACCGGAACGCTGGCAGTCGGTGCTCTGGTACACCGAAGTAGAGGGCATGGATCCTCACGAAGTGGCTCCGCTGATGGGGATGAGCGCCAACAGTGTCGCTGCGCTGTCGTACCGTGCGCGTGAAGGCCTTCGTAAAGCGTGGTTGCAGGCTCACATCAACGATGCCACGGCATCCGGTGAATGCCAGTGGGCCATGTCCAAGTTTGGCGAGCATGCTCGTCAGAGCCTCAGTGGCCGCGATGCTAAGAGAATTTCAGCTCACCTTGAGTCGTGCACTCGCTGCGCGATCGTGTGTGAAGAAGTCGACGAAGTTGGTTCACGCCTAGCACTCGTGATGATCCCGATGCTGCTGGGCGGCGTTGCAGGCGGAGGCTTCCTGAGCGCCTTCGGGCAGGGTGGCGCCGCGTCGCTCACTGCAGCAGCAGCGCCGGCCATGCCAGCAGCCGTCGTCGCGTCAACCCACGTGGCCGGAGCGACCGCCGTTACTGCGGTGGGGGGCGCGAGTGCAGGCGCGATTCCGGTCGCTATCGCGGGAACCGTTGCCGCCGCCATCGCGATCACTGGATCGTTCGTTGCGTTGGCACCGGTTGCCCCGGAGTCCAGAACGGCCGACGGCACCTCATCAAGCCAATCAATCGACTCCTCCGACAGCTCTACTTCAGCCGCGGCAAGTGTCAATGACAACCTCGGCGGCGACCGTGCAGACCCCAGCAACCTCACGATTCCTACCGTGCCTTCGATTGACTCTGCGACGGTCGCTGGAGAATCTGCTGGCGGCGGTCTCGGGACTGGCCTTGGCGGCGTCGTAGACGGCGTTGGTGGGGCAGTAGGTGGACTCGTGGATGCGGTGGTTGGCACCGTCACCGGGGGAGCACCTCCCGAGGGCCATACCGCTCCCGGCGGAGTCGTCGCCGCTGATATCGACCTCAACCTCGTAGGCACTGCGACACCCGGTGGCCACCTCTCTCTTCAGGCCGGAGGCCTCGTCTACGCGACAACCACCGTTTCGAGCAATGGAACCTTCGCTCTCAACGTCACGGGTATCCCCGGAGGTCTCTCGTCACTCGACCTTGTCCAGACCATTGATCGCGACTACCTTGCCGGCATCGTCGGTACCGGTGGCCTTCTGGGAGGACTCCTTGGTGTCGTCGACGGTCTCATCAACGACCTCATCAAGCCGCTTAACCTGTCGTCTGGAACCAACCAGGGCGTCAACATCCGACTGTTGAACTAAACCCCAGTTCGGGGGTGTTCGGCTTTTCTCGCGTCATAGCGACGCTCATTGTCAGTCTCTCTCTGTAGAGCAACCCGATGCTCGTTGTGGTCGGCCGCCGTGGGTGACGGTCGGCCATAAACAAGTCGCCCCTGTCGCTACCGAGGTAGCGACAGGGGCGAGCTTGTTTAGTGCGGGTGCGCCGTTAAGGCTTGCCCTTAATGATGGCCTGCTTCACTTCAGCGATTGCCTGCGTGACCTGGATGCCCCGGGGGCAGGCGTCGGTGCAGTTGAAGGTGGTGCGGCAACGCCACACGCCCTCTTTGTCGTTAAGGATGTCGAGGCGAACCTGCGAACCCTCATCGCGCGAGTCGAAGATGAAGCGGTGAGCGTTCACGATGGCGGCGGGACCGAAGTACTGGCCGTCCGTCCAGAACACGGGGCAGCTCGACGTGCACGCAGCGCACAGGATGCACTTGGTGGTGTCGTCGAAGCGAGCGCGTTCAACGGGGCTCTGCTTGCGTTCCTTGCCGCCCTTGGTGGCGCCAGCCATCAGGAACGGGTTGATCTCCTTGTAGGAGTCGAAGAACGGCTCCATGTCGACGATCAAGTCCTTCTCGAGCGGCAGGCCCTTGATGGCTTCCACGTAGATGGGCTTGGTGATGTCGAGATCCTTGATCAGGGTCTTGCAAGCCAGGCGGTTGCGGCCGTTGATGCGCATGGCATCCGAACCACAAATACCGTGCGCGCACGAGCGGCGGAAGGTCAGCGACCCGTCCTGCTCCCACTTGATCTTGTGCAGGGCGTCGAGCACGCGGTCAGTGGCGTACAGTTCGACGTCAAAGTCTTCCCAACGCGGCTCTTCGTCAACATCCGGGTCGAAACGACGGATGATGAGCGTCGCAGTGAAGGTAGGAATCTCTTCGGCTGCGGCAGGCTTCTTGTCAGCGACGGCAGTGCTCATTAGTACTTTCTCTCCATCGGCGGGTAGTTAGTGATCACTACCGGCTTCCAGTCGAGGCGGATGTGGTCACCCGCCTCCTCTGATTCTGGGTCGCCGGTGAGGTACGCCATCGTGTGCACGAGGAAGTTCTCGTCATCACGGTTGGGGTAGTCCTCACGCATGTGACCGCCGCGGCTTTCCTTGCGCGACCGAGCCGAGTACACGAGTACTTCAGCGAGGTCGAGCAGGAAGCCAAGCTCAACGGCTTCAAGCAGGTCGGTGTTGAACCGCTTGCCCTTGTCGTGGAGCTGAATGTTCTTGTAGCGTGCGCGCAGCTTCTGGATGAGCTGGGTAACCTCTTCGAGGCTTTCATCCGTACGGAAGATCTGTGCGTTGCGGTCCATCGAGTCTTGCAACTCTTTACGGATCACAGCGATGCGCTCGGTGCCATCACCGGAGCGGACCATGTCGAGGATGCGCTTGACGCCTCCAGCAGGATCCTTCGGCAGCGGAACGAACTCAGCGGTCTTCACGTACTCAACGGCCGACTTTCCGGCGCGCTTTCCGAAGACGTTGATGTCGAGCAGCGAGTTGGTGCCCAAGCGGTTAGAACCGTGAACGGAAACACACGCGCACTCGCCGGCGGCGTACAGGCCCTTGACGACATCCGTGTTGTTGCGCAGAACTTCAGCTTCAACGTTGGTCGGGATGCCACCCATGGCGTAGTGCGCGGTGGGCAGTACGGGAACCGGCTCGGTGTACGGCTCAACACCCAGGTAGGTGCGGGCGAACTCCGTGATGTCTGGCAGCTTCTCGTCGATAACGGCAGGCTCAAGGTGAGTGATGTCGAGGAACAGGTAGTCCTTGTCGGGACCAGCTCCGCGGCCTTCACGAATCTCGGTAGCCATCGAGCGCGCAACGATGTCTCGCGGGGCGAGGTCCTTGAGCGTCGGCGTGTAGCGCTCCATGAAGCGCTCACCCTCCGCGTTACGCAGGATCGCGCCTTCGCCTCGAGCAGCCTCAGAGAGCAGGATGCCCAATCCAGCCAACCCGGTGGGGTGGAACTGGAAGAACTCCATGTCTTCGAGCGGAAGGCCCTTGCGCCAGATGATTCCGACGCCGTCACCGGTGAGGGTGTGAGCGTTGGATGTCGTCTTGAAGATCTTGCCGAATCCACCGGTAGCGAAGATGATCGCCTTCGACTGGAACACGTGCAGCTCGCCGGTAGCGAGCTCGTAGGCAACAACGCCGGAGGGTTCTTCGACGCCATCAACCTCGGTCATGACCAGGTCGAGAACGTAGAACTCGTTGAAGAAGTTGATGCCGAGCTTGACGCAGTTTTGGTACAGCGTCTGAAGGATCATGTGACCCGTGCGGTCGGCGGCGTAGCAGGCGCGGCGAACCGGAGCCTTGCCGTGCTCGCGAGTGTGACCACCGAAGCGACGCTGGTCGATCTTGCCGTCTTCGGTGCGGTTGAAGGGCAGACCCATGTTTTCGAGGTCGATGACCGCGTCAATGGCTTCTTTGGCGAGGATCTCGGCAGCGTCTTGGTCAACGAGGTAGTCGCCACCCTTGACGGTGTCGTAGGTGTGCCATTCCCAGTTGTCGTCCTCGACGTTGGCGAGGGCCGCAGCCATACCGCCCTGCGCTGCACCGGTGTGCGAGCGCGTGGGGTAGAGCTTGGAGATCACCGCGGTCTTGGCGTGCGGGCCGGCTTCAATAGCGGCACGCATACCGGCACCACCGGCGCCCACAATCACGATGTCGAACTGGTGGTAGTGGACACCGTCAATAACGGTTCCGTCGGCGATGTCGCCGGTGTTGATCGTAGACAATTAAAGCGCCTCACAGAAGCTTGCAAGCAGTGCTGGGTCAGCACCGGCTGGGCAGGGGTCGAAGGTGGTGATCACGAGGGTTCCCAGCGCGATCAGGATGACGGTCGATACGGCGATTCCGGCAAGCAGAACCGTGCGCACCTTCGGGTTGGCCGCATAGTCATTCACGATCGTGCGCATACCGTTGGCGCCGTGGATGAGGGCGAGCCACAGCATCAGGCCGTCCCAGACTTGCCAGAACGGGTCGGAGAGCTTTCCGCCGACGAACGCGAAGTCGATTGCCTTAACGCCCTCGCCCAGGAACATGTTGACGAGAAGGTGGCCGAAGATGAGAACGACAAGAACGACACCAGAGGCGCGCATGTAGATCCATCCCCATTTTTCCCAGTTGATGCCGCCAGTGCGGCGACCACGGGTAGGAGTGCGGGGGGCTTCGATGAGACTCATGCTCAACCTCCGAAGACGTGCATTAGCTGGCGGGGGATGAATCCGGCAAGCAGCACCAGCCAGATACCAACGACTACCCAGAACAGGGTGCGCTGGTGCTTGGCGCCGAAGGCCCAGAAGTCGATCAGGATGATGCGCAGTCCGTTGATCGCATGGAACCCGATGGCCGCAACAAGACCGATCTCAGCAAGACCCATGAGCGGCGTCTTGTAGGAGTCGATGACGATGTTGTAGGCCTCAGGGCTTACGCGAACGAGTGCTGTGTCCAAGATGTGCACGAGGAGGAAGAAGTAGATGGAAACACCGGTAATACGGTGCAACACCCACGACCACATGCCCTCGTTACCCCGGTACAGGGTGCCAGCAGGTCTCTTGGGTGAGCGAATCTTGGGCGGCGACTGCGGCTCCGCCACTAGGTTGCTCGCCGACTTCTCTGGCACGAGGACCCTCCTTGCGGTCTTGGGTCGCGTCCACCGCGACCGATGAGTGTCCGCACAGCGGACCTACCCATTCTATTCCCGCTTACAGACGGCCGCTTCCCAGTCGACCCTAAATAGCAAGAAATCGCGAAGGTTTTCGTGAATATTGCGGAACTTAAGGAGCGCCAATGAGCGTTCGCCCAGAAAATTAGCGTGTAGCCGCAGCAGTTGAAGAGTTTTTCGAGCAACGAACCTGCTGAGGACTCCGTCGCGTCGCGAGCTGCGCGATGCCTAGCGCGTGAGCTGTGCCGGCACCGTCGCGATTGCATCGTTGTAGTGCGTGACGAGTTCAGCGCAGATGCCGCTCCACGACTTGTTCAGCACTGTTCGACGGCCGGCCTCACCCATGCGAGCACGAAGCGCCGGGTCAAGGCAGAGCGCCTCTATATAGGCCCGCAACTCATCCTCGTTATCCGGTTCGAAAAGAAAGCCATTCGTGCCGTGCGTGATGAGGTCGATTGGCCCGCCCGCGCGGGGAGCCACGACCGGTAACCCGGCTGCATGAGCTTCCTGAAGCGTCTGGCCGAAGGTCTCCTCCGTGCCCGTGTGAGCGAACACATCGAAAGCGGCATACGCCGTGGCCAATTCTTCGCCGCCCAGCTTGCCAAGCCACGTGACCGGGATGCCGGCAAGCTCCTTCTTAACAAGAGGTACCGATGAACCGTCTCCGACGATCGCCACGCGCACTCCGGTGAGGCCGCGAAGAGCTCGCAGGCGTTCCACTTGTTTCTCCGGAGCGATGCGTCCGACGTAGCCGACAACCACTTCGCCGCGAGGGGCGAGCCGTTTGCGCAGTCGGGCGGTTGCGGGGGAGAGCTTCTTGGCGGGGTGATACATCGCCAGATCAACGCCGCGGCCCCAGCGCTCGAGCTTCGTCAGGCCGATGGCCTGCAGGTCGGCCATGGCTGTGCTCGACGGAGCGAGAGTCAATTGCGCGCCATCGTGGATCCAGCGCACGATGCGCCAGGCCAATTTCGTGGCCTGACCGAGGTGGTGGCGGCGAGCGTAGCCAGCGACATCCGTCTGAAAAATGGCAACCGTGGGAATACCGAGTCGGTTGGCCGAGGAGATCGCCTGTGCGCCGAGAAGGAACGGGGCCGCTGCGTGAACAACATCGGGCCGAAAGTCTGCGATCAGCTTGTGCACCTGCGGATTGGGGAGCCCGACGGGGAATTGGCGGTAAGCCAGAGCCGGTACCGCGTGAACACGGAACCCCGCGTAGGTTTTTGGTGCCCCCGCCGATGGGCAAATGACAATCGCATCGTGCCCTTCGGCACTCAAATAGTCGAGCACCTTGAGCACGCTGTTCGTGACTCCGTTGACAGTGGGAAGAAAGCTTTCGCTCACAATGACGACTCGCACAATCAGCACCTCAATCGGTCTCGTAGTGCTGACGGTACGAGGCGTGGATAACCGGCGAGTTAACGGGTGCTGAAGTCTAAGGTGGAAGCATGAGCCAACATGAGGCATCGTTCGACAACTTCTATAGCGTGATCCCTGCCGGCGGCATCGGATCACGGCTCTGGCCGCTTTCGCGCGCGGATGCTCCCAAATTTCTGCACGACCTCACCGGGTCGGGGCAAACCCTGCTTCGCGATACGTGGGATCGGCTCGCACCGCTTTCCGGGCCCGACCGGATCATGGTCGTCACCGGGCGAGCGCATCGTGCTGCCGTCGAAAAGCAGCTTCCCGAACTCAGTGACCCCAATGTTGTGCTCGAGAGTGAGCCGAAAGACTCTTCGGCTGCCATCGGGCTTGCGGCCGCGATTCTGCTCAAGCGCGACCCCAACGTCATTATTGGATCGTTTGCTGCTGACCATGTGATTCGTGACATCCGAGGGTTTAGGCGCAGCGTTCGTGAATCAATCGCAGTCGCCAATGCCGGATTCATCGCTGCCATCGGCATCACCCCCACTGAGCCCGCAATCGGCTTTGGCTACATTCACTGCGGTGCCGCCCTCGACATCGAGGGTGCTCCGAGCGCGATCGGCGCCAAGTCGTTCGTAGAGAAGCCCAACTTCGCAACTGCGCAGTCGTACGTTGGCAGCGGCGACTACCTCTGGAACGGCGGCATGTTCATTTCCCGAGCGGATGTACTGCTTGAGCAACTGGGCAAGGCCGAGCCAGACCTGCTCGCGGGGCTGACCGAGCTCGCGGAAGCGTGGGATACCCCGCAGCGTGATGCCGTAGTGGATGCCGTCTGGCCTCACCTCACCAAGATCGCCATCGACTACACGGTGGCGGAGCCCGCAGCGGCGGAGGGCAAGCTCGTCGTCGTGCCCGGCGACTTCGATTGGGATGATGTTGGGGACTTCGCATCCATTGCCAAGCTGCACTCCGGTGGTCGCAAATCTGACCTCGCCATCCTGGGCGAGAATGCTCGAGTTTTGGCCGACAAGTCGACCGGAGTAGTCATTAGTCAGACTGACCGGCTTATTTCCCTTATTGGGGTAAACGACATTGTCGTGGTCGATACCCCTGACGCTTTGCTGGTTACGACAACTGCAAACGCTCAGCGCGTGAAATCTGTAGTGGATGCTCTAAAAATATCCGGTCGCAACGACGTCCTGTGACGATGTGATTTCACGTTTGTAACCATTCGGCTTCAGCGCTCATATTCGCACAATGAAACTCTTGATTCTTCGGTAGCGTAGGTTCACTACGTTTCGACAATTTCTGTCGAACAGCATCTTGGAGGACACCTTGAGAATCAGCACTCACGGCCGCGCACTTAGCGGCATGGCGCTCGTTGCCACCAGCGCACTCGTACTCGCCGGTTGCGCAGCAGCACCCGAAGAGACCGACGCAGGATCGAGCGAAACGCTTGACTTCCTTCCCTGCATGGTTTCTGACTCGGGCGGATTCGACGACAAGTCGTTCAACCAGCTCGGTTACGAAGGCATCGAAGCCGCTGCAAACGAACTCGGTGTTGAGTTCAACACTGTCGAATCGACCAGCGACGCAGACTACGCGCCGAACATCGAGAGCCTCATCGCTGAGGGTTGCGACCTGATCGTCACTGTTGGATTTAACCTCTCCGCAGCAACTGTTGAGTTCGCTCAGGCAAACCCCGATGTCAACTTCGCCATCGTCGACGATGCCGCTGACAACGACTTCGACGGCACGACCGACGCAGAGAACATCAAGCCGATCCTCTTCGACACCGCTGGTGCAGCATTCCTCGCCGGATACGCCGCAGCAAGCTACTCGAAGTCGGGCGTCGTAGGTACCTATGGCGGAATGAACTTCCCCACCGTTTCGATCTTCATGGATGGTGCGGCTCAGGGCGTCGAGTACTACAACGCTGAAAAGGGTGCTGCTGTTACCGTTCGCGGTTGGGACACTGCAGCTCAGGACGGAACGTTCATCGGTAGCTTCGCTCCCGGAACCGACTCGCGCGCAGCAGCTCAGAACCTGATCGACCAGGGTGCAGATGTTCTGCTTCCCGTTGGTGGACCCATCTTCCAGAGCGCGGTTGAGGCAATCCGCGACTCCGGCAAGGACGTCGCCATGCTCGGTGTTGACGCCGACCTGACCGAGACCGAGACGGAAGCTGCAGACCTCTTCCTCACCTCGATCCTCAAGCAGATCCGTGTCGCAGTTGAAGACGTTGTCACCGAGGCATCGAGCGGAAAGCTCGACACCACGCCGTACATCGGAACTCTCGAAAACGGTGGAGTTGGCATCGCGCCGTTCCACGAATTCGAGTCGAAGGTAGACGCAGGCCTCGAGGCCGAACTCGTTACGGTCAAGGACGGAATCATCTCCGGCAGCATCGAAGTGAAGTCGTACCTTAACTAGTTAGATAACTCTGAGGGGGCTGGCCCGCGAGGGTCAGCCCCCTTCGTTTTCGAATAGCTACCTGAGGCTATTCTTGTGAATCCCACGATGGCGAAGACGCCATCACAGCAATGAGGAGAGATTGTGAAGCTTGAGCTGCGAGGTATAACCAAGCGCTTCGGTGACCTAATCGCGAATGATCATATTGATCTCACGGTCGAAGAGGGCGAGATTCATTGTCTCCTCGGTGAAAATGGCGCGGGCAAGTCAACGTTGATGAATGTGCTTTACGGCCTGTACCAGGCTGAAGAGGGCGAAATTCTCATTGACGACGAAGTCCGCCACTTCGCCGGCCCCGGAGACGCTATGCGCTCGGGAATTGGCATGGTGCATCAGCACTTCATGTTGATCCCGGTCTTCACCGTCGCTGAAAACGTTGCTCTCGGGCACGAACAGGTCTATGGGCCCGGCCTTCTCAACTTGGATGCCGCCCGCACGCTCGTGCGCGATATTTCCGCACGATTCGGCTTCGACATCGACCCCGACGCCCTCATCGAAGACCTTCCTGTTGGTGTGCAGCAACGGGTTGAGATCGTCAAGGCTCTTTCCCGCGAAGCCAAAGTGCTCGTCTTTGACGAACCCACCGCGGTGCTTACCCCGCAAGAGACCGATGAGTTCATGGCAATCATGCGTCAGCTCAAGAGCGAGGGAACATCCATCGTCTTCATCACGCACAAGCTGCGTGAAGTCCGCGAAGTAGCGGACCGCATCACCGTAATTCGTCTCGGAAAGGTCGTCGCTGAAGCCGACCCCAACGCAGGCAAAGAAGAACTCGCTTCACTCATGGTCGGCCGTGCGGTCGACCTGACGATTGACAAAGCGCCGGCACAACTCACCGACAACGCGCTCGTGATCGAGAACCTCACGATCGCTGATGAGTTTGGCCACCGAGCTGTCAAAGACCTCAGCGTGACCATTCGCGGTGGTGAGATCCTCGCAATCGCTGGCGTTCAGGGCAACGGGCAGACGGAGCTCGCTGAGGCGCTGCTTGGCATGCAGTCTCGCGCATCCGGATCCATCACGCTGAATGGCACAGAACTGCTCGGGCTCAACCCCCGTCAGATTCTCGACACGGGCGTTGGTTACGTGCCGGAGGATCGCACCGTTGACGGCCTCGTCGGCGGCTTCAGCGTTGCTGAAAACCTCATGCTCGACCGCAGCGATGGAGAACCCTTCGTCAAGTTCGGCACTCTGCAGACCGAGGTGCTCAACGAGTTCGCTACGGAAAAGCTCGAGTCATACGACATCCGTTCGCAGAGCATCCATGAGCACGTCTCGAAGCTCTCCGGTGGTAACCAGCAGAAGGTAGTTCTGGCCCGCGAAATGAGCCGTGAACTCTCGTTGCTCGTCGTCTCGCAGCCGACTCGTGGACTTGACGTTGGATCGATCGAGTTCGTCCACGAACAAATCGTGGGTGTGCGAGATCGTGGTGTACCCGTCATCGTCGTCTCTACCGAGCTCGATGAGGTCGTCTCCCTAGCCGACCGAATCGCGGTCATGTACAAGGGACAAATTGTTGGAATCGTGCCTGCGGATACCCCGCGCGAAAAACTCGGCCTCATGATGGCTGGCGAACGCATTACGGAGGAGGCAGCATGAGCGAGCCAACACCCCAGAAACCCGAAGAACAGAAGCCAGAGGATGTCGCCGCACTGAACGACGCCGAGAGCTCGCAGATTAACCCGGATGCGGCACGCTGGACGAATGCGTTCCGCGAGATCGCCTCTGGTAACGCCCTGCTTTCTGTGCTCGCTGTTGTGCTCGCCATCCTGATCGGCGGCGTGCTCATCGCGTTCACCGATCCTGATGTGCAAGAAGCCGCCGGATACTTCTTTGCCCGCCCGGGAGACTTGTTTGCCGCGATCGGGAGTGCCGTCGGTGGTGCCTACCTCGCACTGTTCCAAGGTTCGGTCTACGACTTCCGTCGCGATGACTTCCTTTCGGCAATCAAGCCGTTGACTCAGACTCTGGTCTTTGCAACTCCGCTAATCGCAGCTGGACTCGGCGTCGCCATCGCGTTCCGCGTTGGTCTGTTCAACATCGGTGGCCGCGGCCAGATCATCGTGGGCGCGGCATTCGCGGGATACGCGAGCTTCGCTTGGGACCTGCCGATCGTTATCCACGTCATTGTTGCTGTCGTGATGGGAATCATCGGTGGTGCTCTGTGGGGAGCTATTGCGGGGCTGTTGAAGGCTCGCACCGGCGCCCACGAGGTGATCGTCACGATCATGCTCAACTACGTCGCCTACTACCTGATCAGCTTCTTGCTTCGCACCGACCTGCTTAAGAACCCCGGTTCGAACAACCCCAAGACTCCGCCGGCAGCAGAAAGCGCGGTCTTGCAGCCCATCTTCGGCGACGGCTTCAAGCTGCACTGGGGGTTCGTCCTGGTGGTTGCGGCGACTGTTCTGGCGTGGTGGCTCATTGACCGCTCAAGCCTCGGCTTCAAGTTCCGCGCTGTGGGCCTCAACCCTCATGCGGCGCGAGTGGCAGGTGTCAAAGTCGAGCGCATCTACGTCTACGTGATGCTGATTGCCGGTGGTTACGCCGGTCTCGCGGCAAGCACCGAGGTGCTCGGAACGACGACCAGTGGCTTTACGTCCGGGGTGGATGCCGGTATCGGCTTCGACGCCATCACCGTTGCACTCTTGGGGCGCTCAACACCGTGGGGCACATTCGCCGCCGGAATCCTCTTCGGCGCGTTCAAAGCCGGTGGCTTCACGATGCAGGCATCGCAGAGCATCCCGATTGACATCGTTCTCGTTGTTCAATCACTCATCGTTCTGTTCATCGCAGCACCACCACTAGTGCGTGCCGTGTTCCGATTGCCGCAACCCGGCGCTCGCGCAAAGAAGGTGCTTAGCTAATGACTTTCACGAACAACACTGAAAGTAAGACCTCGGCGGCATCGAAAATCGACCGCCGTAGCTGGAAGCTGCCGATTGCTTTCGCGATCGTCTCGTTGATTTCCGGCGTTCTCTTCATCGGATTCGCTGAGGATGCTCCCACCGGGTTCAACCTCTCGACCGGTACCGACCTCATCCAACTGCCGGTAGTTCACTTGCCTGCGTTGGCCACGGGAGTCATCGTCACGATTTTGACAGCCCTCATCGCTGTCGGGTCTGCGTTCATGATTTCTCAAGACCGCAGCGTTCCCAAGTGGATCCCGATTGCGGGCGCTATCTTCGCCCTCACGGGATTCCTCACCTGGGCTGCTGCAGACGAGACACTGCGCGTTCCCGAGCTGTTCGCCGGCTCGCTGGTTCTCGCTGTGCCGCTGGTGTTTGGTGCCCTCGGTGGCGTTATCTCTGAGCGCGTTGGTGTGGTCAACATTGCGATTGAAGCGCAGCTGCTTGCTGGTGCTTTCGTCTCCGCTGTTGTCGGCACCATCACCGGGTCACCTTTTGCGGGCCTCTTCGCTGCTGCCGTCGCGGGAATGCTCGTTTCGTTCCTGCTCTCGGTCTTTGCGATCAAGTACCTCGTCAATCAGATCATCGTGGGTGTTGTTATCAACGTCTTGGTGTCTGGTCTGACCGGATTCTTGTACTCGCAGTGGCTCACCGAAAGCCCGGGGCAGTTAAATAACCCGGAAGGCTTCTCCACGCTGCCGATCCCGATTCTCAGCGGCATCCCGATCATCGGGCCGGTGCTCTTCAAGCAGACCGTCATCGTCTACCTGCTTTACATCATCGTTGCTGCTGTTGCTTTCGCGATGTACCGCACACGCTGGGGCCTCCGTCTGCGCGCTGTGGGAGAGCACCCCAAGGCCGCCGACACTGTAGGTATCAATGTGACGCTGACACGCTTCTGGAACGTCGCCCTTGCCGGCGCGATTGCCGGTATGGGTGGAGCGTTCATCACGCTGAGCCAAACGGGTCAGTTCGGCAAAGACGTTACAGCGGGCGCCGGCTTCATCGCCCTCGCTGCCGTGATCTTCGGACGCTGGGACCCGATCAAGGCAACGCTTGCCGCGCTGCTCTTCGGCTTCGCCAGCAACCTGCAGAACGCGCTCAGCGTTGTCGGTTCGCCGGTGCCGAGCGAGTTCATGCTCATGCTGCCGTACGTCGTGACCATCATTGCTGTCGCCGGTCTGGTCGGAAAGTCTCGACCGCCAGCAGCATCCGGAACACCGTACGTAAAGGGGTAACGCTATGACGATCGAGCCACAATCAATCGACTGGGATGCACTGAGGCTCGTCGCCACAGATGCCCTCACCCATGCCTACGTTCCGTATTCGAAGTTCCCGGTCGGCGTCGCCGCAATCGTCGACGACGGCCGGGTAATTTCGGGCGCGAACGTAGAGAACGCCTCCTATGGCCTCACGCTGTGCGCCGAATGCTCCATGGTGTCGGCACTGCACATGTCTGGCGGTGGCAAGCTCGTTGCTTTCACCTGCGTCGATGGCAAGGGCAACGCCCTCATGCCGTGTGGCCGCTGTCGCCAGCTGCTCTTCGAGCACTCTGCCGAAGGCAT
The DNA here is from genome assembly GCF_059767345.1 of Salinibacterium sp. VpJ6. NCBI lineage: Bacteria > Bacillati > Actinomycetota > Actinomycetes > Micrococcales > Microbacteriaceae > Salinibacterium > Salinibacterium sp. VpJ6. The sequence continues at coordinate 14,154 of NZ_JBSOQL010000002.1, forward strand.
GCTGCTGGAGACGGTATCGGGCATCAAAACCATTGACGAAGTAATTCCCGACGCGTTCGGGCCACGAACCCTTGAGGAGTACCGCGGTGAATAACAGCGCAGAAGCCAAGCAGGTCGAACGTTTCGACGTCGTTGACCTCATCCACGCCAAGCGTGACAAGGGGGTGCTGAGCACCGACCAAATCAACTGGCTCGTGGATGCTTACACTCGCGGTTACGTGGGCGACGAGCAGATGGCTGCCATGACGATGGCCATCTTTATCAACGGCATGGAGCGCGAAGAGATTCGCGACCTCACGCTCGCGATGATCGCCAGCGGCGAGACCCTGAGCTTCGAGGGCCTCGGCAAGCCGACGACCGACAAGCACTCCACGGGTGGCGTTGGTGACAAGATCACCCTGCCTCTCGCTCCTCTTGTGGCGTCCTTCGGCGTGGCCGTACCGCAGCTTTCAGGGCGTGGCCTCGGCCACACCGGCGGAACGCTCGACAAACTTGAGAGCATCCCCGGCTGGCGCGCTGACCTCACCAACGAAGAGTTCTACGCGCAGCTGCGTGGCGTTGGTGGCGTTATCTGCGCCGCTGGCTCGGGGCTCGCTCCGGCCGACAAGAAGTTGTATGCCCTTCGCGACATCACCGGAACCGTTGAGGCGATCCCGCTGATCGCATCCTCGATCATGAGCAAGAAAATCGCAGAGGGCACTTCGGCTCTCGTGCTCGATGTGAAGTTCGGTTCTGGCGCGTTTATGAAGGACGCCGACCGTAGCCGCGAACTGGCCGAGACCATGGTTCGCTTGGGCAAGGATGCCGGCGTCAAGACGGTTGCCCTGCTCACGAACATGAACGTGCCGCTCGGTCTTGCCATCGGTAACGCCAACGAAGTGCGCGAATCTGTTGAGGTTCTCGCCGGTGGCGGGCCTGCTGACGTGCGTGAGCTCACGATTGCTCTCGCCCGCGAAATGCTCGCTCAGGTCGGTCACGAAGATGCCGATGTCGAGGCTGCTCTCGACAACGGACAGGCAATGGATGCCTGGCGCGGCATGATCAGCGCGCAAGGCGGAGACCCGGATGCAGCCCTGCCGCAGCCGAAGGAAAGCCACGTTGTTACCGCTGACCGCGACGGCGTTCTCGTTGAACAAGAAGCGCTGCCGTTCGGTATCGCCGCGTGGCGTCTGGGTGCCGGCCGTGCCCGCAAGCAGGATCCCGTGCAGCACGCTGCTGGCATCGACCTGCACGCGAAGCCCGGTGACACCGTACGCAAGGGCGAGCCGCTCTTCACGATGCACGCTGACGAACCCGCTCGTTTCGAGCGTGCACTCGAGTCTCTCGAGGGCGCTTACCGCATCGGCGATGCGGGCGATACCGTGCACGATGGCGGTCCGCTCATCGCCGGACGCATCGACTAACGAATCTACTGACGACGCGACTTTGCGTCTGAACGAGGGGTCTCATCCGCTGACGTACAGTTGTTGAAATGACGACAGCGGATGAGACCGTTCCCAGCGCTGAACCAGCGCGGAACACTGCCGGGCGCACCACCCCTGCCCCCGGCGAGACAGACATCGACCACTCCACTAAATGGCGCGCCTTCTGGGTCTGCGTCGTGGTCGCAGCCATCACGATTCTCGACCTGTCGAAGGTCAATGTGGCGCTGCCCTCGATTGAAGACGCCCTCGGCGCAACCTCAACTCAACTGCAACTGATCGTCTCGGGCTATGTGCTGACCTTCGGGTTGATTCTCGTGCCGGCCGGGCGCTTCGGTGACCAGCGCTCGCGCAAAACCCTGTTTCTGATCGGGCTGACGGTCTTCACCGTCGCCAGCATCGCCTGCGCGCTCGCGCCGAATGCGGCCATGTTGCTGGTCTTCCGTTTGCTGCAGGGAGTCGCGGCCGGCATCCAGATGCCTCAGGTGATCGGTCTGATTCAGCAGTTGTTCCAAGGCCCGGAACGCGGGCGAGCCTTTGGTTTGTTCGGTGCCATGATCGGCATCTCAACCGCCTTCGGACCCACGCTCGGCGGCCTCATGATCGCTCTCGGCGGTGCCCAAGACGGCTGGCGCTACATCTTCTGGATGAACGTTCCGCTCGGCATCATCGCTCTCGTGTTGGCCTGGCGCATCCTGCCCTCGACAGCCAAGACCACCTACGCCCGCCTCGACCTCGACCCGGTGGGGATTGCCATCTTCGGCGTCACGGTACTGGCGCTCATGTGGCCCTTCCTCTTCACTACCGGTGCGCCGACGGATGACCCCAACCGCTGGTGGCTGCTGGTGCTGTTTGTGCTTTTTGCCGCGGCGTTCATCTGGTGGGAGCGCCGCTACGCGGCTGGCGGACGCGCGCCCCTCGTGCCGCTCACACTCTTTCGCATCAGCTCGTTCCGCAACGGCACCCTGCTCGCGACCGTGTACTTCGCGGCGATGCCCGCGATGTTCCTCTTGACCACGCTGTACCTGCAGCTGGGCTTGGGGCTCGAGCCTGTCTTCGCTGGCATGGTGACGATCGGCTTCGCCTTGACGAGCGCGTTCTCGTCGTGGCGCGGCGGCATCCTCGTCGAACGCTATGGTCGCTCACTCGTGGTCGTGGGGCTCGCGATTCTGATGATCGGAATCGGCGTACTCATGGCGGCGGCAATTCTTACTCCGCCGGCGCTCACTCCGTTCGTGATGGCGGCGGCGATGTTCATTGGCGGCGCGGGTGGCGGCCTTGTGATCTCGCCTAACCAGACGCTAACGCTGCACGACATCCCGCCACTCGAAGGCGGCTTGGCGGGATCCGTGGGCCAACTGGGGCAGCGCATCGGAACGGCGATCGGCACCGCCGTAGCGCTCTCACTGTTTTACTCAACGCTCTATAACGAGCGCAACAGCGGCGAAAGCACCGTTGAGCTGTACCACCACGCGTACGGCACGGGCATGATCGCGACGACAGTGTTCTTTGCCATCGCTATTCTCATTGGCGTTGTTGACCTCGGCGCCCGCAAGCGGCGCGAACGAACGCTCGCAACCGCGTAAAGCACGCCTGAAACGACGAATGCGGCGAACCGAAATCGGTCGCCGCATCCGTCACGCTCACGCGATTTAGAGCTTGGGGTCGCCGATGCGCTCGAGGGCGTCGACGATCATTCCCCAGAACTTGGGAACGTCGATGCTGCGTGCAACCTGAGTCGTGCAGTCGGCGGGAGCCGGCGCGCGGAAATCAGCCACAGTCATACCGAGGGTGATGGAACCGGTGAGTTCGACATCCAGCGGCACCTTGGCGGTTTCCATGACGGTGGGGTCGATGAGGTAGGCCACGGCGCAGGGGTCGTGCACGGGAGGGTGCTCGAAGCCCTGAGCTTCAAGGTAAGTGGCACCGAAGAATTCGAGCAGCTCACCCACGAAACGGGCCGGGCCGGTGCCGACAGCGGCGATGCTTGCGGCTACTTCTTCAGTAGCGAGAGCATCGTGGGTGACGTCGATGCCGACCATGGTGAGCGGCCAGCTCTCGTTGATCACGATGTGCGCAGCTTCGGGGTCAATGACAATGTTGAACTCGCTCGTCGCGTTCCAGTTGCCGACGTTGACTCCACCACCCATCATGACGACCTGCTTGACGCGTTGAGCGATGCGGGGCTCTTTGCGCACGGCGAGGGCGAGGTTGGTGAGAGCGCCGGTGGGAACAAGCGAGATGGTGCCCGGCTCGTTCGACATCACAGTGTCAATGATGAAGTCGACCGCGTGACGCGAGTCGAGTTCGATCGTGGGCTCGGGCAGTACGGGGCCGTCGAGGCCGGACTCGCCGTGGATCGACTCCGCGACCTCTACCTCGCGAACGAGCGGGCGGTGGGCGCCACGAGCGAAAGGAACATCGGTCATGCCGATGACGCGCGCAACAGCAAGGGCGTTGCGGGTGACTTTCTCGATGGTCTGGTTGCCCACCACGGTGGTCACGCCGAGCAGTTCGATGTGGGGGCTGCCGTGGGCGAGCAGGATCGCAATCGCGTCGTCGTGCCCGGGGTCGCAGTCGAGAATAATTTTTTCAGCCATAGCAAAAAGCATATATGAAAAGTGTCTTCATATATGTAGAGTGACGATATGACTGACGAACTGATCGCTCGCGCTGCTGCCCGTCTCACGTGGATTCGCTCTCGCATGGCCCTTCTGGCCGACGTGCGCGAGCGGTTCGCCGAGAGCCAGCCCTTCGCCGGCCACCGCATTGGAATGTCTCTTCACCTTGAGCCGAAGACAGCCGTACTTCTCGAAACCCTCGCCGCCGGGGGAGCCGAGATCGTGGCCACCGGCAACCACGGTTCTACCCAAGACGACATCGTCGCTTTCTTGCGCGACCAGGGAATGACCATCTTTGGTGCGCGCGATGACACCCTTGAGCAACACCACGCCAACGTCGCGAGCGTTGTGGCCGCTGAGCCAGACATCCTTCTCGACAATGGCGCTGACCTTGTCGCAGGCATCGTGGCTGCCGGTCGCGGCGCGCAGATCGTGGGCGGCACCGAAGAAACCACCTCCGGCGGTTACCGCCTTCGCGACGAACTTGCTGATCAGGTGCCGTATCCCGTCATCGTGATCAACGACAGTCCGTTGAAAGCAATTGGTGAGAATAAGCACGCCGTCGGTCAATCGGTGGTGGAAAGCTTTATGCGCATCACCAACCTCATGGTGCCCGGTCGCCGCTTCGTGGTCGCGGGCTACGGCTGGTGCGGTCGCGGAGTCGCCCACTACCTGAGGGCGCTCGGCGGCAAAGTTGCGATCGTCGAAGTCGATGAGATCAAGGCCTTCGAAGCCGCGCTTGACGGCTACCGCGTGGCAAACGTGCTCGACCTTGCCGACTGGGGCGAGGTGTTCATTACGGCTACAGGGCATCCGCAAATTCTGGGCGCCGAGTTCTTCGACCGGGTCGCCGATGGTGCCATGCTCGTGAACTGCGGTCACTTCCCGTGGGAGATCGACGTTCCCGCACTGCGGGCGCTGGCCACCGGCAGCACCGAAATCGACACCGCCATCGAGCGCATCGATCTGCCGGGCGAGCGGCACGTCACGCTCATCGCCGACGGTCGCATGATGAACCTTGCTGGCCGCGAGCCCAAGGGCAACTCGATCGAGTCAATGGATCTCGGCTTTCTCTTGCAAGTGCTCTCACTCGAACAGGTTGCCACCGCCACTGACACGCTCGTCGCCGGAGCGCAGCCCGTGCCCGACTCGATCAACCGTGAGATTGCCCGGCGGATGCTCGCCACGATGAAAGCGGATCGCTAGTGTCAAAGGCTCCCGAATACACCGCTCCCGCCCTCGACAAGGGGCTGGACATCCTGGAACTTCTCGCCGCGACCTCCGGCTCGTTGAGCCAATCAGAGATCGCCGAAGCCACCGGTCGCAGCACCGGCCAGATCTTCCGCGTGCTCGCGACCCTGGAGCGACGCGGCTACGTGTTTCGCGACAAGCAGTCGGGGCTTTATGTGCTGGCGATGAAGCTGTTTGAACTGGCTCACCGGCATCCGCCGCTGCGCGGTCTCATCAGCGTCGCACTGCCAATCATGCAGGGGCTCGCTGAAGCAGCGCGCCAGTCATGCAACCTCTCAGTCATTGATGGCACCGAAGTGCGGGTCATCGCTCAGGTTGAATCACCAGCAGACTTTGGCTTCCGGGTGCGCGTCGGAGCCGGCTTCGGCATCACGACGACCGCAACGGGTGGGGTGCTATCAGCGCCCGCCGGTCAATGCCCCGAAGCCTCCGTGCACGCCGACAGCTTGCAGCCAGGAATCACGGATGTCGTCGCGCCGATCATTGGAGCCAACGGACTCGTCGTCGCAGCTCTCACGGTGCCGTACGTCGCCACGACCTTCAGCGAAGTCGACCCCGAAAGCGTGCGAAAGCTGACGACAGCAGCGGTGAAAGAAATCTCGAATTTGCTCAGCGAGGAAGCTTTCACAGGATCGTAACGTCATCCAGCGAAGCTTCAGGGCGCTTTCAGCGGTCGGCACGGTAGATTTGTAGGTATGAACGCCGCTGTTGAGAATCTCGTAATGCCCGGAGGCGGCGCCAGCATCACTGCGCTACCCAAGATCTCCCTGCATGACCACCTTGATGGCGGGCTTCGTCCCCAGACAATCGTGGAGTTGGCCGACGAAATCGGTTACCAACTTCCCGAGAATGACGCCGCGAAACTCACCTCGTGGTTCTCGAGTCAGGCCGACTCCGGTTCTCTCGTCGACTACCTCAAAACGTTCGACGTCACCATCGCTGTCATGCAAACAACTGAGGGTCTCAAGCGCGTCGCGAGCGAATTCGTTCACGACCTCGCCGCAGATGGCGTCATTTACGGCGAGATTCGTTGGGCTCCCGAGCAGCACCTGCAGAAGGGCCTTGACCTCGATCAGGTTGTCAGCGCCGTGCAACAGGGTCTCGAAGAGGGTGTGGACGCCGTGCGCTCGAGTGGGCACAGCATCCGCGTTGGTCAGCTTCTCAGCTCCATGCGCCAGACCGAGCGCGGCACCGACATCGCCGAGCTCGCGATTCGTCACCGCGACCGCGGCGTCATCGGCTTCGACATTGCCGGCCCCGAAGCGGGATTCCCGCCGAGCCGCATGCGTGGAGCCTTCGACCTGCTCGCGCACAACTACATGCCCGCCACCGTGCACGCGGGTGAAGCGGATGGCCTCGACAGCATCCGTAGCGCCCTCTTTGACGGTCGCGCGCTTCGCCTCGGCCACGGTGTGCGCTTGGCTGAAGACATCACGATCGCCAACGAAGACGACGAGAACACGTACGTCACGCTCGGCGATTTGGCGCAGTGGGTCAAGGATCGCGAGATCGCGCTCGAACTGAGCCCCTCGTCGAACCTGCAGACGGGCGCTATTGAGCAGTGGGGCGACGAAATGATCGACCACCCCTTCGACCTGCTCTACCAGCTTGGATTCCGGGTGACGGTCAACACCGACAACCGCCTCATGAGCGCCACGACCCTCAGCCGCGAGCTTGCGTTGCTCACCGAAGCCTTCGGGTACGACCTCACCGACCTTGAGGTTTTCCAGATCAATGCCGCTGCGGCAGCGTTCTTGCCCATCGAAGAACGCGAAGAGCTTTCCGAGGCAATCAGCGTCGGTTTCGAGAGAGCGTAGTGATGTCACTTCCCCCGCTGCCCGAATCAGCGATTGAAATTGGCGTGAGCGCCAAGGACTGGCGCGCTGCAGTTGCGCTGTCTGGCGAAGCACTCGCGCGTTCTGGAGCGGCTCATCCCGGGTACGCCCACGAGATGATCCGCATGATCGAGGACCACGGCCCCTACGTTGTGATCGCACCGGGCCTAGCCTTGGCGCACGCACGCCCCGGCCCGCAAGTAATTGCGAACGGGCTGTCGATCGTGACGCTCAAGGATCCCGTTCGCTTCGGGCACGCGCACAACGACCCGGTTCGTGTCGTTCTCGGCCTTGCCATCACAGAAGCCGGCGCGCATCTCGCCGCGGTTGCCGCCGTAGCGAACATCTTCAACGACTCCTCGGCAATCGACCAGTTGGCTGCCGCGACAACCCCCGCCGAAGTTCAGCGCATTATGGGAGTGACCCCCGAATGAAGATCGTGACCATCTGTGGTGCTGGTATCGGCAGTTCTGGTGTTCTCAAGATCAACGCGGAACGTGCCCTCAAGGCTCTTGACCTCGAAGCGACCGTGGTCGCCGCCGACGTCAGCACCGTGCGCACTGTTGCCGCTGATGCCCAGATCATCCTCACCAGCCAAGAATTCGTTGAAGCGATCGGTACGACAAATGCGGACGTCATCGTGATCGTGAATCTCTTCGACACGTCTGAACTGGCACAAAAACTCGAGGACGCCCTCGGTTAGACCAAGGACGCCCTCTGAGAGTGTCTGATTGCGCGTAAGCTCTCGCGCTAGCGCTAGCTGAGAAGCTCGCGCATGCCTGCCTCAAGCTGGCTCGCGACGGCTTCTGCGGCAGCCTGCCGTTCGGCGCCGTCGCCTGCCGTGCTGGAGGCATCCACATAGAACTTGAGTTTGGGCTCGGTGCCGCTGGGGCGCACAATCACGCGGGCGCCGCCCTCAATCTGCAAGCGGATGATGTTGCTGGGGGCGAACCCGTCGACGCCGTTCTCGAAGTCATCGAACGATTCGACCGCGAGGCCGCCGACGCTCGTGGGTGCCGCGGCACGCAAGCGCGTCATGGTGTCGCCGATTTCCGAGATCTGAGCGAAGCGCAGTGAAACCTGGCGCGAAGCAAAAGCTCCGAAGCGTGAGGTGAACGCATCGAGGCGATCAAGGATCGTGGAGCCTTCGGCTTTGAGCTCGGCCGCCATCGACAGGAAGTCGACCGAGGCCGAAATGCCGTCTTTGTCGCGAACCTTGTCGGGGTCGACGAGATAGCCGAGGGCTTCTTCGTAGCCGAAGATCAGCCCATCGATGCGAGAGATCCACTTGAAACCGGTGAGGGTGTCGGAGTAGTCGAGGCCGTAATCGGCGGCAATGGCGTGCAGGGCAGGAGACGAGACGATCGACGCGGCGAGCTTTCCCGTTCCGTTCGAACGCTCTGCGGCACGCCAGCCGAGCAGCATGCCGACTTCGTTTCCGCTCAGGCGGCGCCATTCACCATCGCGACCGGGCACGGCGACGGCAAGACGGTCGGCATCCGGGTCGTGAGCGATCGCCAGATCGGCACCAGCTTCGCGAGCTTTCGCGAAGCTGAGATCCATGGCGCCCGGCTCTTCAGGGTTGGGGAAGGCAACGGTGGGGAACGCGGCGTCGGGCTGAGCTTGTTCTTCCACGAGCGCGGGGGCCGGGAGGCCAGCCTTCGCGTACACCGCCTGAGTGGTTTCCCAACCGACACCGTGCATCGCGGTATACGTGTAAGTGATGTCTTTGACCGGGCCTGCGAGAGCTGCCGTGCGCGCGATGTACTCATCGACAACGCCGTCGTCGGTCGTGACGAAATCGGTTGAACGCGGTAGATCAGCGATTGATCCCTTGGCTACAACATCAATCGCGTGGGCGATGTCGGCGTCGGCGGGGGAGACGATCTGCGAGCCGTGGTTGTCGCCGCCCAGATAGACCTTGTAGCCATTGTCAATCGCCGGGTTATGGCTAGCGGTAACCATCACGCCCGCGCTTACGTTGAGGTGACGAACAGCAAACGCGAGCACAGGTGTTGGCAGCAGGCGCGGCAACAGAATGGCGCGCACTCCGGCCCCGGCCATAATCGTGGCGGTATCGCGGGCGAAGACCTCAGAGTTCACGCGACCGTCGTAGCCGATCACGATGCTGGGGCTCAGCTCGTGGGCAAGCAGGTAGGCGGCAAGTCCCGCAGCCGCCTGAGTGACCAGCACCCGGTTCATGCGGTTCGGGCCGGCACCCAATTCGCCGCGCAACCCGGCCGTGCCGAAGGCGAGCCGCGCATCAAAGCGGTCATGGAGGCCAGCAATAGCGGCCTCGTCGCCCTGGGTGGCATCCGTAATCAAGGCTTCGAGCTCGGTGTGCGTCACCGCGTCAGGGTCTTGCTCGAGCCAGGCATTGGCGGCGGCGAGCAGTTCGTCGGTGCCGAGGGGTGCTGCACTCATAGGGCGCTCACAATCTGGGCGAGAAGGTTGCTGATCTGCACTTCGGCGTCTTTGCCCGCCTGAATCACTTCTTCGTGGCTGAGGGGAGTGGTCTGGATGCCCGCCGCCAAGTTGGTGATGAGCGACATTCCCAAGATTTCCATGCCAGCCTGGCGCGCAGCGATCGCTTCGAGCGCCGTGGACATTCCCACGATGTGGCCACCCATGGTCTTAGCCATCTGAACTTCGGCGGGAGTCTCGTAGTGCGGGCCGCGGAACTGCGTGTACACACCCTCGTCGAGGCTCGAGTCGATTGACTTCGCGATCTCGCGCAGGCGCTTGCTGTACAGGTCGGTGAGGTCGATGAACGTCGCGCCTTCGAGGGGCGAGTCTGCCGTGAGGTTGAGGTGATCGCTGATGAGCACGGGGGTTCCCGGCTTCCACGTCTCCTTGATGCCACCGGCACCGTTGGTGAGAATCATGGTCGTGGCACCGGTAGCAGCAGCGGTGCGTACGGAATGAACAACGCGGCGAACGCCGTGGTTCTCGTAGTAGTGGGTGCGTGCGCCGATGACGAGGGCGCGCTTGCCGCTCGGCAACAGGATCGACCGCAGGGTGCCGACGTGGCCTTCAAGCGCCGGCTTGGAGAAACCGGGGATGTCGGAGGCGGGGATCGTGGCAGTAGTTTCGCCGATCAGGTCGGCGGCTTTGCCCCAGCCGCTACCGAGCGTGAGGGCAATGTCGTGCTTCTCGACTCCGGTCGCGGCTGCGATTGCGGCAGCGGCTTCCTTAGCGACCTCAAACGGGTCTGCAGTGGGGTCGTCGAGGGGGTTTGTGAGTGGCGACTGTGACATGGCATCCACTCTAAACGCTGGGGCAGTTAACTCGCCGAGCGGTTGAGCGCGAATGTGAGCAGCGAAGCGCGCGTGTCGCTGCTGTCGAGCCGCTGATGAGAGCCGCATGCACATCGGTGCGTCGACGGTTTGTCGCTGGGGCAGAACCGCGCGAGAATAAGGGCATGGCCTATGAGTTTGAGCGCACCCAACGAATTGCAGTACTCGGTGGTGGCCCCGGTGGCTACGAAGCAGCCCTTGCAGGTGCCCAGTTGGGAGCCGAAGTAACTCTCGTTGAGCGCGCCGGCGTCGGCGGCTCAGCAGTGCTCACCGATGTGGTGCCCTCGAAGACGCTGATCGCAACGGCAGAAGCGACGAACGCGATTCGGGATGCGGCCGACCTGGGCGTGCAGTTCTACTCACGGTCCGACTCCGGGCGGGCCGTTCGCCCCGACATCACCGTGAACCTTGCTGCGGTCAACGCCCGCCTCATGCGCCTTGCCCAGCAGCAGTCAGACGACATGAAGTCGCAACTGATCAAGGCCGGCGTACGCATCATCGAGGGTGAGGGGCGTCTCGACGGCCCCCAGCGCCTCGTTGTCTCGACCGGCAAAGGCAAGTCGGGCACCGACTTCGACGAAGTGGATGCTGACACCGTCATCGTTTCCGTGGGGGCACGCCCGCGTGTGCTCGACTCCGCTATGCCCGATGGCAAGCGCATCCTCACGTGGACGCAGCTCTACACACTCGACGAAACCCCCAAGCACCTCATTGTGGTGGGCTCTGGTGTCACCGGTGCCGAGTTCGCTTCGGCCTACACCGCGCTGGGTGCCAAAGTCACCCTGATCTCCTCGCGCGATCGCGTGCTTCCGGGAGAAGACGAAGATGCCGCCCGCGTGATTGAAGATGTCTTCAAGCGGAACGGCATGACCGTTCTTTCCAAGTCGCGCGCCGAATCCGTGAAGACCACCAAGGATGGCGTCATCGCGACGCTCAGCGACGGACGCACCGTAGAGGGCTCGCACTGCCTCATGGCCGTCGGCTCGCTGCCGAACACCGAAGGTCTTGGCCTCGAAGAGGCTGGCGTGCAGCTGACCGAATCCGGCCACATCCGCGTCAATCGCGTTGCCCGCACCTCGATGCCGTCGATCTATGCGGCCGGTGACTGCTCAGACTTCTTCCCGCTCGCTTCGGTCGCCGCAATGCAGGGCCGCACCGCGGTGTTCCACGCAATGGGCGACGGCGTTACGCCGATCGAACTGCGCAACGTGGCATCCAACATCTTCACTCAGCCCGAGATTGCCACCGTCGGCTGGTCGCAAAAGCAGATCGAAGACGGCCTCGCTCAGGGCACCATCTACAAGCTGCCGCTGGCCTCTAACCCGCGCGCCAAGATGATGGGCATCAAGGACGGCTTCGTGAAGCTCTTCGCTCGCACCGGCTCTGGCACCGTTATCGGTGGCGTGGTCGTGGCGCCGAACGCTTCTGAGCTCATCATCTCGATGGCGCTCGCGGTAGAACACCGCCTCACGGTCGACCAGATTGCGCGCGCTTTTTCCGTGTACCCGTCACTGACGGGCAGCATTACGGATGCCGCACGCGCCATGCACGTCGTCCACTAGCCAACAGTCGCTAGGCAGCAGTCTCTAGGCAGCAGTCGCCGGCTCTGTCGCGCTCTGCTCAGCATCGCTCTGCTCGGCGCTACCCTGCTCGGCGTCGCTCTGGCGTTCTTGGAAGGCTAGCTCTTCGGCTGACGCTGCTCCTTCTTTCAGCTCCATGACGTGCTCAACGAGCTTCGTGGCGGTCTGTTCATCGATCACGAGGTCGGTGATGACGCCCGCCCGCAGTGCTGCGAGCAGCGGAACGACCTTGTTATCGCCGGCCACACCACAGATGCGGCGGGGGATCGCACGCAGTTCTGCCGGGGTGGGGCCGGTTGCACGTGCGTTCATCGAGAGGTCTTCGTAGCTGCCATCTTCGCGAAGGAAGATGGTGCACACGTCGCCCACAATGCCTTCGCTGTCGAGCGTTTCGATGTCGCCCGCTTCGAGGTAGCCGGCGGAGTAGACGTGGCTGGGCACTTCACCGGCGATGGCGCCGATCGAGAAGAGCGCAATATCCGCGCGACGCTGGTACTCAAGCACGCGCACAATTGACCGCTCTGACCACATGGCATTGCGTGTTTCGGCGTAATCGAAGAACGCCGGCACTGGGAATAAGTGCACTTGGGCGTCGAACGCGTCGCCGAAGTTGGCGATGAGGTTGCCGGCATATTCCACGCCCGAGGTGCGAACGTTGGCCGCTCCGTTGAGCTGCACGACGGCGCTTCCGCGGGTGGGTTTTTTGCCCAAATGGCGCGAGATTGCGGCCAACGTGGTGCCCCAGGCCACGCCCATGATCATGTCGGAATCGAACCAGCCGGTGACCATTCGAGCGGTGGCTTTCGCTACCTGCTCGAGCCGTTCTGTCTCGTCGGCAAGGTCGGCGACGGGCACGACATGGGTGGCGATTCCGAAGCACGTTTCGATCTTTTTCGCCAGGCCCGGGCCCCGCGTGGGAGTGGGGCGAAGCGTGATTTCTACGAGGCCGCTATCGCGGGCATCCCGCAGCAATCGGGACACGCTTGAGCGGGACATATGTAGGTGGTTCGCAATGGTGTCCATCTTGATGTCTTGCAAGTAATACATCGACGATGCGGCCAGCATTGCCTCTTCGCGTTCCATAACGTCCATCCTTGCACGTTCGTGCAGATGTGCTGCTCAGTTTGTCATTGACCCTAGCTGGCGTAATACGCTGCTGAGCAGTGGATCATCCCAGAAGATTCACAGCCGCTTCGGCGGTAACCACCACCACACGATAGAAGAGCAGTGTTCATGGCTGACCAGTCCCTCACCCGCGAAACCCGCGACAGCGCCATCCAGCGTCTTATGGAGAGCGCAGAGCCGGGGCGTGAACTCGACGTTCTCGTCATCGGTGGTGGAATCACCGGCGCCGGAATTGCTCTGGATGCCGCCACGCGTGGTCTCGACACCGTCGTTGTCGAATCCCAAGACTGGGCCGCCGGCTCCTCCAGCCGCGCCAGCAAGCTCATCCACGGCGGACTCCGCTACCTGCAGATGCTCGACTTCAAGCTCGTGCACGAAGCACTCACCGAGCGCGACCTGTTGCTGAACAATGTGGCACCGCACCTCGTGCGTCCGCTGCCGTTCCTGTACCCGCTGCGCCACCACGTGTGGGAGCGCGCCTTCGTCGGCGCCGGAATTGCTCTCTACGACTTCCTCGCTTCGGTTACCGTCAAGAGCACCTCGGGCAAGCGCAGCGTTCCGTGGCACCGCCACCTGTCGCGCAAGCAGCTCGCTGCTCGCTTCCCCGGCCTCGCTCACGACGCCGCTGTTGGCGCGATCGAATACTGGGACGCCAACGTCGATGATGCTCGCTACGTCGTGAGCGTCATCCGCACCGCCTCGGCTCACGGCGCCGGCGCCGCTACCCGCATGCAGGTCGTCGAGATCACGAAGAACGATGAGGGTGTCGTCAACGGCGCCGTCATGGTTGACCTCGAAACGGGAAAGACATTCCCCGTCCGCGCCAAGGCCGTCATCAACTCCACCGGCGTCTGGACCGGCGAGACTCAAGCCCTCGCCCACGAAAGCGGCGGACTCAAAGTTCTGGCCTCCAAGGGCATCCACATTGTTGTTCCTCGCGAACGCATCAAGGGTGAAGCCGGCCTGATCCTGCAAACTTCCAAGAGCGTGCTCTTCGTGATTCCCTGGTCACGCTATTGGGTCATCGGCACTACTGACACTCCGTGGAAAGAGAACCTTCTCAACCCTGCGGCAACCGCCGATGACATTGACTACGTCATTGCCGAAGCCAACGCAGTGCTCGCAAACCCCATCGACCGCACCGACGTTATCGGCACCTGGGCGGGACTTCGCCCCTTGCTGCAGCCGGGCACGATGGAGGGCACAAACTCGGCCAAGGTCTCGCGTGAGCACACTGTTGCGTCGCCCATCCCGGGCCTCACGGTTATCGCTGGTGGAAAGTTCACCACGTACCGCGTGATGGCGAAGGATGCCGTTGACTTCGCGATCGGTAAGGACGCGGCCAAGGCCAACCCTTCCACCACCGAAACTGTCGCACTGTTGGGCGCTGAAGGACTCGAGGAAGCAACCGCCGGTGCCGCAGCACTCGGAGCGAAGTTTGGCTGGAGCGATCAGATGATCGACCACCTGCTGCACCGTTACGGCGCGAAGATCTCCGAGATCGCCGCCATCGCTGAAGCCGAGCCGGAGATGGCCAAGCCGCTGGCGCAAGCCTCCGCTTACCTTCGTGCCGAAATCGCCTACGCGATCACCCACGAAGGTGCCTTGCACCTCGAAGACCTCATGGTTCGTCGCACCCGCATGAACTACGAGTACCTCAACGAGGCAATGGCCGCTGTGCCCGAGGTGGCAGAAATTGCCGCGAAGCTCCTCGGCTGGGATGAGCAGACCACCGCTCACGAAGTCGCTGTCTACACCCAGATGGCGGAGGCCGTAGCAGCTGCTGCGCTCACCCGCGATGACGAAAGCGCATCAGACGTGCGCGAAGCAGCACCGCAAATCGTGCCGCTCGTCACCCCCGCAGCACTCGAATCAAAGTAACCGAACTACTGGATTTGGGCGCCCAAGCGCCTCACGAAGTACAGACGATCAATGGAGATACGCCGACGATGACACAGTACATACTGTCGATTGACCAAGGAACGACGAGCTCGCGCTCGATCATCTTTGATCACGACGCGCGTATCGTTTCGAGCGGTCAGCTCGAGCACGAGCAGATTTTCCCTCGTGCCGGTTGGGTCGAACACGACCCGATGGAGATCTGGGACAACGTTCGAGAGACCGTCGGGCTGTCACTCTCGCGGGCCAACCTGACCTACCAAGACATTGGCGCGGTCGGTATCACCAATCAGCGTGAAACCACGGTGGTGTGGAACAAGACCACGGGTGTTCCCGTCACGAACGCGATCGTCTGGCAAGACACTCGTACCCAGCACATCATCACGGAGCTCGCGGGCTCCGAGGGCCTCGAAAAGTACAAGGCCATCACGGGGCTCCCGCTCGCTCCGTACTTCGCCGGCCCCAAGGTGACGTGGATTCTGCGCTACATCGACGGCGCTCAAGAAGCCGCAGACCGCGGCGAGCTACTTTTCGGCACGATCGACACCTGGCTGCTCTGGAACCTCACCGGCGGTGTCGACGGGGGAGTGCACGCGACCGACGTGACCAACGCCTCCCGCACCATGCTCATGGATCTCGACACTCTCCAGTGGCGCGAAGACATCGCAGCAGACATGGGCATCCCGATGTCGATGCTGCCCGAGATTCGCTCCTCGAGCGAGATCTTCGGCCATTGCCGCGACCACGGTTCGCTGCCCGGAGTGCCCATCGCGGGCATCCTCGGCGACCAGCAGGCGGCGACATTTGGTCAGGCCTGCTTCAGCGAGGGAATGGCTAAGAACACCTACGGCACCGGCAACTTCTTGCTGCTGAACACCGGCAACAAGCGCGTTCATAGCAACAACGGCCTGCTCACGACGGTCTGCTACAAGATCGGCGACGCCGCTCCCGTGTACGCCCTCGAGGGATCGATCGCTGTCACGGGATCGCTCATCCAGTGGCTGCGGGACAACCTCGGCATGTTCTCCGACGCTCCCGATGTCGAGCGCCTCGCGCTCGAAGTCGAAGACAACGGTGGCGCCTACTTTGTGCCCGCCTTCTCCGGACTCTTCGCTCCCTACTGGCGACCGGATGCCCGGGGAGCTCTCCTCGGACTCACCCGTTACGTCACCAAGAACCACATCGCTCGTGCAGCGCTCGAAGCCACCGCGTACCAAACGCGCGAGGTCATGGACGCCATGAATGCGGATGCCGGAGTCGACCTCGCGGAACTCCGCGTCGACGGCGGCATGGTGGCCAATGAACTTCTCATGCAGTTTCAGGCTGACCAGCTGGGCGTGGATGTCATCCGCCCCCGCATCACCGAAACCACCGCTCTCGGCGCCGCATTCGCGGCCGGCATCGCGGTCGAGTTTTGGGGCAGCGAGCACGACGTGCTCTCGACCTGGAACGAAGACAAGAGGTGGAAGCCGCAAATGGCTCGCCTCGAGAGAGATCAGCTTTACCGCAACTGGAAAAAAGCGGTAACCAAGACCATGGGCTGGGTTGATGAGGACGTGGAGACCTGATCTGCCTGATTTACCCATGACGGGCGTGCTGTCAGTCACGTCCATAACCACACAGCAATCGATACCCACGAAGGGGTAGGGAATCAATGAAAACCTCGTTAGTAAAGAGGAACAGCTTCTGGCTCGTTCTCTCGCTAGTCATGATGTTGGTCACATCCATCGGTGCGTCCATCGTTCAAACCGGTGCAGGCTCAATCAGCGTGAAGGACATGCGCTGGGAGACCTCGTCGGGCCAGATGATGAGCGCGCTGCTCTTCAAGCCTGACACGGCAACCGTCGACAACAAGGTTCCGGCCATCGTGGTCAGCCACGGTTGGTGGAACAACCGCGAAATGCAAGACGCCAACTACGTTGAGCTTGCACGTCGCGGCTACGTCGTCGTGTCGATCGACATGTACGGTCACGGAAACTCCTCACCGTTGACCCCTGACGTCACGCTCGGTGGAACCGGTATGTACGACGCTGTGAAGCTCGTCGCCGACTTCCCCTACGTTGACACCGACAAGATTGGTGTAAGCGGTCACTCGAACGGTGCGCGCGCAGCAAACTTCTCGACCGTGATCGACAACGCCGCTGACGAACAGCTCATCTCGGCCATCCTGCTCGTCGACAACGACGCTGTCTACACGGATGCCGAAGCTGAGAACGCGTACTTCAACCTCTACGGTGCCCGCGACGTCGGAATCGTTGCTGACCAGTACGACGAGTTCTTCTTCCGCAGCTACAGCCCCGAGGGCGAAGTTCTCACGCCGCCGCGCGAGTACATCGGAACCCCGAACGCACAGTCGTTCCTCCACTTCGGTGCAAACCCAGAAGAGGTTTCCTCTGACGTTCGCGAAGCGAGCGAGTTCTACACCGACTCTGTCGATGGTGAGGATGCTCTCCGCATCGTTTACACGCCAGCAGAGAACCACCCGTGGGGAACCATCTCCAAGACGACAGTCGGCAGCCAGATCGAGTTCTTCCAAGAAGCCTTCGGCGCTCCCAACGAGATCGCGGCCGGTTCGCAGGTGTGGCAGGTCAAGGAGACCTTCACGCTCTTCGGACTGATCGGCTTCGGAATCTTCCTCGTCGCCTTCACGCGTGCACTGCTCTCGACCCGCGCCTTCGCTGGACTGCGCGCTCCTGCTGCAGCAGTAGTGCCCGCAACCCGTAAGGGACTCGCCTGGTTCTGGGGCGGACTGGTTGTTTCGGCAATCATCTCCGGTTGGAGCTGGTTGATCCTCGCTAACACCCCGTGGGTGGGCGCGATCGCGTTCAACGCTGTTCAGTTCTTCATGCCTCAGGGCGCCGTGTTCTTCGTAGCCTTCTGGGCCGCGGTCAACGCCATCGCAGCGATCATCATCATGGTGATCTCGTACCTTGTCTTCGGACGCAAGAACGGTCTCGACCTTCGCGCATCCGGAGTACTGCCTGGCTGGAAGAAGTTCTTCCACGGCCTCGGTCTGTCGTTTGTCGTCGTTGTGTCGGCCTACGCGATCGTCTTCGTGCTCGACTACTTCTTCAAGACGGACTTCCGCTGGTGGGTCGTCGCCGTCAAGGCCTTCACGCCTGACAAGGTCGGCATTGCGCTCATGTACCTGCCGCTCTTCGCGATCTACTTCGTGGCGAACTCGGTTGCGGTCAACGCCTTCAACCGCTTCTCCATCCGCGGCAAGGAGTGGATCAACACAGCACTGCTGGCGTTCTTCAACGCTCTGGCACCCATCGTTCTCGTCGTTGCTCAGTACACCAACTTCTTCACCACGGGGTACACGATCGACGGCTTCGGCGGAATCTTCAGCATCTGGCTCTACCCGGTCATCCTCATCCTGGCCGTAACCGCAGTCATCTCGCGCAAGATCTACCGTGAGACGAACAACCCGTACATCGCCGGCTTCATCAACGCGGCAATCGTTACCCTCATCTCGGTAACGAACACGCTCACCGCAGCGTAAGTACACCCTCTCCGATCAACTGATCGGCTCCAGCAGCGCCCCGGTCTCCATCTCGACCGGGGCGCTGTTGTGTGCGGAGCGACTCGGTCTAGCTCGCCTCGACCGCGAGCCCCGCATCCGCCCCACCGCCATCTGGCGGGTGCCTGCCTCGGAATCGTGGAATAGCGGATGCCCGGCTACGGTTCTCGCTACAGACGCGATCGGCGTCTCAGCGAAAGGGAGCTCGTGAATCAGCAGGTTCAGTTTGGACTCGGCACATTTGGCGACGTCACGGTGGATGAAAACGGTGCGCCGCTCAGTCAGGCGCAGGTCATCCGCAATGTGGTGGCCGAGGGAGTGCTGGCCGACAAGCTCGGCATTGATTACTTCGGCGTGGGTGAGCACCACCGCGACGACTTTGCGATCACTGCTCCCGAGACAGTCTTGGGCGCTCTTGCCGCCGCGACCACAAACATTCAGCTGGGCTCGGCCGTCACGGTCCTGAGCTCGGATGACCCCGTGCGCGTCTACGAACGCTTTGCCACCGTGGATGCTCTGTCGAATGGCCGCGCGGAAATCATTCTCGGTCGCGGCTCGTTCACCGAGTCGTTCCCGCTCTTTGGTTATAACCTCGCCGACTACGAAACGCTCTTCTCTGAGAAGCTCGACCTGTTCTCTGAACTCATCAAGGAAGAGCCGGTTACGTGGTCGGGCACTCTTCGCGCCGGTCTGAAGAACCAAGAGGTCTTTCCGCGCACCGAATCGGGCTCGCTCAAGACCTGGATCGGCGTCGGCGGAAGCCCCGAATCTGTCGTGCGTGCGGCTCGCTACGGGATGCCTATGGTGCTGGCGATCATCGGCGGCCAGCCCGAACGCTTCGCGCCCTATGCGCAGCTGTTCCACAACGCCTTGGCCGAGTTGGGACAACCCGACCTGCCGATCGCCGTTCACTCGCCCGGCTACATCACCGACTCCGACGACAAGGTCGTCGAGGAGATGTGGCCGCACTACAAGACGATGCGTGACCGTATCGGTCGCGACCGCGGCTGGCCCGAGTCGAGCGTTGATGAGTTCATCGGCGAAGTGAAGCACGGCTCCATGTACGCCGGATCGCCGGAGACCGTGGCACAGAAGATAGCGAACACTATCTCTGCCCTCGGCATCCAGCGATTCGACATGAAGTACAGCGCAGGAACCCTGCCTCACGAACGTATGATGCGCAGTATTGAGTTGTACGCCACCGAGGTCATTCCTCGGGTGCGAGAGTTGCTGGCTGAGAAGGCCTAGTCGGCCTTCGGCTCCTCGGGGGTAGTGGTGGTAGCTGGGTCGGGGTATGCCATTTCCGTCTCAGCTGGGGTCGTCTCAACCGGTGCGGATGTCGCGGCCGGTGCTGCGGAGGTCGAACGTCGGCTTGAACGCAGTGCCGTTCGCACGATCACTACGATGACACCGCCGACGATCGCGAGAAGAACGAGCCACGGCAGCAACACTCCGAGCAGTACGAGAAGGCCGGAGAAGAAGGCAACGAGCCCGGCCCAGCCGGCCGCGAGTCCGTCAAGGAACGTGTCGGGTTCGGTGGTGGGGGCATCCGCTTCGGAGACGAGGCTGAGCGTGAGCGTTGACATCGCAACCTGATCATCGAAGTACCGCTTTTGCGATTTCAGGCTCTCGAGTTCCCCCTGGCGGCTAGAGATTGCGGTCTCCAGTTGGATCAACGTTTCGGTGTCGCTTGCCTTCGTGAGCAGAGCGAGCAAACGGTCGACCGACGCTTCGAGAGCCGTGATGCGCGCTTCCAGATCGCGCGACTGCATCGTGACGTCTTGGGCGTTGGTGGAGACCTCTTGCAGCTCTCCCAGCTCCTTGAACTTGTCGAGCGTGGCGGTGAGGTTGGATGCCGGAATGCGCAGCGTGAGGGTGGAGCTGCCCCGGTTGCTTTCCGACGGCGCATACTCGTTGCGGCCGTCAACGCGACCACCCACAGATTCGGTGATACGGATGGCTTCGGCGGTCGCTTCATCGGGGCTCACTACCGTCACAGCCATGTAGCCCGTAGTAATGACCTCGCGGCTGATGTCGGACTCATTCGCGAGAGCGCCGTCGGCGGCGGGGGCGCCAAGTTCTTGAACGTCGCCGGACGTGCCAGACCGCCCCTCGATCGCCTCGTCAACGAGATACTCCGACGACTCGCTCGTCGAGAGATCGCTCATCCCAGCAGAACAGCCCGAGAGAACGAGTGCGGAAAATGCCAGTGCTGTGGTGATCTTTAGTGTGCGCCTCATGTTTTCAATGTAGGGCTGCGGGATGCGGAAAAACTACCCAACGTTTGTCACGATTCGAGCGTCACCACCTGATCGATATCGTTCGTGAGCTTCGCGCGCGGTGGGCGTGAGCTTGACGTTTTCTGAAAGGACACTTGGGGTTCTATGGGAAATTCGATGCCGCTGGCACGCCGCAGATATCGTGAAATGGTGCCTCACAGCGAGGCACTGAAAGACACGGATTACTTACACAAGGAGGAATCATGGGTCTCATCGATAACGCAAAGGATGCCGGCGAAGCCACAGCAAAGAAGGTCGGAGAGTTCGTCGACGACACTAAGGAGCGCGTCAGTGACGCAGCCGACCAGGCTGAGGCCGATGCCGAGGTGAAGAAGGCAGAAGCCGACCTCGAGCGCGCGAAAGCCGAGAGCGAAGCCACCGAAGCGAAGAACGAGTACAAAGAGAACCTTCGCTAAATTGGTTCGCTAATTCAGCATCCACCCGTCTGGGAGTGGGATACTGGGCACATGGGTTTATGGGCGGCGTTTCGACGGTGGGTTACCCCGTCGAAGGCACCGCTGCTGAATATTGCTGCGGATGAGGGTGAAGGCCCCGTGATTATCTTTCTTCACGGGATCGCCTCATCCGCGGCGACATTCACCCACGTCATCCCGCAGCTTTCAGATCACTACCGCTGCATCTCATTCGACCTCCTCGGGTTTGGCGAATCGCCCAGCCCTATGGATGCCACTTTCACCATCGAAGAGCACGTGGATTCCATCCGTGCCACGATCAATTCGCTCAAGCTCGACGCCCCTTTTATTCTCGTGGGGCATTCGCTCGGCAGCCTTCTCGCTGCGCGGTACACGGCGATGCACCCCAGCAAGGTCAGTCGCCTCGTTCTGGTGAGCCCACCCATCTACGTGCCGCCGAACCAGATCGGCGATCCGCTCGTGCGTGCCCGCGTCGGTGCTTACATGCGGGCCTACGAGTTCTTGCGCGACAACAAAGATTTCACGATGGCGACCGCCGAAACGTTAGGCCGTCTCTTTCAGCTCGAGGACATCCTCGATGTGTCTGAGCGCAACTGGCAAGCCTTCGTGCTGAGCCTCAAGAACTGCATCGAAACTCAAACAACCGTGAGCGATATCGCCTCCGTGCGGGTGCCGATCGACGTCGTGTACGGCTCGCTCGACCAATTCATCGCACCGGGAACGATGCGCATCGTCGAGCAGATGCGGCAAGTGACGATGCATCGCGTCGAAGCGAACGACCACCTCGTGCGCAAACGCCTGGCCAAGCGACTGGTCTCCGTGATCGATAGCGGCGCCGAACTGGCGCAGAAGGCCCGCTAGCGAGCGGTTTCCCGCGCGATCGGCAGGAATAGCGTGGAGGCCAACGGAGGGAACTCTCATGGCCCAGCAACTCGACACCACCGTCTGCATCGCAGGGGGAGGCCCGGCCGGAATCGTGGCCGGCCTCATTCTGCCTCGCGCCGGCATCGATGTCGTGGTGCTTGAGAAACACGCCGACTTTCTGCGCGACTTTCGCGGCGACACGGTTCATCCGTCCACGCTGAATCTGCTTGACCAGCTCGGGTTGGGCGAGGCGGCGGCGAAGATTGACCACAGCGAGCTTTCCGTTCTCGATGCGGTGATTGACGGCATCCGGCTTCGTGCCGTTGACTTCACGACGCTGCCGGGGCCACACCGCTACGTGACGCTCATGCCGCAGTGGGATCTGCTGAACGTGCTGGTGGAAGCAGCCCAGCGGCAACCCACATTTCGTCCGGTGCTCGAGGCCACAGCCCATTCGGAAATTCAGGAAAGCGGGCGCGTTGTCGGAATCGAGGCGACGACGCCCGACGGGCCGCTTCGCGTGAACGCGGCGCTCTCGGTGGCTGCCGATGGGCGCGCTTCAGCGGTGCGCGATGCCCTTGGCCTAGTGCCGGCAGACTATGGCGTTCCCATTGATGTGCTGTGGTTTCGGGTGCCGCGCCCCACGAAACCGCTGCGCGACACTCTCGCCAATATCCGCGGCGGTTCCGCTCTCGTCACGATCCCGCGACCTGGCTATTTTCAGTGCGGGCTCCTCATCCGAAAAGGCAGTTTTCCTGAATTTCAGAAGGCGGGCATCGAAGCGTTCCGCAACAAGATTGCGGCGACCGCACCACGCCTACGCGACGTGACCCACGAGATTGCGAGCTTCGACGACGTGAAACTGCTGTCGGTGCAAATCAATCGTCTACCTGAATGGTCGGTGCCCGGCGCGATCTGTATTGGCGATGCCGCCCACGCGATGTCGCCCGCGTTCGGCGTAGGCATCAATTACGCGATTCAAGACGCCGTGGCCCTCGCGAATACTCTCGTTCCCGTGCTGCGCAAGAAGGGGACGGATGCCGCAGCAATCGATGCTGTATGCGCCGCGGTGCAGCGTCGCCGCACCTTGCCCACGGTGCTCATGCAGCGCATGCAACGAGTAGCGCACCGGCTCATCAATCGCGCCACGAGTGGAGTCGTTCTGCACAACCCACCGCGCCTGCGCGAACGCTTGGTGATCGCGGTGGTGTTGCCGCGCGTGCGCCCGATTTTGGCGCGAATCGTGGGCTATGGCTTCCGCCCGGAACGCATCGCTCCGGGCATCCTGAAGCCGCGCGCCTAGCTCGAACCGAACCCACGCCAGCCTGCGGTCAGCCCTTGCTGTCCGCTGAGCCCGCGCCTAGTACGTCTCGAGCACCATCGTGACGGCCCAGACAACGCTCGCACCGATGAGGGCGGCGAAGACGAGGAGCCAGAACACCGAGGGAATTCCGGTGCGCTTGAAGAGGAGGTAGGCGTCGGAGGTGCTCAGCTGGTCGCGGCGGCGAGTGTGCACGCCGATCACGGTGGCGAGGCCGCGCACGCTTCCCACGAGCAGGGCGATCGCGATTACGAGGAGCACGTAGCTCTGCTGCTCGGGCGTTGCCCACACCCAGAGGGCGGCGCTCGCGGCGGCGGAAACGGCCACGACAAGGAAGCCGAAGAGGTTGCGAATCACGAGCAGCGTGAGCACGAGAATGATGCCGCCGATGAACAGTGCCATGGCGGTGTAGCCCTGGGTGACGCACCAGAGTTGCACGGCTCCGACGATGGCCGGCGCGGGGTAGCCGAGCGATCCGCTGATCACGGAGCCCAGTTTGCCGCGGCCGCTACTGACAGCTTCACCGGAGTGGTTCATCAGAATCTTCATTCCGTGCACGAAGCGACCGGTGAGAATCGCGCCGACAGCATGGCCGAGCTCGTGCACGAGGGTCGTGAAGAGTCCGAACCATTTCCAGATGGGCTGCGGGATGCTCAGAACGGCCGCTGCGGCCACGATCACGATCAGCAGAGTCGGCGAGATGTCGACCGGGGTCGTGCGGGCGAGGGAGTCGAGAAGGGCATCCATTCGGGAATTGTCTCACCTCGAAGCCACGAGCGAGGTCTTTTTAGGACTCCCACGCCGCGTCGAGATCGTTCATAGAAAGTCCATAGAGTTCTTGGGCTCAATGGGGACCAGCGTGAAAGCACGACCACACTTCGTAACAACTTTGGAGCCCCGCAATGAGCCAACTCACCATGATCGCCCTCGACCTTGTCGCCGTCGGTCTTCTCACTTTCCCTCTGTACTTTGCGCGTCACCGCCGCCGCGACCTGCTCGTCGCCTACCTCATCGTGAACGTTGGCGTGATGGCCGTTACGGTCATGCTGGCCGATAGCGCCGTCGGTGTCGGCCTTGGTCTCGGCCTGTTCGGAGTTCTCTCGATCATCCGCCTCCGTTCCTCGGAGATCGCGCAGCACGAAGTGGCGTACTACTTCGCCTCACTCGCCCTCGGTCTCATCGCGGGTCTCGGAGCTGCCGGCGTCGCCAGCGAATCCACCTCACTGGTCTCGGTCTACGTCGCCCCGGCGCTCATGGCCATGATCGTGCTCGTAATGGCCTTCGGCGACCACCCGCGACTGTTCCGCGCCTACCGTCAGCAGACAGTGATGCTGGATGCCGCGATTGCCGACGAGCCCACCCTGCGTGTGCGTCTCGAAAACTTGCTGGGCGCTCGCGTTCACTCGCTCACGGTCGTCAAGCTCGACCTCGTCAACGACACCACGGTGGTGGATGTTCGCTACCGCCTCATTGAGCGCGCTCGCTCGGCCCGAAACACCGCAACCGCTGCGCCCGCAGCTACCGCCAACGGTGCGCACGACAACCTCGAGGCAGCACAGCGATGAGCACGCCAAGCACCACCCGCTTCGCATCCATCTCGCTCGAGGAACTGGCCGAACGCGCCTCGCTACTGACGCGGGTCGACCGCAAGTACTTGGTTCCGGCATCCGACCTGGAAGCACTGCTCGCTGAGCTCGAGTCTCAGGCTCGGGTGCTCGAGATCAACGGGCAGCAGCACTTTGACTACGAGTCGGTGTACTTCGATACTCCGGAGGCGGCGAGCTACCTGTTGGCCGCGCATCCGCGACGCCGTCGCTTCAAGGCCCGCACTCGCAGCTATCTGGCCACGGGGGATTGCTACCTCGAAGTGAAGACGAAGGGCTCGCGCGGCACGACCGCCAAGCAGCGCCTGTCGTACAGCTTCGACGAGCGCGACCGTCTCACGGTCGAGGGTCGCGAGTACATCGACGAACTGCTGCAGGATGCCTCGGTCGTCGGTATCGACTCCGACGCCATGAAGCCGGTACTCACGACGCGCTACACCCGCACGACTCTGTTCTTGCCGGGGAGCGGCAGCCGCTGCACGATCGACAGTGCTCTCGCCTGGGAGTGCGACGACGACGCGCTTCGCTTCGACGACACTGTCATTGTCGAAACCAAGTCGTCGGGCCAGGCCAGTGAGGTCGACCGTCTGCTGTGGAAGATGGGGCACCGCCCGGATCGCATCTCCAAGTTTGCGACCGGCCTTGCCGCCCTTCGCCCAGAACTGCCGCACAACCGGTGGTCGCGGGTGCTCCGTCAACACTTCGCTCCGGCGCTCGAGAGCGTCGCAGCCTAAGCACCACACACGCGTCGCCCCTTCGTGACTGCCCTCACGAACGGGCGACGTTTGTTGCGCGGTCGAACTTTGTCGCCGCGGAGGCGTAGCGTTAGTGCATGGACATTCGCACTCTGGGCCGCACCGGCCGTTCTGTTTCCGCAATCGGTCTTGGTACGTGGCAGTTGGGTGCCGACTGGGGTGACGTGAGTGAGGCGGATGCCCGCAGCGTGCTCGATACCGCGGTGGACGGCGGCGTCACCTTCTTCGACACCGCCGACGTCTACGGCGACGGTCGCAGCGAAAAGTTCATTGGCAGCTACCTCGCCGACCGCCCCGAACTCGACATCACCGTCGCGACCAAGATGGGCCGCCGCGAAGCGCAAGATCCCAGCAACTTCACCCTCGCCAAGTTTCGCGAGTGGACAGACCGCTCCCGCCAGAACCTCGGCGTCGACATTCTCGACCTCGTACAACTGCACTGCCCACCCACCGCCGTCTTCGGAATGGGCCGTGTCTTCGATGACCTCGACACGCTCGTCGCCGAGGGTGCGATCGCTGCCTACGGCGTGAGTGTGGAGACCGCGGATGAGGCGCTCGCCGCGATCGAGCGACCGAACGTCGCCAGCGTGCAAATCATCCTCAACGCCTTCCGCCTCAAGCCGCTGGATGCCGTACTGCCAGCCGCGCTCGACGCCGGTGTAGGAATCATCGCCCGCGTTCCGCTGGCCTCTGGTTTGCTCAGTGGCAAGTACCGCGTTGACACGACGTTCGCGGAAAACGACCACCGCACCTACAACCGCAACGGCGAAGCGTTCGACGTGGGGGAGACCTTCTCCGGCGTCGACTTCGAGACCGGCGTTGCCGCGGCTCAGGAGTTCACGGCGCTCCTCGCCGCGGAGCCTGCCGTCGCCGACTACTCGACGCCACAGGTTGCACTCGCGTGGGTTGCTCAGCAGCCCGGCGTGAGCTCGGTGATTCCGGGAGCACGCAACGTGGCTCAGGCTCAGTCCAACGCCGGCGCCGGCGAAGTGCCTGCGCTGAGCGAAGGCTTCATGGCCGGGGTGCGCGACATCTACGATCGCCACTTCCGCGCTTCCGTGCATCCACGCTGGTAATCACATACGGGTAGAGCGACCGCGTCATGCCTCTAAAGGCGGGACGCGGGCGTCTTTCGCGATGGCTGCTGGCGTACGACTTGCTGGTGCAGGACTTGCGTGCAGGGTCGCTGTTTGTGGACGCTACTGGCGCAGGGTGCTGATCGGTTCAGTGTCGGGGATGGGGCTCGCATCTTTGCCGCGCAGGTCAGGGTGCCAGCCGCGCAGCAGCGTCGGCACGAGAACTCCGAGGGCAGCAATGACGGTCGCTGCCCAGAATCCACCGATGGGGCCATAGGCGTCGATGAGGAATCCGGCGACGGCCGAGCCGAGCGCGGCACCGATGAGCTGGCCGGTGCCGACCCATCCGTAGGCCTCAGCGGTGTCGCTGAACTTTACGCTGGCGGAGACGATGGCGAAGATCACGGCGAACGCAGGAGCAATACCGATGCCGGCGATGAGCAGCATGATGGCCAGCCACCAGAAGTCGAGGTAGATCATCGCTAACGCCATGCCGACGAACACGATGAACATGCGGCGTGCGAGAGCCCACGGCCCAATGGGGAGGTGCCCCAGGAGCAAGCCACCGAAGAGTGAACCGATGGCCCAGATGCCGAGCACGATACCGGCTTGCGGGCCGCCGTGTCCGAAGACCGCAACGACGGATGCTTCGACTGCCGAAGCGGCGCCAACGAGCAGGAAGCCCGTGATGGTCGCGAGCAATACGGGCGGGCGGCGCAGCACGGTTCCGAAGGAACGCTTGCTGCGTGGGATGCGCACCTGGCCAACTTCGGGGCTAGCGATGAACCAGATGCCACCCAAGATGAGGAAGGTGCCGGCGACGACGATCGCGAGAGTTGTGGAGATCTGTACCGCAATGAAGGTCGCGGCGACGGGGCCGGCAACCCAGATAATTTCTTGGGCCGACGCATCCAGCGAAAAAAGTGGCGTCAGCTGTTTGGAGTTGACCATCTTGGGGTAGATCGTGCGCACTGCTGGCTGCACCGGTGGGTTGCTGAGCCCAGCGATGAGCCCGACCACCATGAACATTCCGACGCTCATCGGTATGAGGGCGATCGCAAAAATGGATGCCGCTGAAATCACGAGGGTGAGAATGAGAACTTTGCGCATTCCCCACACGCCCATCCACCGGCTGGTCAAGGGGCCGGCAACGGCTTGACCGACGCTCGTGGCGGCGAGTACAAGGCCAGCGGCGCCGTAGGAGACGTGGATCTGCTCGACGTGAAGAAGGATCGCCAACGAGAGCATTCCGCTCGGAAGCCGGGCAGTGAGCTGCGCGGCGATAATCCTGGCGATGCCCGGAGTTTTCAACAGGTCGATGTATGCGTTCACAAGGACTCCAGCTTAGCTGCCGAATTGGGCCAATTTTCGGCGCTCAGAGGCCGGGTTTCTGCGGGTTTTCCGGGTGTCAGTGGTTATCCATAGGCTGTGGAAAACCCCGCGAAGTTATCCACAGCTGTGGAGGACACGCCCACTACATCTAGGGTTGGCGGCCGGTGGCACCCACGATATATAGTGGTGGAACCGCTTGGCCGGGGGTCGCGGTTTTGAGTGTTTTATGGGGATTTTAGGGAGTATTTGTGGCAATCACAGTCGTCAAGCGCAACGGTCAGCGAGAGCCGTACGATGCGAACAAGATCAACATCGCAATCGAAGAAGCCGCAGCCGGCCTCGACGAGAACATCACGTGGGTCACTCAGATCGCATCTGAGCTCGAACTGACGCTGTTTGACGGCATCACCACGCAGCAGCTCGACGAAGCTGTTATCCAGGTTGCCCTCCAGAACGTGAAAGATGACCCGGCCTTCGACACTGTCGCCGCCCGTCTTCTCCTCAAGACCATTTACAAGCGCGTTCTCGGTGACTACACCGACGCTGCTGACCTCAAGCGCCTGCACAAAGAACACTTCGCCACCAACGTCACCCGCGGCGTAGAAGAGGGACTCCTCGACCCTCGCCTCACGAGCATGTTCGACTTGGATGCTCTCGCCGAGCACCTTGAGCCCGCTCACGACGAGCTGCTCAAGTACATCGGTGTTGTCACCCTCAACAACCGCTACGGCATCAAGGGTCGCAACGGCGATGCCCTCGAGGTTCCGCAGTACTTCTGGATGCGTATCGCGATGGGCCTCTCGCTCAACGAAGCGAACCCCAACGAGGCCGCGCTCAAGTTCTACGAGAAGATGTCCAGCCTTGAATATCTGGCTGCCGGCTCCACTCTCGTGAACGCGGGAACGATCTACCCGCAGCTCGCCAACTGCTTCGTCATGGAAATGCAAGACGACATGGAGCACATCGCCAAGACCACGCGCGATGTCATGTGGCTCACTAAGGGCACCGGCGGAATTGGCCTTTCGGTCACCAAGCTGCGCGCTCAGGGTTCGCCCATCCGCTCCAACAACACCACGTCCACCGGCCCCATCCCCTTCATGCACACGATCGACTCGATCCTTCGTGCGGTAAGCCGTGGTGGCAAGAAGTTCGGTGCGCTGTGCTTCTACATGGAGAACTGGCACATGGACTTCCCGGAGTTCCTCGAACTCCGCAGCAACTCCGGTGACCCCTACCGCCGCACCCGCACCGCCAACACGGCCGTGTGGATCAGCGATGAGTTCATGAAGCGCGTTCAGAACGACGAGCCGTGGTACCTCTTCGACCCGCTCGAAGTTGCTGACCTCAACGAGCTCTACGGCAAGGCGTTCTCCGAGCGTTACAACGAATATGTCGCCATGGCCGAAGCCGGCGAAATGCACATGTTCAAGAAGATCGGTGCTCGCGAGCAGTTCAAGTCGATCCTCATCTCGCTGCAGACCACCAGCCACCCATGGCTGACCTGGAAAGACACGATCAACAACCGTGCGCTCAACAACAACACGGGCACGATCCACCTCTCCAACCTTTGCACCGAAATCACGCTGCCGCAGGATGAAGACAATGTCTCCGTCTGCAACCTCGCGTCGATCAACCTCTCGCGTCACCTTCTGCCCGAAGGCGGCGTTGACTTCGTGAAGATCGCGGAGAGCGCTCGACTGGCCGTTCGCCAGCTCGACAACCTCATCGATATCACGCGCTCCAGCGTGAAAGAAGCTGACTTCTCCAACGAGCAGAACCGCGCCGTCGGTCTGGGCGTCATGGGATTCACCGACATCATCGAGAAGCTCGGCTACAGCTACGAGAGCGAAGAGGCCTACGACCTCATCGACGAAATCATGGAGCACGTCTCGTACGCAGCGATCGACGCCAGCACCGAGCTCGCCAAGGAACGTGGCTCGTACACGAACTTCGAAGGCAGCCGCTGGTCAGAGGGCCTCGTGCCGCTCGACTCCATCGCGCTCACCGAAGCCGACCGTGGCATAGAGATCAAGGTCAACCGCAAGACGCGTCTCGACTGGGATGCCATGCGCGAGAAGGTCAAGGGCGGAATGCGTAACGCAACGCTCATGGCGATCGCTCCCACCGCATCCATTGGTCTCGTCGCCGGCACCACGCCCGGTCTCGACCCGCAGTTCTCGCAGATCTTCAGCCGCTCGACCTCGAACGGTAAGTTCCTCGAAGTGAACCGCAACCTCGTTGCGACTCTGCAAGAAAAGGGCCTCTGGGAGCAGAACCGCGAAGCGATCCTGCGTAGCCAGGGTGACGTGCAGAACGTTGCAGGCATCCCCGACGACATCAAGGCCGTATTCAAGACGAGCTTCCAGCTCTCGCCGTACGCGTTCCTTGAAGTTGCCGCTCGTGCCCAGAAGTGGATCGACCAGGCCATCAGCCGCAACATGTACCTCGAGACGCGTGACCTCGGCGACATGATGGACATCTACTTCGACGCATGGTCGCGCGGAGTCAAGACCACCTACTACCTGCACATGAAGCCTCGCCACCAGGCCGAGCAGTCCACGGTGAAGGTCAACAAGGCAGAAGAAATTTCGTCGACCAAGGCTGCAACAGCCTCGACATCCACATCAACAGCGGGCGCAGCTCCCGCACGCCGAGGTTTCGGCGGATTCGCAAAGAAGGCAGAGTAATCATGAACCGCGAAAACACCGTTGAGGACTACTTCGTACCGGTCGATCCGATGGACGACCTGCAGTGCGACAGCTGCCAGTAAGAGCAGCCACTCACTAACCTCCCCCGGGGGACACGACACCACACCGTCGTGTTCCCCATCACACACATCGAGCACCAATCGAGAAAGAAGAAGTCACCGGAATGGGAATTCTAGGTACAGGCCTGCAAGACGGCCTCCTGCTAAAGCCAATTAAGTATCAATGGGCTATGGACCTGTACGACCAGGCCGTGGCTAACACCTGGTTCCCTAACGAGATCCAGCTGGGCGAAGACATCGCCGACTTCAAGAAGATGACTGATGAAGAGCGTCACGCGGTGACCTTCCTCATGAGCTACTTCAACCCGAATGAGTTGCTCGTCAACAAGGCACTCGCCTTCGGCGTATACCCCTACGTTTCTGCCGCAGAGTGCTCGCTGTACCTCGCGAAGCAAATGTGGGAAGAAGCCAACCACTGCATGAGCTTCGAGTACGTTCTCGAAACCTTCCCCATCGACCGCGAAGCGGCCTACAACTCTCACGTTGATGTGCCGTCCATGGCGCGCAAGGAAGAGTTCGAAATGAAGTACATCCGTCGCATGACGGAGCAAACCCTCGACATCAACACCATCGAGGGCAAGCAGGACTTCATCCGCAACCTCGTGGCCTACAACGTGGTGCTCGAAGGCATCTGGTTCTACTCGGGCTTCATGGTTGCCCTGTCGTTCCGCCAGCGCAATCTGCTGCGCAACTTCGGTTCGCTCATGGACTGGGTTGTTCGCGATGAGAGCCTGCACCTCAAGTTCGGTATCAACCTGATCCTCACGGTGCTCGAAGAGAACCCCGAGATTCAGACCGAAGAGTTCGCTGACGAAATTCGCCAGATGATCTTGGATGCTGTGGAGATGGAAGAGGCCTACAACCACGACCTGCTCCCCGGTGGCATCCTCGGCCTCAACGCCAACTACATCAACCAGTACGTGAAGTACCTGGCTGACCGTCGCCTTGAAGAGCTCGGCTTCGAGCCGCACTACAACGTGTCGAACCCGGCCAAGTGGATGGCAACAGCCAACGACACTCTCGAGCTCGTGAACTTCTTTGAGTCGACCAACACCTCTTACGAGGCCAACGCATCGGCAACCACCAAAGCAAAAGCGGAGTGAGCCTGACCGTTGAGTGGGTCGACTGGCTCGACCCACGAGCGGTAAACCAGCGCGAACTGATGACGGTCGAAACGACGGCGATGTATGCCGATCGTCAGGCCGCCCTCGACGAGGCAGGCCGCAACGCAGTGAATGCTGCGTTGACGGTCTCGCCCGAGGACATCAGTCACACGCTATTGGTGCTCGATGGTGAGACCGTCATCGGTCACGCCGCGCTTCGTCCCTTCGGGCAATCGCTCGAAGTGAAGAAAGTCTTCGTCGATTCGCGTCATCGGGGCAAGGGCGCTGCCCGCCGCCTCATGAACGAACTCGAGGCGGTCGCGCGTGAGGCATCCGCTCACTCGCTCGTTCTTCAGACGGGTCACGCTCAGTTGCCCGCAATGGCCCTCTACGAGAGCCTCGGCTACACCCACATCGAGGCTTTTGGCGAGTACGCCAACATCCCGTTCGGCATTTGCTACGAGAAAACCCTGTAGTTCATTCAGCTACGCCCTCTAAGCTTCACCGGATGGGGGATACCCTTCGTCCACTTAACTCGAAACAATTGCACTGTGAGACTTTTCCGGCGGCGCCCGCGCCTTAACTTGGGCAAATTTACGGCGCCCGAGCCGGTAGAAGAAGCACCCATCGAACGTGTCGTCGAAGAGGGTGTTCTTATCGCGCGTAATGCCGTGCGCATGGCGGTCAAGAACCGCATCATTGTCGACGCTGCGCGCGACCACCTCGACTACGACGACGGCGCGCTTGCGGGCCTCGTTCACGTGGAATTCGATCACCTGGCCGATCAAGCCGAGCGCCTGCTCAAGGTCACGCGCACCGACCGCAACCGCGCCGTTCAAGAGGGCCTCACCGAGGGACTTCGGCAGGCATCCATGGATGGCGAGTTGATCTCGAACATCATCGACGAAGCACGTGAACTGGCCTGGAGCGAGATCGGCACAGCCATCATCGCGAAGCTGCGCGATGCCTACATGCCCGAGGCCGACCCGCAGTATGAAAAGAACCGCGAAACCCGGCTGCGGGAGCTGCGCAACATCAACTTCGCCGAGCTGCAAGCAGCGAACGAAGGCGAGTACTAACCGCCGCTCGAAAGTCGCGCTCGAAAGCTCGACAAGCGCGCATCCGCCGCACCTTTTCTTCGCCTCCCGCACGATTGTGGCGATGAGGCCGCAATGGATACCGGATCGTTTCTCACCAAACGATGATCTCTGCGCGGCCGGAGGTAGGCTTCCTTGGTCGGCGTTGACGCGAGGCGCATCCGTTCCGGATTCGGTTCTCGTAACCGACGCCACTATTCATCGGGAAATAGAGAAGGTTGAATCATGAGAATCAAGTACGTGACTCCGGCACTGGTTGTTGCCGCAGCGCTCATGCTGTCGGGTTGTGTTGACAACAGCGCTGGCACCGAAACCACCACCGGGGGCAACACTCCTGACGTAAGAGTGAACGAAGCCGCTGCCGCTCTGCTGCCTGATGAGATCAAGGAAGCCGGCGTTCTCGTGATCGGTATCGACCCGACCTACGCGCCCAACGAATACAAGGACGACGCCGGAAACCCCATCGGGTGGGAGGTTGACCTCGCCAACGCGATGGCCGCCACTCTTGGTCTCGAGACCCAGTACGAGCCCTCGAGCTTCGACAAGATCATCCCCAGCGTTACTGGCGGAAGCTACGACATCGGCTTCTCCTCGTTCACCGACAACGCGGAGCGCGAGAAGGTCGTCGACTTCGTGAACTACTACGAAGCGGGCATCCAGTGGGCACAGCTCATCGGCGTTGACGTTGACCCTGCTAACGCGTGTGGCCTCACCGTTGCTGTTCAGACCGCAACCTACGAAGAGACTGACGAGCTGCCTGCGAAGTCGCAAGAGTGCGTGGATGCTGGCAACGAGCCGATCAACATCCTCAAGTTCGACACCCAAGACGAAGCCACCAACGCGCTCGCTCTGGGCCGTGCCGACGCGATGAGCGCCGACTCACCCATCACGCAGTACGCCGTGAGCCAGGTCGAAGACAAGATCGAGCTCGCTGGCGACTCCTTCGACACCGCACCGTACGGAATCGCGATCGCCAAGGACTCGACCCTCCCCGCCGCTCTGCAGGCTGCACTGCAGTCGATGATCGACGATGGAACCTACAAGTCGATCCTCGATGACTGGGGTGTTTTCAGCGGTGCTGTTGACACCATCACCATCAACGCGGCAACCGCTAGCTAAGTAGATGGCTGCATCAGGCTCTAACCGTTCGGCGACACCAGCAGTGGTGTCGCCGAACGGCGCCGATCAAGCGGAGGCTATCAAAGCCGTTCGCCTTCGCCATCCCTGGCGCAACATAGTCGCCGTCGTTCTGGTGGCGATGCTCGCACTCTTTGTGCTGGATGCTGCCCAGCGCGAGGCCTACGGCTGGGAGAACTTCGCGAAGTACATCTTCGATCAGCGCATTTCGCAGGCAGCGGGCTACACGCTGCTGCTGACGGTCTACTCCATGGTCATTGCGATCATTTTGGGCGTCACCCTTGCGGTCATGCGCCTGTCGGAAAACCCGGTCGTCAAGGGCATCGCCTGGTTGTACCTCTGGGTCTTCCGCGGCACTCCCGTGTACGTGCAGCTCGTGTTCTGGGGTCTCTTCGCGACGATCTACTCCACGATCGACATCGGCATTCCGTTCACGGAGCCGTGGCTTTCGTTCGAGACCAACGACCTGATCAGCGTGTTCTGGTTGGCCGTCATCGGCCTCGCGCTCAACGAATCTGCGTACATGGCAGAGATCGTTCGTGCCGGCATCCTCTCGGTCGACAAAGGCCAGGACGAAGCTGCCACCGCGCTCGGAATGTCGTGGATGCAGACCATGACTCGCGTCGTGATTCCGCAGGCCATGCGCATCATCATTCCGCCCACGGGCAACGAAGTTATTTCGATGCTCAAGACCACCTCGCTGGTCACAGCCATCCCGTTCAGCTTGGAGCTCTACGGTCGTTCACGCGACATCTCCGTTGTGATCTTCGACCCGATTCCGCTGTTGCTTGTTGCTTCCGCGTGGTACCTGCTGTTCACCTCGATTCTGATGGTGGGCCAGTACTTCTTGGAGAAGCGCTTCTCGCGCGGTGTCGGTCAGGCTCGCCCCGATAAGGCAGGCACCGAGACAGGAGCAATCACGCTGAAGACGGGTGTTATCTCGACGCCCGGGGCGGCATCCGCTGCCGACGGCGACGCCGGTTCTGATGCCAGTACCGACCCTTCCGGAAAGGAGCACCAATGATGAACGCGGCTACTAGTAGCGTGCCCATGGTGCACGCCGATCGTGTCTCGAAGAGCTTCGGTTCTAACGAAGTACTCAAGAGCATTTCGCTGTCGGTGCCGCAGGGTGAAGTGATGTGTTTGGTCGGGCCTAGCGGTTCGGGCAAGTCAACCTTCTTGCGCTGCATCAACCACCTTGAACGAGTGGATGCCGGTCGACTCAGTGTCGAAGGCGTTCTGGTCGGGTACGAAGAGCGAGGCGACAAGCTCTATGAGCTCAAGCCGCGCGAAGCTGCTCGCCAGCGTCGGGATATCGGCATGGTGTTTCAGCGCTTCAATCTGTTCCCGCACATGACGGCTCTCGAAAACATCATTGAGGCGCCCATCCGGGTGAACAAGGTCAAGAAAGAGGCCGCGGTCGCGCACGCTCAAGAACTGCTCGCTCGGGTTGGTCTCGCGGGCAAGGCGGATGCCTACCCGGCTCACTTGTCGGGTGGTCAGCAGCAGCGTGTGGCTATCGCGCGCGCTCTCGCCATGGAGCCCAAGCTCATGCTCTTCGATGAGCCGACGTCGGCGCTCGACCCGGAGCTCGTGGGCGAAGTTCTCGATGTCATGAAGGGTCTCGCCGAATCGGGCATGACCATGATTGTTGTCACTCACGAGATGGGGTTCGCGCGCGAAGTCGCCGACCAGCTCGTGTTTATGGATGGCGGCGTTGTCGTGGAGTCGGGTGACCCTGACCAGGTGTTGGGCAATCCCCAGCACGAACGTACGAAAGCGTTCCTCTCGAAGGTTCTCTAAGTTCGGTTCGCTCCATTCGCTCGGATCCTTTAGCTCGCTCGCGAGCTTCGGTCGGTCCGGGTGCTGCTGCTAGCGCGGCTGCATCCGGATCGCACCGTCGAGCCGAATCACTTCGCCGTTGAGCATGGGGTTCTCAACGATGTGCTGCACGAGCGCGGCATACTCCGCCGGTCGTCCGAGGCGAGACGGATGCGGCACTTGCGCGCCGAGGGAATCTTGCGCCTCTTGCGGCAGGCCCGCCATCATCGGCGTCTCGAAGATGCCCGGAGCGATCGTCATCACGCGCAGCAAGCTCGCTGCGAACTCGCGGGCGAGCGGCAGGGTCATCCCGGCAACGCCCGCTTTGGAGGCGGCGTACGCGGGCTGGCCGATCTGGCCATCGAAAGCGGCGACGGATGCCGTGTTCACGATCACGCCGCGTTCGCCATCGATGGGCTCGGTTTCGACCATCGCGGCCGCAGCGAGCCGGATGACGTTGAACGTGCCCACAAGGTTGATGCCGATCACGGTCTCGAAGGTCTCCAATGGCAGCACGCCCTTGCGGCCGAGGGTCTTGCCCGGCGTCGCAACGCCAGCGCAGTTCACGACGATGCGCAGCGGAGCCACCGAGCCGGCGAGATCGACGGCAGCCTGAACGTCCGCTTCGGAGCGCACATCAGTGGGCGCGAACTGGAAGCCGTGTTCGGCGGCGATCTCGACTCCGCGGGAGCTGGGCAGGTCGGCGATGGTGACCTGAGCACCCTGCGCGGCGAGGGCGCGAGCGGTGGCCAAGCCGAGGCCACTGGCGCCGCCGGTGATAAGAGCTGCGGCATCCTGAATCTTCATTAAAGCCTTTCGATGAGGGTTGCGTTGGCCATGCCGCCGCCTTCGCACATGACTTGGAGTCCGAAGCGGCCGCCGCTGGCGTCGAGATTGTTGACGAGGGTGGTGAGCAGGCGAGTACCCGATGAACCGAGGGCGTGTCCAAGGGCGATGGCTCCGCCGCGAGGGTTCACGATCGTGGGATCGACGGGAAACTCTTGCAGCCAGGCGAGGGCGACCGAGGCGAAAGCTTCGTTGACTTCGATGCTGTCGAGTTGGTCGAGACGGATGCCGCTGCGTTCGAGAATGCGATGCGTGGCGGGAATGATGCCGGTCAGCATCTCGATGGGGTCGGAGCCGACCACCGCAAAGGAATGGAAGCGTGCGCGAGGCGTCAGACCGAGGGCGGCCGCCCGCTCTTCGCTCATGATGAGCGCCGCCGAGGCACCATCGGTGAGCGGCGAGGAGTTGCCGGCGGTCACGCGCCACTGAATTTCGGGAAAACGACCGGCGATCTTGGCGTCGTAGAAGGCGGGCGAGAGCCCGGAGAGCTTCTCGGCGGTGGTGCCGGGGCGCACGGTTTCGTCGCGGTCGAGACCGGCGAGCGGCAGAATCTCCGAGCTGAAATCGGCGGCGGCAGCGCGAGCGTGCGAGAGAGCCGCATAAACGTCGAGGTCGTCGCGTTCAAGACCCCAGCGTGCGGCAATCAACTCAGCAGAGATGCCCTGAGTAACAAACCCTTCGGGGTACCGATTGCGGATCAAGCGACTCATGCCGCCCTGACCCAGCGTGGCCTGCCCGAGGGGATGCGTGCTCATGAGCTCGACACCGCAGGCGATCACGATGTCGTTGACGCCCGCCATGATCGACTGGGCGGCAAAGTGCGCTGCCTGCTGGCTTGAGCCACACTGACGGTCGATCGTGGTGGCGGGCACCGACTCGGGGAACCCTGCAGCGAGAACCGCGGTGCGGGTGACATTGGCGGCTTGGCGGCCGGATTGCGTGACGCAGCCACCCATCACATCGTCGATGGTGGCCGGGTCGAGATCGTGACGATCGACCAGACTGCGCAGAACTACGGCCAGCAGATCGACCGGATGCTCGCTCGAGAGCGCCCCGCCGGGTTTGCCCCGGCCCGAGGGCGTTCGAATCGCGTCAACAATGACTGCCGTTGTCATGGCTCAACCCTAACCGCGGGTGCGGATGCGGGGAAGAGCAACGACAGTGACTGCGTTAGGCGGGTTCAACACCAAACGCGCGAGCAAGCTTGTCAATCTTTTGGGCACGACCGAGGCGAGGCAGGTCACTACCGTCGCGGATGACGCGGCCACGAGCTTCGAAGTCGTCCAAGAAGTCGCGAGCCCACGCCACATCGGAGCGGGTGGGGCTGATGACCTCGTTGATGATGGGCAGTTGCTCGATGTCGAGGCAGAGTTTGCCCGTCATTCCGAGAGAGACGGCCATGTCGCCCTGCTCGCGTAGAACGGGATGGCTTGTGCCGACTGTCGGGCCATCGATCGGGCCGGGCAGGTTGCCGACACGGCTGGCAATGACCAAGCGCGAGCGCGGGTAGGCCATGGCAAGATCATCGGCGCTGGCGCCAGTGTCGCGGCGGTAGTCGCCGCTACCGAACGCCAGTCGGTAGGCGCCGCGGGCGCGAGCGATCGAAACGGCCTCTTCAATTCCGAGAGCCGACTCCACAAGAGCAATCACCGGGGTGACACCCTTGAGACGGTCGAAGGTTTCGGAAACATGGGCGGCAGCTTCAGCCTTGGCGAGCATGACGCCGCGCAGCCCGGGGAGCCCGGCGAGGGCATCCACATCATCTGACCAGAAGTCAGAAGTGCGGTCGTTGATGCGCACCCAACCACTGCCACCGTTGCTCAGCCATTCGACAACGGCGTCACGGGCGCTTGACTTGAGGCGGGGGTCAACAGCATCTTCAACGTCGAGAATGATCTGGTCGGCGCGTGAGCGCTCAGCGGCATCGAAGTCTTCGGGGCGGGTTGCCGCAACCAAGAGCCACGATCGTGCGATTTCCGCGGAAACATCGTGAGTGGTGGGGTGGTCGGCGTTGCTTTCGGACACGCGGTAACTGCTTTCTTTCAGAAGTGAGGCCACGTTGTCGTGCCACTCGCAGCCTCAAGGGTAACGTGTAGCGGCGCCGCGGAGCTGAAAAAGCGCGTTTAGGAGGCGAGCACCTTGGCGATGCGTTGAAGGCTCACCGATTCGGCTGTTCCCAAGTGCTGGGCGAAGAGACTCAAGCGCAGTTCCTCGAGCATCCAGCGGGCGCGGGCGATCTGCGGTTCGGGATGCTGCTCGAGCGGTAGCGTGCCGCCCGCGTCCTTGTAGCGGCGGGTTGCCAACTCGACTTCGGACATCCACCCGCGGTCACGGCCGGGGTTCTCGGTGAGCTTCGTGACGCGGTGTTCGATGCCCTTGAGGTAGACGGGGAGGCGGCGCAGTTGGGTGAGCCCGGTCACCGAAACGAAGCCGGGATAGACGAGAGCATCGAGCTGTTCGCGCGCATCCCCGAGAGGCGCGATCAGATGCATGCTTGTCGCGGCACGAATCGCCTTATCGGCCAATCGCACCCCCGACACAATGGATGCCACGAGCGAGACAGTCGCAAAAAGCGAGTCGACCAACCCTGCCGAAATTTCGTTGCGCAGCGCCTCGAACTCGGTCTGCTCGAACACCTCGCGGTCGCCCATGACGGAGTCGACGCAGGCGCGCAGGCAGTCATCGAAGAGGGCGTTGGTCGAGCGGTAGGGGCTCTGCGCGAGCACGAGTTTTTCGGTGCCCGTGAGATGTTCGTTGATGTACCCGAGCGGCGAGGGAATCGCCAACAGCAGCAGGCGACGCACCCCACCTTGGTGGGCGATGGCCTGATCGTGCGGGGTCGACATGAGGCGAAGGGAGACCGAGTCGCCGTCATCCACGAGCGCGGGGTAGGCCCGAATGGTGTTGCCGCCGTGCTTCGTGTCGCGAGAGCGGTCGAGCTGCCCGAAGTCCCACGCGGTGATGCCGGAACGTTCGAGAGTGTTTACCGAACGCTCGGGTGATCGCCCAGCGGCGCCTTCAACGGCACGCGCCACACTCTCGCGGGCGGCGGGCTTGAGACTTGCTTGCAGGCTGCGCAGCGACTTGTTGGCGCCGACTTTCTTGCCGCGCTCATTGATCACCGCGAAGGTTACCTTGAGGTGGGCAGGCACTCGGTCGAGATCGAAGTCGGATGCCGCAACCTTCACATAGGTCAGGCGAGCGATTTCTTTGGCGAGATAGTCAGTGATGCCGGGGCCATCGTCGAGGGCGGCAGCAGCCGGATCAGCCGGCGCCTCCTCGAGCAGGCGGCGAGCCCAGTCGGCGGCGGGCACGACGTTGCGGCGGATCGGTTTCGGCAGTGACTTGATGAGCGCGGTGACAAGTTCTTCGCGCAACCCCGGTACTTGCCAGTCGAAGCCTTCGGGGCGCAGCCCGGCGAGCAGCGGGAGCGGCACAGCAACGGTGACACCGTCATCGTCGGTTCCGGGCTCGAAGCGGTAGGTCAGGCTCAGTGTCTGATCGCCGCGCACCCAGGTGGTGGGAAAGGCGGTCTCGTCGACTTCAGCGTCATCCGCGTTCTCGAGCAGGTCATTGGTGGTGAGCGTGAGCAGGTCGGGAGAGTCGTGGCGCGCCTTTTTCCACCAGCCCTCAAAGTCGCGAACCGAGGCGACGGTGGCGGGTATGCGTTTGTCGTAGAACTCGAAGATCGTTTCGTCATCATGCAAAATGTCGCGACGACGGCTGCGTTCTTCGAGCTGTTCGAGGTCGCGGCGCAGCGCGCGGTTGGAGGCATCGAAACCCCACACACGCTTATCGCGCTTGGTGAGGTCGTCTTCGCCCTCCACGAGAGCGTGACGAATGAACAGCTCGCGAGCGGCGGGCAAATCAACGCGCGAGAATTGGATGCGCCGGCGAGCGGCAAGCGTCACGCCGTAGAGGGTCACGCGTTCGAACGCGACCGCGGCGCCCTGTTTCTTCTCCCAGTGTGGTTCGGAATAGCTGCGTTTCACGAGGTCGCCCGCGAGCTTCTCGGCCCAGACGGGGTCAATCGCGGCGTTGGTGCGCGCGAAGAGCCTGCTCGTTTCCACGAGTTCAGCGCTCATGATCGCATTGGGTTGCTTCTTCGCGAGAGCAGAGCCGGGGAAGATGACAAAGCGGGTTTGACGCGCGCCAATGTAGTCGCGCTTCGCGACATCCTTGAGGCCAATGTGGCTGAGAAGACCCGCCAACAGCGAGCGATGGATGCCGTCGGGGTTCGAGTGCGCGTCACCAATAACCAGCCCAAGCGGCTTGGCCATCCGGCTCAACTGGCGGTAGACGTCGTGCCATTCGCGCACGCGCAAATAGTTGAGGTACTCGTTCTTACACAGGCGTCGGAACTGGTTGCCCGAGAGTTCTTTCTGCTTCTCTTCAAGATAGTTCCAGAGATTCAGCAGGGTGAGAAAGTCGCTTGTGGGGTCGATGAAGCGAGCGTGTTGCTGGTCGGCTTGCGGGCGCTTATCGAGGGGGCGCTCGCGGGGGTCTTGAATGCTGAGCGCGGCGACAATCGCCATGACCTCGCGCGTGGTGCCGTGCTGCTTCGATTCGATCACCATGCGGGCGAGGCGCGGGTCGATAGGCAACTGCGTGAGCTGCTTGCCGATGCGGGTGATGCGCGGGGCGGCATCCTTCGCGGCGCTCGCTCCCGCGCGCGGACCGTTCACGCTCGACGATGTTTTCGTGCTGCGGATGCCGGCGGTGTTCTCCACGGCGCCCAGCTCGGTCAGCAGGTCGAGACCGTCTTTGATGCCGCGCGAATCGGGTGGCTGCAAGAAGGGGAACTCGGCGATGTTGCCGAGCCCGAGCGACACCATCTGCAGGATGACCGCGGCCAGGTTAGTACGCAGAATCTCGGGTTCCATGAACTCGGGCCGCGAATTGAAGTCCTCTTCGGAGTAGAGGCGAATCGCAATACCGTTGCTCGTTCGGCCGGAACGCCCGGAGCGCTGGTTGGCGCTGGCCTGGCTAATCGCTTCGATCGGCAGGCGCTGAATTTTTGCGCGCGTGCTGTAGCGGCTGATGCGCGCGGTTCCCGCATCGATGACGTAGCGGATGCCGGGCACAGTCAAACTGGTTTCGGCCACGTTGGTGGCCAACACGATCCGGCGTCGCGTGCCGGGAGTGCGGCGTGACTCGAATACACGGTGTTGTTCGGCAGCGCTCAGGCGACCGTAAAGCGGCAGCACCTCGGTGCCTTCGTGCAACCCTCCACCGCTGATGCGGCCGCGAATCGCTTCTTCGGCATCCCGAATCTCGGTTTCGCCCGAGAGGAACACGAGCACGTCGCCGTCACTTTCGCGGGCGAGCTCGTCGAGAGCGTCGTTGATGCCTTGCAGGTAGTCGCGGTCGGCGCGGTTGGCGGCCTCTTCTTCAGCGTCTTCCGCTTCCAGCTCTTCGGCAACGAGCGGGCGGTAGCGAATCTCGACCGGATAGGTGCGGCCAGACACCTCAATGATCGGTGCGTTGTCGAAGTGTTTGGAGAAGCTTTCGGGGTCGATCGTGGCACTCGTGATGATGATGCTGAGATCGGGGCGCCGGGCGCGTAGCTGCTTGAGGTAGCCGAGCAGAAAGTCCACGGTGAGGCTGCGTTCGTGCGCCTCATCGATGATGATCGCGTCGTACTTTTTCAGGTCGCGGTCGCGGTGGATCTCGTTCAGCAGAATGCCGTCGGTCATGAGCTTCACGCGCGTGTTTTTGCCGACGCGGTCGGTGAAGCGCACTTGGTAACCGACGAGGTCGCCCATCTCGGTGCCGAGCTCTTCGGCGATGCGCTCGGCCACGGTGCGCGCAGCGATCCGCCGTGGCTGCGTGTGCCCAATGGATGTCTTACCCAGTTCCAGCAAAATCTTGGGCAGCTGGGTGGTTTTTCCACTACCGGTCGCGCCCGCGATGATCACGACTTGGTTGTCGCGGATGGCCGCCAAAATGTCGTCTTTGCGCTGGCTGACGGGCAGCTCGGGCGGGTACGTCACGACAACGTCAGCGGGTAGCGCGGCTGCGGTGCTGGCGGAGTGAACTTCGGAGGCAGACATAGCCCTTCAGCTTACGCGGTGTGGCGGTAACTAGGGCGTCGGTGACAACCAGCGGCGAAGCATCCGCGTCACGCCGGGTAGCAAGAGGTAGGTCATGATCGGCGTGAGGAAGAGCGTGGTCAGCAGCACCCGCACGACGATCGGCAGCTCATCCCAGCCGGGAACGAACATCGTCACGAGCAGAGTGAAGACGAGGTTGAGGGGGAAGAAGCCCAACCAGATGGTGACCGCTTGCTTCCAGCGCGGGGGAGCGGCGGGAACCGGCGAGACGAGGCCCGCGTGTTCCACCGTGATTTCGGTGGGCTCGTCGAACCAGCCTTCGATTCCGGTGCGTCGCTCAGTGCGCTGATCGTGCACAAACCCGCTGCCGCTCTGCAGCCACCACGCACGTTCGGGCGATTGTTCCCAGTGCAAAAGTGCTGCGTCATCCGCAAATCGGTAGAGCATGTGCCACGTGGTGCTGTTGGTGCCGGCGCGCACCCATCCGGAGCCGAGAAAGCCGGGGTAGCTGGTGGCAAGGTTGATGCCGGTCTGCATCCAAGCAGTTGCTTCGGCGATGCGCGCTGGGTCGACAGTGCGTTCGATTGAGATCGTGATCGGGGCGTTTTCGGGCGACATGAGCGCACTCCTTCTCTGTTGTCCAGCGGCAACAGTGACGGCCGGTGTGGGCTTCGCTGGCGTCAAGTCTAAGTTGGATGCTCGCCTGGGAGGCTGATCGTTGTGTTAAGTCTGTGCAACACCTCGACAGCCCACAAATGCTGTGGGCTCTCACCCTGCGCCCATCCGCGCATCACCCTCCCTGTGGGGTAGACACAGTTATCCACGCAGGAATGTGTCGTTCTTGTTGCGAATTGTGCGAATCGTCAGTTTCTATTGCCCTGACGTTCAGCAATACGGTGTAATTGCGGCCATGGGATTGGTCTACGCCGTC
This sequence comes from Salinibacterium sp. VpJ6, assembly GCF_059767345.1. Taxonomy (NCBI): domain Bacteria; kingdom Bacillati; phylum Actinomycetota; class Actinomycetes; order Micrococcales; family Microbacteriaceae; genus Salinibacterium; species Salinibacterium sp. VpJ6. The sequence continues at coordinate 58,125 of NZ_JBSOQL010000002.1, forward strand.
CCTTCGACCACCTTTCTACTGGAGGAAAGATGAAGAAGAAGCGCGTCTCAGCTGCCATAGCTGTGCTCGCGGCCGGAGCCCTCGCCCTAACAGGGTGTACTCCGCCGTATGAGTCAGAAGTAATTGCCGACACCGAGATCACGGTGGCGTGGAATGACTTGATTGACAACTTCAACGGAAGCAGTGCAGCAGGTAACAACACGGCGAACAACGTTGTGCTGTACATGATGAACTCGACGTTCCTGTACTACAACAGCGAGCCAGCTCTCGTGCGTAACACCGACTTCGGCTCGTTCGAAAAGACGAGCGATGACCCGCTGACGGTGAAGTACACCCTCAACGACAACGTCACCTGGTCTGATGGAACCCCCATCGACTCCGCCGACTTGCTGCTTGCGTGGACCACTATCTTCGCCGGTGTTGAGGATGCTGAGGGCGCACCGCTCTTCACCCACGCCAACCCGCGTGGCGACCTTGCTTCGGCTCTTCCGGAGATCGACGACAAGAGCATCACGATTGTGTATGACAAGGCCTACGTTGACTGGGAGATCCAGTTCGACATGGGTGTCGCCGCTCACGGTGTCGTGTCGCTTGCTTACCCCGAGATCACTGATCCCGAGGAAGCAAAGGAAATGTTCGTCGAAGCAGTTCAGAACGACGACGTCTCATGGCTCACCCCGGTAGCCAAGGCATGGAACGACGCTTACCAGGCGCCGAGCACTCCCGACAGCGACCTCGTTGCTCTCTCGAGTGGTGCCTACGTTCTCGACGAACTCGTAGAAAACGAGTACGTTGCGCTCAAGGCCAACCCGCTTTACACGTGGGGCCCGTCGCCTAAGTACGAACGCATCATTGTTCGCCAGATCGAGGACTCGACCGCTCAGGTTCAGGCTATCGAGAACGGTGACGTTCAGATTGCCGCCGGCCAGCCGACTCCCGACGTGCTTGAGCTCGTCAAGGGACTCGACAACGCTGACTACGTAACCGCGGATGAAGCGACTTACGAGCACGTTGACCTCACGTTCAACAACGGTGGTCCGTTCGACGCCGCCGCTTACGGTGGAGACGAAGACACGGCCAAGGCAGTTCGTCAGGCATTCCTGAAGGTCATTCCTCGTCAGGAGATCCTCGACAAGCTGATCGTCCCGTTGAACGAAAACGCCACCCTGCGTGACTCGGTACTCCAGATTCCTGGTGCTCCCGGCTACGACGAGATCGCTTCGAGCAACGGTTCGGCTGACTACGCCGAGGTTGACATCGAAGGCGCCAAGAAGCTGCTCGCTGATGCCGGAGTGACCACTCCCGTTGAGGTCAAGTTCTGGTACCCCGAGGGCAACGTCCGTCGTGCATCAGAGTTCGAGTTCATCCAGCAGTCGGCTGCTCTTGCCGGCTTCACGGTTGTTGACGACTCGGAGCCCACTTGGGCGTTCACCGACAAGGAAGCACTGCCGGTCAACCCGCACGACGCGGTTATCTTCGCTTGGCAGTCAACGAGCCTCGCGCTCACCGGTTCTGACCAGTACCTCGGTACCGGCCAGCCCAGCAACTTCGGTGGATACTCCAACACCGAGGTAGACGGACTCCTCAAGGACCTCGAGACCGAGCTGGACCCTGACGCCCAGACCGAGATTCAGGTTGCAGTCGAGAAGCTGGTGTGGGAAGACGCTTACGGCGTCACCATCTTCCAGTTCCCCGGAATCACCGTCTGGAACAACTCAGTAACGAACGTGGACCCGAGTCCGCTGTCGCCGACCTACTTCTGGAACTTCTGGGAGTGGGCGCCGACCGACTCCGAGTAATTACTCGGTAGCGCTCACGAGTGGGCCGGGCTCCTAGTCCGGCCCACTTGCGTGCACGTCGTAATGCCGTTCAGCGGCACTGTTTTGTTCTGTTTTGCATGCCCCCGAAATGAGGATCTCCGGTGCTGACCTTTGTCGCCAGGCGCCTTGTGGCCACTCTTTTAGTTCTGCTTGTGGCCTCATTTATCGTCTATGTACTAACCGCCAATTCCGGTGATCCGCTTCGAGAACTTCGAGGCAGTCGAGATCCCAGCGCTCAAGATCAAATCGCGTACTTGAGCGGGCTGCTCAATCTCGATCAGCCTCCCGTGCTTCGCTACTTCTCCTGGCTCGGAGGAGTCGGGGCCTGCTTCATCGGTCAGTGCGACCTCGGCATCTCGGTCGCCCGTGGCCAACAGCCCGTGATCGAAGCCATCGGTGGAGCACTCGGCTCCACACTTCAACTGGTGCTCGCCGCAACGATCCTCGCGATCGTCATCGGTGTCGCCATCGGAATGACGACCGCGCTTCGCCAGTACAGCGGTTATGACTACGTCGTCACGTTCCTCACCTTCGTCTTTTACTCGCTCCCCATTTTCTGGGTCGCGGTGCTCCTCAAAGAGTTCGGCGCCATTCAGTTCAACTCGTTCCTTGGCAACCCCGTCATACCGTGGTGGTCGATACTCATCATCGGTGTCGTGATGGGCTTCATCGCCTCATCGATCGTCGGCGGCGAATTGCGAACCAGGGTTATTTCTTTTGTGAGCGTTGGCGGCGGAATTGCCGCGTTGCTTATCCTTCTCGATGTCACTCGCTGGTTCGAAAGCCCCTCGATTGGCTTCGTCGGTATAGCGCTGATGTCTGTGGCGACGGGCGCGGTCGTGCTCTTCACCTCCACCGGCTTCCACAACCGTCGCGCTTTGCTCGCCGTGGGAATCATCGTCGTTCTCACTGTCATCTTGAGCTGGCCGTTCCAGTTCCTCTTCTACTACGTCAACAGCCCGTGGACCGTGCTGCTGGTGCTCGCCATCTTGGTGGGGCTCGGCCTGCTCGTAGGGTTCTTTGTCGGAGGTGACGGCAAGGCCGTCGTTGCTCGTACCGCCGCCATCGTCGGTGGCTTGGGCGTGCTTCCGCTCGTGCTCGACCAGATGTTCATCCGCTGGGACGAGTATGTTGCGCGCATCCCGCTCAGCAACGGTGTGATCGCGACGATCGGTGCTTCGACTCCCGCCATCCGCCGCGTGGATGACACGTGGCTGAACATGCTCGACTCGCTGACCCACATGCTGCTGCCCACGATCGCGCTCATGATCATCTCTCTTGCGGCCTATACGCGCTACGCCCGCGCCAGCCTGCTCGATGTCATGAACCAGGACTACGTGCGCACTGCTCGCGCCAAGGGTCTCGGCGAACGAACCGTCGTGATGCGTCACGCCTTCCGCAACGCCATGATCCCAATCGCGACCATCATCGCGCTCGACTTCGGGGCGGTGATCGGTGGTGCCGTGATCACAGAAAGAGTCTTCGCCTGGCAGGCGATGGGCTCCCTCTTCAACGAGGGGCTTCACCGCATCGACGTGAACCTCGTGATGGGCTTCTTCCTCGTTACGGGCATCCTCGCCGTTATCTTCAACGTTATTGCCGACCTCTTGTACTCGGCCCTTGACCCCAGAATTCGGGTGAGCTGATCATGACCGACAAGAAGCCCGTAGCCGACGAACAGTCGTCGGGCCAAGAACTCAGCATCGAACAGCGTGCCACGGTAGGTCTCAGCCAGGGCGCTATCGTGCGCCGCCGTTTCCTGCAGCACCGCGGTGCTGTTGTCTCCGTGTTCGTGTTGCTCTTCCTCGTACTGCTCGCGTTCACCTCGGTGGGCACCGTGATCGGCGGCACCGGAAAGCTCACGCCAGACCCCAGCGGTACCCGCCTGATCGTCGACGGATTCCGCATCCCCGGGTGGTGGGGTTACACCTGGTGGGAGCGCTACGACATCATGCTCCCCGGTGGTGCCCCGACCTTTACGTGGTGGCCGTTCAGCTTTGGCGAGCACCCCTTCGGTCAAGACAACACCGGTAAAGACGTCTTTGCTCGCGTGATGCGCGGCATGCAGCAGTCGCTCAACGTCGTCTTCATCGTGGGAATCATCTCGACCGTTATCGGCGTCGTTCTCGGCGCTCTCGCGGGGTACTACCGCGGGTGGGTTGACCAGGTCATCATGCGTCTTACCGACGTGATCATCATCGTGCCGCTGCTCATCCTCGGTGCCGTTCTCGGCCAGACGATCGGTGGCGACGCGTTCCTGCTTGCCGTCATGATCGGGCTCATTGCGTGGACCGGAATGGCACGACTCGTGCGCGCCGAGTTCCTGAGCCTGCGCGAACGCGAGTTCGTGGATGCAGCCCGGGTGGCTGGCGCCAGCGACTTCCGCATCATCTTCCGCCACATCCTGCCCAACACAGTCGGCGTGATCGTCGTGAGCGCAACGCTGCTGATGAGCGCGGTGATTCTGCTCGAGACCTCACTGAGCTTCCTCGGTTTCGGAATTACGGCTCCGGATATTTCGCTCGGTCAGATCATCAGTGAATACAACGAAGCGTTCAAGACGCGCCCGTGGCTGTTCTGGTGGCCAGGTCTGTTCATCGTGGTGATCGCGCTGTGCATCAACTTCATCGGTGATGGACTGCGCGACGCGTTCGACCCTCGCCAGAAGCGTGTTCCTCGTCAGCGCAGCCTGGGTTCCGAGATTGGCAACTTCTTCAAGGCGTACATTCCCGGCGCACGTCCCGGCGACGGAACGTCCAACAAATGAGTGTGGCGCAGCTAGCCGAACGTCGTGAGCATGCTGAGCAGAGTCAGCGCCACGAGAGCCGCGATGGTGCGCCAGTGCCACGCGACTCGCAGCTTCGTGAACTCGCTCGTGGCGTCATCCAGATGTCCAGCATCGCGCAACTGCTCCCAGTGCTTACGGATGACGTATGCAGCCTGACCGGAATCGGACGTGATGAGGTCGCCGGGTCGCACCGTGCCCGCAAGGTAGCTCGATTCGGGCAGGTTCTTACCGTCTTGGCGCACAGCGCTGAACACGGCATGACGGCCCGGAGCGGGGGCAGCCCACGCGGTGACCGTGCCATGCGCGGTCTCCAGAGTGAGCGCGTACTTGGTATCGATGCGGCGAATTTCGGGCCACGCGACCTCGATGGTGCGCAGTACGTTGCGCAGGGTGACACCCGACGCCGTGACGCGAACATTGGGGCGCCAGAACATGCCCCACGTGAGCAGGCCGAGCAGTCCGAAGACGGGCGCGACCTGCAGAGCATCCAGCCACCGGCCTTGAAAAGCTGTGACAAGAAGTCCCGCTGCGAAGGCAGCAATGACAACAATCGAAAGTACGCGCCCGAATCGCGAGTGCAGGGTGAAGTTTGGCGACACGGAACCATGTTCCCACGAGAGCCACGCATCCAGGGTGAAAGGCGAGACTCCTGATGACTGAATCAGCTACTACCGAGGCAACCGCGAAGGTTCCCGCGATCGAGGTCACTGACCTCGGTGTCGACTTTTGGGTCGAGGGCGAGTGGGTTACCGCTGCCAAGAACGTGAGCTACACGCTGCAGGGTGGCGAAGTGCTCGCCATCGTGGGCGAATCGGGTTCGGGTAAGAGCACGAGCGCAATGGGGCTGCTCGGACTTCTGCCAGAGAACGGACGTATCTCGGGCAGCGTGAAGCTGGCCGGTGAAGAACTGGTCGGAGCATCCCTGCACCGTCTGCGCCAACTGCGCGGTGCCGGTATCGCCGTGATCTTCCAAGAGCCCATGACGGCGCTGAACCCCGTGTACACGATCGGGTTCCAGATCGTGGAGGCGCTTCAAGTGCACAACGCCGGCATGCTGCGGGTGGATGCCAAAAAGCGCGCCCTGGAACTGCTCGCGATGGTGGAGCTTCCCGACCCGCAAAAGGCTTTCGACTCGTACCCGCACCAGTTGTCGGGAGGTCAGCGCCAGCGTGCCATGATCGCTCAGTCGATCTCGTGCGACCCCCGCGTGCTCATCGCAGATGAGCCGACGACGGCGCTCGACGTGACCGTGCAGGCCGAGATCTTGGAACTGCTGCATCACTTGCGCTCCAAGCTCGACAGCGCGATCATCCTCATCACCCACGACATGGGTGTCGTTGCCGACCTCGCCGACCGCGTCATGGTCATGAAGGACGGCGAAGTTGTGGAGACGGGAACAGCAGACTCGCTGTTCGCCGGAGCCACGCATCCGTACACTCAGGCTCTGCTCGCAGCGGTTCCTCACCTCGGTGAAGCCGGCGAAGCATCCGCCTCGAAGGATGATCGTGAGGTCGTCGTGACGATGACCAACGTCGCCATCGAATACCCCAAGCGTGGCCGGGTTCCCGCATTCCGCGCTGCAGATGACATCAACCTCACGATTCGCCAGGGCGAAGTTCTGGGTCTGGTGGGGGAGTCTGGCTCGGGCAAGACCACGATCGGTCGCGCGGTTGTCGGCCTGCTTCCCGCAGTGGAAGGCACGCTCGACATCGTTGGCACCAATATGGTCGGCATCAACAAGGCCAACTTGCGCGCCGTACGTCGTGACATCGGCATCGTCTTTCAAGACCCGGGTTCCTCTTTGAACCCCCGGATGCCGATCGGCGAGAGCATCGGAGAGCCGATGCGCCTCGGTGGCGGCTTCAGTCGCAAAGACGAGGAAGCCCGCGTGAGCTTGTTGCTCGACCGCGTGCAGCTCTCGGCCCACATGCGCAACCGTTACCCGCACGAGCTTTCGGGTGGTCAGCGTCAGCGCGTTGGAATCGCCCGTGCGCTCGCGCTCAGCCCCAAGCTACTCGTGGCCGATGAACCTACTTCGGCGCTCGACGTCTCGGTGCAGGCCAAGGTGCTCGAACTCTTTCAAGAGCTCCAGAAGGAACTGGGCTTCGCCTGCCTCTTCGTGACCCACGACCTGGCCGTCATTGACATTCTCGCCGACCGCATCGCTGTGATGCACCGCGGAAAGATCGTCGAGCAGGGCACCCGCGATCAAGTGCTGCGTAATCCCCAAGAGGAATATACGCAACGCCTTATCGCAGCCGTTCCGCTGCCAGACCCTGAGGAACAGCGTCGCCGCCGCAGCGAGCGGGAAGCGCTCTTCTCCTAATACGGAACTTCAGCAGACGGCGGGAACCCGATTCCCGCCGTCTGCTTCCCGTGACCAACCGGGCAAGGAACAGGAAATCTAGTGTTCCGTGCTGGCTGGAGCTAATGTCGTCGACTCGTCACTCGTGGTGGTGTCGGCGATTGCCTTGATGTCGTCTGAGGTGAGGGGAACCCACGGCGAGCCGTCGGGGTCAGAAGAGAACGCCGCAGGGCTGTCGCCCTGGGTCCACCATTTGGCTTGATACACGCTGCGGTGCCAGACGATCTTGGTGCCGGCGAGGTAGCTGGCGTCTTCTTTCCAGATCGGATACGGGCTCGTTGCCGGGTCATCCACGAAGTCCGACGGGTCGGCGGGTTCCTCTGTCGTGATGGTCTTGGCTGAACTCGCGACGTGACCATCGAAGCCCTCGGCAAGAACATCGGCGAAGTGGCGGCCGAGTTCGGCACGCGGCACGCGAGCGTGCGCCCGGAAGCGCTGGTAGGCGCCGTGGCGCGCAATCAAGTACATGAGCGCGGAGAACGTCAAGAACGTCACCACGATCAGGTACGACACTGCTTCTGCCGTGAAGCGGAAGCTCTCGGTGCCGTTGTTGATGAACTGACGCAGGATCGTATAGATCACGTACGTCAGCCAAAAGACAACGGTGGCGACAATCGCTAGGCGAGCGAGCGCGATGGTGCGATCGCTCGGCGCGGGATGAACGGTGGGCAGCGGTTCGACGCGTGATTCAGCGCCCCATTGGCGACGCCGGGCAGGCGCAACCATAGGATTTTTGGGCATGTTGGTTAGGTCCCCTTGTGCAAGATCGGCGATTTTCGGGTAATCGCCGTCGGGTATCTTGCACGCCCAGTATTAGTACTGGGCCTAGTCTTTGCAAGAAAATGCTACGGGACGACTAATTGCTCTACTCGCCAAAAGCGGTCTAGTAAGCTGCGGAAACGCCTTGAATAACGTTGTTCACCCGGGGGAGGAATGGATGCCTCGCACCATCGCCATCATTGGCGCTGGTCCTTCAGGACTTGCTGCTGCCCGCGCACTCGATAAGGCAGGCATTGCGTACGTCGGATTCGAGTCCGCGGCCGACGTCGGAGGCCTCTGGAACATCGATAACCCGCGCAGCACAATGTACGAATCTGCGCACCTCATTTCCTCGCGCACGACGACCGAGTTTCGTGAACTGCCGATGCAGTCGACTGCCGACTACCCAAGCCATCGTGAATTGCGCAAGTACTTTCGGGCGTACAGCGATCGCTTCGATCTCGGTGAGAACTTTCTCTTCAACACCACGGTAGAGCGGCTCGAGCCCACCGACGATGGCGGCTGGAACGTTACGAGCGTGACGCGCGGCTATGTGCCGCGAACGAAACGATTCGACGGCGTGATCCTGGCTAACGGCACTTTAGCCCACCCCAGCATCCCGCAGTTCGAGGGTGAATTTGCTGGTCAGATCATTCATTCGAGCGAGTACAAGAAAGCTCGCATCTTTGCGGGCAAGCGCGTGCTGGTTGTGGGCGCAGGCAACAGCGGTTGCGATATTGCGGTGGATGCGGTGCACCACGCCAACAGCATTGACCTGAGTGTGCGGCGGGGGTACTACTTCGTGCCGCGCTACCTGTTCGGCAAACCAGCGGACACCTTGAACCAGGGCCGACCGCTGCCGGCGAAGATTAAGCAGTTCGTTGACACGCGCGTGCTGAAGGCCTTTACGGGTGACCCAGTGAAGTTCGGTTTTCCGCCCGCGGACTACAAGATCTATGAGTCGCACCCCATTGTGAACACGCTGGTGCTGGGGCACCTCGGTCAGGGCGACCTGCGAGTGGTGCCCGCGCCGGAGCGCTTCGAGGGCAATACCGTGCACTTCACCGACGGCACGGAAGCCGATTACGACCTCATTGTCTTGGCTACCGGTTACTCCTTGGACTACCCCTTTGTTGATCGTGAGCACCTTAATTGGTCTTCCCTCGCCCCCGAGCTCTATCTCAATATTTTCCCGCCCAGCTTCAATGGTCTTTATGTCATGGGAATGATTGAGGCCAGTGGCATTGGGTGGCAGGGCCGGTACGAACAAGCAGAGCTGCTCGCGGCCTACCTCGCCGCTCAAGACGAAGCTCCCCGGGCTGCGGCGCACTTTCGCGCGCAGGTTGAACAACCGTGGCCCGATCTCACCGGCGGCTACAAGTATTTGGCGCTGGAACGCATGTCGTACTACGTCAATAAGGATGCCTACCGGCGCGCAGTGCGGCGCGCTCGTGAGGCCCTTACCCGTAAGGCACGCGACATTAAGGAACAGTCATGACCATCGATGATGCGCTGCTCAACTTCAGTCCGGGCTCGCTCATCGCGCTGAGCATTGTGCTCGGCCTCATCATGTTCGGCATCGCCCTCGATACGAGCATCGACGACTTTCGAGCGGTGCTGAAAGCTCCCCGCGCCTTCGCGATCTCCCTTGTTGCTCAGCTCGTGCTCTTGCCCGCCGTCACGTTCGGGCTCACGCTACTGCTGCAGGTCGGCCCCTCAATTGCGCTCGGGATGATTCTGGTTGCGTGTTGTCCGCCGGGAAATATTTCCCAGGTTCTCACCTATCGAGCGCGGGGCAACGTTGCTCTCTCGGTCTCGATGACGGCGGTCACCAACGTGATTTACATCGTCATGTTGCCGGTGAACCTGTCCCTGTGGGGAGGCTGGCACCCCACAGCATCCGCGATTGTTGAAAATGTCAGTCTCAACGGTTGGCAGATGCTGCTAGAAATCGTTCTGATTATTGGGCTGCCGTTCGTGCTCGGTTTTGCGATCAAGAACCGCTGGCCGGCATTCGCCAAGAAGGTGCAGCCCACCGTGAAATGGATCAGCCTGCTGGCACTGCTGGGGTTCATCATCGCGGCGCTTGCCGGTAACTTCGCATTCTTCATTGCCTACGTTGGCGTTGTCTTGCTGGCTGTCTTCTTGCACGACGCCGTTGCGCTCGGCCTCGGTTACGCCAGTGCACGTCTTGGAGGTCTGGCGCTCTACGAAGCCAAAGCGGTGACCTTTGAAGTGGGAATTCGGAATGCGGGGCTGGGGTTGGGTTTGGTGTTCACCTTCTTTGGGGGACTTGGCGGAATGGCCGTTGTTGCGGGATGGTGGGGTATCTGGGACATCATCGCCGGGCTCGCACTGGCGACCTGGTGGGGCCGCCGCAAGGCACGGGGTGCCACAGACAGCTCGGGGCCGAATTCCGGTAGCTCAGCAAACGAAGCGGAGGCACACTCGTGAGTCGAGTTCTTGTGACGGGTGGCACCGGATTCTTGGGCACATCGGTAGTGGCAGGGTTGGCTGCATCCGACGCCATTGAATGCGTGGTCAGCGCCGATATTCGAGCTCCCAGCCCCGGCGTGCGACTGCCGGGGGTGCTGTACGAACGCGTTGACGTGACGGATGCCCCTGACCTGCCCGAGCTGCTGCGTCGCCACGAAATCGACACAGTCGTTCACCTGGCTTCCATCGTGAACCCGGGCGAGAGCACCACGGTCACTCAAGAATTTGCGGTCGACGTTGAGGGTTCGCGCGCCGTGTTCGACGCCTGCGTTGCGGCTGGAGTCTCGCGCGTGGTCGTGTCGTCGAGTGGTGCGGCTTACGGTTACCACCCGAATAATGCTGAGTGGATTGTTGAGAGCGACCCCATTCGTGGCAATGATGACTTTCCGTATAGCCGTCACAAGCGCATGGTCGAAGAGATGCTGGCCGAGTTGCGCGAAACGGCACCGCAACTGACGCAGACAGTGTTTCGTATCGGCACCATCTTGGGTCCGGCAGTCGACAATCAGATCACGGCGCTCTGGGAGGGGAAGCGGGTTTTGAAACTCGCTGGCTCAGACAGCCCGTTTGTGTTCGTCTGGGTGGATGACGTCGTCGAGGTCATGGTGCGTGCCGCCAGTGGTGGCCCGGCCGGGATTTTCAACGTCGCGGGAAACGGCAAGATGACGGTCGCGGAGATCGCGAGCGCGCTCGGCAAGAAGATGTTTGTGATTCCGCCGTGGTTGTTCACTGTGGCGCTGGGCATTGGCCACGCCCTCAAGCTCACGCCCCATAAGCCTGCTCAGGTCAACTTTCTGCTGTATCGGCCTGTGCTCGACAACACTGCGCTCAAGAACACCTTCGGTTTCACCCCGAGCAAAACGAGTCGGGAAGCATTCGCCGCTTATCTCGAGGCTCGCGCACTGCGCTGATCTGTATACAGTTCACCGAGAATTTGGCTTGATTTCTTCTAGATCAAGCCTAGACTGAAGTTCTTGTATACAAACTCACGTTCTGGGGCCTCTCGCCCCGGTGTTGAGTTCGCTGGTTCAGGAGGTGCGCATGGCAACACCACTCAGAGCTAGCGATCGCGCCTACCAAGCGCTGCGCGACGACATCGTTGAATGGCGACTCGCTCCCGGCACGATTCTCGGCGAAGTCGAACAAGCGGCGCGGCTCGGGGTCTCCCGCACCCCGCTGCGCGAAGCGCTGTCGCGGCTCATGACGGATGGGCTGGTGGCAAGCCAATCCGGTCGGGGACTTGTGGTCACCGACGTGTCGGTCAACAACATCCGCGAACTCTTTGACGTGCGCAAGGCCCTCGAAGTGAAGGCCGTACGTTTGGCTGCCGAGCACCACACCGGCAGCACCTTTGCTGATCTCGAGCGCGAGTTCGAGGCCGTGCCCCAAATGTTGGCGCGTGACGATAGCGACCGGAGCGCGTACTTCGATCTCGTGCGCCGTTTCGATAGCGCCGTGGACGATGCGGTCGCCAACGACTACCTCACGGGCGCGCTGAACTCGCTACGTACCCATCTCGTGCGCGTGCGTCGCCTCGCCAAAGACAACCCCGAGCGACTGGCCGCAGCCGCTCGCGAACACCTTCTTATTGTGCAAGCCATCGTCGCTCGCGACGCTGAGCTTGCCGCGCACGCCACTCATGTTCACCTCCATCACGCGCTCACGAGCGCACTAGCCATGGCCGCAGATTCTCCGCTGCGCGCCGCCAATTGAAAGGCTCCATTGTGAAAGACCACGCCCTCCGCGTTTACCGCAGCGACGAGAACCTCGCTCGCGAAGACCAGCTCGCCCACAAGATCGCAGCGATCGCTGCAGAACAGCTCGAACCCACGGATGCCGTGACCGACATGGTCATCAACCGAGTGATTGACAACGCTGCTGTTGCCACCGCATCCCTCACCCGGGCGCCGGTTGTTGCTGCTCGGGCGCAGGCCGAGCGCCACCCGTACACGCCAGGAGCTACCGTGTTTGGTTCCGACGAGCGCGTCAGCCCGGAGTGGGCAGCTTGGGCCAACGGCGTTGCCGTGCGCGAGCTCGACTACCATGACACCTTCTTGGCCGCCGACTACTCGCACCCCGGTGACAACATTCCGCCGATCTTGGCTGTTGCCCAGCACACTGGCCGCACGGGTGCCGATCTGTTGCGCGGCATCGTCACCGGCTACGAGATTCAGATCGACCTCGTGAAGGCGATCTGCCTGCACAAGCACAAGATCGACCACGTTGCCCACCTCGGTCCGAGCGCCGCCGCTGGCATCGGAACCCTCCTCGGTCTCGACACCGAAACGATCTTCCAGGCTGTCGGCCAGGCGCTCCACACGACCACCGCCACGCGCCAGTCGCGCAAGGGTGAGATCTCCACGTGGAAGGCCCACGCTCCCGCTTTCGCCGGCAAGATGGCCGTTGAGGCAGTCGACCGTGCCATGCGCGGGCAGACCAGCCCCACCCCGATTTATGAAGGCGAAGACGGCGTAATCGCGTGGATGCTCGATGGTCCCGATGCGCACTACGAAGTTCCGCTGCCTGAGTTGGGGGAGCCGCGCACCGCGATCCTCGACTCGTACACGAAGGAGCACTCGGCCGAGTATCAGGCGCAAGCGTGGATCGACCTCGCCCGCAAGCTCGGGCGCGAGCATCCTGAACTGGTTGAAGAGAACATCAACCGCATCGTGCTGCACACGAGCCACCACACGCATTACGTGATCGGCTCAGGAGCCAACGACCCGCAAAAGTATGACCCCAACGCGAGCCGCGAAACGCTCGACCACTCCATTCCGTACATCTTTACTGTTGCCCTGCAAGATAAGGAATGGCACCACGTGCGCAGCTACGCGCCTGAGCGCGCCAACCGCCCAGACACGGTGGCGCTGTGGAAGCGCGTGACCACAGAAGAAGACGCCGAGTGGACACGTCGCTACCACTCAATCGACCCCGCCGAGAAGGCATTTGGTGGTCGCGTCGAAATCGAATTGACCGACGGTAGCCGCATTGTTGAAGAAATCGCCGTCGCGGATGCTCACCCGCTCGGTGCTCGCCCCTTCGCTCGCGCTCAGTACGTCTCCAAGTTCCGCACCCTCGCGGCTGGCGTGCTCGCGAGTGACGAAATCGAACGCTTCTTGGCTGCGGCCGAACGCCTGCCCGAGCTGAAGGCATCCGAACTCGGAGAGCTGACCGTACGCGGCAGCTTCCCCGCCACCACCGCCAAAGGAATCTTCTAATGCTGTACGCCCAAACAGATCCAGCCACCAAGCGAGCCCAGTTTCGCGAGCGCCTCGCGAGCGGCGAACTGCTGCGCGTGCCCGGTGCGTTCAACCCGCTGAGTGCTCGCCTGATCCAAGACAAGGGCTTTGACGGCGTCTACATTTCGGGCGCTGTCATCAGCGCCGATCTGGGGTTGCCCGACATCGGTCTGACGACTCTCACCGAGGTGGCTGGTCGTTCGCAGCAGATCTCGCGGATGACCGACCTGCCGTCACTCGTTGACGCCGACACCGGTTTCGGCGAGCCCATGAACGTGGCTCGCACCGTGCAGACCCTCGAAGATGCCGGAGTCTCTGGGCTCCACATCGAGGACCAGGTCAACCCGAAGCGCTGTGGACACCTTGATGGCAAAGCGGTTGTCGATACCGACACCGCCCTCAAGCGCATCCGTGCGGCTGCCGACGCGCGCCGCGATCCGAACCTGCTGATCATGGCTCGCACCGACATCCGTGCCGTTGATGGTTTGGATGCTGCGATGGACCGCGCCAAGCAGCTCGTTGATGCGGGCGCCGACGCGATCTTCCCCGAGGCAATGAAAGACCTCGGCGAGTTCGAGGCGATGCGCAATGCCGTGGATGTTCCGATCCTCGCGAATATGACAGAGTTCGGAAAGAGTGAGCTTTTCACGACAACACAATTGAGCAATATCGGCGTAAACATTGTTATTTATCCCGTAACCCTGTTGCGTAGTGCCATGGGTGCTGCAGAGCGCACCCTCGATGCAATCAACGCCGACGGCACTCAGCAGTCTGTTGTCGGTGAGATGCAGACGAGGGCCCGCCTCTACGAACTCCTCGACTACGAGAGCTACAACTCTTTCGATTCGTCGGTGTTCAACTTCACTCTCGATAACCACTTTTAGTTGACTGTTTTCACCACTCTTGACTCGATAGACACAACCGAGGAGCAACATGACTGACTCAAACGGAACCCCCGAAAATGAGATCCGCAAGGGCCTAGCCGGGGTCATCGCAGACACCACCGCGATTTCTAAGGTCAACCCCGAAACGAACTCGCTGCTCTACCGCGGTTACCCCGTGCAAGAGCTGGCCGAGAAGTGCACCTTCGAAGAGGTTGCCTACCTGCTGTGGCACGGTGAGTTGCCGAACGGCGAGCAGCTGGAGGCGTTCCAAGCCTCCGAGCGTGCGCAGCGCCACCTCGACGCGCACACCAAGCGAGTGATCGACGAGTTGCCGCTCACCGCGCATCCGATGGATGTCGTGCGCAGCGCCGTCAGCGTGATCGGTGCCATCGACGACACCCTCACCGACCCCGCCAGCATGATCGACGAAGAACTCAACCAGCAGCGTTCGCTGACCCTCTTGGCGAAGCTGCCGGCGATCATCGCCTACGACCAGCGCCGCCGTCGTGACCAGGAGCTCGTGGAGCCGCGCGACGACCTCAGCTATTCGGCCAACTTCTTGCACATGACCTTCGGTGAGGTGCCTGACCTCGTTGTCGTCAACGCATTCGATGTGTCGATGATTCTGTACGCCGAGCACTCCTTCAACGCTTCGACCTTCACTGCCCGTGTTGTCACGAGCACGTTGAGTGACCTCTACAGTGCGGTTACGGCAGCAATTGGTGCGCTCAAGGGCCAGTTGCACGGTGGCGCAAACGAGGCCGTCATGCACGTCTTCGACGAGATCGGCACCGCCGCAAACGCCGAGGCATGGCTCGAGACAGCACTCGCCGAGAAGCGCAAGATCATGGGCTTCGGTCACCGCGTCTACAAGAACGGTGACTCGCGAGTGCCCACCATGAAGGCAGCGCTCGAAACTCTTATTGCTGAGTACGACCGCCCCGACATGATGGAACTCTACGAAACTCTCGAAACGGCCATGACGAGCCGCAAGAACATCAAGCCGAACCTCGACTACCCGAGTGGCCCGGCCTACAACCTCATGGGCTTCGACACCGACATGTTCACGCCGCTGTTCGTCGCGGCGCGAATCACCGGCTGGACCGCTCACATCATGGAGCAGGCTGCTTCGAACGCCCTCATCCGCCCCCTCGCTGCGTATTCGGGAGTGGACGAGCGCCACATCGGCTAGAAGTTTGCACGTTCGCTAGGAGCTTGAGCCGCGCGGGTGGAATCGTCAGTCGTGAGTGGCAAGATGGGGAAATGACTGTTCCCCAGATTGAACTCAACGACGGCAATTCCATCCCGCAGCTCGGGTTCGGAGTCTTCAAGGTTGACCCCGCAGAAACCGAGCGCATCGTCACCGACGCGCTCGAGGTTGGCTACCGCCACCTCGACACCGCCATGATCTACGGCAACGAGCAGGGCGTTGGCAACGCCATCAAGGCCTCGGGCATCCCGCGTGAAGAACTCTTCATCACGACGAAGCTGTGGAACAGCGACCAGGGCACAGACTCTGCTCGCGATGCCATGGATCTCAGCCTCGAAAAGCTGGGCCTTGACTACGTGGATCTCTACCTCATCCACTGGCCTCGCCCCGACCTCGACCGCTACCTCGAGACGTGGCTCGCGATGGAAGACATCAAGGCTGAAGGTAAGACGCGCTCGATTGGTGTCAGCAACTTCCACCGCCCGCACCTCGAGAAGATTCTCGCGGGCAGTGAAACGGTTCCCGCAGTGAACCAGATCGAACTTCACCCCGCTTTTGCTCAGCGCGAGCTGCGCGCCTATGGTGCCGAGCTTGGTATCCACACTGAGGCGTGGGGCCCGCTTGGGCAGGGTAAGTACGACCTGTTCAGCGAGACGGCACTGCAGAATGCCGCCGAAGCACACGGTGTTTCACCGGCTCAGGTTGCGATCCGTTGGCACCTGCAGAGCGGCATCATCGTGTTCCCGAAGTCGAACTCGCGCGAGCGTATGGCTCAAAACTTCGACGTCTTCGGGTTTGAACTTTCGGCGGATGAGATGGCCTCCATCGACGCGATCGACCGCGACCAGCGCGTGGGCTCGAACCCCGACGAGGCTACTTTCTAAAGCTCGCTTCGCGCTTCGCACAGGGGCCGGCATCCCTACTCACTTCGGTGTGTGGATGCCGGCCTCTGTCGTTGAGGCGCTGGTACGCTAGACGCTCACAGAGTGTTGCTCGGTTTATTTCATCCGGGTGCTACAAAACACATCGAGCGGCGAGGACCAGAGTCATGACAAACCCCGGTCTCTATCAGAGCCCCACTGAGGGGTGGGCGTTTGTTCCGTTTCTGGGTGCGATAGCGACCTTTGGCATCGCTGTGATCGCGGTGCTGTACTGGTTCGCCGGCCCCGGCCGCAAGTTTCGGCTTCGTGCTTTCGCGCTCACCGTGCTGGCCGTTGCTGCGGGAGCGGCAAGCGCGCTTGGCCTCGTGGCTGCGGCGGAAAGCTTCGAGGAACGTCATTCAGTGGCGTTCGCGGAATACACCACCGCAGTGCAGGGCTGGGCTGCTGACGAATACGGTGTCATCCTTACTGAAGATGATGTGCTCGACATGACTCAGGGACGGCCCGCGGTTATAGAACGCAACGGCGGCGACTGGCGTGTGCTTCTTGAAGTCGTGTCTGCGAACGGCGATGTTGAACTGCACGACGCTCGAGAACTTCCGGCTCAATAGCGCCCCACGAAAGAGGCAGCATGGACCGGACCTTTCTTCTCACGCTCCTCAAAAAGCTGGCGGCATCGACTGACGGCGTGCACGCCGAAGTTGGTATCGGGGGAGTGCACCCGAACGATGAGACGTTTCTCCAGCTCACCTCGCTGTCGAACCGCGATGAGTACGCGATCGTTTCCGTGGATACGGCCGGCTGGTTTCAGCTGGAGATCCCGGGCAGGCTGGCGCATGTTGTAGCGGATGACTTGGCCACTAATGATGATGCTCGCGAGTATCTGGAGAAGTATGTCAGCGCTGCGTTGGCGTACTTTTCTGGCCACTGGAGTGCTCGAACATCGCGACTGTTCCGGCTGCCGTCTGTTGTCATCGACACTGGCGATGGCTCGATACCGCTCCCTCTCTCGCTCTCGGTCGATGAATCATGTCGGCGGGTGTTCCGGCGTCGAACGGTTCCGGCGGCCGACTCTGACACGTCGACGTTCGTTCCCGTGAGTGATAGAGATCGGGTGGATTTTTCTATTCCATTGCTTCCTACGGTGGGCGTCTGTCGCGCCGGTGAGTATCGAGGGCAGTACGTCTTTTCCAATCTGGTCAAGCTCTTTCCCCGTGCTGAGCGCATGTGGGAGATCAGCATTGCGGGCGGAGGCCCCGATGGCGAAGACGAAGTTTTTGTAGCCCAAGACGCCTTCGGAGTCGCAACCGTTCGCGATCTCGACATCGAGTGGGCTCCGGCGCACCTTCAGAATGTTGCCCGCCGCGAGTTGTTCCACGGGCTCAGGATTGATGAACCCATTCAGCACCCCTCGGGTTGGGAGCGCGATGGCGACCAATTGCAATACGTTTCACGCGTCGCCGCGGACGGCCCGTGGGCTCGTTTCGAGCAGCCTGCATAAGCACGCCAGTGAGGGCGGCGGTGATTCACGCCTCCGGATGCTTCGCGCTGAACGCTGCTGCCGCTACATTGAGTGAATGATCCGCGGAATCCGACGACCGCTCAACGTAGGCCCGTGGGTCGTTGCGCTCTACGGATCGCTGTTCGGAGCAGCCGCTGGTCTTCTTCTTGGGTTCGCGATGATCGTCCCAAGCTGGGGCTCAGAGATGTTCGGAATCTTCGGTCTGATTTTAGTGATCGCCGCCCCAATCGGTGGCGGCGTCGTTGGGCTTGTGGCGGTTGGCTCGGGGCTCGGCCTCCGCGCTCTTCTCGGTAGTCGTGGCCGACTGGATGGTATTTCTCTAGCGGTTACTTCGGGCGCGGCCGTCCTGACGACGGCGCTCCTTGTGATTTGGGTTGCTAGCGGGCCACTCGCACTCACTTTCTTGATATGGCTGCCGATCACCTTTGCCGTTGTTGGCGTCGTGTGGTTCGGCTTCTGGTCGCGGATGCGGTCCTCACAGGCCGCCGCAACTCGACGAAAGTTCGTTAGTCCTTCATCGGAAAACTATCGATCCCCAACCGAGGCAGAGCTGCGGCTTTTGCGTGCTTTGGTCGAGCGAGCCCCGGGGTTCTCGGGTTCGCCTGCCGCCCTAACAGAACTGACCGTCGCAGCGATGAACGATGGCGGTATGGGCAGCTTGGCAATCGGTCCTCCTTCGCTCGAACGACGGTTCGAGGATCAAGTAGCGGAGGTAACTTTCTTTGATGTCGACGGCATGTGGATTTCCGCCACGTTGAACGTGGATCAGTTCGATGAACTATTTGAGCTCGACGTGTTCAAAGGCGATTTTTCGCCACTGCGAGAAATCCCGCAGACGTTTCGGTGAAAGGCCGAGAGTGGTTGCCACGATTACACGCTTTCGAACGTGTCACGCCACGCAAGAACGCCGCGTTTAGCGAACTCGGCGGGGACATCTGCGAGGGGAGCAACAGGGTCTGCGGGATCCACGTCAAGAGCTCGGTGTTTGCTGAGGAACCGGTTGGGGAGATCAACCCACTGCGGCAGAGGAATGCCCCCGTCTGCGAGTCGCCACGCTACAAGCGCTGCTAGTGCGGCATCCCACACTGGGTCTCGAGTCGACTCGGGCTCGGCAAGCCCAAGGACTCCGCGAATCAGTCCGTGCTCGGCCACAAGGTTGTCGTTGAGCTGCAGCAAGGCCCGAAGCGCCCTGTCTTTGTCGCCGGCAGCGAGCTGGTGACGGATTTCGGTAGCGGCGGTTGCTGCGTCGTCCCGGCGAGTGGGGGCCGAATATAACCGGTGCCCCGCTCCAGCTAGGAGGCGGTCAATCGTGTCGAAGCTTGCATCGCGACCTCGTTCTGAGCGGGAAACGCTGCCCTGATCGATTGAGGAGCGGGAAGCGAGCTGCTTCTGGGTTAGGCGACGACTTTTTCGGGCAGCCCGGATCAACGTGGATGCATTCGGCATACGTATCACCGCCTTCTCTCTCGCAAATATAGCTTACGCGTCATATTTTACTCAACTAGCTCGCAGACGTTACGTTGTCGGCGATAGAGCCGTGCGGTCGTGCCGTGCTCCCAGCTCCGAGCTAGGAGCACGGCGGGGACGGCATTGCGCGCCCCCAAAAGTGAGGGAATTGCCTGTCGAGCACCCCTGAACTGGGGTCACAAGGAGCTGGGTTGTCCTCATCAATGTGGACAGCGGAGTAAATCTCAGAACCGCTACCTTCTGAATTGGCAGCCATTCGCGTGGATTCGCCCCCACGTCCTCCCCGAGGGTCGCGGGTACCGCCATCCGAAGGTGCTGTCTTGCTTCTTTCTGTTCGTTGGTCCCTGTTCTTCGTGGTTGCAATGACCACATCGTTGGTTCTGGTCGCCACGCTGATTCAGCCGGTGCAGCGCGCAGCCGCGGCTCCTGTTGATCTCGCCGAATCGGTTGAGCTGCTTCCGGCAATTGACTCACCACCGGTCGTGCCTGATGCCTCGGAATTTCCGGCCGGCCGCTTTGATGAAGCGTCAAGCCAACCCTTGAACGAAGCAACGCGCAGGGGCCTGGCTAAGTCGGCGCCCCGCCCTGCGAACGTGGACCTCGATGATTTCGATCCCGCCGATGCCGATGTCGTGTCGCGCACTGAATTCGAGACGACATATCGACTCGAAGACGGAACGAACGTGACCGAGCTGTCGCTCGTGCCGCTGAATGTTCGCACTCCGGACGGAAACTGGACAGAACTCTCTACCGAGATCACCGATTGGGAAGCTGGTCGGTGGGGAGCAGACGAGCATCCGCTCAAGCCAACTTTTGGAGACGAGGCTGACGACAAGGCGGTGCTTGAGGTTGCCCGCGATGGATACAAGGTGTCTTTTGCGCTCGAAGGCTCCGCGGATAGTCGGATGTCGCGTCCGATCGCGAACCGTCGTCTGGCCGACCCGAGCAGCATTGAATACCACGAAGTATTCGACGATGTTGATCTTCGGTACGACGTAGAAGCCGGGTCCGTCAAAGAGACTCTCGTATTGAACGAAGTGCCGTCGAAGGCTGACTCCTCGTGGGCGTGGATTGTGTCTGCACCGGGCCTCACTTTGGAAACGAACGAGTTCCGCGAGATCGTATTCCTCGACAAGGCTGGCGTCACCAAATTTCACATTCCTGCGCCGATCGCTTGGGACTCCTCGGGCATAGAAGAGGTGCGCGAGCCATCGCTCATCAACCTCGACACCGAACTGAGTCAAGTCGGCGATAAGTGGCGGCTGCAGCTGTCCGCTGACCCCGAGTGGCTCACGGCACCTGAGCGAGAATACCCCGTGATGATCGACCCGACGCTCAGCGTAGGAGTGTCCTCCCTTCGGGCTTATAAATCAGATGGCTACATTCGTACAGACGCCGTTCAGGTTGGAAATTCGCGTAGCAATGGGAACACGTTCTGGCGTACCGGAGCGACATACAGGTTCCCTACATTGGCGGGCAAGCAGGTTCTGGCCGCGACGTTTGCCGGGGCATATGACGGCTATGGCACTACAACGACCCGCACCCAGAAAATTACCGTCAACCAATGTTGGGGATACAACTGTTACGGCCCAACTCTTGGGTCATTCTCAATAAGTTCTGGATCGGGGAGCACCTCCGCAACCCCGATTGCACAGTTCTACTCCAACGCCGTGAATGCTGGAGCAACGAGTGGCGCGCTGAACATTCGTGGCGATGAGAGTTCCAACTACACGTATAAGCAACTGAATACAGCACTAGCAATCGCATGGAAGAACTACCCGTCCGTTACTGGATTCGTTGCACCGTCACCGGCCGACGGAGCCGTTGGCGCGCCTGTCATGCCTCGCCTCAAGGTCACAGGTAGTGATCCGGGTGGCCAAGGTTTGGCGTATCAATACAAAATCGGTACGACGAGCAACGTTGAGGCGAGCGCCGTTTACACGTCGCCGTGGTCGACAACAGCGGAGCATCAGGTGCCGTCGCAGGACCAGCTGGATGGCGGAATTAAGTACTACTGGAAGGCCTACGTCAAAGACGGCTACAACGGTCATCTCGGTACGTCAACTATCAGGTCGTCTGCGACGCGATCGTTCACCACTAGTGCGCCGCCGCCCACGCCTGACCGTGCATCAGCTTCACCGGTCGATGACGCCGTGTTAGTTTCGCTGACGCCGACGCTCAGCAGCGACGCGGTTACCGATCCTGACGGCGCGACGGTGGAGTACCAGTTCCGCATCGCGACGGGCACTGATCGCAAGACGGGCGCCATCATTTCATCGGGGTGGTTGCCGACGCCATCGTGGGAAGTTCCAGCGGGAACCCTGCAAGACGGTGGTACCTACACCTGGGTGGTGCAAACGACTGACGGCATTGACCGCGACCGTGATCCCGACTGGGTTAATTCATTCAAGGTCGACCAGCGCATCGGTTCGGCTGGTCCCGCTCCGACCGATGCTGCAGGTCCCGTATCTGTCAACCTTGCGAATGGAAACGTGAGCTTGGGCTTCACCTCGCCGATGGTGTCGACTGTCGGTGGGCCGATGGGCATGTCGTTCGCCTATAACTCGCTGCGGTCGCCTGCCTCCAAGAAGGGGCTTATCGGTAGCTACTACAACGCGAAAGCATCGCCGACATCCACCCCGGATTTTGATTTTGATGACAAGCAGCCGGTGCTGGTGCGCACAGACCCAGCAGTGTCGTTCGAGTGGACTGATGAGTCGCGTGCGCCGGCAGTGCCAGAAGAAAATTTCTTGGTTCGATGGACAGGTTTCATCACTCCGCCCACGGGTGGCACTGGCGAGTATGTGTTCGAGGTCGTAGGCGACGACGGCGTGAAGTTGCGCGTCGCGGATACTGAACTGCTTAGCGCTTGGACGACCGGCGCGAAAGAGCTCCCCGCCACCCCCATTTCGTTGACCGCGGGCGTTCCTGCGCGCTTCCAATTCGACTACTACCAAGCCACAGGAGCCGCCAACGTCAAGCTTCTGGTGAAATTCGCCGGCGCCGCCACGGCGATGGAGGTTCCGCCGGATTGGTTCACCACCGAGATCCCTGTTCTTCCGTTCGGGTGGAACGGTTCTGCTCCGGTGAACGGCAACTCTGGTGTCTACGCCTCAGCGACGGTCACTGAGTCATCGGTGACCCTCACCGACATCTCCGGCTCCGTGCATATCTACGCCAAGAAGTCTGCGGGCGGCTACACGACTCCCAAGGGCGAATACGGTGTGCTCTCGGTTGATGGCAAGGGGCTCGTCACGCTCACCGAAGACGACGGCACGGTCTATTCGTTCACAGCGCAGGGCAAAGTGGGGTCGGTAACGAGCCCCGCTGACTCGCAGAAGCCTGCGACGCCGATCGTGCACTACCGGGAGGGCACTGGTCAGATTGACCGGATTTCTGACCCGCTTTCTGAGGTGCTGCCCGCGACGTCTCCGCCGACGTACTCGCGCGAGGTGCGTTTCGCCTATTCGGGCGATGTTGTTGGCGATGTAGGGCTGGGCCTAACTGACTCGACCGACCTGTCAGGAAATGCCTGTCCGTTCGAGTCGGGCCTCGATTATGCAGCGCCACCGGCAAACATGTTGTGTCGCATCATTTACCCTGGCCATGTCGAGGGCGCGGATGATACGACCCGTCTGTTCTACAACAGCAACGGACAGTTGGCCGCGATTCTTGATCCCGGCAACGAACTGTCGAGTTTCGGGTATGACACCGAGGGCCGCATGTCGTCCATCCGCGATTCGCTTGCTAACGACTGGCTCGCGGCGACGTCGAATGCTCTGGCAGCGGAGTCGACTGTCGAGATTGTCTACGATGCCGAAGGTAAGGCGACTTCGGTGACTTTGCCGGCACCCGATGGCACCACGGCCGCGGATCGCCCCGAGAAGCGTTATGAGTATGGAGCAGGCAGCACCGCGGTTCGAGTAGTTGGTCTCTCTGAGTCCCCGGCGACGCCATCAAAGACGGTCACTTTCGACTCGGCGTGGCGCCAGCTGACGGCAACATCCGCGATGGGGCTCACGGCATCACAGGTGTGGAACGACGACGACATGATTCTGTCGGCGACAGACGCCACAAAGCTGATGACGACAACGATCTACGACAGCGAAGACCGCGCGACGGACAGCTATGGCCCAGCGCCGGAGAGTTGCTTCGGTACAGACCGACTGCCGTTGCCGTCGTGTGCGATTGTGCCTGCGCATACTGAGACCGCGTTCGACGACTCGCTTGAGGGTTTGCACGTCGCGTTTTACTCGAACCCGATTTTGTCGGGCTCCCCGAAGGCATTCAACTTTGGGCTGGAGGGCACCGGTGGCGCGCTGGCCAAGGACTGGGGCGCAGCAGCACCGGCAGGGGTGGGCGTCACCGATAATTGGTCACTTCGAGCGACTGGTTTGATCACTTTCCCGGATGCTGGCGTCTATAACTTCCGCACGGTCGCCGATGACGCGACGCAGTTGTGGATCGACGACATTTTGGTGATCGGTGACTGGGCGGGGGAGAACGCTCACACTTCTGCTGAGCGCGATATCCCTGCGGTCACGGCGGGCCAAACGAAGAGCATCCGACTGGCCTACGCGGATCGCACGGGTAATGCCAAGCTGGATCTGCAGTGGAAGGTGCCCGGGTCGGCGACCTGGGCAACGGTCCCTGGCTCTGCGTTCTCACCCGATTATGGGCTGGCGAACCGCACCACCGTGCACGATTCAGCACCGGTATCGAGTGGGCTGTCTAATGCACAGGTGCCTGACATCGTGACGTCGCTGCAGTATGAGCACCCGTGGTTGGGTGCGGCGACGAGCACAACGATTGACCCCGATGGTCTGGCATTGACGACGGCGGAAAGTTACGAAGCTCCGGGCGGCAGCGGGTATCTGCGTCGTCTGACCCGTCACCTTCCGGGCGCTGTTGAGGCGGCAGGGGCGTCCGCGCCGGCCGCGTCTGAGGGCAACTCCTCGGTCTACTACGGTGACGCTGAAACGCTGGCCGAGGCTGGTTTCACTGCGGATGTCTGTGGAGTTCCGTTGAGCACACCGCAGCACGGCTTCATAAAGACTTCGACCGGTGCAACGCCCGCGGTGGGCAGCGCGGTAGTGACGGAGTTTGTCTATGATTTGTGGGGTCGCTCGGTCGGAACGAAGCGTTCTGGCGACACGAGTTGGAGCTGCAACTACTTCGACGATCGCGGCAGGGCAACCTCGAGTGTGCTGTCTGCATTCGGTTCGTCTCCGGCCCGCACGACCACGACAACCTACGGGTTCGTCGGAGATGAAATGGTTGTGACGACAGCAGATTCGGCTGGCGACATAGTCTCGACTAGTGACCTTCTTGGCCGCACGGTGACCTACACGGATGTGTGGGGCACGGTGACGACGCCTGATTATGAGGTCAAGACGGGTCGCGTCAAGTCGGTCACGACGACCGGTGGTGGTGTGACGGGCGAGCAGTCCTTCACATACGACGCAGATGGCAAGGTCACTGTGGTCAAACACAACGGCGTTGTCATTGCGACGCCCTCGTACGTATCGGCAACGCAGCTTCTGGAGTCGGTCGCGTATGCCAACGGCAGCAGCCTGGGTAGCATCACGCGCAATGAGGCT
This sequence comes from Salinibacterium sp. VpJ6, assembly GCF_059767345.1. Lineage (NCBI taxonomy): Bacteria > Bacillati > Actinomycetota > Actinomycetes > Micrococcales > Microbacteriaceae > Salinibacterium > Salinibacterium sp. VpJ6. The sequence goes on from NZ_JBSOQL010000002.1 coordinate 83,156, forward strand.
GGTGCGGGTACTGGTTTCAGTTGGAGTTTCCCGGATTCAACGGTGGTGTCGGATTCGGTGGTGCGGTCGCAGTCGGGCCGGATTATTCAGAACACTTTGTCGGATTCGTGGGTGGCTGATCCGCGTACGGAAACGTCGACTTACACGTTCGATGCTGTTGGTCGTTTGACTGAGGCGGTCATCCCGAGGCATGTGCTGTCGTATGGTTTTGGTGGCACCACGTGTGGTGCGGGAGCGAGTGATCTTGCCGGCCGCAACGGTAATCGCACGTCGTTCTCGGACGTGAAGGACGCGGGCACCCCGATCAACACTGATTACTGTTACGACGCCTCTGACCGGTTGTTATCGACAGCGGTGGCGGGGGCTCCGGCAGGCGCAAACACCCTGCTCTCAACAAACCTGAGCGCGGCAACCCTCACCTATGACGCGCATGGCAACACGACCCGGCTGGCTGATCAGCAACTCTTCTATGACGGCGCGGATCGGCATATGAAGAAGGTGTTGGATGACGGCACCGAGATCGAATATCTGCGGGATGCGACGGGGCGGATCGTTCAGCGCAGCTCCCAAGCACCGGGTGAGGATGCGGAGGTTATCCGGTACACGTTTACCGCTGGTGGCATGTTTGGTGTGTTGGATGGTGCCGGTGTGTTGATTGAGGAGACGCTGTCGCTACCGGGCGGGGTGAGCGTGTCTCTGCCGGTGGGGGCGGATGCGCGGTGGTCGTACCCGAACCTGCATGGCGACTCGATCATCCTCACCAACCATGTTGGTGTTCGCATTGGTGCGCGGGCGGCGTTTGATCCGTTCGGGCAACCCATCGACCCGGTCACGGGCGACATCGGCAGCGAGGTCGCGGATGACGCGGTCACTGACACGTCGCCGGGGGATGCTGACTACGCCTTCGTTGGCCAGCATCGGAAGTTGTATGAGCATCAGGGGTCGATCGCGACGATCGAGATGGGTGCCAGACAGTACGTTGCCGGATTGGGCAGATTCTTAGAGGTTGACCCGGTTGAAGGTGGTGTTACTAATGCGTATGACTATCCGGCAGACCCGATTAACAAGCTCGATCTGAGCGGTGAGATCGCATTTTTGGCGCCTGTTGCGATCGCGATTGGCCTCGCGGAGGCGCTGCTCGCAACGGCAGTAGTCGTCGCTCTCGTCGTGGTAACCGTATGGGCTGTGGTGGAGACCACTAAGTGGGTCGCGCGTACAGTGAAAGATATCCAGCGAGCGGCATTGGCGACCGCGATTGCGGCAGCAGTGTCCCTAGCAACAGTAACTGTGACTGCGATGGCCTCGAAAAAGCCATCGGGTCGTCCTCCCGGCGGGAGTACGAAACCTCGAACTGGTGGAAATAACGCCGGAAACAGTGGCGGAAACTATGAGTCTCAGGCAGCTGCTTCGTCGGCTGCAACCACTTACGCTGCGAAACGCCCTCACATATGCAAGTTTCGTGGGCTCTGCTCCACGGGGAATCATTATCATGTAGATACCTATCGGAATGGATACTTGTGGCATACGCGTCATTTTTATTTTCGGCGGTGATTTAGATGTGGCGAACCGCAAACGGTTTGGTGAATACTGTGTCGCTACCGAGCGATGTTAAGGAACTCAGCGGCCTCAGGGCGTATCTGAGCACATGCAGCCCGGAGGCTCGGGAAGTGCTGGATGACGAATTGACTGAGTTCAATTGGACTATCGCGGATGAACTCGACTTGCTCGTAATCGATGAGACCGCCGAGGAGCCATTCGTTGGGTTGCCGGTGCCCGCTGAATTGGCGTCCAGCCTGGACTGGGAGCGACTATTGGGAACGGAGAGTTCCGCCGAATTGCGTCAAATTGATCTCCGATGGCGACTAGATGTAACCAGCGCTGTGCTGCAGATGCTTGCTGAGATGCACCTCGGCACTACTTAGCGGAGCCGAAGTCACGCTTAGGGCTCGCGACGCTAAGGCTCGAGGCCGGCCTAGAGCGGGTCAACGTGGCTCTCTACGCTTCCGCAGCGAACTGCCCAACCTCCACCGCAACCCCTGGCGGCGTCTCCACGAGCAACCCCGTCCCCGCGGACGCAGCTTCGAGGTCGGCACGGGTTTCGGTGAAGTGTTCCCACCCTTCGGTGTGGAGGCCGACCACGTGGCCACGCCCAGGATTTGGGCGGCTTCTGCGGCATCCGCTGACGTCAAGGTGAGAGGACTATTGACGGTGGAGATGCGAGCGGCGCCAGCGAACAGCACCGCGATGCTGATGTCGGGGAAGCGGTCCGCGAATTGCTGCACGAACGGCAGCAGCCTGGGCAGCATCACCCGCAATGAGGCTGGTGCGGGTACTGGATTCAGTTGGTCTTTCACGGATTTGACGGTGGTGTCGGATTCGGTGGTGCGGTCGCAGTCGGGGCGGATTATTCAGAACACTCTGTCGGATTCGTGGGCCGCTGATCCGCGAACGGAAACCTCTACCTACACCTTCGATGCTGCTGGCCGTTTGACTGAGGCGGTCATCCCGAGGCATGTGCTGTCGTATGGTTTTGGCGACACTACGTGTGGTGGGGGTGCGAGTGATCTTGCTGGTCGTAACGGTAACCGCACGTCGTTCTCGGATGTGAAGGATGCCGGCACCCCGATCACGACTGACTACTGTTATGACGGCTCTGATCGGTTGTTGTCGACGGCGGTGGCGGGTGCTCCGGCGGGGGCAAACACTCTGCTCTCGACAAATCTGGGTGCTGCGGGTCTGACTTATGACGCGCATGGCAACACAACGAGGTTGGCCGATCAGCAGCTGTTCTATGACGGCGCTGATCGGCATATGAAGACCGTGTTGGATGACGGCACCGAGATCGAATATCTGCGGGATGCGACGGGGCGGATTGTTCAGCGCAGCTCCACAGCACCGGGTGCGGCGGAGGCGGAGGTTATCCGTTACACGTTTACCGCTGGTGGCATGTTTGGTGTGTTGGATGGTGCCGGTGCTCTGGTCGAGGAGACCCTGTCGTTGCCGGGCGGGGTAAGTGTGTCACTGCCGGTGGGTGCGGATGCGAGGTGGTCGTACCCGAACTTGCACGGTGACTCGATAATCCTCACGGACCGTGTTGGTATTCGGATTGGTGTGCGGGCGGCGTTTGATCCGTTCGGGCAATCCATCGACCCGGTCACCGGCGATATTGGCACAGAGGTTGCGGATGACGCGGTCACGGATACCTCGCCGGGCGACGCAGATTACGCCTTCGTGGGTCAGCATCGGAAGCTCTATGAGCATCAGGGTTCGATCGCGACGATTGAAATGGGTGCCAGGCAGTATGTTGCCGGGCTCGGCAGGTTCCTGGAAGTGGACCCTGTTGAGGGTGGGGTGACGAATGCTTATGACTATCCGGCTGACCCGATTAGCAGGCTCGACTTGAGCGGGCGTTGTTCTTGGGACGTAGCTTGCGGCGTAAACGGGGCCGATGAGGATAGAACTTGTGGTAGCTGGGACGGGTATCGAGGGTGCGAGCGCTTTGATCCAGTGACCGAAGATGAGATGGTGTACGCAGAAACGGCGGCCACCGCTCTGAGCCTACTGATTCCGGGCGGGCTGCTAGCTGTCGGTCTGAGAAAAGTTGGCGTCTCTGCGAGTATGGCGGCGATTCGCAAGTTCGTTGAACCGGTCTTACGTTGGGGCCCCCAGACGCCTGGAACGGTGAACAGGGTGTCATTGGGCGCCTCACCTAAATACTGGGAGAAACTTTCTCCTTTGAAGAAACGTCTGCTTCCTGTTCATGTCCATCTGGAGCGAGCGAAGCGAATCGTTACTTTTCACCGTTCGGGTAGAGTCTGGGGGTGGCCCCGTTGAATGTAGTTGACAAGAAGGCCCTCCTAAGCGAGCTGGCGAGCACTGCGGTCGGAATGAATTCTGATGTTGGAATAGACGGCGTTCCTCCACACCATCATGCTTTCCTGAAATTGACGTCACCTTCCGCCCCAGACGATTATGCGATCATCTCGCTGGGGGGTGCCGGGTGGTTTCAATTGGAGATACCGGGCCCCTACTATCACCTTCAGGCTGATGATCTCGCCTCCGATGAAGACACTTTGGAATATTTGGAAGAATACTTGCAGGCCGCAACCGCGTACCTCGATGGCCGCTGGTCACTAGGTAAATCGCGGTTCTTCCGGCTTCCTTTCGTCACAATTCACTTGGAGGACAGACCTCTCAAACTCGGCCTGTCGGTGGGCGATACCTTTCGGCGAGTGTTTAGGCGCTGACACACCCGCGTTGCGAGCTCCCGTACACCCTCGAAGCCGGTCCTGATCGCGTCGTCAAGCGAGACGATTAGTGAAGATAAATCAGTTTCGGGAAGCGCTACGCGCCCGCAGCCAAGCACGCAATATCCACCGCAACCCCCGGCGGCGTCTCCACGAGCAATCGCGTGCCCGCGAACGCAGTTTCGAGGTCGGCGCGGGTTTCGGTGAAGTGTTCCCACCCTTCGGTGTGGAGGCCGACCACGTGGGTGGCGCCCAAGATGTTGGCGGCTTCTGCGGCATCCGCTGATGTCAAAGTGAGAGGACCGTTGACCGCGGAGATGCGGGCAGCACCCGCGAAGAGCACGGCGATGCTGATGTCGGGGAAACGGTCTGCGATCTGCTGCACGAGCGGCAGGGAAGCGTTGTCACCGCTGACGTAGATGGTGGGTTCGCCCTCGGCCTGCAGCACGAAACCGGTGACCGGGCCGAGCCGGGCCTCAGAACCGGGAGGGCCATGCAGCGCCGGCACTGCGGTGACGGTTACGGCACCGACTTCGCGGGATTCCCACGAGTCGAGACCGACAACGCCGCCGCCGAAGAGGTCAGAGCCCGCCTTCATGGTGCTAATCGTCAGCACACCCGTGGCGAGAAGTTCGAGTCCCTCATAGTCGAGGTTGTCTTGGTGTTCGTGATGCGACAGCAACACCAGATCGACAGCGCCAACATCCGCTCGGCTCAGCGCCGGACCCGCCGTCTTCGTGAGCGGCACACCGCCCTCGTCGGGGTAAAGCTGCGGGGCATCGAATGTGGGATCAGTCACGATGCGTAATCCCGCATATTCGAGCAACGCGGTGGGGCCGCCAATGTAGGTCACGGTCAACTTCGACATACTCTGAGACTATGCCCAATCGTCTGGAAACTGCTGCGAGCCCGTACCTGAGATCACACGCCACCAATCCGGTGGACTGGTGGGAGTGGTCTGCCGAAGCTTTCGCCGAAGCGGAACGTCGCGATGTGCCCGTGCTGGTCTCCATTGGCTACTCCACGTGTCACTGGTGTCACGTAATGGCGCGCGAATCCTTCAGCGACCCCGTGCTGGCCGCCTACCTCAACGAAAACTTCGTGGCGATCAAAGTCGACCGCGAAGAGCACGCCGAAGTGGACTCCACCTATCTGGCCGCGGCATCCGCTTTCACGCCCAACCTAGGTTGGCCCCTCAACGTGTTCGTTACGCCCGCGGGGCGAGCCTTCTTTGCCGGCACCTACTGGCCGCCGACCGCGGTGGGGCAGCATCCGGCATTTCGGCAAGTGCTTGAATCGGTGACGGAGGCGTGGACGGCGCGGCGTGAGCAAGTGGAGACCAGCGGGGCTGCGATTGCGCAGGCGCTCGCCCAGAGTCGTGCCGTCGAGAGTGAGCTCGTCGCCGACTTCGCGCCCGTAATCGATGCGCTCGCTGCCGCCGAAGATCTTGACCATGGCGGATTCGGCGACGCCCCCAAATTTCCGGTCACGCCGGTGCTGCGGTTCCTTCTCGATCGCGGCGCCCGCTCCGCGGAACACTCGCCCGAGGCAGCCGGCCTCGCTGACCGCACGCTCGCGGCGATGGCGGCATCCGCCCTGCGTGACCCGGTCGATGGCGGCTTCTTCCGTTACTCCACCCAGGCCGACTGGACCGACCCGCACTACGAACGCATGCTCTACGACAACGCCCAACTGCTTGCCGCGTATGCGCTCGCCGACTCGGCTGAGATCGCGACGGGCGTCGCCGAGTTCTTGCGCGACAAACTGCTGCTGCCCTCGGGAGCATTCGCATCAGGTCTCGACTCGGAAAGCACCGTCGACGGCAAACGTGTCGAAGGCTTCTACTATTCGCTGGATGCCGCGAGCCGCGCCCGCGTCGAAGCCCCGCCCCGCGACGACAAGATCCTCACCGGCTGGAACGGTCTCGCCATCGAAGCCCTTGCTCTCGCCGGCGCTCGTTTCAGCGAGCCCGAGTGGATCGCGCTGGCCCGCGGTGCCGCCGACTTCCTGCTTGCCGAGCACGTGCGTGGTGGTGGCTCGGGTGGTGATGCCGGTGCGGTTGCGAGCGTTGGCGCGGCGGGGGAGCGGCTTGTGCGCACCTCGATTGACGGCATCCTCTCCGACGCAGCAGCAACCCTCGAAGACAGCGGGATGCTCGCTCAAGGTCTGCTCGAACTCTCGATCGCTACCGGCGAGGTTCGCTACGCGCTCGCCGCCCGCGACCTCATCGACGGAGCGCTCGCCGCGGGCGCGGCAGGTTCGGGAAGCTCACCCTTCGGCCTCCCCGGCGGCAGCGACTCAGTACTCGCCGCGCAAGGCCTTTCGACCGAAGCCGACATCAGCGACGGAGCCCACCCCAGTGGCCTCAGCGCCATGGCCGCCGCCGCCCACACCCTTTTCGCTCTCACCGGCGATGCCCGGTACCGGGATGCCGCCGAGGCGTCCATGAAGCTGGTCGGCCAACTCGCAGCCCAGCAACCGATCTCGTTCGGAACCGCCCTCACCCTCATGTCGGAGCTTGGTGCGCCTTTGCGCCAACTTGTCGTTGTGACGGGGGATGAGGCGGGCGCGGCTTCCTCCGGTGATGCTGCGGATGCGGCTGGCGGCACCTCCGACGGAAGCGCCGCAACGGGCGGCGAGCTCACGAGTCTGGCCCGCACGTTGCACCGCGCTGGAGGCATTGGTGTTGCGGTCTCGCAGGCTCAGGCCGACGCTTTTGCGGCATCCGGTTTCGAGCTGTTTGCTGCCCGCACCGCGACCGGCGGCGAACCGACGGCGTACCTGTGTGAAGAGTTTGTGTGTCGCTTGCCGCTCACCGATGCGCCTGCGCTGCGAGCATTGCTGGGCGCGAACTAGCGTTCGTAGACGTCGCGCCGATGCCCCAGCGTGACGACAACGACGAGCAGCACGTCGTCCTGAATTGTGTAGATGATGCGGTAGTCACCGATGCGCACGCGAAAACCGGGTCGCCCCTGAAGTGCCTTGGTGCCGGGAGGTCGCGGGTCGTGGCCGAGCAGCGCGATCGCGCCACGAATCCTGTCGCGATGATGATGGTCAACTCGTGTGAGGGCGCGCGCCGCGGCGGGCGTGACCTCAATGCGATAAGCCACTACCAGCCCAAGTCAGCCTTGACCTGATCCCAGGGAATGTTCGGGCCCTCGTCGGCCATCGCTTCGTCAAAGGCGGCCACGTCTTCAGCATCTTCTAGCGCATCCATCATGCGCTCATACTGCTCTGGGCTAACGACAACGGCCGCGCGCTGTCCGCGACGTTCAATGAAAACAGCTTCGCGCTCCGACGTGGCGATGACCTCGGAGAAGTTCTTGCGGGCGTCCGCGATGCTGGTGGTCGACATGAGTCAATTGTACGTTTGCGGCAACGAAATGTACATAACAGTGTTCTGGCCACCCGCGAGGGCAGCCAAGCCGGCGAGCTAGAAGAGCCCGAGCGCCTGCCGCACGTGCACGTATTGCGTGAGGAAGGCGCGCTCATCGAGACGTTTGCGGCGCATCCACGACGTCACTTCGCTGTTGCCTTTGCTGGCGTTGCAAGAGCCGCAGGCGGGCACGACGTTGCCGACGGTGTAGCTGCCGCCGCGCGAGATGGGCTGCACGCAATCCTTCTGAAGCGCAGCATCGGCAGCGGTGCAATACGCGCAGCCGCCCCACTCGCGCTTGAGCTCTTCCCATTGCGCGGCGGTGAGGTCGTTGTCGGCGGCGTCAACCCGACGTTTGCGGCGTCGTGCAGCACGCGCCCGTCGAGTTTGAGCCACAGCCATAGGGCTAAGTTACTGCACCGCTGGCCACCACCTAGGCTGAAACCATGGATGGATTTCTTCCCGGCGGAAACATGAATGCGGTTGAGCGCAGCGGCGACACGGTGCTTCGCAATGCTGGCCCGTGGACACCGACCGTGCACCGCTACCTCGACTACCTTGCGGTGGCGGGGATCGACTGGGCGCCGCGTCCGCTTGGTATTGAGAATGATCGGGAACGCCTCTCCTTTATCGAGGGTGACGTGCCGCTCTATCCGCTGCCCGACTGGGTGTGGACGGATGCCGTGCTTGAGCAGGGCGCGCGCCACCTTCGGCAACTTCACGACGCCAGCATCGGGTTCGGCCTAGACGGTGCTGTGTGGCAGTCGCCAGCGAAAGTCCCAGCAGAAGTCATCTGCCACAACGATTTTTCACCCCACAATCTGGCCTTCGCTGACGGAGAGATCGTGGGAGCGATTGATTTCGACATGTGCTCGCCAGGCCCTCGGCTCTGGGATCTCGCCTACTTCGCGACGCGGGCAGTTCCGCTGACATCAATGACCCCCGACAACGCACCGGGTATGGATGATGCGCGCCGTCGGGTCGAACTTCTCTTGGCCGCTTACGGTTCGGATGCGACGTGGAGCGACATCCTGCGAGTGGCAGCTATTCGGCTCCACGACCTCGCGCAGATGTCTCTCGACAAGGCTGTGGAACTCGCGAAACCCCACTTGCGTGATGAAGCCGTCGAGTATGACCGCGACGCGAACTTTCTGCGCGAGCTCATGGCTGACGAGCGTCGAACGAGCCAGCAGCCGAACTAAGAGCCGGTCGCCTAGCGCCCCGCGCGACGCGAGGAGATGACCCCGGTGTCGAAGCCCATGAGGTTGAGTCCGCCATTGAAGCGGGCGTGCTCGACCTTGAGGCAGCAGTCCATGACCACCGTGAGCCCTTGCGATTCGCCGTAGACGGCGGCTTCTTCGTTCCAGATGCCGAGCTGCACCCACACAGCCGGATTCTGGCCATGCAGTGCGCCGATGGCGAGCACATCGTCGATCACACTGGGGATGTCGCTGGCTTTGCGAAAGACATCCACAATGTCGGGCACTTCGGGCAGCGATGCCAGATCGGGGTACGCCTTCTCGCCGAGGATCGTGTCGGCGTTGGGGTTCACGAAGTACACGCGGTAATCCGTCGACTGCAACAGGTAGGTGCCCACGAAATAGCTCGAACGCGAGGGATTGGGGGAGGCCCCCACGATCGCGATCGACTTCGCACCGCGCAAAATAGCGGCACGCTTCTTGGCATCCGGCCCCACCCAGGTTCGCTGCGACTTGAGCAGTTTGGCGAGCGGCGAGCTGGCGGGCAGGTCGCACGTGAGCCCGTTGCTGAGCTGGGTGGTCTGCAGGTCTTCGGTCGACATCCTTAGCCCTTCGTCGCTGCGGTTAGTGCCTGATCGAGGTCGGCGATGATGTCTTCGGGGTCTTCAATTCCCACGCTGATGCGCACGACACCGGGCAGTACGCCGGCATCGGTGAGCTGCTGCTCGGTGAGCTGCGCGTGAGTCGTCGACGCGGGATGAATCACGAGCGTTTTCGCATCACCAATGTTGGCGAGGTGGCTGGCTAGCTCAACACTTTCGATGAACTTTTGGCCGACAGTGCGGCTGCTCTGTGTTGCCGATCCACGCACCTCGAACGAGAACACCGAGCCGGCGCCCTTCGGTAGGTACTTCAGCGCACGCTCGAAATGTGGATGCCCCGGCAGGCCCGCCCAGTAGACGGTCTCGACCCGCGAATCGGCTTCGAGCCACTCGGCAACCGTGCGCGCGTTGTCGACGTGGGCTTGCATTCGGAAGGGAAGGGTTTCGACGCCGGTCGCGAGTAGCCAGGCCGAGTGCGGCGACAGGGCGGGCCCGATGTCGCGTAGCTGCTCTGCGCGCAAGCGAGTGAGGAAGGCGTATTCGCCAAAGTTGCCGCTCCAGTTGAGACCGCCATAGCTTGGCACCGGCTCATCGAAGAGGGGGAAGCGGTCGGTGGCCCAGTCGAAGCGGCCGCTCTCCACCACTACGCCGCCGAGGGTTGTGCCCGCGCCACCCAAGAACTTCGTGGCCGAGTGCGTGACGACATCGGCGCCCCACTCGATCGGGCGGTTCAGGTACGGCGTCGCGACCGTTGAGTCGATGATGAGCGGCAGATTGTGCGCGTGAGCGACCTCCGCCAAACCCTCAATGTCGGCAATCTCGCCCGACGGGTTCGCGATGGTCTCCGCGAAAATCAACTTGGTCTTGTCAGTGATGGCCGCAGCATAGTCTTCGGGGTCGGCGGAGCGCACGAATGTTGTCTCTACGCCAAAACGGCGCAGCGTGACATCCAGCTGCGTAATGGAACCGCCATAAAGATTGGCGCTCGACACAATGTGATCGCCGGCGCCGGCGAGCGACGCGAAGGTAATGAACTGCGCGCTCAGCCCACTACCGGTGGCAACGGCGCCGAGTCCGCCTTCGAGCGACGCAACTCGTTCCTCGAAACTCGCGACCGTCGGGTTAGCAAGCCGGGAATAGATGTTGCCGTACTTCTGCAGCGCGAAGCGGGCGGCGGCATCCGCGGTGTCATCAAAGACGTACGCGCTCGTCTGGTAAATCGGCAGGGCGCGAGAGCCCGTAGTCGCATCGGGAATGTTGCCCGCGTGAATTGCGCGCGTGCGAAAACCATAATTGCGGTCGGAACCACTCTGATCAGCCATAGCCACAGGCTACCCAAGCGGATGCCGCCTCAAGATTTGTGACGTAACAGAACGCCACGAAACGGCTGGCCTAGATCCAGGTCGGCAACCACCAGCGCAGCCGCAGCAGGTCGTAGTCGATGACCTGGCCCGTCCAGAGCGGCCAGAAGAACACGCTGACCGCGATCACGACGACCAGGAATACCGCGACCACTCCGAGGCCGCTCGTTCGTCGATAGCGGTCGTCGTCGCGGCTACCGAGGATCACTCCGAGCGCCGCCACGAGCGCCAAAATCAGGTACGGCTCGAACACGATTGTGTAGAACTGAAAAACAGTGCGGTTCAGGTACAACAACCACGGCAAGTAGCCGGCCGCGACGCCCATCAGAATGAAGCCGGTCTGCCACTGGCGGTAGCGAACCAAGCGATACACGAGGTACAGCATGGCTGCGGTTGCAGCCCACCAGATGATCGGGTTGGCGATTCCAGAGATGGAGGCGCCGCAGGCATCCGCAAAACAGCCATCGTCGCCGCGGGAGAGGTTCTCGTAGAACATGCTCGTGGGGCGGATGAGTAGCAGCCACGTCAGAGGGTTCGCTTGGTAGGGGTGTGGTCGGGTTTCGCCCACGTGATAGTTGTACACGCTCGACTGAAAGTGCCACAGGCTCTGGATGTCGAGGGGCACCCAGCTGAGAACACCCGTCCACGCATTGCCGTCAGTGTCGGCCCACGATCGGTCGTAGCTGTTGTCGCTGAGAAACCAGGCCGTCCACGTGCTGAGGTACACGAGCAGCGCAATCGGCACGGTCAGCAGGAAGCTCACGGGGGCTTGCTTGAAGAGAGTGCCGGAGCCCCAGAAGCTGATGCCAGCCTGGCGGCGAGCGAGGGCATCCACCACCAGGCTGTAGACGGCGAAGGCCGCCAAGAAGTAGAGCCCGTTCCATTTGACGGCGGCAGCCAGCCCAAAGGCAACGGCGGCGAGCATGAGCCACGGTCGCCACCACAGCGCCGGGCCCCATTCGGTGCTCGCACCGCGAAGCCCACGGCGACTGATCCACAGCGCCAGCCGGGTGGCCGAATGCTCACGATCGAGCAGCATGGCACCGACCCCGAGCAGAGCGAAGATCATGACGAAGTTGTCGAGCAAGGCGACGCGGCTCATGACAATCGCGTTGCCATCGATCGCCATCAGCAACCCTGCCAGCGTGGCGAGAAGCGTGGAGCCGAAGAGTTTCTTGGTAATCAGCATGAGCACAACGACCGCGAGAATGCCGACGAGGGCCGTGGCGATGCGCCAGCCGAACGGGTCTTCGCCGCCGCCCGGCAACATGCCCAAACCAATCAACCACTTGCCGAGCGGGGGATGCACGACGAACGACGGATCGTTAAGAAAGATGTTGACCTTGCCGCTGTTGAAGAGCGCATCTGCTTCGGCCGGCCACTGTGCCTCGTAGCCGAGGTTCACGAGCGTCCACGAATCTTTCACATAGAAGGTCTCGTCAAACACCAGCGACGACGGATGCGCGAGGCCCACCAGTCGCGTGAACGCAGCGATCACCAGCACGATCGCCGGCCCGGCCCACCCGAGCCAGCGGCGGGTCAGCGGACTTCTCGCCGCCCACCAGTCATCGAGGCGGGAACCCCCGGCGGTGGCGTAGTGGTGGCCGGTGGCACGTGCGGAATTCGCATCCGAAGCCGCTTCAGCATCCGTAGTCGAACTCGCGGGAGAGTCGTTCGCCACGATGGCGTCGAAGTCGCGCGGGTTCGTCTGGCTCACCCCGTAATGCTACTGAGGGAAGTCGTGAGCTGCTGACCGGATCGCAGGTTTCGGCGCGCCGCCCGGCGGGGACCACGGTAGAGCGCGGCTAGGGGGCAGTGCTTGCGTCATCCCCGCGCACGCTCGGAGTTCCGAAGGCTCGCCAGATCCAATTCACAGCGGTTTCGGCGGGCGGACGCGGCTCCATCGCAAGCCACGCTTCGATAATTCCGAAGGTCGCCCCGGTAACGCTGGCGCTTTCGATCTCGAGAGCCACACCTTCGAGTTGCTCCGTGCCGTGGTTGACGATGCCGTCGCGCACGATCTGTTTGAGGCGGGTACGCATGCGAAAGGCCACGAGCGCCGAACCTCGGGGGCCGAGCGCGCTGGAGTACACGGCAGCGTTGGCGTCGATATGGCTGAGGTAGTCGCTGAGGGCGGGTGGGGCGACGTCGCTCTCGGGGTCGAGGTCGGTTAACTGGGCGCTGGCTTCCGCTGCCGCGGATTCGATGGCGAAGGCCAGCAGCGTCTCTTTGTCGGTGTAGTGCTGGTAGAAGCTGCTGCGGTTCACTCCCGCCCGTTCGGCAATATCACCGACGGTGACTTCATCGAAGGGGCGCTCTTGAGTGAGGGCGAAGAGTGCCTGCTGCAGGCTGTGACGCGTGCGTTCGACTCGGGCATCCATTCTCTGATTGTCGCAGATGTCGAGGGCCAAATTGAGAGTTTTCCGACAACTGTTGGAAAACTCGCCAAATAGCAATACGATTGGCGCAGGCCCGATGAAGTGCTCGTTTTCGTATTCCCAACGAGAGGTTTTCTTCAGCATGGCTGAACTCCTGTACCGACTGGGCCGGCTCTCGGCTCGCCGCGCGTGGCTCTTTATCGTGAGCTGGATCGCCGTTCTCGGCCTTGCTGGCGGAGCCTTCGCGCTCTTCGGCGGCACCCTCTCGTCGACCATGACCATTCCCGGCACCGAAACCGAACGCGTCGCCGATGAACTCACCGAACAACTCGGAAACGTGGGCGGAATCTCTGCCACGGTCGTGTTCAGTTCAGAAGATGGCAGCGCGCTGAGCGACTCCCAACAGAGTGAGATTACGGATGCTCTCGCCGACCTCACCTCGCAGAGCGATGTCAGCGCGGTCATCGACCCCTTCGAGACCGACGCTCAGCGTGAAGAGCAAGCGCAACAGCTCGTGGACGGCCGCGAGCAGATCGACGCGGCCAACGCGCAACTCGTCGAGGCTCGCGACCAGCTTGACGCCGCTTTCGAGCAATATGAGAACGGGCAGATCCAACTGGATGCCGCAATCGCCGAAGCGAAGGCTGGTGGTTACTACGAGCTCTCGCAGGCCGAGTTCGATGCTCAACAGGCGCAGCTCGACGCGGTATTCGACGAGCTGGGCGTGCAAGAAGAAGCGTGGGAAGACGGCGTCATCGAGCTCGGAAAGCAAGAGCGTGAGCTCGGCTTTGGCGAGCGCCTCATGGATGCGGCCGCCAACATCAGCTTTGTCTCCGACGATGGTGCGACGGCTCTCGGTCTCATTACCTTCGATAGCGAACTTCTCGACCTCTCGGCGGAAACCAAGAGCGAGATCACCGAAAAACTGGACAGTGTCGACATCGAGGGCGTGACGGTCGATTATTCGTCGACGCTGACGCTCTCCACTGATGGTCTGCTAGGCGTGGGTGAGATTATCGGTGTGCTGCTGGCTGGCGTCGTTCTGCTGGTGCTGTTCCGCTCGTTCTTGCCAGCAACGCTGCCGATCGTGTCGTCAATCATCGGTGTCGGCGTCGGCGTCGCAGGCTCGCTCGCGTTCTCGGGGGTAGTCGACATGACCTCCGTGACGCCGATTCTGGGTGTGATGCTCGGCCTCGCGGTCGGTATCGACTACACGCTCTTCATCGTGCAGCGTCACCGTCGCCAACTCGCGGCGGGCATGGAGCTCCACGAGTCGATCGGTCTCGCCAACGGAACCTCGGGTAACGCCGTGCTGTTCGCCGGGTCGACGGTTCTCGTCGCGCTGCTCGCACTCAATGTGAGCGGCATCCCGTTCCTTGGCGTTATGGGTACTGTCGGCGCTGTCTGCGTTCTCATCTCGGTGCTGATCGCTGTGAGCCTTACTCCGGCCCTGCTGGCGCTGCTCGGCAAGCGCGTGCTTTCTCGCAAGGCGCGCGCCAACATTGGTCACGAGTCGCACGTGCTTCCTCCGGCCCGCGCTATGCGCACCAGTCGTGCGGTAGTCATGCTCATTGTGGCAACGCTCGGGCTGCTGATCGTGGCGATTCCCGCGCTGTCGATGCGATTGGGGCTTCCCGACGGCTCGTCAGAACCCGCAGATTCCACGCAATACCGCACCTACATGACGATCGCCGAAGAGTTTGGGGCGGGCCAGAACGGCACCCTCCTTGTCACGGCGACGCTCCCCACCGGCGTCTCCGAAGAAAACGAGCTCGAAACTCAAGCCGACCTCGTCGACCAGCTACTCGCCTTCGATAACGTCGAAGCGGTCGCTCCCATCGGCGTCTCTGCCGATCGGGACTACTTCGCGTTCCAGCTCGTTCCTGTGGAGGGGCCCACGAGCGTGTCGACGGGCGAGCTCGTTCACGAGCTGCGCGATAGCTCTCCGCTAGCGGGAGACATCGAGCTCGGCGTTGCTGGCTCGGCCAGTGGCAACATCGACATCTCCGAGAACCTCGCTAACGTGCTGCCGCTGTATCTTGCGGTCGTCGTCGGCCTGTCGCTGATCATCCTGATTCTGGTGTTCCGCTCTCTTCTCGTGCCGGTCATCGCCACCGCGGGCTACGTGCTGTCGCTGTTGGCGGCCTTCGGCGCGATGGTTGCCGTGTACCAGTGGGGTTGGTTGGGCGCGCTCTTCGGCGTCACCGACCCGGGTCCGCTGTTGAACTTTGCCCCGATCATCATCATGGGCGTGCTGTTCGGCCTCGCGATGGACTACCAGCTCTTCCTCGTGTCGGGAATGCGCGAAGCGTACATTCACGGGGTGCCCGCCAAGGCCGCCGTTATGAGTGGGCTGCGCAGTGGCCGTGCCGTTGTCACCGCTGCCGCCATCATCATGATTGCCGTCTTCGGCGGCTTCATCTTCTCGCACTTGGCGATCGTTCGCCCGCTCGGCTTCGGCCTCGCCATCGGCGTGCTCTTCGACGCTTTTGTCGTGCGGATGATGTTGGTCCCGGCCCTGATGCACCTGTTCGGTAAGTCCGTGTGGTGGTTGCCTCGCTGGCTCGACCGCATCCTGCCGAGCGTGGACGTAGAGGGCGCCGCGCTCGAGCGCAGCCACGCGATTCACCCCGTGGCTCCGGATGACGTGAGCAGCGGCCCAGCACCGACTGCCCGTTAGCGCCCGGCTACACCTCACACCCGCGCTCGCGGCGTTTACTGCCCGGAGAAGCTTCGCTCTACAGCGGAGTCTCTTCGGGCAGTAGTGCGTTTGGCCCCGCCCCGGGTGCGCCGGGGATGCGGGATGCCGCCCGCACCGCCCCGATGGAGGCTGCGATCACGAGCACGATGCCGACACCCTGGATGAGCGTGATGCTC
Organism: Salinibacterium sp. VpJ6; assembly: GCF_059767345.1. Lineage (NCBI taxonomy): Bacteria > Bacillati > Actinomycetota > Actinomycetes > Micrococcales > Microbacteriaceae > Salinibacterium > Salinibacterium sp. VpJ6. The sequence goes on from NZ_JBSOQL010000002.1 coordinate 99,196, forward strand.
TGGCCGAGCACGAAGAATCCCGCGCCTGTCGCGATGGCCGGAGCCAGTGCCATGAGCACCGAGAAGGCCGAGGCCGAAATGCGACGCAGCGCAATGAGTTCGAGAGCATAGGGAATCGCCGAGGAGCAAATAGCCACCGCGAGGCCGCGCACCAGAATTGACGGCTCGAGCAGCGTGCTACCTGCTTGCGCGATACCGAAGGGGAGGCTGATGATCGCGCCGATCGCCATGGCGATGGCGAGGCCATCCAACCCGGCAAACACCTGCCCGGTCTTGCGCGACGCCAAAATGTAGCCTGCCCATGACACCGCGGCGGCAAGCGCGAAGGCAACACCGACCGGGTCGAGAGCGCCGACGCTGCCGAGGCTTAGCAGGGCAACGCCGGCGAAGGCGAGCACTGCCCACAGCCACGCGCTGGCGCGGCGGGCAACAATGACGGAAAGAACGAGAGGGCCCAGCACCTCGATTGTCACGGTAGCGCCTAGGTCGACGCGCGAGAGGGCTTCGTAAAACAGCAGGTTCATGCCGCCGAGCGAAATACCAAAAATGACCGCCATGAGCCACGCGCGCTTCGAGATAGCACGCAGGTTAGGGCGGGCGATGGCGAGCAAGATTGCCGCCGAGAAAACCAGCCGCAGCGACACCATTCCGGCGGGCCCCACCTCGGGGAATAACAGCACGGCAACCGAGGCACCAACGTCTTGGAAGATGAGCCCAAAGACCACGAGCATGGCGGCGCCGAGAGGGGTTCCTCTCAAGGGCGGGGGAGTCGACATAGTGCAACACTACGACCTCAGCAGGGGTGCTTTGCGCACGTCAGATCGTGCCGGAATGCGCCCGCGCCGCACGCAGCGAGAGCGGGTGGGAGAATGGGGGAGTGATCATTCTTGCGGCGACTCCCATCGGCAATCTGGGCGACGCTTCTCAGCGTCTCATCGAGGCACTCACGAACGCTGAGGTGATCGCGAGCGAAGACACGAGAACGACCATCCATCTCATGCGGGCTTTAGGCATTGAGAACCGCCCGCGACTGATTCCGCTGCACGAACACAACGAGTCGGAAAAGGCGACCGAGATCGTCGACCTCGCCCGCGATGCCGATGTTCTTGTACTCAGCGACGCCGGGATGCCCGCCATCAGCGACCCGGGATTCCCACTCGTTGCCGCCGCCGCCGCCGCCGGGGTCACCGTTACCGCTCTGCCCGGGCCGAGTGCCGTGCTCACCGCCCTCGCGGTGTCGGGATTGCCCACCGACCGTTTCAGCTTCGAAGGTTTCTTGCCCCGCAAGGGACGGGTTGCGTACTTCCGTGGCCTTGCTCGCGAAGAACGCACGATGGTGTTCTTCGAGAGCCCCAACCGTTTACCAGCGGCGCTCGCCGACCTCGCCACCGCGCTGGGCGATGACCGTCGCGCTGTCGTCTGCCGCGAACTCACCAAGATGTACGAAGAGGTCGCTCGCGGCACCGCCGCTGAGCTCGCCGAGAAATTCAAAGATGGAGCCCGGGGCGAGATCTGTCTCGTGGTCGAAGGTGCGGCCCCCGCGACATCCGATCTGCCGACCGCGGTCACCTACGTACTCTCGCTCGTCGCCGACGGCGCTCGACTGAAAGAAGCGGCAACTGAAGTGGCCGAGCAGACCGGGCTGAGCAAGCGTGAACTCTACGAAGCGGCGTTGCAGGCTAAGAAGAAGTAGCCCGCGCACCCAAGGCGATTAGGCTTGGGCTTCGCACACCGTTTTCAACTCGTGGTGGTCTTGAGTTAACGCTTTCTTGGTGACGCCGAGAAACAGCAAACCGACAACGCTCATGAGCCGCGCCCCGAACGTGAGCGGCGTCATTGTGAAGCGATACTCGAGGCGCGTTCCGCCGTGACTGGGCATGAACAGGTAGACGCTTTGGTAGTGCGTACCGTGTGATTGCGCGTCAACCGTGTACGACACATCCTGTTCGTAGTCGGTGACCCACATCACTTCGGTGGCCTCCCGGCCAGCGAACGTGCGCGTTTCGCGCCACTTTGTACCGAGCTTGAGTTGGGCTGGACCCTCGAGCACTTCTAGGGAGTTGATGCCGCTGAGATGAGCGGGAGCGTTGTCGAGGTCACAGAAGACTTCGAATACGCGCTCCACCGGGGCGTCAATGTGCACGCTCTCGGTGATCTTCATAAGGGCTCCCTTGTCCGTAGTCGAGTCACGATGCTTTCGGCGAACGAGATGCAGCGTGCCCGGGGATCCAGCCTACGACGTTACGCGGCGACCGGCACCTGCGCTGCAGCGGGAGCGACGGTGTCGCTCTTCCGCACGAAGCGCTTGAGGGCGACCACGATCAGTGCCGTCACGATGGTTCCTGCGACAATCGCGACCAGGAACATCGGGAAGGGGTTGATCGCGAAGAACACGAAGACACCACCGTGCGGTGCCTGCGACGTGACACCGAACGCCATGATGATGGCACCGGTAACCGCACTGCCGATCGCGCTGGCGGGGATCACGCGCAGCGGGTCAGCAGCAGCGAACGGGATGGCACCTTCGGAGATAAACGAAGCACCGAGCAACCACGCAGCCTTGCCGTTTTCCTTCTCGACGGGCGAGAAGAGGCGGCGAGCAAGAACGGTAGAGGCGAGAGCCATCGCGAGAGGAGCAACCATTCCGGATGCCATGACAGCGGCCATGATCATCCACGGTCCCTGATTGTCGATCGCACCCGCACCGAGGCCGGCGACAGCAAACGAGTACGCAACCTTGTTGACGGGGCCACCGAGATCGAAGCCCATCATGGCTCCCAGAATGAGACCGAGAACGATGGCGGATGCCCCGTTCAGGCCGTTGAGGAAGTCGTTGAGGGCCACGGTGAGCGAAGCGATCGGTCCGCCGAGAATGAGCACCATGAGGCCGGAGGCGAAGATCGACGCGAGCAGCGGAATCACGACAACGGGCATGAGACCACGGAACCACGCGGCGGTCTTGCGCTGAGCGAGCCAGTGAGCGGCAACACCCGCGAGGAGTCCACCGACGATACCGCCGAGGAAGCCGGCACCCATGAGCCCAGCTACCGCGCCGGCGGTGAAGCCGGGAGCGATGCCGGGGCGGTCAGCGATCGCGTAGGCGATGTAACCGGCAAGGGCGGGAACGAGGAAGCCCATCGAGGCGGCACCGATCTGGAAGGCCGCGGCGCCGAGATAGGCAGCAATGCCGCCCTCAGGCAGGTTCCACAGACTGTTCTCGAGAATGATGCTGCCCGCGGTCTCGGTGATGAGGTATCCACCGAGCAGGAAGCCGAGCGCGATCAACAGACCGCCACCGGCGACGAACGGAATCATGTAGCTCACACCGGTGAGCAGAGCACGCTTGACGGTCTGGCCGAAGTGCTCGTCGCTCGTGCTGCTGGTGGCTTCGCTGGCTGCTCCGCCCCCGGCAACGCGCGTGGCGTTGGGGTCGCTGGCGGCGGCAAGGGCTTCCGCGATCATCGCATCGGGGGCGTCAATGCCGCGCTTGACGGGCGACTGCACGACAGCCTTGCCTGCGAAGCGAGCCTTGTCGCGAACATCCACATCGACAGCAAAGATGACGGCGGATGCCGCAGCAATCACCGCAGGATCAAGCGGCGTCGCCCCCGAAGAGCCCTGAGTCTCGACGTGGAGTTCTACGCCAGCACGCTCAGCGGCGGCGGCGAGTGAATCGGCTGCCATGTAGGTGTGGGCGATGCCGGTGGGGCACGCGGTGACGGCAATGAGCACGGGGCGAGCGGCGGCGTCCGCGTCTGCATTCGCATCCTGGGAAGGAGCTGCGGAAGCCGTCGCGGCGGCAGCACCGGCACCAGCGGCTGCGGGCGCGGCCTTCTCTTCGGGAGCGGTCGCCTGCTCCACGAGAGCAACGATCTCCTCGCGAGTAGCCGCGGCCCGCAGGCTGTCCACGAATTCGGGGTTCACGAGCGACCGCGCGAGAGCGGAGAGCACCGTGAGGTGTTCTTGGTCGGCGCCCGCGGGAGCAGCAATCAAGAAGATGAGGTCGGCGGGAGCATCCGTGGCGCCAAAGTCAACGGCAGGCGCGAGGCGTGCCATCACGAGGGTTGCTTCGGTGACGGCTTCGGAACGGCAGTGAGGAATCGCGATACCGCCAGGAACTCCGGTATCGGTCAGCTGCTCACGAGCCCACGCGTCGTCAAAAAGTGATTCTGCAGCGGTGGCCCGGCCCTGTTCGGCGACGAGATTCGTCAGCGCACGGATGACGCCCGCGCGGTCGGTGCCGAGATCGGCATCCAACAACACGAGGTCGGGGGTGATGAGTTGCGACATTGCTTTCTCCTTGTATGCAGCAGTTGGCGTGCTGAGGTTTATGGTGCGGTGGGGCGGCTGAGTAAGTGCACGTCAGCGGCGTTGGGGGTGGTGTTTTCGGGGCTCGGCATGGTGCTGCCGGGGAGGGCGGCGGCAGCGGCCCCGTGGGCGACAGCCTGGGCCAGTCGTCGTTCTGGGGCAGCACCGCGTTGGTCGGCCAAGAGGTAGCCGGCCAGGGAGGCGTCCCCTGCTCCGACGGTGCTTTTGGCAGCGACGGGAGGCATGGTGGCTCGCCAGGTTTCGTCGGCGGTCACGAGGAGTGCTCCGCGTGATCCGAGTGTGGCGAGTACGGCACGGCAGCCGCGAGCGACGAGGCTGAGAGCGGCGGCAGCGGCGGCATCCGGGTCGTCTTCAAAGGTGTCGGCTAGGCCGGTCATTTCGGCGAGCTCTTCAGCGTTGGGCTTGATGAGGTCAACGCCAATGCCTGATTCGATGAGGGCCTGCATCGGGGTACCCGAAGAATCGACGGCGATGCGCGGGCCGCCCCCGTCGGTAGCGGCGCGAATAGCCTGAACTACGCGAACATAGAAGTCGCTGCTCAGTCCGGGAGGAAGCGAGCCGGCAAGAACAACCCACTCGGCCCGGCGGGCGTGCGAGACCACGAGATCAATCAGCGCAGCATCGTCGTCGGCAGTGAGCTGCGGACCGGGCTCGTTGATTTTGGTGGTCGTGCCATCGGGCTCGGTGATCGTCACGTTGGAGCGCACGCGACCCGCGATCGGCAGGCCAGCGGTCGGCGTGTGCTCGGCGCGCAGGGCGACGAGCATCGGGTCAGAAGCATCACCGGGAAGCACGGCAATCGTGTCGAGTCCTGACGCAATGAGCGCTCGCGACACGTTGACGCCCTTGCCGCCGGGCTGCTCGCTGCTGGCTATCGAACGCTGCACTTCGCCGCGCTCGAGAGCGGAGTCGAGCTCGATCGTGCGATCGAGGCTCGGGTTGGCGGTGACGGTGACAATCATGCGATCACCGTTTCAACATCCGCGCGCTCGAGGGCAAGGGTGAGGTCGTCGTCGGGGGAATGATCGGTAATGATCGTGTCGACCTCTGAGAGCGAGGCGAAACTCATGAGGGTTTCGATGCCGAGCTTCGAGGCGTCGACGAGAGCGATGGCGCGACGCGAACCTCGAGTGAGCGCGCTCTTCACGGCCGCTTCGTCGGGGTCGGGCGTGCTGAAGCCGAAGTCGGCATGAACGCCGTTGGCGCCGAGAAAAGCAATGTCGGGGCGGATGCCCGAGAGCTGAGCAAGGGTGGCGGAACCAACCGCAGCCCCCGTGATGCCGCGCAGGCGACCGCCGATGAGCTGAACCTCGATGTGCGGGTTCTCGCTTACGATCGCAGCGATGGAGATCGAGTTGGTGATGACCGTCAGTGAACCGGTGGATGCCGCGGGCTGCCAGTCGCTCAAGTGCTGAGCCAGGCGGCTGGTCGTGGTGCCCGAGTCGATGCTGATCGCGCCCGTGAAGGTGGACGGAATGAGGGCCATCGCTGCCAGCGCTATGCGCTCTTTGGCGTCGGAGTTGCGGTCGGTGCGGGCGGCGACGCTTTCTTCAACCCGACTAATCCGAGCCGTCGAGACCGCGCCCCCGTGCACTCGGCGCAACACGCCTCGTGCTTCAAGCTGATCGAGGTCTCGACGGACCGTTTCGCTCGACACGTCGAACGTGCGAGCGAGGTCGATTACGGCGACGCGACCAGCTTCAGCAAGTTGTCCCTCTATGTGCTGTTGCCGCTCTTCTGCGTACATCCGTAATCTCCTTTGATTGTCAACGCACCCGACTGCGTTTCTGTGAGACTACGCGGCTTCGTCTGGCAATGCAACATAAATACAGAAAAAACCACAAACTCCCACATTCGGGAGTGCGGCATCCAGTGCTCCCAGCGAACGCGAGCACCCCCGACGTAATCAATCGGCACAGGCGAATAGAATGAAGGCATGTCTGCCGGCGACTCCTTCTACATTGCGACGCCCATCTTCTATGTGAACGACGTTCCCCACATCGGGCACGCGTATACGGAGGTGGCCGCCGACGTTCTTGCGCGCTGGCACCGTCAGCGGGGTGAAGACGCCTGGCTGCTCACGGGCACCGACGAGCACGGCCAGAAGATTCTGCGCACCGCCGTCGCCAACAACACCACGCCGCAAGAGTGGGCCGACCGCCTCGTTGCCGACTCCTGGCAGCCGCTGCTCGAGACCATCGACATCGCCAACGACGACTTCATTCGCACGACCGATGAGCGTCACGAGAAGGCCGTTGCCACGTTCTTGCAGCGCCTCTACGACGACGGCCACATTTACGCCGGTGAATACGAGGGCTATTACTGCGTCGGTTGCGAAGAGTACAAGCAGCTCGATGACCTCGTCACCGCCCCCGACGGTGAGTACAAGGGCCAACTCGTCTGTGCGATTCACTCGCGCCCCGTTGAGATTCTCAAGGAGAAGAACTACTTCTTCCGTATGAGCGACTTCGGTCAGAAGTTGCTTGACCTCTACGAAAGCCAGCCCGACTTCGTGCAGCCCGCGAGCGTGCGCAACGAAATCGTGCAGTTCGTCAAGCAGGGTCTCGACGACCTCTCTATTTCGCGTTCCAGCTTCGACTGGGGTGTCAAGGTTCCCTGGGATGAAACCCACGTCGTGTACGTCTGGTTCGACGCCCTGCTCAACTACGTCAGCGCCATCGGCTACGGCGTCGACGACGAACAGTTCGCCAAGCGCTGGCCCGCCGTTCAACTCGTCGGTAAAGACATCGCTCGATTCCACGCGGTCATCTGGCCCGCCATGCTCATGGCTGCTGGACTGCCCGTTCCCCGTGCTGTCTTCGGCCACGGCTGGTTGCTCGTCGGTGGCGAGAAGATGTCCAAGTCGAAGCTCACCGGTATTGCTCCGAGCCAGATCACCGACACCTTCGGTTCCGACGCCTTCCGCTACTACTTCATGAGCGCCATTACCTTCGGTCAAGACGGCTCCTTCAGCTGGGAAGACCTGAGCGCGCGCTACCAAGCAGAGCTGGCTAACGGCTTCGGCAACCTTGCCTCGCGCGTTATCGCGATGGTGAATAAGTACTTTGATGGTGAGATTCCGACGCTCGGTGAGCTCACGGCATCCGACGAAGCGATCATCGCGACGCAGAAGCGTGCCACCGAGAAGTCGAACGCATACATCGACACCTTTGCGATTAACGAAGCACTCTCGTCGGTGTGGCAACTCGTGGATGAACTCAACGGATACATCACCGAGCAGGAGCCTTGGGCGCTGTCGAAAGACCCCGCCAACCGCGAACGCCTCGGCACCGTGTTGGCCACGACCGTCAACGGTCTGGGCACGCTCGCCATTCTGTTGTCGCCGGTGCTGCCCAAGGCAACCGAAAAGCTCTGGACCGCCATCGGTGGTATCGGCGAATTGCGCGAGCAGCGCATCGACGACGCTCAGAACTGGTCGCACTCCGGTCGCGTCACGGCTCTCGAATCGTCGCTGTTCCCGCGCATTGAAGTGGATGCCGAGAGCGGCACGGCGTGACCGAACCGTTCATCAGGCAGCGTCACCGCAGCGCCGACGAGAAAGCCTCCGAGAAACTGCAGTACCCGCGGCTGCCCGAACCTCTCGGGGGCGTTGTCTACGACAATCACACGCACCTCGAGATCGCTGACGGTGGCCCTGACGGCGCGCTCGACTTCACCGAACACCTCGCCCGAGCCGCTTCGGTCGGCGTTCGCGGTGTTGTGCAGGTCGGCACGGATGTCGCCACGAGTCGCTGGTCGGCTGAACTCGCTGCCTCCAACCCACGCGTTCTCGCTGCGGTAGCAATTCACCCGAACGATGCTCCTGAGCTCGCTGCGGCGGGGGAGTTGGATGCCGCGCTCGCCGCCATCGACGAACTTGCCGCGCTTCCGCGAGTGCGCGCCATCGGCGAAACGGGTCTCGACTTTTTCCGCACGGATGACGAGGGCCGCCCCGCGCAATTCCGCTCTTTTGAAGAGCACATTGCGATTGCCAAGCGGCACGGCCTGGCGCTGCAGATTCACGATCGCGACGCCCACGATGACGTCATCGAGACGCTGCTGCGCGTCGGCGCTCCAGAGCGCACGGTCTTCCATTGCTTCTCGGGCGATGCTGCAATGGCACGCATCGCCGCCGACAACGGCTGGTTCTTGTCGTTTGCCGGAACGGTCACGTTCAAGAATGCGGCGAACCTTCGCGAAGCGCTTTCCGTGATCGATCTCGACCGCATCATGGTCGAGACCGATGCTCCCTATCTCACGCCGCATCCGCTGCGCGGCCGTCCGAATGCGCCGTACCTGATGCCGCACACGGTGCGCGCGATGGCAGCCCACCTCGAAATCAGCGAACTCGAACTCTCGGCGCAACTCGCTGCCACCACCGAGGCCGTCTATGGTTCGTGGGATACCGAACTTCCCGCGGGCATCGAACCGGCACCGGCACGCGGCGAGACGACCGCTGCATCCGTCTCGAGCGCACAGAATGTAGGCACGCGATGAATACCCTGCTCGGCCCCGCCGAGATCCGCGATCTCGCTGATCTGCTCGGCATCCAGCCCACCAAAAAGCTGGGCCAAAACTTTGTCATCGATCCCAACACGGTGCGCCGCATCGTCAAGGCCGCGCACGTCGTCTCGGGCGAAACGGTGGTCGAGGTCGGACCAGGGCTGGGCTCCTTGACGCTCGGAATTCTGGAGACCGGGGCATCCGTCGTCGCCGTCGAAATCGATAAGCGCTTGGCCGCCCAGTTGCCCATTACGGTGAGCCAGATGCAGCCGGATGCTCAGCTCACTGTCATCACCGAAGACGCTTTGCGCGTCACTGAGCTGCCCAACGAGCCCCGCGTTTTTGTCGCCAACCTGCCGTACAACGTGTCGGTTCCCGTGCTGCTGCATTTCTTGGAGCATTTCGATTCGCTCGACCGCGGTCTCGTGATGGTGCAGGCCGAAGTCGGCAATCGCGTCGCGGCCGGCCCCGGCAGCAAGGTCTACGGTTCGCCGAGCATCAAGGCTGCCTGGTACGGCGAGTTCTCCACCGCCGGTCTGGTTAGCCGCCAAGTGTTCTGGCCCGTGCCCAATGTCGACTCCGTGCTCGTGCGCTTCGAGCGTCGCGAACAGCCCGGCACGATCGAGGAACGTAAAGCAACGTTCGCCCTTGTGGATGCCGCGTTCCAGCAGCGTCGCAAGATGCTGCGTCAGTCGCTCTCCAGTGTGCTGGGCAGCTCAGCGGCCGCCTCCGAGCGACTCGTGGCGGCGGGTATCGCACCCACCGCGCGCGGCGAGGAACTCACGGTGCTCGATTTCCTTGCTATTGCGCGCGCTGCGTAACTAGCAAGATCACTTCGCCCGCTGCGGGCTGCGTCAGATCAGCCATTCCGTTTGGTGCCGAACGACGGTAAGTTGGCCTCATGTCGGAAGCAGCGAACAACACCCCCAGTGACCGCGACGTTCTGGAAGGAACGGGGCGGCATCCGGATGAATGGTTCGCATTTCTCGATATGGCCGGAGCGTCTCAATGGCAGCATGCCGAGTTCCTGAGCTGGTTTGAGGCCAATGCTGCTCATGTGAGCGCCGAGTGGGCAGAGTCGGTGACGGCCCGCTACGCGGCAGTTCGCGGGCTCAGTATTTCGAAGTAGTTTCACCAGGGTAACGAGACCTTCACGATTTTTCGTCGAGGCCCGTTATCCCCAGCCTGCGCACAGACCGGTACGTTCCACAAGGTAAGTTTGGATCATGACTACCGTCCCGGCAGCCTCCACAATGGTTCACGCTCGTGCCCCCGGCAAGATCAATGTCTTCCTCAAAGTCGGCGCGCTGCTCGATGACGGATATCACGACGTTGCCATCGCTTATCAGGCTGTTTCACTGTGTGAAGATGTGCGCGCTTTTCACGCCGACGACTTCTCGGTGTCGGTTACCGGCACCGTAGATCTTTCTCGTATGCCCACCGACGGCTCCAACATCGCCATCAAGGCAGCTCGGCTCCTCGCGCGCCGCACGGGCTACCGCGGCGGCGTTCGGCTCGAGATCGATAAGCACGTTCCTGTCACGGGCGGCATGGGTGGCGGCTCGGCGGATGCCGCAGCAACCCTCTTGGCCTGCGATGCGCTCTGGGGCACCAACATCTCTCGCGAAGAAATGCTCGGCCTTGCCAGCGAATTGGGTGCCGACGTGCCCTTCGCACTCACCGGCGGAACCGCTATCGGAACAGGTCGTGGCGACCAGCTCAGCCCTGCTCTTGCCAAGGGTCAGTTTCAATGGGTTCTCGCTCTTTCCGATGCGGGCCTCTCGACTCCCGAGGTGTACACGGCGCTCGATGAGCACCGCCAGCAGTACTCTCAAGACATCTTCCCGGCCGAAGTTGCCCCGTCGGTTGACGCCGATGTTCTGCAGGCGCTGCGTGCCGGCGACCCGCACATGCTTGCCGAGTGCCTCCACAATGACCTGCAGGCTCCCGCCCTCAAGATGGCACCGTCGCTTGCTGGCGTGATCGAACTCGGTGAGAAAAACGGTGCCCTCGCTGGTGTCGTTTCTGGCTCGGGCCCCACGGTTGCCTTCCTCACCGCTGACCTCGATTCGGCCCTCGAATTGCAGATCGCGTTGAGCGCAGCGCAAATGAACGTCGTGCGGGCGACCGGTCCGGTTCACGGCGCGCGAATTATTAACGACTAACCCGGCTAGGCTTGCCCGAATGGCACACCTTCTTGGCGCTGAGTCCCTTCATCTTGAATTTCCGACCCGCGTAATCTTTGACAATGTCACGATCGGCCTCGACGAGGGCGACCGTATCGGCATCGTCGGTCGCAACGGTGACGGCAAAACCACCCTTATGCGGATGCTTTCGGGCCGACTCGAGCCCGACGAGGGTCGCGTTACGCGCCGAAACGGTGTGCGCCTCGGCATGCTCGACCAGGCCGACGAACTCGATGGCACCAAGACCGTGCACGAGACCGTCATCGGCGATATCGACGAGCACGTGTGGGCGGGCGACCCCAAGGTTCGCGACGTCATTGCGGGCCTCGCCTCCGACATCCCGTGGGAAGCCAAGGTTGGCGACCTCTCCGGTGGTCAGCGTCGTCGTGTTGCTCTTGCCGCTCTGCTGATTGGTGACTGGGATGTCATCTTCTTGGATGAGCCCACTAACCACCTCGACGTCGAAGGTATCTCGTGGCTTGCGAGCCACCTCAAGCGTCGCTGGGGAACCAACGCCGGCGGGCTGCTGGTTGTCACTCACGACCGGTGGTTCCTCGATGAGATTTGTACCGCAACGTGGGAGGTGCACGATCGTCTGATCGAGCCCTTCGAAGGTGGCTACGCGGCCTACATTCTGCAGCGCGTGGAGCGTGACCGCATGGCGGCTGCCTCCGAGTCGAAGCGCCAGAACCTCATGCGTAAAGAGCTCGCGTGGCTGCGCCGAGGTGCTCCCGCGCGCACCACAAAGCCGAAATTCCGCATCGATGCCGCCAACGAACTCATCGAAAACGAGCCTCCCGCCCGCGACAGCGTCTCGCTGTCGTCGATGGCGATGCAGCGCCTCGGTAAGGATGTTGTTGACCTCGAAGACGTCACGGTCACCTATCAGGTCACTGACCCGGCATCCGGAACCACGGGCGAGAAGACCGTACTCAAGGACGTCACCTGGCGCATCGCTCCCGGCGAGCGCACCGGCATCCTCGGCGTCAATGGTGCCGGAAAGTCGACGCTGCTGTCGCTCGTCTCGGGAACCCTGTTGCCCACGAAGGGTCGCGTCAAGCGCGGCAAGACCATCAAGGTCGCGACACTCACACAGCAGCTCGCTGAGCTCGAAGACGTGTGGAACGAGCGCGTGAGCACCGTTATCGGTCGCCACAAGAGCACCTATGTTGCCGGCGGCAAGGAGATGACGCCCACCCAGATGCTCGAGCGCGTTGGCTTTACGAGCACACAGCTCTCCACCCCGGTGAAAGACCTCTCGGGTGGCCAGAAGCGTCGCCTGCAATTGCTGCTCATTTTGCTCTCGGAGCCGAACGTTCTGATTCTCGATGAGCCGACTAACGACCTCGACACCGACATGCTCGCGGCCATCGAAGACCTTCTCGACACCTACCCGGGCACCTTGCTCGTCGTGAGCCACGACCGGTACCTGCTCGAGCGCGTGACCGACCAGCAGTACGCCGTGATGGAGGGTAACTTCCGTCACCTTCCGCGTGGTGTCGACCAGTACCTCGAACTGCGCAACCAGCAACTCAAGGGCTCCTCGGGCAATGCTTCCGGTGCTGCTGCGGGTGCTCCGGATGCCACGGCCGCGAAAGCCAAGCCCAAGCTGGGCGGTGCCGAACTGCGCAACTCGCAGAAGGAGCACGCTGCTGCCGGTCGCAAGATCGCCAAGCTGCAGGGGCAGATCGCTGAACTTCACGAGCGCATGGCCACGCACGACCAGTCAGACTTTGCTGGTTTGGGTGCCCTCGTTGGTGAACAGCAGGCTCTGCAAGAGGCGCTCGACACTGTCGAGACCCGCTGGCTCGAACTCGACGAACTGCTCTCTTAGAACGCTAGCTAGCGTGCTAGGCCGCGACGGTCGGTAGTGCGACGTTGAGCCGGAACCCCTCGGGGAGCTGCTCGGCGTTCACGCCGCCGCCGTGGGCTTCCACGATGCCGCGCACAATCGCGAGGCCGAGCCCGGCGCCGGCCGAACCGCTCGACTCCTGCTCGGGAGTGCGCGCTTCGGTAGCGCGCCAACCGATCTCGAACATGTGACTGAGGTCTTCGCTGGCGACACCGCTGCCCTGATCGAGCACTGAGAGCATCAGACTCGACTCGTCGCGCTGGTCGGCGCTGACGAGAATCTGCGAGTTCGCCGGTGCGTAGCGGATGCTGTTGGTGAGCAGATTCACGACCACGCGCGTGAGCTCGTGCGGGTCGGCCCAGAGCATCCGTCCCTCCACCCCGGCATGGCTGATCTGGATGCCGCGAGCCGCAGCCAGCTGGCTGACGTCGGCAACGGCATCCGACACAATATCGAGCAGCTCGACGTTCTCGGGACGCAGCTTGAGCGTGCCGCTCTGGATGAGCGACAGCTCGAAGAGGTCGTCGACGAGTCGATTCATGGTGCCGACCTGGGCGCGAATCTGGCGCAGGTAGTCGCTCGGGTCTTCCACGACGCCCGCGTCGAGGGCCTCAGCGAGGGCGCTGATACCGGTCAGGGGAGTGCGGAGGTCGTGCGAGATCCAGGCGAAGAACTGGCGGCGCGACGCGTCAAGGCGAGCAATCTCGTCGCGGGCGGCGGCGAGACGCTCGGAGGCTTCGGAGAGCTGCACCGAGACTTCAGCGACCTCTTTCCACGTGTCGGAATTAGGGGCGACAACATCGCCGGCTCCAACCTGCGCCACGCTTTCGCGCAACTTGGCGAAGGCCCGGCGAACAGCACGCCCGCTCACGAGCGCGGCGAGGAGGCTCATCACTGTGGAGATGCCGACGACCCACAGCACGACCTGCAGATCGTGGGCCGAGAGATACATTTGCGCGGTCGCGACAACGGTAGTCACGGCGATTGAGACGATTGCGGCGATCACGACGACCGTGAACTGAAACGCAATCGAGCGCCGACGGCCTAGCCGCAGCGCGAGCAGCGCAACGAGCATCACGGCGGTTGTGCAGGCGGCGCACGTGCACGGTGACGGTAGAAGCTTCGCCAAAGCTCCAGCCCCACACCTCGCGCAGGATGTCGTCGCGGCTCAGCACACGTTCGGGGTTTTGCAGCAGAAAGAGAAACAGCTCGTATTCGCGGGTGGTCAACGTCATCTCGTTGCCGTCGAGCAAGATCTTGCGGTGCGCCGGGTCGACGCGAAACTGACCGAGCGTGAACGGTTCGGATGACACGTGCGAGCTGCGCGTTCGGCGCACCATCGCATCGACCCGCAGTTGCAGTTCGCGCAACGAGAATGGCTTGGCGATGTAGTCATCGGCACCGTGTTCGAGACCATCGATGCGTTCTTCCACGGCATCCAGAGCGGTCAGCATGATGATCGGCAGCTGTGGGGATGCCGCTCGTGCCTGTCGGCACAGTTCGTCGCCGCCGACGCCGGGCAGCATCCGATCGAGAATGAGCACGTCGGGTAGCGGGCCGCGCAGGGCATCGCGCGCCTGAATACCGTCGCTAATGCCCGTAACGGAATATCCCCGCCCGCGCAGCAATCCTCGCTCTCTCGCTCATGCTCAGTGCCTGCAGCGGTGCAGCGACCGACACCACGAGCAGCGAATCCACCGCCCCGGAGTCATCGCAGTCCGAGACTGTGGCTCCCGTTGACGAAGTAACGCGCACCGGTGAGTTCGCCGGCCAGGGCGACAAGTCGGTCGCGGGTACCGTCACGGTCAGCGACTCCGAGATCGTGCTCTCCGGGTACTCCTCGGACGAGGGCCCCGACCTCCACATTTACCTCACCAACGGTGACGATGAGGATGCCATTGCAGCCGGCATGCAGATCGACTCCGTCGTCTTCGATGAAGAGACCCAGACCTTCACCTTCGATGCCATGGATGTCTCCGGTTACGACACCGTCGTCATCTACTGCGACAAGGTCAAGGCAATCTTCGGATCCGCACTTCTCTCATGATGAACCGTGCGCTTTCCCTCGTCGCTTCCGTCATCACGGGAGCGGCGAGGGTGGGCCTCGGCATCCTGTGGCTTAACGAAGGTCTGTTCAAGCTCAAGGCAGGATTCGACGGGGCCGATATCGGACTCGTTGTAGACAGCACCGTCTCCAACAATCGCGTGCCCGACTTCTTCGAGGCATTCACCCCCACGTTCCTCGGGGGAGCCCCGGGCTTCTTCGGCTGGGCCATTCCCGCTCGTGAGGTCGGCCTTGGTATCGCCCTTATCGTCGGAGTGCTCACCCTTCCGGCAGCCTTGATGAGCGCCTTCACGTTGCTCACCTACTGGGCCGCCGACCAACTGATTGACGAGTACCCGATCATGCTGGCGCTCTCGATCGTTACCGCAGTCTTCGTGGTCAGCGCGTCACGACTGTCGGTCACGACAATCGTCGAGAAGCTCGTGCGACGCAAGAAGCCCGAAACCCGCTGGTTCTCGGCTCCGGTCCGGCGCTGGCTGTAGCCCCTTGCTGATGTCAGCCGCGGGGGCTGGCATCAGCAAACGGCTTTGGCTCTGGCTTTGGCTCTAACCCAGGGCAGCGACTCCTGCGGCGCGGGCGATTTCCACCGCGCCGTAGGAGAGCAGAGCAATAACGGCCCAGGAGATGAGCGCGACCACGAGAGCGCGCCCGCCGGTGCGAACGAGGTTGCCAATGCTGATCGACGCTCCGAGCCCGAAGAGGGCCATGCCGAGTACAAGCTCTTGGCCGTAGGCTGCTGCCTCAAGAAAACCGTCGGACAGCGGAACGAAGGTACGCACGAGAACGGCCGCCAAAAAACCAACAACAAACAGGGGCAGGATGGCGGGGCGCTTCACCTCGCCGCGATCAGTAGCGGGTTCACCAGCGGCGCTCGCAGCAGCAGCCTGCACTCGGTCAGCCCGCGCGGCAACAACGCCCGCCAGCGCCACCATCGGCGCGAGCATCGCGACCCGGGTGAGCTTCACAACGACGGCAACCGCGAGGGCGGTAGCTCCCGCGATTTGCGCGGTAGCGACGACCTGGCCGACATCGTGCACGCTCGCCCCCACCCACATCCCGAACTCAGCGGTGTCGAGACCGAGGAGCGGGCGTAGTGCTGGGAGTAAGGCGATGGCGAGAGTGCCACACAGCGTGACGAGCGCGATCGGGGTGGCCGTGTCGGAGTCCTTCGCGCGCGTGACACCCGCCATCGCGCCGATGGCCGAGGCGCCACAGATCGAAAATCCGGCTGCAATCAACACGGGCTGCTGGCCGGGGAGGCGCAGCATCCGGCCGAGGCCCCACGTAAAGAAGAACGTGATGACGACGATCGCGACAATCATGCTGAGTACGAGCCAGCCCAGTTCGGCAATGTTCACGAGGCTCAGTTTGAAGCCGAGCAAGACAACACCGATGCGCAGCAAACGACGAGCGGCAATCGCGAGCCCCGGCTTCACCTCGGCACGAACCGAACCGCGCCATGGCAGGGCGGCGAACAGGATGCCCAGCACCACACACGCGGTGAGCGTCGGGATCGCCGGCACCAGAAAACTGATGAGTACAGCGAGAGCGAAAGCGGCAAGTGCCAGACCGAGCCCGGGGGAGTTGCGGCGAAAAGCGGTCGGGACTTGCAGGTTATTCACCGTCGAGGCTCAACTTTCTGAGCAGGGAGCTCAATCGTTCTTGTTCCAGGGGAGACATGCGCGCCAGCAGGGCTGTCTCGTCGTGCACGAGTGAAGTGATGGCCTCATCGACGCGTTCGCGCCCACTAGCCGTCATGATCACAATCACTCCGCGACCATCATTGGGGTCGGTGCGACGCTCGACAAGTTTGCGGGCCACCATGCGGTCGATGCGGTTCGTCATCGTGCCGCTCGAAACCATTGTCTGCTGCACGAGAGCAGTCGGACTCAACTGGTACGGAGCGCCGGCCTTGCGCAGGGCAGAAAGCACGTCGAACTCCCACGGCTCGACGCCCGCGACAGCAAAAGCGGCCTTACGGGCGCGTTCGAGGTGCTTGGCAAGGCGACCGACACGGCTGAGAACATGCAACGGCGCAAAGTCGAGATCGGGGCGCTCGCGCGACCACGCTTCGACAATTCGGTCGACTTCGTCGCGTTGGGGCATCCGGTTATTATCTCAGCTTCAATCCCCGGATGTGTGCCACAAACGCGCCCGAGAACCCTGAAGAAACGTGTGTGAAGGCTCCGAATCGGGCTACGTGCACGACAGACGGCCAATGATCTGGCAGAATTGATGCGCGCCTTCGGGTGCGGTCCGCTTTGGTGTAACGGCAGCACGGCAGCCTTTGGAGCTGTCCAGTCTAGGTTCGAATCCTAGAGGCGGAGCTGTAAGAGATTCTGGAAACCCAAGCGCTCCTATTTCGAGACCCTTGTGGAAGGGTCTCATGTGGGGTGTTGTGCGACCTGGGCTGAACCCTGAGTTGGGGGCTAGCTGACGTCTGATTGCCGCTGTACTCTCTGGATGATTCCTGACTCGCTAACCGCTTAAACCCGAGAGGCTTTGCCACCGATGTATCGCGGCTCCGTTGTTCTGCTCGTCGTGGCTGTGCTGGCGCTCGCGGGATGTTCGTCCTATGTGGGCATTCAAGACGACAATCAACCGCCTCAGGAGCACCCTCAGGTCGAAGGCGAAAACTCCGAAGATCCACAGCCGGCCGAAAGCGAAGTGAGCAGCGGATGGCGCTGCATCTGGGACCCGACCTACAACGACGACTGGCACGACGACTACGTCTGCTCGAATGGCACAGCCATCGATCGTCCCTACCTGATTCCGGAAGATTCGTTCGTGGAGTCGTGGGAGATCGAAGCCGCGGCTGCTGCCTACGAGGACAGCTTGAACCGCTAACCGCACTAGCCAGCAGAATCTCCCCCTTCTTTCAGCTCTTCCCAGATTCTGGGCGCGCGTTCTGAGTGCCGCTCATTCAGGGCAGAATAGAACTATGACCGAACACAAACTCGCCGTCATTGTTCTCGCCGCAGGCCAAGGCACTCGCATGAAGTCTGCCAAGCCCAAGGTGCTGCATCGCCTTGCCGGCCGCGAGCTCATTGGGCACGTCGTTGCCTCCGCGCGCGAGCTCAACCCCGACCACGTAATCGCGGTTGTGCGTCACCAGCGTGACGAAGTGGTGGCAACGCTCACCGAACTCATGCCCGACATTCTTATCGTCGACCAAGACGACACCCCCGGCACCGGCCGCGCGGTAGAGGTCGCTGTCGACTCTCTGCCCACCGACTTCGACGGCGACGTTGTTGTCGTCAGCGGTGATGTACCGCTTCTCGACTCGGCCACTCTCGCGTCGCTGCTCGCCCAGCACCGCACGCAGTTAGCGGCGGCCACCGTGCTCTCAGCCATCCTCGACGACGCCACCGGCTACGGCCGTGTCGTTCGCGATGCCAACGGCGGCCTCGACCGCATCGTTGAGCAAAAAGATGCCAACGCCGACGAGATCGCCATCACCGAGATCAACTCGGGCACCTACGTGTTCCAAGTTGGCCCGCTGCGCGAACAGCTCGTGCGCATCACGACCGACAACGCTCAGTCGGAGAAGTACATCACCGACGTCGTCGGCCTTCTTCGCGGAGTCGGTGCCACGGTTGCTGCGATGCCCGTGACCGCCGGCTGGATGGTCGCTGGAGTCAACGACCGCGTTCAGCTGGCCGAAGCTGCTCGCCGCATGAACGAGCTCATCGTGCAGAAGTGGCAGCGAGCGGGAGTCACTATCGAAGACCCCGCCACCACGTGGATCGACGCCGACGTCACCCTCAACCCCGACGTTGAAATTCTCCCTGGTACCCAGCTCAAGGGCGCAACGCTCGTGCAGTCCGGCGCCATCATCGGCCCGGATACGACCCTCGTTGACTGTGAAGTTGGCGAGAATGCGGTCGTCAAGCGCACGGATGCCACGCTCAGCGTGATCGGCGCCAACGCCTCCGTCGGCCCCTTCGCCTACCTTCGCCCCAACACGAAGCTGGGCGTCAACGGCAAGATCGGTACCTTCGTCGAGACCAAGAACTCCAGCATTGGTAAGGGCAGCAAGGTGCCTCATCTCAGCTACATCGGTGACACCGAAGTGGGCGAACAGTCCAACGTAGGCGCCGGCACCATCACGGCAAACTACGACGGCGTGAACAAAAACCGAACGGTTGTAGGGGCTCACGTTCGCACCGGATCGCACAACGTCTTCGTCGCTCCGGTTAGGATTGGTGACGGAGCGTACACCGGAGCCGGTTCGGTCATCCGAAAAGATGTACCGGCAGGCTCCTTGGGCATCAACGTCGCTCCACAGCGCAATATCAGTGGCTGGGTTGAAACCAATCGCGCGGGCACTGCAGCGGCTCAAGCAGCTGCTGCAGCAAACGACGATAACGACGCCTGACCGAAGTACGCCGTAACCGCGGCAGAGAGCGAGTCCCCCCCCCGTGGCCAGCATCAAGATCTCCGGTCAAAAGCGACTCGTGCTTGTTTCCGGGCGTGCACACCCGCAACTCGCGATCGACATCGCGACGGAGCTGGGCAGCGAGCTCGTTCCCACTGACGCGCGTACCTTTGCGAACGGCGAAATCTACGCCCGCTACGACGAAAGCGTTCGCGGTTGCGACGCCTTCGTCATCCAGTCGCACACTGAGCCCATCAACGAGTGGCTCATGGAACAACTGATCATGGTGGATGCCCTCAAGCGTGCCTCGGCCAAGCGCATCACCGTTGTCTCGCCCTTCTACCCCTACGCCCGTCAAGACAAGAAGGGCCGTGGTCGCGAGCCGATCAGCGCCCGTCTCATCGCTGACCTGTACAAAGCTGCCGGCGCCGACCGCATCATGAGCGTCGACCTGCACGCTGCTCAGATTCAGGGCTTCTTCGACGGCCCCGTCGACCACCTCTTCGCCATGCCCGTGCTCCTCGAGCACTTCAAGCAGCAGCTTGACCCCGAAACTCTCACCGTCGTCAGCCCCGACATGGGGCGCGTACGCGTCGCTGACATCTGGAGCGACAAGCTCGGTGCTCCGCTGGCCATCATCCACAAGCGCCGCGACCCGCTGGTTCCCAACCAGGTCACCGTTCACGACATCGTGGGTGACGTTGACGGTCGCGTCTGCCTGCTCGTCGACGACATGATCGACACCGGCGGAACGATCGTCAAGGCTGCAGAGGCGCTCAAGAAAGCTGGCGCCCTCAAGGTCGTTGTTGCGGCAACCCACGCGATCTTCTCCGACCCCGCTCCCACGATTTTGCAGAGCGACTTCATCGACTCCGTAGTTGTCACCGACACCCTGCCCGTGCCGGAACACAAGCGGTTCCCCACGCTCACCATCCTGCCGATCGCTCCGCTGCTGGCGCGCGCCATCCACGAAGTATTCGACGACGGATCCGTGACCTCGATGTTCGACGGCGCCGCCTAAATTTCTCGCAGTGTTTGGTGCCCCGGTGTAATCGGGTGCCCGGTGGGCGGCATACAGTTAATCCATGACTGTGTTGTCCGACCGACCTTGGTTCTCTAGCTACGCCGAGGGCGTTGCCCACGAAATTCCGCTGCCCGAGGGGTCACTGTACGATCTCGTCGCCGCGACGATCGCCGAATACCCGCGCGCGGTTGCGCTCGAGTTCTTCGGCCGTGAAACCACGTACGCCGAACTCGGCGAGCAGATCGAGCGTGCCGCCGAAGGCCTGCGTTTGTTGGGCGTGCAAAAGGGCGACACCGTTGCTCTCGTGCTGCCGAACTGCCCGCAGCACATCGTCGCGTTTTATGCCGTGCTGCGCCTTGGCGCCATCGTGGTCGAGCACAACCCGCTCTACACGCCGCGCGAACTGCGCCACCAGTTTGAAGACCATGGTGCCCGCGTCGTGATCGCCTGGAACAACGTCGTCGACACTCTTCAGGAGATGCCCGCGGACGCCGCGGCCGAGACGATCATCTCGGTCGACGTCACGCGTGCGATGCCGCTGAAGACCCGTGCGCTGCTGCGCTTGCCCATCGCGAAGGCTCGGGAATCGCGTGCCGCTCTCACGACCGCCGTACGCGGAACGATCGTGTGGGAAGACCTGCTCAAGTCGAAACGCATCGACGAGCGCATTGTTCGCCCCGACGCGAACGATCTGGCGCTCATCCAATACACGAGTGGCACGACGGGCAACCCCAAGGGGGCGATGCTCAGCCACCTCAACCTTTCGGTCAACGCGGCTCAGGCGCGCGCCTGGGTGCCCGCCGTTCCTAAGGGCACTGCTGTGGTCTACGCGGTTCTGCCGATGTTCCACGCGTACGGGCTCACTCTGTGCCTCACCTTCGCGATGAGCATGGGGGCGCGCCTCGTGCTCTTCCCCAAGTTCGACCCTGATCTTGTGTTGCCCGTTATCAAGAAGCGCCCCGCCACCTTCCTGCCCGCCGTGCCGCCGATCTACGAGCGCCTTACGGCTGCTGCGGATGCCGCTGGCGTCTCCCTCAAGGGCATCGAGATCGCAATTTCCGGTGCCATGCCGCTCTCGGCGTCAGTCGTGGAGCCGTGGGAGGAGCGCACGGGCGGAACCCTCGTGGAGGGTTACGGTCTGTCGGAGACAAGCCCGATCCTCATCGCGAACCCGGTTGGCCCTTCGCGTCGCGCCGGTACCGTCGGGCTACCCCTGCCCAACACCGAGATTCGCGTGGTGGACCCCGAGAACCCGACGGTCGATCGTGCCGCGGGGGAGGAGGGCGAGCTGATCGTTCGCGGCCCTCAGGTGTTCTCGGGATACTGGGACAAGCCCGAAGAAACCGCCGAGGTCTTTGTGAAGGCAACGGATGATGGCGGCAATTGGTTCCGCACGGGTGACATCGTCACGGTAGACCCGGGTGGTTTCGTCACGATTGTTGACCGCATCAAAGAATTGATCATCACGGGTGGCTTCAATGTGGCCCCGAGCGAGGTCGAAGAGGCGCTCCGCCAGCAGCACACGATCGCTGACGCCGCGGTAGTCGGTATGCCGAGTGAACACAGTGGCGAGGATGTCGTTGCCGCCGTCGTGCTCGCACCGGGAGCATCCCTCGACGAAAGTGCCGTTCGCGAGTTGTTGCGCCGTAACCTCGCGGCCTACAAGGTGCCCAAGCGTGTGGTGGTGGTTGACGAGCTTCCGCGGTCGCTCATCGGCAAGGTGCTGCGTCGCCAGGTGCGAGAGCAGCTGCTCGAGAAGGACTAGGTGTTGTCGGCCGGGCTCGTCGGAAGAACGGCGGGGCCGGGGATGAGCCCCAGCGAGCGCAAGAGGGTTTCGCCACCGTTGAATGAAACCGCGTAGCACTTCCAGCCGGGATCGCCGTCGCCGGTGAGCTCGAAGCGCACGTCGTACGAGACGGCCTGAGGCGCGAGGTAGTCGGTGTAGATAGCGCAGGTGCGATGAGCCGTGTTGTTGGCCGTGCCTGCCGCCGAGACGATGCCGGGCACTACGAGACCGATGAGACCGAGAACGACAACGACGCGCATCACGGACTTGAAAGCGCGTGAGCGTAGCGGGCGATCCCCGTGCGGTACGTAGCCGTCGAGTTCGGGGTTTTCGTCAGACAAGCTCATGGTGGTGCCATTCTGTCACTCACCGCTGGGGATATCCCCGCGCGGACGCCGAAAGACAAAAATGGCGGCGAACCGAGGTCCGCCGCCATCTCCATTAGTGCACGTGCTTAGTGCGAGTCAGTCGCTTCGATCTCGCTGCGGTCACCCGACCACAGAGTGTGGAAGGTGCCATCCATATCAACGCGCTTGTAGGTGTGAGCACCGAAGAAGTCGCGCTGTCCCTGAACGAGCGCGGCAGGCAGGCGCGGTGCGCGCAGGCTGTCGTAGTACGCGAGCGATGACGAGAACGCGGGAGTCGGGATGCCGGCGGCGGCAGCGCCAGCGACAACGCGGCGCCAAGAATCCTGCGTGCCTGCCATTGCGTCGGTGAAGTACGGCGCGGTAACGAGAGCCACGAGACCGGGGTTCTCGGCGTAGGCCTCGGTGATGCGGTTCAAGAAGCGTGCACGGATGATGCAGCCACCGCGCCAGATCTTGGCGATCTCGCCCTTCTTGATGTCCCAGTTGTACTCTTCAGCGCCGGCGACGATTGCGTCGAAGCCCTGGCTGTACGCGATGATCTTCGAAGCGTAGAGAGCCTGGCGAACATCCTCGATGAAAGCAGCCTTGTCTTCGACAGCAGGCAGCGAGCTCGGGCCGGGCAGCGCTGCGGATGCGGCGCGCTGAGCAGGCTTCGACGAGACGGCGCGAGCGAACACAGCTTCGGCGATGCCCGAAACGGGTACTCCGAGGTTGAGGGCAGTCTGCACGGTCCACACGCCGGTTCCCTTGGAACCAGCCTGGTCGAGAATGATGTCCACGAGAGGCTTGTCAGTCTTGGCGTCGACCTGGCGCAGAACTTCTGCGGTGATCTCGATGAGGTAGCTCTCGAGCTCGCCCTTGTTCCACTCGGCGAAGATGTCGGCGATCTCCGCGGGGGTAGCGCCGGTGCCCTGGCGGATGAGGTCGTAGGCCTCAGCAATGAGCTGCATGTCGGCGTATTCGATGCCGTTGTGAATCATCTTGACGAAGTGACCTGCACCGTCGGTGCCCACGTGGGTCACGCAGGGCTCGCCTTCGGCCACAGCGGCGATCGACTTGAGGATCGGGCCGAGGGTCTCCCACGCTTCAGCGGAACCGCCGGGCATGATCGACGGGCCGAGCAGCGCGCCCTCTTCGCCGCCGGAGATACCAGCGCCCACAAAGTTGATGCCGGTCTCGCGCACTGCCTTCTCGCGACGGATAGTGTCGGTGAAGAGCGCGTTGCCGCCATCGACGATGATGTCGCCGGGTTCGAAAGCTTCTGTCAGAGCGTCGATCACGGCATCCGTGCCCTTGCCGGCCTGCACCATGATGATGGCGGTGCGTGGCTTCGACAGCGACGCCGCAAATTCTTCATAGGTGGATGCCGGAACGAAGTTGGCTTCGGGGTGCTCGGCGAGCAGCGTCTCGGTCTTCGAGTAGGAGCGGTTGTAGATGGCAACGGTGTTGCCCTCACGGCTCGCGAGGTTGCGGGCGAGGTTCGAGCCCATAACTGCGAGCCCTACTACGCCAATGTTTGCGGATGCTTGCTCAGCAGCGGTCATATCGTTCACTCCTTGACTCTGGGACAAAGTGGTGGGCCGATGCAGCGCGGCTGGTTGGCCCAATCATCAAGCCTAGGGCACACCGTGCAGCGGGCTCGCGGCATCCATTCAGTCTCGCTTCGCTGAGGGCGCTCAGGAAGCGAGGAGTAGCGTGAGGCGCATGACTGAACCTGTGATTGTTACCGCCGTTTTCCGCATCCGCCCCGAAAGCCGGGATGCGGTCGTTGCCGCCTTTGAGCCCGCGTTGACCGCCGTGCACGACGAGCCGGGGTGTGAACTGTACGCGATGCACGAGGCAGCCGACGGCTCCTTCGTGATGATCGAGAAGTGGGAATCAGAAGCACTGCTCGACGCTCATGGGTCGAGCCCCGCTGTGGCCGCTCTCGTGGGCGATATCAAAGACCACCTGACCGCCGAGGTCTCGGTGCTGCGCATGACGGCGCTGCCCATGGGCTCACCAGGCAAGGGCGCGCTCTAGAAAGTCGCGACTCGCTAGTCGTGAGCAGCTAGCAGCGCGCAACGACCGGCTGGCACCTAGTAACGTTCGGGCTCTGGCCCGAGCGTGAACCGGCGCCCGGTCACGTCTGTCGGCTTGATTTCTACCCAGACGTATTTGAGCGTCGGGATCAGCGGCGTGAGTGGCAGTTGGTCGGCTTCGTAAATCTCGTCTTGAGATTCGATGATGCGCGCCGTGCCTTTAGCGACAACGCTCCAGGCGGAGTGCGGCCCAACGTAGTCCGTTTCGAAAGCCACTCGATCGTTGATCGTGAGCTTGAGCAATTTGGTGCCCTGCGCTGTACGCAGAAGGAGCCGATTCTTCACGGCGATGAAGTTCACCGGGGTGATCTCAGGCTCTCCTTGAAAGCTGACCGCGATTCTGCCGAGGGTGGCCGTTCGCAGCAGTTCCCAGCAGGTCTCCGGTGTCAGTTCTTCGACCGGATCGTTCAGGTTCTCGCTCATAGCAATTCCTTCCCTTGCCTCATCCTCCCACCGCGGTGGTCTCGGCGCTAGGGCATGAGCAGAGCATCCGAAAGCAAGCTTCGGAGATATTTGCTCAACAAGTTTGCATTAAGTCTGCTTTAAGGCACACTGGTCAGATTGATATCAGACGTAACGATGCGTCGAATGTTAGGAAGACCGTGGCTTCACAATTTCCACCCCTCATCGTGATGGGTGTCTCTGGATCAGGTAAGTCGACCGTTGGTGCAGCCCTCGGCACCGAACTGGGCATGCAGTTCATCGACGGTGACGACCTTCACCCTCGTGCCAACAAAGAAAAGATGGCAGCCGGTCACGCCCTCAACGACGAAGACCGCGCCCCGTGGCTGGAGATCATCGCCGAACGCATCGGTGCCGAACTCGCTGACGGCAACCCCATCATCGTCGCCTGCTCATCCCTCAAGCGTTCTTATCGCCGCATGCTCACGGCCTACGCGCCCACCACTGTGTTTGTGCACTTGCGCGGCGAACGCGAAGTCATCGCGGAACGCCAGTCGCACCGCAACCACGAGTACATGCCCAACAGCCTGCTCGACTCCCAGTTCGACACCCTTGAACCGCTCCAGGACGACGAGCGCGGTGTGCTCGTCGACCTCACCCAGACTCCGGACGAGATCGTCCGGTCCATCAAAAAAGACCTCACCGACACCTTCGTCGACTGAGCTGCACAAAAGAAGTTAGGACAATGATGACCGACCTCCAACTGCTGTGGGAGTTGCCCACGTGGGGCCTTCTCCTGCTGGCCGCCGGCGCGATTGCGCTCCTGCTGCTGCTGATCATCGTGGGGCGCGTTCACGCGTTCCTCTCCCTGATCATCGTCAGCCTCGTAACTGCCGTGGCTGCAGGTATTCCGACGAACCAGATAATCCCAACCCTCACATCGGGCTTCGGTGGCACGCTTGCCAGCGTTGCCCTGCTGGTCGGTTTGGGTGCGATGCTCGGGCGGATGCTCGAAATGAGTGGTGGAGCACAGGTGCTCGCCGACTCGCTCATCCGCCGCTTCGGTGAGAAGCGCGCACCGCTCGCTCTCGCTGTTGCCTCGCTCATGATGGGTTTCCCCATCTTCTTCGACGCTGGTCTTGTCGTCATGTTGCCGATCATCTTCACGGTGGCTCGTCGCCTTGGTGGATCGCTGCTCTTCTACGCCTTCCCGTCGGCTGTGGCCTTCTCGGTCATGCACATCTTCGTGCCGCCGCACCCCGGCCCCGTTGCCGCCACCGGCCTGCTCGGTGCTGACGTTGGGCTCGTCCTCATCTTCGGTCTCATCGTGGCACTGCCCACCTGGTACGTCGTCGGCTACAAGTTCGGCACCTGGACCGGTAAGCGCTTCGACGTTGCCATCCCCAACATCCTCTTCGGAAGCCAGGATGACGAGAAGGCCGCTCAGTTCAAGTCGAACCCCAAGCTCGGCACGATTCTCTTCCTGCTCCTGCTGCCCCTCGTTCTGATCTTCATGAACACGGGACTCAACGCCCTCGCTACCGCCGGTGTGGTTGACCTCGAGAACCCCGTTGTTCAGGTTCTGCGCCTTCTCGGCGAGACCCCCATCGCGTTGCTCATCACCGTCGTCTTCGGAATGTGGCTGCTCGGATGGAAGCGAAACAAGGAGCGCACGCTCATCGAGACCATCGTCGACAGCGCGCTCGGCCCGGTTAGCTCGATCATCCTCATCACCGGTGCCGGTGGAATGTTCGGTGGAGTACTGCGTGCCAGCGGAATCGGCGCCAGCATCGCAACCTCGCTCGAGTCGATCGGCATGCCGCTCATCGTTGCTGGCTTCGTGATCGCTGCAATCATCCGTGTGGCTCAAGGTTCGGCTACTGTCGCGCTCACCACTGCGGCAGCACTCATCCAGCCCGTCGTTCTCGCTGACGCCTCGCTCAACCCCGTCGAACTCGCCGCCATCGTGCTCGCGCTCGCCGCCGGTTCAGTGTTCGCGGGTCACGTCAACGACTCGGGCTTCTGGCTGGTCAGCCGCTTCTTCGGCATGGACACCCAGACCACCCTGCGCACGTGGACCGTCGGCCAGGCACTCATCGGTGTCATGGGCTTCGCGATCGCGTTCGTCATTTTCATCATCGCCGGATTGTTCTAGGAGATAGCCGTGGCATCCACTCTGTTTGACCTCACTGGGCGCATCGCCCTCATCACCGGATCGAGCCGAGGAATCGGGCGCGTCATTGCGCAAGCCCTCGCCGAAGCCGGTGCAACGATCGTGCTGAACGGTCGCGATGAGGAGCGCCTTGCCGCTACTCACGCCGACTTCAGCGCCGAGTTTGGGGTCGAACGCGTCTACGCTCGCGCGTTTGACGTAGCGGATGCCACGGCTGTCGCCACCGCAATTGCCGAGATCGAGGCATCCATTGGTTCGATCGGGGTGCTCGTGAATAATGCGGGCATCCAGCATCGCGAACCGATGCTCGACCTCGACGTGGAGGACTGGAACCGAGTCATCTCCACCAACCTCACCAGCGCGTTCCTCGTCGGCCGTGAAGTTGCGCGCCACATGTTGGCGCGTGGTGAGGGCAAGATCATCAACATTGCTTCGGTGCAGGCTGACTTGGCGCGACCAACTATCGGGCCGTACACGGTCTCGAAGGGCGGCATCCGCAATCTCACTCGTGCCATGACTGCAGAGTGGGCGAGTGGTGGGTTGCAGATCAATGCGATCGCCCCCGGCTACATTCATACCGAAATGACGCAGGCGCTCGTCGACGACGACACCTTCAACAACTGGATTCTCGGGCGCACACCCGCCGGTCGTTGGGGCACTCCCGCCGATCTGGGCGGCCCTGCCGTCTGGCTTGCCTCGAGTGGCTCCGACTACGTCAACGGCCAGGTCATCTTCATCGATGGCGGAATGACGGTCGTCGTCTAACCTCCTGCTTTACCGCCGAGCGTCGCTGCCGGCACCGTTCTACAGAAAAGATTGTCATGACAAGTGCAGCCCCCGCCGAAACTCTCGCGGTCACGATTCACGCTCAAGATGACTTGCGCGTGGAGAGCATTCCGTTGGCCGCTCCGGCCGCCGACGAAGCCGTGATCCAGATTGCGTTCGGCGGGGTCTGCGGGTCTGACCTGCACTACTGGTCGCACGGTGCGGCGGGGGAGTCGATCCTCAAGGCGCCGATGATTCTCGGCCATGAGGTCGTCGGCACCGTCATTCAGCAGGCTGCTGATGGCACCGGCCCTGTCGCGGGAACAGCCGTGGCCGTGCATCCGGCAACCCCCGGCGGCACCGAGCCTCGCTGGCCTGAAGACCGCCCCAACCTTTCGCCCGGCTGCACCTACCTCGGCAGCGCGGCACGCTTCCCGCACACCGAAGGTGCCTTCGCCGAGTTCGTTACTGTGCCCAGCCGGATGCTGCGAGAACTCCCCAGCTCGTTGACCCTGCGCGATGCCGCGCTCGTCGAACCCGCCAGCGTGGCCTGGCATGCAGTTTCTCGTGCTGGTGACGTTCGCGGAAAACGGGCTCTCGTCATTGGCGCTGGCCCCATCGGCGCCCTCATCGTCGCCGTGCTCAAGCGTGCCGGTGCCAGCGAGATTGTGGCCGTCGACATGTTCGCTGGCCCGCTAGCCATCGCCCGCCAGGTCGGCGCAACCGAGACTCTTCATGCCACCGATGTGGATGCCATCGCCGCCGTCGATGCCGACATCGTCGTCGAATCATCGGGCAGCTACCGCGGTCTCGAGTCCGCCGTGCGAGGTGCAACTCGTGGCGGCCGCGTGGTCATGGTGGGGCTCTTGCCCTCCGGCCAGCAGCCCGCACTCATCTCACTCGCGATCACGCGCGAGCTTGAACTCGTTGGGTCATTCCGCTTCAACGACGAGATCGACGAAGTGATTGCGGCACTCGCCGACGGCAGCCTCGTTGTTGGCCCGATCGTGACGCACGAGTTCGCGGCATCCGATGCTCACGAGGCCTTTGCCGTTGCTAAGGACTCGGAGAACAGCGGCAAGGTGCTGCTGCGCTTCTAGGGCGCTGACCGTCTCGCGCTGAGTTCGTAGCGTGCTGCGTTTCTTGCGCGACGTCTAGTCGAGGAAGATACGCGGTTCGCCAGCCCAGATGGGTTCGACTTCTTCGATCGTGCGGCTCATGATGCGCTCCATGGAGGCAAACGCGTCGGCCGGGCGCTTGCCCTGGATGGCATCCGCAACATCCACGTGCAGTTGCAGTGCTTCTTCGTGCGGGGTCGACGGCATGAGCCCGCGGTGGGTGCGGCCCGTCAGCACTTCGGCGATCACGCGGTCGAGGCGTGCGAACATCTCGTTGCCGCTCGCGGCAAGAACCAGCGAATGAAAGCGGATGTCGAGCTCAAGAAACAGATCAAGGTCGCCAGAGCGCCCCACGGCCCGCATTCGCGCGGCCAACGCCAGTAGCTCGCCGGCGGCTTCGTCGGAGGCGTGCAGGGCTGCGAGTTTCGCGGCCTGCGGTTCGATGGCGCTGCGCAGCTCGGTGAGGGAGCGCAGTTGGCGTCCGTTCTCGGCCTGCTCGAGGCGCCACCGGATCACGAGTGGGTCGTAAAGGCTCCACTCTGACATTGGCAGCACGCGCATCCCGACCCGCTTGACGGAGGCCACCATGCCGAGCGATTGCAGCACACGCACGGCTTCACGAACGACCGAACGCGAGACGCTGTAACGCTCTTCGAGCTGCTCGGCGAGGATCGTGGATTCAGGGGAGATCTCGCCCGAAACGATGCTGAGCCCGAGATCGTTGAGCACGCGTGCGTGAAGACTTCCGGGCATGCATCAAGAGTAGTCGTTCTGTAGCGGTCATTGAGTGGGACGGAGAGCCCAGGATTCGTGGCTGACAGGAGCTATTAACCGTGTAAACTCGGCAGTTGAACTTCGGCGAGGGAACCATTCGGTTCCGTTATCGACGCGGCGGGCAAGTCTCAGGGCTATTTCCTCACAGGGCTTTTCCTCACGCGGCAGATCTATGGTCTGCCGGCGTTCGAGTTGAACTACAGACAAAGATCTGGGCACTGAGCCCGCTACGAGCACTCCGTTCGTTGCAGGCACTGAGCTCACTACTGACTTCGGTCGAACAGGAGATAACTATGGCTAAGCCAGGCGTAAACCACGTTGTTACAGATGCTCGTGATTCTTTCGGTAAGGGTGCTGCTCGTAAGCTCCGTGCCCTCGGCAAGATTCCTGCCGTCATCTACGGTCACGGCACCGACCCCATCCACGTTGCTCTTCCGGGCCACGAGATCGCTTTGATCCTGCGTAAGTCGAACCAGATCTTGGACCTCGACATCAACGGCAAGAGCCAGCTCGCCCTCGTGAAGGACGTGCAGAAGGACCCCGTTCGCCAGATCATCGAGCACATCGACCTCGTCGTCATCCGCAAGGGTGAAAAGGTCATCGTTGACGTGCCGATCCACGTCACCGGCGAGTCGGCTCCTGGCACCCTTGCCAACCTCGACGCACCGACCATCTCGGTTGAGGCTGAAGCAACTCACATCCCTGAGTACTTCACCGTTGACATCGAGGGCCGCGAAGAAGGCGCTCACATCTACGCTGCCGACGTCGAGCTCATCGAAGGCTCGAACCTGCTCTCCGACCCCGAGCTTCTCGTTGTCGCTGTCAGCATGCCGCGTGCCTCGGTTGAAGCCGAAGCTGCTGAAGAAGAAGCCGCTGCTGTTGCTGCAGAGGCCGCTGCAGAGGCTGCTGAATAATCAGATTCTTCCGCAAGCGAGAAATCGTGGATGACCAATGGTTAGTAGTCGGGCTCGGTAACCCCGGGCCCGGCTACGCCGGTAATCGCCACAACGTGGGCCACATGGTGTTGGCTCACTTGGCTGACGAACTGTCGGCCACTTTCAAGAACCACAAAGCTAACGCTGCCGTGGCAGAAGGCCGAAGCTTCGGGGATGGCCCCAAGCTGATTCTGGCTAAGCCCAATTCATTCATGAATCTTTCGGGCGGCCCTACGGCAGCACTTATGCGGTTCTACAAGATTCCTGTCGAGCGTCTCATCGTCGTGCACGATGAGCTCGACATTGACTTCGATACCGTGAAGCTCAAGACCGGTGGCGGTCACGGCGGCCACAACGGCATCCGCGATATTGCTGCCGCTGTCGGTTCTCCCGATTTCACGCGTGTTCGCGTCGGTATCGGCCGCCCTCCCGGCCGCCAGCCCGCCGCTGATTTCGTTCTCCGAGACTTCTCGGGCGACGAGCGCAAGGTGCTGCCGAACCTCCTGGGCGACGCGGCGGATGCCGTAGCTATGGTCGCCAAAGAGGGTCTCGAAGCAGCCCAGCAGCGTTTCCACAGCCCGCGCTAGTTGTGCGCCGGGCGCTGCGCCGCGCCGACCTAGAGCGTTGCCGCGCAAATCGTGCAATCCTGCTGCGCTGTGGGTGAACTCTCATCGCAGCGTCGGTGGCCGCGAGTAGAGTAATCCGGTGACTCTCGACGGAATTATCTCAGCGCTTTCGCGCGCCCAAACTGTAGAGAGCGCCCTGCGTTACTCGCAACGTAGCGCCGACTTCTCACTCGTCGAAGGGCTGCGGGCGCCCCTTATCGGCGGCCTGCTCACAGCTTCTGACGCACCGCGCTCGATGCTCGCGGTGACCGCTACCGGTCGCGAATCTGAATCTCTGCGCCGCTCGCTCGCGAGCTATCTTCCCGACGCTCAGATCGTGGAGTTCCCCGCGTGGGAGACTCTGCCGCACGAGCGGCTGAGCCCGAGTGCCGAAACGGTCGGCAAGCGCATGCAGGCGCTGCGCGACCTGGCTAAGTGGCAAGCTAACCCGGTTGGCCAGTTTGTGCTGGTGGCATCCGTGCGGGCGGCGCTGCAGCCCATCGCCGACAACCTCATCACGATCGAGCCGGTCATGCTCACGAAGGGCGGTCGCAACTACGACCTCTCCGCGCTCTCGGAGCGCCTCGTGGCACTGGCATATTCCCGTGTCGACATGGTGACTCGCCGTGGTGAATTCGCGGTGCGCGGTGGCATCCTCGACGTCTTTGCGCCCAACCACGAGCATCCGCTCCGTCTCGAATTCTTCGGCGACGAGCTCGAGCAGATGCGCGAGTTCTCGGTCGCCGACCAGCGGTCAATCGATGGTGACATCGAGTACGCCGAACTCGTGCCGAGCCGGGAGCTGCTGCTCAGCGATTCGGTACGCCAACGCGCCCGCGAAATGCAGCACGAGTTTCCGAGCCTCTCCACAATGCTGGCCAAGATAGCCGAGGGCATTCCCGTCGATGGCATGGAGTCGCTCGCGCCCGCTCTCGTCGACAAGCTCGTGCCACTGACGCATTACCTTCCCGCGGATGCCGCCATTGCGGTTCTCTCGCCCGAGAAGGTGTCGTCGCGTGCCGTGAACCTCGCCGAAACCAACCAAGAATTCTTGAGTGCTGCGTGGAATGCCGCGACTGCTGGCGCCGAAGCGCCCATCGACTTGGATGCCGGTGACTTTGTCACGCTCACCACGCTTCGTGCGTCTGCAGGGGATCGCCCCTGGTGGACCCTCAGCACCTTCGACTCGGGCGAAGCGGATGCCGCGAACCTGATCGATGCCGCAGAAGAAGCATCCGAATACGTGCGCATCGATGCCACCGCCACGCCCTCGTTCGCAGGGACCCTTGATGGCGCCCTCGACCATGTCGGCACGTTGCTCGCCGACGGTTGGACGGTGGCGATCGTGGCCGAAGGCGCCGGGCTTGTGGAGCGCACCGCTGACCTGCTCGGGGAGCGCGAGCTCTCCGGGCGCGCGGTTGACGCATTCCCCGAGACCACGGAACCCGGGGTCGCGTACTTGCTGCGGGCATCCGTCGATCATGGTTTCGCCATGCCCGAAGCGAAGCTTGCGGTGCTGAGCGAGGGCGAATTCTTTGGCCGTTCTGTCGGCTACGCCTCGCGCCCGGCGCGCAAGCTCGCCACCCGCCGCAAGAATGTCGTCGACCCGCTGCAGCTCAAGAGTGGCGATCACGTGGTGCACCAGACCCACGGCATCGGCAAGTTCATCGAACTCGTCACGCGGCAGGTCAGCACGGGCGGCCGCAATGCGGTCAAGACGCAGCGCGAATTCCTGGTGCTGGAGTACGCGCCCAACAAGCGCGGTTACCCCGGCGACAAGCTCTATGTACCTACCGATCAGCTCGATCTACTGTCGCGTTATGTTGGCGGCGAAGCCCC
Source organism: Salinibacterium sp. VpJ6 (assembly GCF_059767345.1). Taxonomy (NCBI): domain Bacteria; kingdom Bacillati; phylum Actinomycetota; class Actinomycetes; order Micrococcales; family Microbacteriaceae; genus Salinibacterium; species Salinibacterium sp. VpJ6. The sequence goes on from NZ_JBSOQL010000002.1 coordinate 132,379, forward strand.
CTCGCTCAACAAGATGGGCGGCTCTGATTGGTCGGCAGCAAAGAGCAAGGCGCGCAAGGCTGTTCGCGACATCGCTGTCGAGCTCGTCAAGCTGTACAGCGCGCGCATGGCCAGCAAGGGCCACGCTTTCGGGCCGGATACCCCGTGGCAGCGCGAGCTTGAAGAGGCCTTCGCCTACGCCGAAACCCCTGACCAATTGACCACCATCGACGAAGTCAAAGCCGACATGCAGAGCCCGGTTCCGATGGACCGCCTGCTCAGCGGAGATGTCGGTTACGGCAAGACCGAGGTTGCCGTTCGCGCGGCCTTCAAAGCGGTGCAGGATGGCAAGCAGGTCGCCATGATCGTGCCGACCACTTTGCTCGTGCGTCAGCACATGGAGACCTTCGCCGATCGCTTCGCCGGCTTCCCCGTGCACTTGCGCGCGCTCAGTCGCTTCCAGACCGAGAAGGAGTCCCGCGAAACGGTAGCGGGCCTCGCCGACGGCACCGTGGATGTCGTCATCGGCACCCACCGTCTCCTTTCCAAGAGCGTCGCGTTCAAAGACCTCGGGCTCGTCATCATCGACGAAGAGCAGCGCTTCGGCGTTGAGCACAAGGATGCTCTCAAGAAGCTCAAGACCAACGTCGACATCCTGGCGATGACGGCAACCCCGATTCCGCGCACGCTGGAGATGGCCGTCACCGGCATCCGCGAAATGTCGACGCTGGCGACTCCGCCAGAAGACCGGCATCCGATCCTCAGCTTCGTTGGTCCGTACTCCGAGCGTCAGGTTGGTGCGGCAATTCGCCGCGAACTGCTGCGCGAAGGTCAAGTCTTCTACGTGCACAACCGCGTGAGCTCGATCAACCGGGTGGCGGCGAAGATTGCCGAACTGGTTCCGGATGCTCGCATCGCGATCGCTCACGGGCAGATGCCCGAAGCGGCGCTTGAGCAAGTGATGGTCGACTTCTGGGATCGCAAGTTTGACGTGCTCGTCTCGACGACGATTGTGGAAACCGGGCTCGACATCCCGAACGCCAACACGCTCATCATTGACCGTGCTGACAAGTACGGTCTCAGCCAACTGCATCAGTTGCGCGGTCGAGTGGGTCGTGGCCGTGAGCGCGCCTACGCGTACTTCCTGTACGACGAAGAGAAGCCGCTGAGCGAGACCGCTCACGAGCGTCTCGACACCATTGCCGCCAACAACGAACTGGGCGCCGGTATGCAGATCGCCATGAAGGACCTCGAAATTCGTGGTGCCGGAAACCTGCTCGGTGGCGAACAATCTGGCCACATTGCCGGGGTGGGTTTCGACCTGTACTTGCGGATGATCGGCGAGGCCGTCTCCACCTTCCGCGGTGATGTTGCCGAAGGTCAGACCGAGCTGCGCCTCGAACTGCCAGTGGATGCCAGCATCCCCGAAGACTACGTCGAGAGCGAGCGCCTGCGGCTCGAGGCGTACCAGAAGCTCTCGACGGCAAGCTCACCGTCGGCAGCAGCGGACAGCATCGATCGCGTGCTCGAAGAGCTCACTGACCGATACGGCGAGCCGCCTGAGGAAGTGAAACACCTCATCGCGGTGTCACGTTTGCGTCGGATGTCTCAGCGTTTGAAGCTAAGCGAAGTGGTTGTCATGGGCGACAAGCTGCGCATCGCGCCGGCCGATCTTCTCGACTCTAAGCAAGTGCGATTGCAGCGCATGTACCCGGGGTCCAAATACCATTCGGCGGCGTCGACGGCGATCATTCCTCTGCCGACCGGGGCCGATGATGGCGCCCTCATCGAATGGACGAAAGACCTCCTTGTATCGGTGTTCGGTGCTCAAGACACTGTCGACGAACTCAAGGAAGTTGCTCTCGCCGCGGAAGCAGCCGAAAAACTCGCGGTCGACAAGGCGGCGGCGAAAGCGGCCGAGCGGTCGAAGGCGGGCAAGGACGCTGGCTCAGCATCCGCAGCCACGAAGTAGCTGACGCTTAGGGCCGCGTCGCTTCTGGCGCGGTCGCCTCAGCAGCCGTTTCTGAGGCGGGCTTCGCGGCATCCGGTTCGACACTCACGGGCTTCGGCTTCGGTGTAAACGCGAGCGGGTTGCGGCGACCATCGATGCGGTGGACGCCTCCGATTGCCATGGGAATGAGTACGAGCGAGCGCAGGTCGATCAGCGCGTGGGTGATGATCGTCACAAGAATGCTGCCGGTGAGCACGTAGATGGCCATGAAAATGGCACCGAGCACTGTTGTGACGATGATGCCGGTGAGGCCTTGGTATGAGTGCATGAGGCCGAACAGCAGAAGACTGACGACGATAGCGACTACAGCGTTGCCGGTTGTCGCGAATAGCAGCGCTGGCAGCGCGAGCCTGAACAGCAGCTCTTCGACGACTCCGGCGTTGATCGAGAGCAGCCCGCCCAGCACGAGTTCCTGACGGTTGCGGGGGAGGATGGCTTGAACGTCGCCGACGCTCACCACCTCTTCGCCCTCCTTGCGCACGGAGATGATGGCGAGAACAGTGACGGCGATGAATCCGATTGCGAGCCCTGCGAGAACCCCAGCGGTCACGGTGGGACGTGCGGCAAGGACGCCGAGTAGCCACGCCACCCACGGCCAGGCCTGCACCTCGGTAAGCAGGGGAGCGGCGAAAGTTCCACTGGCTAGAAGAGTCGCCAGAGCGAGGCCGCCAAAGAGCGAGAACGAGATCAGCAGCCAGCGGCGCAGCATCAGCTGGCGTCGCTTAGTGGTACGAAAACGCTTGAAGCGGCGGTACTCGCGCTGGTCGCGGCGGAAGGTTCTCAGGGCTAGTGCCGTCAGCACGCCGACGAGTGCGACCCACAGCAGGGCGAGCATGAGCGGGTTGGCGGGGTCGAGCATGCACCAATCGTGCCATGGTCAGGCTGGATGCCCCAGTTGGTCCGTGATCCCCGTCTTGCGCGGTGAAAATTGCTCGCAGGTTAGCAGGAACCCCACATGCCGAGTTTCGCCGCGTACGCGTCGTCTTCGGCGTTGCGCAGCTCAGGCCAGAAGCGGTCGTTGAGCCCCACTTTGAGGGCCTCTGCGGCGCCCAGCTCGACCATGGCTAGGTTCACGAGCGTGCCATCCTGGAGGTAGACGTACAGCAGCGAGCGGCCGTAACGGTCCTCGGGTTCACGATCTTCGAGCGCCCACACGTCGGTACCTTCGGGTAGAAAGTCGCGGAGCAGTTCGCGAGCTTCGACTCCGTAGCATTCTTCGGCATCCGGTCGCTGCTGGCTGGCGAGTTCGGGAGTGTCGAGTCCGATGAGGCGTACCTTCAGTTCCTCGGAGCTCCCGTTGTCGAGGTAGAGGGTGTCGCCATCATGCACATAGGTGACGGTCGCTGCAAAAACGCCAGAAGGGATGTCGTTGCCAGTGACGTTTTCGGTCTCGTTTTCGGCATCAATGTCGGGGTCTGTCGACGATGATTCGGATGCCGAACCCGAGCCTTCCGTGCTGCCCACCAGGGACGCGCCATCGCTGTGTGATTCGGGCGAAGTAGCACTCGAGTATGCGGCAATAGCGGCGCCGCCCACGAGGGCGAGCACGATGATGACGCTGACGAGGCGAGAACGTTTGTGGGGAGCAGACACGCCACGATTCTCGCATGCGCGCGCGTCAGTATCGCGAGCAGCGGAGGCTCAACCGCGTAACGTTACCGAGTTGTCGTCGCTTCAGATGCTGTCGCCAGCACCGCGCTGGGCGGCGAGTGTTCGTGACGTCACGGCCCCCAATTGCTTGCCCCACAGTGAGTGGATCGTCTTCCAGTTGAGGCTGTCTTGGATGAAGGTGTTGCACATGTCTAAGGAGGGGAAAGCAACGTAGCTCACGCCAGGCACGGTGTCGACGACGGCGAGCGATGCCCGATTGAGTCTCGTAATTTGCAACGCGAGGAGGCGCTGAATGAAGCGTGGCATTGCTCGAAAGCGGTACATCGGCGGCACGGCCGCAACAATTACCGGGCAGTGAGGATTGGGGCCCAGACGCACGGAGTGAATGATTTCGTGGAGGCTGGTGGTCCATTCGGTCGCGGTGGTTCCGAAGAGCACGTCGGGCGGTCCGAGCACGATGACGACCGCGTCGAGATCGTGGTCCACGTTCGCGAGCTCCTTGGCGGCGCGCGCCATGGTTAGCTCGACGTCGGCGATGCTGGTCCACGAGCATCCGGATGCCAACTCACGCGCCACATAGCGCGACGTTTGCGAGACGACTCCAAGCCCATGATGAAGCAGACCGTAGCTAGATGCCGCAGCGTCTCCGATGAACAGCAATCGTGCGGGATCGGGGGCGACAACTTCGCCCTCGGGCTTGTCGGGTGGAAAGAGCGTGTTCGCTGCATCGACGCGGAAAGCGAGAAGGTTTAGCTTGAGTAGCGGCCTAAAAGCGTGGATGAGCCCAGCGACGAGACGTCGTGTCAATGGAGTGTGGGAGGAGACGTCGTCGGCGCACTCAGGAGACGTATTCTTCGGGACCACGGTTCATATAGTGGACGATTCTCGAGGTGGCGCCTCCCACGACATACCGCTTTGTTAGACGTGACTTCAGCTTACTTTTAGGAGTGGGAGGATTGGTTCATGACCGAGCCTGTTGCACCACACCCTGAACTCGACACCCTGATCGCTACCCTCGAACGGTTGCGGGCTCCGGGCGGTTGCGCCTGGGATCGTGACCAGACCCACGAGTCGCTCGTGCAGCATCTGGTTGAAGAGACCTACGAGTTGGTGGATGCGATCGAGAGCGGAGACTCGGCCGACATGGTCGAAGAACTGGGAGACGTGCTCTATCAGGTGCTCTTTCACGCTGATATCGCGACCGAGGCCGGGCGCTTCACGCTCGAAGATGTTGCCGCAAACATGACGGCAAAAATGGTTAGTCGCCATCCGCACGTCTTCGCCGACACCACCGCTGACACGGCGGATGACGTGATCGCTGCGTGGGACGAGCTCAAGAAGACGGAGAAACCGCACCGCACCAGCGTTACCGACGGCATCCCTGCGAAGATGCCCGCACTCGCTCTAGCGGACAAGCTGCTGGGCCGCGCCCACAAGGTGGGGCTTTTGGATGCCACGGCCCCCGGTGCGATCAATGTCACGGAAGAAGATGAACTGGGCCCGCTTTTGCTGGCGATTGTGGCATCCGCGAAAGCCAATGGCTTGGACTCGGAGCGGGCGTTGCGCACGGCGCTCCGGCAGTTGACCGACGAGATCAAAGAACACGAGGCTTCGCTCTAGCATCGAACTCTGACGGGTCGTGACAGAAGACCCGGGTGGGTGGTGCCCCCCTTAACCCGAATAAGGAGGGCACCGGCGCAATGCCGGCAAACGAGACATGTGATCGCACGTCGATCGTTTACAGAATGGCATCGCGCGCTGAAGGATCGGTGGGATTACCCGGCCTACCGATCCAGCGTTGGAGAAGCCCCTGGTGAGGGGGTTTCAAGTAGTTGTGGCACCGGTAACGAGTTTCCGGCACAAGGAGAAAGCATAACTGCTGCATCGTTCATTAGCAAACAACCGTTATGTTAACAACTATGGCCCGCAGACCCGACCCGACGCGCAAGCCAGCTCTTATTCAGCAAACTATTGCCTATCTTGCTGATAAACCGCTGTCTAGCCTCACATTCCGTTCGCTCGCGAAAGCGCTCGACGTTAGTACCTTCACGCTCGTCTACCATTTCGGAACACGCGCCGAGCTCATCCGCGAGATTGTGCACGCTAATGCGCGCGGAGCGAGCCCCGATGAGGCCTCCAAGCTTCCCATTACTACCCTCGACGATTACTTCGACAGCTTGTACCTGTCATGTCAGTGGACGCAGCTGCCCGAAAACCTGCACCGGCAACGTCTCGAGCTCGAAGCGGGGCTGCTCGAAGCCGTGGAGCGTGACGAGCTCAGCGTGACTCGCCCGCTGTTCAACCAGTGGATCACCATGGGCACCGCAGCCCTCGTCTCGTTTGGTCTTACCGAGGAACAAGCTCAGATCGAGGCGCGGCTGCTCGTGAACATGTTCCACGGCGTGCAATTCGATCTCGTGCTCAACCAGAACCGCGAAGCCTCCGCCGCCGTCTTCAACGCAGCCGTTAGCCACCACCGCCAGCGGATCGAGCAACTGCTCGCTGAGGTCGCGCGGTAGCAGCGAAACCCTGTCGCGTGCGAGAGAATAGGAAGCATGGCGTCAACGGTTAATCCTCCCCGCGGAATGCGGGATTTCCTTCCGGCAGAAAAGGCTCAGCGCGAGCGCGTTCTCGGCGTGATCCGGGGCAGCTATCGCGCGCACGGATTCGACGAGATCGAAACTCCGGTGATGGAAGACAGTTCACGCCTCCATGCCGGCTTGGGTGGCGACAACGAGAAGCTCGCCTTTGCGGTGATGAAACGCGGGCTCACACCAGAGAAGCTGCAGGCGGCATCCGATGCTCTCGATCTTGCTGATCTGGGGATGCGGTTCGACCTCACGGTTCCGCTCGCTCGCTTCTATGCAACCCACCGTGCTGAACTGCCCAAGGTCTTCCGTTCAATTCAGATGGCACCCGTCTGGCGTGCCGAACGCCCGCAAAAGGGCCGTTACCGCCAGTTCGTGCAGTGCGACATCGACATCATGGGCGAGGCCGGCCCCAGCGCTGAGATTGAACTCATTACTGCCACGGCAGCGACCCTCGATGCTCTCGGAGTGCAGGGCTGCACCATTCGCGTGAACGACCGTCGCTTGCTCACGAGTTCGCTCAGCATCCTTGGTTTTCCGGCCAAAGAGCACGAGGCCGTGCTGATCACCGTCGACAAGCTCGACAAGCTCGGCGCCGACGGAGTCATCGCTGAGTTGCGCGAACGCGCTTTCCCGGATGCTCCCGTGGCGGCGCTCGCTGAATTCCTTCAGCGCCCGGCGCCCGAAACCACTCCTGAATTCAGTGCGGATGCCATCCGTGCCGCTCTGCCCGCTGGCGTCACCGAAGAGGTCATCCTTGAACTCGCGGCGATCGGTCACGCGGTCGAAGCGGGCCGCGGCGACTCCGGATCGCTCATCGAGTTCGACCCGTGGTTGGTGCGGGGGATGGGCTACTACACGGGCGCGATCTTTGAGGTCGCGCATCCGTCGCTCGGCTATTCGCTCGGTGGTGGCGGTCGCTACGACGGAATGATCGGTCGCTTCTTGGGCAGTGATGTTCCGGCTGTCGGCTTCTCGCTCGGCTTTGAGCGCTTGGTTGATCTGGTTGACCTCGGTGCGGCAACGGATGACGACCAAGTTGCGCTCGTCTATGACGCCGATGTTGAGGCGGCAACTCTGGTGCGTTTGCAGGCCGCCCTGATCAAAGACGGCAAGCGGGTTCGGCTCGAGGCCCGGCCTAAGAAGCTGCCGCAGCTTCTCGACCAGCTTCGGGATGCCGGTTTCACCAGTTTCGCGACGGTCCGTGCAGAAAACGTGAGCATTGATAGCCTTGAGTTCAAGCCGCTGGGTGGTTAGCTAGCGCCCACTTTTCGAGGGAGAAAGCGTGAACGTCGCAGCAAAGCCGGTTCTTATTTTTACGGCCCTGAGCTTCGGGCTCGCGTGGTTGTTCGCTCTTCCTCTGTGGTTTACAGGCGGTCTCACGAATCCGTTCTTTACCGTGTTCGCCTTGGCGATGATGTTCACGCCGGCGATTGCGGCACTGATCGTGGTCTTCTTTGTTGAGAAGCATCCGGATGCTCGCTCCCGCCGTGCGGCGCTCGGGCTCGGTTCGGTGCGCCCCGTTGGTCGGTTCTTGCGCTACCTAGCTTTGGCGCTCGTTATTCCTCCCGTCCTCATCCTGGCGGCGCTCGTCGTCGGAGCGCTCGTGGGCGTCTATCCGGCCGACTTCGTGAATTTCTCCGGTTTCGAGGCGATGCTTGACAGCCAGCTTGAGGCGCTCGGTCAAGCGCCGCTGCCCATTCCGATTGGCCTACTCGTGGCCGCACAGTTCCTCAACGTGGCCATCGGTGCGCTCATCAACACCGTTCCCGCTCTGGGCGAAGAGCTCGGCTGGCGCGGTTGGCTGCTGCCCAAACTGCTGCCGCTCGGCGTCGTTCCCGCCATTCTCATTTCGGGCGTGATGTGGGGCCTCTGGCACGCGCCGCTCATCCTGCTCGGCTACAACTATCCCGGCGCTCCCGGCTGGCTCGCGCTCACGGCAATGGTGGGCATGACCATTGTGGTCGGCGGCGTGTTCTCGTGGCTGCGCATCCGTTCAGCGTCGGTGTGGCCGGCCGCTCTCGCGCACGGTTCGTTCAACGCGGCTGCCGGATTCTCCTTGATTTTCATCATGGTCGGCGAGAGCTTCGACCCGCTTCAGGCCAGCATTCTGGGGTGGACCGGATGGCTCGTTCCGCTGGTTCTCGTAATCGTGCTGCTGGCCACCGGGCAGTTCCGCCCGGCGTCGCCGCAGCCGGTGGTTACTCGTAACGAGTCAGCGCCCGTCGCTGGCTCGGAGTAGGCTTTCCCACGGACATCCACCACTTCCAGTCCAAACAAACTTTCTTTAAGGAGACCCCCTGTGGCTTTGATCGAAGCAGTTGGCGCCCGCGAAATTCTTGACTCCCGGGGAAACCCCACGGTCGAGGTTGAGGTTTTGCTCGACGACGGCGTAGTTTCCCGCGCCGCAGTTCCTTCGGGAGCATCCACCGGTGCATTCGAGGCTTACGAGCTTCGCGATGGCGACAAAGACCGTTACCTCGGCAAGGGCGTTCAGAAGGCCGTTGACGCGGTTATCGACGACCTCGGCCCCGCAATCGAAGGCCTCGACGCCTCCGACCAGCGCCTCGTTGACGCTGAGCTCATCGCGGTTGACGGTTCAGAGAACAAGAAGAACCTCGGCGCAAACTCGATCCTCGGTGTTTCGCTTGCCGTGGCAAAGGCTGCTGCTGACTCGGCAGACCTGCCCCTCTTCCGCTACCTCGGCGGACCGAACGCTCACGTGCTCCCCGTGCCGATGATGAACGTCATCAACGGTGGATCGCACGCCGACAGCAACGTCGACATCCAAGAGTTCATGATCCTCCCGCACGGCGCAGAGACCTTCAGCGAAGGCCTCCGTTGGGGCGTTGAGACCTACCACGTGCTCAAGGGACTGCTCAAGAGCAAGGGCCTCAGCACTGGCCTCGGCGACGAGGGTGGCTTCGCCCCCGACCTCTCCAGCAACCGCGCAGCACTCGACCTACTCATGGAAGCAATCGAGAAGGCTGGCTTCACGCCGGGCAAGGACATCGCCGTTGGCCTTGACGTTGCTGCCACCGAGTTCTACAAAGACGGTTCGTACACGTTCGAAGGTGTCTCGAAGTCCGCTGGTGACATGAGCGCGTACTACGCCGAGCTCGTTGCTGCGTACCCCCTCGTGTCGATCGAAGACCCGCTCGACGAAGACGACTGGGAGGGCTGGGCTCAGCTCACCGCCGAAATCGGTTCGAAGACTCAGATCGTCGGAGACGACCTGTTCGTCACCAACCCCAAGCGTCTCGCCAAGGGCATCGAGCTCGCCACGGCAAACTCGATTCTCGTGAAGGTCAACCAGATCGGTTCGCTCACCGAGACCCTCGACGCTGTTTCGCTGGCTCAGCGCAGCGGCTACACGGCCGTCATGTCGCACCGTTCCGGTGAGACCGAAGACACCACGATCGCTGACCTTGCGGTAGCGCTCAACACCGGCCAGATCAAGACCGGTGCACCGGCTCGCTCCGAGCGCGTAGCTAAGTACAACCAGCTGCTGCGCATCGAAGAAGAGCTCGGCGATGCCGCAGTTTACGCCGGCCGTTCCGCCTTCCCGCGGTTCAACGGCTAGCACTCACTAGCGTCGTCTAGCATCGAACGCATGGCTAGGCGAGTACGAGCAAAAAAGGTAGCGGTGACGCTGCCCGAGGAGAGCGCGCCAGAACACTGGCTGCGCACGATCCGCTTCTCGGGCTTCACCGTGCTCATGCTTGGTTTGCTCATACTCGCCGTCATCGTTCTTGCTCCCAACTTGCGCATCCTGATTGATCAACAACAGACGATCGCGCAATTGCAGCAGCAAGTGGATGAAGCACAAGAATCGGTCGACGAACTCAACGAGAACGTCGCCCGCTGGGATGACCGTGCTTACATCGAGTCCCAGGCTCGCGACCGCCTGTACTACGTGTACCCGGGCGAAGTGAGCTACCTCGTTACGGGTGATGCTGCCGACGTCACCACGAACGATGGTGTGCCGGTCAGCGCGAGCATCCAAACTACCCAGATTGATTGGGTGCAAACTCTCGTGTCGTCCATCTACACTGCTGGTCTCACGGAAGATGCCCCCGACGAGCTCACCGCCCCCGTAATTGAAGGACCTCAGCAATGACCACCCCACCGTTTGACGCCGTCAGCGATGAAGATGTGCGCATTGTGTCGCTTCAACTCGGGCGCCCCGCTCGCGATGTGATTGGTATCGCCGCGCGCTGCGTGTGCGGGGCTCCGACCGTCGTGTCGACCCAGCCGCGTCTGAGCGATGGAACGCCGTTCCCCACTATCTATTACCTCTGCCACCCGGCGGCTACGGCATCCGTGTCGACGCTTGAGGCTGAGGGCCAGATGCCCGAATTCGCCGCAATGCTCGAGGGTGAGATCGGCGCGCAGTACCAGGCCGCTCATGAGGCGTACATTGCCGACCGCGATGGCATCGAGGTTGTTCCGGAGCTCGCCGGTGTTTCGGCCGGCGGCATGCCTACGCGCGTCAAGTGCCTGCACGCTCTCGTAGGGCACTCGCTCGCCGCGGGTCCCGGCGTTAACCCGATCGGCGACATTGCTCTCGAGCGCGCCTCGTGGAGCCCCACTGTGTGCCAGTGCCCCGATTACTCGGAGGCCGCTGAGCAGGATGCCGCAGCAGGCAAGGCGGCGGAGAGCGGCCAGTGAAGCGCTGGGCCGCTGGCCTCGTCGTGATGGCGAGCCTCGCCTCCGTGCTGGTGGCAACGCCGGCGCACGCCGACGCGGTGCGCGATCAGGAGTATTGGCTTCAGGAGTACGGCATCGAGGCCGCATGGAAGACCACAAAGGGCGCCGGTGTCACGATTGCTGTCATTGATACCGGTGTCGATGGCACGGTGAAAGAACTCGTCGGTGCGGTCACCGGCGGAACAGACTTTTCGGGTCAGGGCTCACCGAACGGGCAGACGCCTGTTGGTGACGACAATCCGGCCCACGGCACGCTCGTCGCTTCTCTTGCGGCCGGTCGCGGCACGGGAACGGGCGCTGGCGTAATTGGCGCCGCCCCCGCCGCCAACATTTTGGCGATCTCTATTGGCTTCACGGGCGGCCCCATTAGTTCGGATGACCAGATCGCTCAGGCTGTGCGCTACGCCGTCGATCAGGGTGCCGACGTCATCAACCTTTCGCTCACTCGTGAAACGCTCGACTGGCCGGTGAGCTGGGACAGCGCCTTCCTCTACGCCATGGATAACGACGTGGTTGTCGTTGCTGCCGCGGGTAACCGGGGGAGTGGCACGACGTCGGTCGGTGCCCCCGCCACGATGCCCGGTGTGCTCACTGTTGCCGGAGTGGATGTCAACGGTGTTGCCAGCTTCAACGCTTCTACTCAGGGCATCACGATCGGTGTCGCGGCGCCCAGCGAAGACCTCGTGGGTGTTGCACCCGGCGGATCGCACGTGCTGTGGAACGGCACGAGTGGCGCAACGCCGATCGTCGCTGGCATCGTCGCGCTTGTGCGTGCCGCGCATCCAGAGCTGGATGCCGCCAACGTGATCAACCGCATCGTTGCGACCGCGCATGACACTGGCGCTCCCGGCGCCGACGCCATTTACGGTTTCGGGCTGATCGACGCCGAGGATGCTGTGAACGCGAACGTGCCCTTGGTCGAAGAAAACCCCATGGGGAGTCTCGCCGAGTGGATCACGATCTACCGTCGCGCGGAGTCAACTCCCGCCCCGGTTCCGACGTTCAGTCCGTCGCCTGAACCGGTGCCTGAGGGCGATAACTCGACCATCGCGGGGCCCATAAGCCCCCTCGGAACGCTGCTGCCAACAGTGAGCATGCTTCGGAATGTGGGCGTTCCGCTCGCCATTTACGGGATTTTTCTTCTCATTTTGGCCGGTTCCGGCGTTCTCGCATGGCGTCGGTTTAGGAGTATGCGCGAGAGAGAGTAAGTTTGGTGGCGAACTTCCCCTTTTAGGAGACTCTAACTCGTGCCAAAAATCTTGATTGTCGGCGGCGGTTACGCCGGTTTTTACACTGCTCGTAAGCTCGAAAAGTGGCTACGCCGCGGCGAAGCTGAGGTCACCATGGTTGACCCTCTTCCCTACATGACGTACCAGCCTTTCCTGCCCGAGGTTGCTGCGGGCTCGATTGAGCCTCGTCATGCGGTCGTTCCTCACCGTCGTCACTTGAAGACCACCAAGGTCGTCACGGCGAAGGTCACGGGAATCAACCACGCGGCAAAGACCGCGACGATTCAGCCCGAGGTGGGCGACTCGTGGGAGATGGATTACGACCTCGTTGTTGTGACCGCCGGTGCCGTTTCGCGTACCTTCCCCATCCCCGGTGTTGCTGACGAAGCTATCGGCATGAAGACGATCGAAGAGGCTGTTGCCGTTCGTGACCGTCTTCTCACCAACTTTGACAAGGCATCCAACCTGCCTGCTGGCCCCGAGCGCGACCGTCTTCTGACGTTCGTTGTTGTGGGTGGCGGCTTCGCTGGTATCGAAGCCTTCGGCGAGATGCGCAGCCTTGCTTCGTCGCTGCTGCCGCTCTACCCCAGCCTCAAGTTCGAAGACACTCACTTTCACCTCATCGAAGCCATGGGCCGCATCATGCCCGAGGTTTCGCTCGAGACGAGCAAGTGGGTTATCAAGAACCTTGCTGACCGTGGCGCCCAGATCCACCTCGACACCCAGCTGAAGTCAGCGGTGGATGGCGTAGTTGAGCTGTCGACCGGTGAAAGCTTCGAGTCCGACACCATCGTGTGGACCGCGGGCGTTATGGCGAACCCTGTTGTTCGCAGCACTGACCTTCCCATCGAAGAGCGTGGACGCATCCGCGTGCAGGCCGACCTCCGGGTCATGAACGATGACGGTGTCGTCGAGGGTGCCTGGGGCGCCGGCGACGTGTGTGCTGTTCCTGACCTCACCGGTGGTGGCGTTGGCGGCTTCTGCGTTCCGAACGCTCAGCATGCTGTTCGCCAGGCCAAGCTCATGGCCAAGAACATTGTGGCTTCGCTTCGTGGCGAAGAGACGAAGGACTACTTCCACAAGAACCAGGGCGCGGTTGCCGGTCTCGGCCTGTACCACGGTGTCTTCCAGTCCGGCAAGATCGCGATCAAGGGCTTCCCGGCTTGGTTCATGCACCGTGGATACCACGGCATGGCGATGCCGATGTTCGAGCGCAAGGCTCGCGTCTTCAGCAACTGGATCACGAACTTCTTCTGGGGTCGCGACACCATCTCGATCGAGGCTCGCGTAGAACCGCGCCGCGCATTCGAAGAGTTCGCGTCACGCCCCAAGTAGTGTGATTGCATGCTCCGCGCGAAAGCGTGGAGCATGCGTGCCCCGATAGCCCAATTGGCAGAGGCAGATGACTTAAAATCATCACAGTCAGGGTTCGAGTCCCTGTCGGGGCACCGTGTTTAACTAACTGAAGGCGGTCGCAATGCGGCCGCCTTCAGTCGTTTAACGCGGTGCTTAGGCGGGAAGAATTTCTGTCAGAAGTTTCTGGATGCGCGCCTTGATGTCGTCGCGGATCGGGCGAACCTCGTCGATGCCCTTGCCTTTGGGGTCGACAAGCTCCCAGTCTTCGTAGCGCTTGCCGGGGAAAATCGGGCAGACGTCGCCGCAGCCCATCGTGATGACGACATCCGATGCCTGCACCTGATCGGTGGTCATCAGCTGGGGGACTGCCTGCGAGATGTCGATACCCTCTTCGGCCATCGCTGCGATCGCGGTGGGGTTAATCTCATTGCCCGGCTCCGAACCACCCGAACGAACTTCGACGGCGCCGTTCGAGAGTGCCGTCATGTAGCCGGCGGCCATCTGGGAGCGGCCAGCATTGTGAATGCAGACGAAAAGAACGACGGGCTTGCGAGCCTCGGTGGTGGCGGTAGTTTCGGCGGTCATGCCTAAAGCATAGATGAATGTCTATACGTCGCGCGAGGGTTGCGGGGTGCGGCGTGACTAGTTCACTCAGCGTTCACTGGCGGCAGCGAGCGAAGCAGCTCTCGCACGCGGGCGTCGATGTCATCGCGCACGGCCCGCACGCCATCCATTGCCATGTCGGCGGGGTCGGGGAGTTCCCAATCGAGGTAGCGGCGACCGGGATAAATGGGGCAGGCGTCGCCGCACCCCATCGTGATCACGACATCCGCGCCGCGCACGACTTCTTCGGTGAGCGGCTTGGGGTATTCGCCATCGACGGAAACGCCGATTTCGTCGAGGGCGGCCACGATCTTGGGGTTGATCGACTCGGTCGGCTGCGAGCCTGCGGTCAGCACGCGCACGCGGTCTCCCGCGAGGGACCGCAGGATGGCGGCGGCGAGTTGCGAGCGGCCCGCATTCTGCACGCACACGAACAGCACGTCGGTCGGTGCCGTGGTGGCTGCGGCATCTGCCTCGGGGAGTGCCCCCAATCGATCAGCGGCAAAGCGAGACGTGTGAGACGACAAGTGGCGATCCTTGGGGGCACCCGCACGCAACAGGTCGTAGCTGCTGGCGACGTACTCGGCGACGGTTTCGCGCGAGAAGACGCCGGCAAAGCGGAGGGCGAGGTCGTCGGTGATGCGGTCGAGAATTGTGGGGTCAACAGTGGTGGCGGCATCCACGGGGGAGTGCTGCACGAAGCCGAAGACATCGGCCAGGCGTGACGGAACGAGGGAGTACCAGACCTGGCGCCCCTCTTGAACGCTCTGCAAGATTCCATCGTCGGCCATGATGCGCACGTGGTGGCTCACGGTGGGTTGGGTGAGGCCGAGGCGAGCAGCAAGGTCGGTGACTCCGCGGCGACCTTCGGGGGCATCCATCAACAAGCGCAGAATCTGCACTCGCGTGGGGTCGGCGATCGCGCGCATGCTCTGGGCGATGCGTTCGGCCACGGCGCGTTCGGAGGCGGGTGACTCGATCGCTGACATAGCAAGAAGTCTAAAGGACAACATCCGATTCATAGACAGTTATCAATGTTTGGGTATGATCTCCGAATGACCACGCCGCGAACCTTCGCTCTCACCCGTCGCTTGACCGCCGAATTCGTGGGTAGTGCGGGGCTTTCCGCCGTCGTTATCGGCTCTGGCATTGCGGCGCAGCAACTCTCGCCGGGCGACGTCGGGCTGCAACTTCTCGAGAACGCGCTAGCAACCGCCTTTGGGCTCGGCGTGCTCATCCTCGTGTTCATGACGGTCAGTGGCGCGCACTTCAACCCGGTCGTCTCGATCGTGGATTCGCTCAGCGGGCTGCGGTCGTGGCGCGATACGGCGTTCTACATCCCGACCCAGATCGTCGGATGCGTCGCCGGCGCGATCCTCGTCAACCTCATGTTCGCGCAGGCTGCTGTCACCTTCAGTACGACTGTGCGCCTGACCCCGGCACACTTTCTCAGCGAGGTCGTTGCGACCGCCGGGCTCATCGTCGTGATCTTCGCTCTCGTGCGCACGGGGCGCGCAAACCTCGCTCCGATCGCCGTTGGCGCCTACATCGGTGGCGCCTATTTCTTCACGAGCTCCACGAGCTTCGCCAACCCCGCCATCACCATCGGTCGCATGTTCAGCGACACCTTTGCGGGCATCGCCCCGGGCTCGGCCCCCGGTTTCATCGCGGCCCAGCTCCTTGGCGCAGCGATTGGCTTCGGCCTCGTGCGATGGCTCTTCGTCGAGCGCCGCGTCGCGTAATCTGGAGAGAACAGATACTCACGTTTCAGCGACAGGAAAACAATGTTCGGCGCTTATGGCCTCTCGTATCCCATGCTCGCGCCGGTCCTTTTCATCGCGTTGGCCTTCGACGGATGGGCGATTCTGACGATGATTCGCGAGGGCAACCAGAGCGTACGCACGGTGTTGCTGTGGTCGCTCGTGCTGATCGTGATCCCGTACGGGGGATTCGCTTTGTGGCGATACTGGTGGAACACGCGCAAAGGGTTGTGAGCACAGCCCTCGCCTAGTCGCGCAGCGGTGACCCGACGACCTCGAAGCGGTTGCCGCCCATCTCGCCGCTCAACAGGGGCATCGCTTCCTTGATCGCAGCCTGCACGCTTGCCAGTTGCAACGAGAGCTGGTGGGCTTCCGCCGACTCCCACAGCTCGGAGACAAACACGGTGTCGGGATGCTCGTCGCTCACGCCGACCTCGTAGCTGAGGCACCCGGCGCTGTCTAGGTCTGTGCTGCGCCGCGTGAGAATAGCGACAACCTCATCGCGGTGGCCTGGCTTCACTCCAAGGGTGCCTACGTTTGCGAAAGTCATGGCTCCACTCAACGCCACTGGCGTGCGAGGGTCAAGCGGCAGGGGCGGCCCGTTGTGTTGCGGCGCGCGTTCTGGGAAAGTTGAGCAACACGGCGCCGATGCCTCACCCGGTCGCGTCGTACCGTGATCACTCGCCGCCGTGGCCCGAAGGAACCCGTGAAGCTTCTCAGCACCCCCGCAACGCCCTGGCAGACGCCCGAGGATTATTGGCAGACGCTCGCCGATGCCACGCACGCCCTCGATGCTCCCTACGGGGTGCTCTCGCTTGAGGCGCTGTCGCACAATGCCGCCGATATGATTCGCCGGGCATCCGGGGTGCCGATTCGGGTGGCGAGCAAGTCGATTCGCGTTCGTGAGGTCGTGGATGCCGTGCTTGAGCTCGATGAGTTCCGCGGCGTTCTGGCGTATACCCTCACTGAGGCGCTCTGGCTAGCCGAAACCATTGACGATGTCGTTGTCGGCTACCCCTCCGTCGATCGCGCGGCCATCGCGGCGCTCGGTACGAGCCCGGCGCTCGCCGAACGCGTCACGCTCATGATCGACTCGGTCGAGCACCTCGACTTCGTCGACTCGGTGCTCTCGCCGCAGCACCGCGAAACCATTCGCGTCTGCATTGATGTGGATGCCTCCTTCCACTCCCCGCTGCTCGGTCACGTGGGCGCGCATCGCTCTCCGGTGCGCTCGGCGGCGCAGGCGCGCACCCTTGCCAGCACGGTGGTGGACCGCGCCGGCTTCACTCTCGTCGGAATCATGGCGTACGAAGCGCAGATCGCGGGGGTGGGCAACCGCCCGCCGAACAAGGCCGCGTTCGGTCGTCTTCTCGATGTCATGCAGACCGCCTCTGCCAAGGAACTTCGCGAGCGTCGCGGCGAGATCGTGGCGTCGGTGAGCGAAATCGCCGAACTCGAATTTGTGAACGGCGGGGGAACGGGGTCGCTCGAATCCACCGCCGAAGACACGTCAGTCACCGAGATCGCCGCCGGGAGCGGCCTGTTCGGCCCGCACTTGTTCGACAACTACAGCCACTTCACCCCGGCCCCGGCGGCGGCCTTCGCGCTCGCCGTCGACCGCAAATACTCGCTCGATATCGCGACGGTGCACGGTGGCGGTTGGATCGCCTCGGGCGAAGCGGGCGTCGACCGGATGCCCCAGCCCACGTGGCCCGAAGGGCTCAAGTATGTGCCGCGCGAGGGCGCCGGCGAAGTGCAGTCACCGCTCACCGGCCCCGCTGCAGAGCAGCTTAAGGTGGGCGACCGCGTCTGGTTCCGTCACACCAAGGCGGGTGAGCTCTCCGAGCACCTCAACGAGTTCGCGGTCGTGGCCGACGGTCGCATCGTCGATACGGTGCCCACCTATCGCGGCGAGGGCAAAGCCTTCCTATGACGACTCCGGAGTGGATGCCGCGAGCGGAGCACCGCGCATCGAGCGCAGCCCCGGCATCCCTCCGCCCCGGTGCCGTGTGGCGCAACTGGGGTCGATCTGAGAGTGCGCATCCCGAATTCGCGGCTCGCCCAGAAAGTGTCGACGAGATTATCGCGGCGGTGAACTTCGCGCGCGACACTGGCGTCACGGTCAAGGCCTGGGGCGCCGGCCACAGCTTCACCTCGATCGCGGCAACCGATGGTCTGCACCTTGACGTGGGCGCGCTCGCGGGCGTCATTGCCGTCGACGGCCCGCTGGTCACGCTCGGCGCCGGCACGAACCTCTACGAACTCCCCGCCCTGCTCGAACCGCTCGGGCTCGCGCTCGCGAACATGGGCGACATCGACCGCCAAACAATCGCGGGCGCAATCTCGACCGGAACCCACGGCACCGGTGCGCGCTTCGGCGGCATCGCCACCCAAGTACGCGGCGTCACCCTCGTGACGGCGGCGGGCGAGCTGCTGCGGGTGAACGCGACCGAAAACCCGCACCTGTTGTCGGCTGCGGCACTCAGTCTGGGTGCCCTCGGCATCCTCGTTGACGTGACGATCGAGTGCGTACCGACCTTTCTGCTGCACGCGGTCGAGCGCCCCGAACCCTCAGCCGCCGTGCTCGACGAGTGGCTACAGCGCAGTGCCGAAACCGACCACTTCGAGTTCTACGTGTGGCCGCACACCACCACAGCCCTCACCAAGAGCAACACGCGCTTACCGGGCGATGCGCCGCGGCATCCACTCACCACGTTTTCGCGCTGGTTCGATGACGAGTTCATGGCCAACGGCGTGTACCGAGCAATCTGTGCGGCGGGCACAGCCGCGCCAGCGATCATCCCGCCGGTGAACCGTCTCGCCGTGAAGCTCTCGGGCAATCGCGAGTTCACTGACATCTCTACGAACGTTTTCGTCACCGACCGCACCGTCCGCTTTCGCGAAATGGAATATGCCCTCCCCATCGAGGCGGTACCGGATGCCGTACGCGCCATCCAAAAGCTGATCGCCGATCGAGGGTGGAGAGTTTCGTTCCCGATCGAAGTGCGTTCGGCGGCTGCGGACTCATTGCTGCTCTCTACCGCGTCGGGGCGGGCCACCGGATATGTCGCGGTGCACCGGTATTGGCGTGAAGACCCCGCCGCGTACTTTCGCGAAGTTGAGGCGATCATGATGGCGCATGACGGGAGACCTCACTGGGGAAAGTTGCATAACCGGCCAGCCGAATCACTCGCGGCGGCGTATTCGGGTTTCAATGAGTTCTTGAGCATTCGTGACCGGCTCGATCCGGGTCGCGTGTTCGCGAACGATTATCTGCTTCGAGTGTTGGGGCAGTAGCTGCCTGGGGCCGGAGTCAGGCTCAATACATGTAGCGAGAGGGCACGACTATTAAAGCCATTGTGTGTGGAGCAGGAATTTCGGGACTAACGGTTGCCGGTCAGTTGGCCGAGCGCGGCTGGGAGGTCACTCTGCTGGAGGCTGCGCCAGAACGTCGCACGCAGGGTTACATGATCGACTTCTTCGGGCCCGGCTATGACGCCGCCGAGAAGATGGGCATTCTGGGGCGCTTGCGCGAGCTGAGCTATTCGATCACCGAGGCGCGGTTTGTGCGGCCGAATGGTCGCAGTCAGTCGCTCGACTACGGCGTGGTAGCGGCTAATGAGGGCGGCAAGCTCATGAGTCTCATGCGCCAAGATCTTGAATTGACGCTCTTTGAGGCGTTGCCTGAATCGGTGGAGGTGCGCTTCGGCAGCGCTGTCGTCGCGGTGGAAGATCGTACGGACTATGTCACGGCGGTGTTGGCCGATGGCACCCGCATTTCGGGCGACATTGTGGTGGCGGCCGACGGCATCCATTCGGCTGTTCGTCACAGCATTTTTGGCGATTCGGCGGCATTCGATCGTCAACTCGGTATGCACACGTGCGCTTACACATTCGATTCGCCGAAGCTGCACGCCAAGCTCAGAGAGACTCTCGTGTCGACCGACGAACTGGATCGGATGGTCGGCCTGTATGGCCTCCACAACGGTCAGGTGGCTCTGTTCGCCGCGCACCGCGTCGATGACACCGTGCTGCCCGCCAACCCCCGCGAGGCCATTCAGGCCGCCTATGCGGGCATGGGCGACGACGTGGTCGAAGCGCTGGAGAAGTGCCCGGAACCGTCGGAGATCTACTACGACCAGGTTGCGCAGATCGAGCTGCCGGTGTGGAGCCGCGGTCGGGTGGTCTTTGCCGGAGACGCCTGTCAAGCGGTGTCGTTGTTGGCCGGGCAGGGGGCATCCTTGGCGATCGCCGGCGGCTTGCTGCTGGCCGAAAAGCTCTCGGGCGATCTTGAGCCGAGTGCCGCCTTCGCCGAATACGAAGAAGAGTGGATGCCGGTGGTCGCCGACAAGCAGGCCGCTGGTCGTCGTGCCGCGAACGGCTTTCTGCCGCACACCACGTTCCAGTTGTGGAAGCGTCGCGTGGGGCTCGCGTTGCTCACAGCGCCCGTGATCGGCAAGTTCGTCACCTCGGCTGTCACCGGGACAAAAGCTCTGAATCAGTAAGCGGTTTGCTCCGTGGGGCCCGCTGACATAGCGGCGGTTGTCGACCCGCGATTGGGGGCCGCAAGTGGCCCCTTTTCTCGGTGGAGGCACAGCAGGGCGCTCTATAGTTGAGGCATGGAATTCCTGATCGTACTTGGCGTCATTGTTCTGCTCGTCGTGATCGTGGGTATTTACCTGTGGACCACGTACAACGCTCTGGTGACTCTCAACGTTCGCGTTGACGAAGCGTGGAGCGACATCACGGTGCAGCTCAAGCGTCGTGCTGACTTGCTGCCGAACCTCATCGAGGCCGTCAAGGGCTACGCCGCTCACGAAAAGGGCGTCTTTGAGGCAGTTACGAAGGCTCGCGCTGAGACGCTGAGCGCGCAGGGCCCCGTGGATGCTGCTGAGGCAGAGAACCACATGCAGTCTGCCCTCAAGAGCATTTTTGCGGTCGCTGAGGCATACCCGCAGCTGCAGGCTAGCCAGAACTTCCTGCAGCTTCAGGGCGAACTTGTCGACACCGAAGACAAGATTCAGGCCAGCCGCCGCTTCTACAACGGTGGTGTGCGCGAGCTCAACACCAAGATCAAGGTCTTCCCGAACACCCTGTTCGTGCGCAACCTTGGTTTCACCGAGCGCGACTTCTTCGAGGTTGCTGATGCTGCGTCTATCGCAGAGCCGCCTCGCGTTCAGTTCTAATTCTTCGTCTTTCTAACGGCGTGACCAGGATGTCTAGATGTATCGCGCGATAGCGAAAAACAAGCGCAACACTGTTCTGATCATCATTCTGTTCGTCATCCTTATTGGGTTCCTCGGCTTCGCGCTGAGCTTCCTGATGGGTGGCGATCCGATGACGATCACGATTGGCACGATCATTGGTGCCGGTGCGTACACACTGATTCAGTACTTTGCGGCGAGCGGCCAAGCAGTGGCCTTGAGCGGTGCGGTCGAGATTCAGAAGGCCGACAACCCGCGCCTGTATCGCATCGTCGAAAACCTGTCGATCACGACGGGTATGCCGATGCCGAAGGTGTACATCGTGCACGACCCCGCACCGAATGCGTTCGCAACGGGTCGTGACCCCGACCACGCCATCGTGGCGGCAACGACCGGTCTGCTCGACCTCATGACCGATGCCGAGCTTGAGGGCGTGATGGCCCACGAGCTGGGTCACGTGCGCAACTACGACATCCGCGTGTCGATGATCGTGTTCGGTCTCGTCGTTGCTGTTGGTTTCATCTCGGACATCGCACTGCGCTTCACGCTCTTCGGCGGCCGCGGCAACAACCAGAACAGCAACCCGGTCATGATCGTCGTCGGTCTGGCTGCTCTGCTGATTTCGCCGCTGGTTGCAGCGGCCGTGCAGTCGTCGATCTCGCGTCAGCGTGAGTACCTCGCCGATGCAACCGGTGCGATGACGACGCGTCACCCGGATGCTCTGGCAAGTGCTTTGCAGAAGTTGGGTGACTACGGTCGCCCGATGGTGAAGCAGAACTCCACGATGGCGCACATGTGGATCTCTGACCCGACGAAGCCGGGCATCATGGATCGCTTGTTCAGCACGCACCCGCCGATTGCGGATCGCGTTGAGCGGTTGAGCAAAATCGGCGGCGGTTTCTAACTAACGCAGCAACTCTGCCTCGATAGCGGGGGAGAGGGTGCCGCGGCCGGTGACAGTGATCTCGCCCATACCTTGCCAGTCCGCGATCTCGCGCAGGGTCGGCACGATACGTTCGGCGAGGGCTCCCGTGCCGCCGGGTGCAGCGTCGAGGCCGTCTTCGTGCCAGGCGGATTGCACGCGCAGCACTCCCGCTTGGCGGTCGGTTTTGAGGTCGATGCGGCCGACAAGCGCGTCATCCACGAGCACGGGCAGCGAGTAGTAGCCAAACTGGCGCTGCGGCTCGGGGGTGTAAATCTCGATGCGGTAGTGAAAGCCAAACATGCGCTCGGCGCGCTTGCGATCCCACACGACGGGGTCGAAGGGCGAGAGTAGGGCAACGTGCTCGATGCGGCGGGGGATGCGCGCCTCCCCGTGTAACCAGGCGGGCTGGTCCCAGCCTCGCACGGTCACGGGAACGAGCTCGCCGGCATCCGCTAGCTCGGCAATGGCCGGGCGCACGTCGGCACCTTTGAGTCGAAAGTAGTCGGCGAGGTCGGATGCCGTGCCGACTCCCAGCGCCCGTGCTGACTCAGCAACCAGAGCTCGATGTGCGTCGGCGCGGGACACCTCGCGCTCGCGCAGCTCGGCCGGAATGAGGTGCTCGGTCAGCGCGTAGGTGCGTTCGAAGCGGGTGCGGCCGGCGCTGACGACTTCGCCCCAGCGGAACAGCATCTCTAGACCCTGCTTCACATCGGACCATCCCCACCACGGCCCGGTGCGACGGTTGGCGTCGTGTTCGATCTCGCGGGCGGTAACCGGGCCGGTGGTGGCAAGTTCTTCGCGCAGCCACTGCAGCATGGGCTGGTTGTCGCGAACCCATTCGTAGCGCTGGGCGTCGCGTTCGCGCAGCGACTCCATCTTCCAGCGCCACAGCGGCCAGGATTCGAGAGGAATGAGGGCAGCTTCGTGCGCCCAGTATTCGACGTAACGGCCGGGCGTGCGCGCGGTTGGCTTGCGGAATGTCAGCGCATCAAGAGCGGCCTTGTCGTAGTGCCCTAGGCGCGCGAACACCGGCTGGTAGTGGCTGCGTTCGAAGACGTTGACCGAATCGAGTTGCAGCAGCCGGATGCGGTCAAACAGCAGGTTGAGCTGGCGCGTTCCCGCGGGGTTAGCCGCACTCGCGACCCCGCGCCCAAAACCTTGGGCAGCGAGCAGCACTCGGCGTGCTTGCGCTGCAGAGAGGGAATCGGCCACGGCTCGACTCTACCGAGCGGCGGCGACATCCACTCTGTCTCGTCGCGCGCAGAGCAAGCGAGCAATTGTGTTTGTGTCGTTCATCGTTCGTTTACCCGGATGACAGGGAGCGAGGCATCCTGCTGCGTACGGTCATCCTCGGATCGTTTCGGTACCCTCTGCCCGCTCACAGCGCGGGCGGCCGTGGCGGTCGTTGGAGGAAGTCTTGTTCACTAAGCGCACCCTCGCCGCAGTTGCACTCGTTGCAGCATCGGCGATCTCACTCAGTGGCTGCAGCACCACCGAGGCAGCAGCGGGCGATGTTGACGCATCGACCGCAACCACCGCCGAAGACTTTGGCGGAATGGACGCTCTTATCGCAGCCGCGCAGGCTGAGGGCGAACTCAACGTCATCGCCTTGCCCGACAACTGGGCAAACTACGGCGAGATCAAGGCTCTCTTTGAAGAGAAGTACGACATCATCGTCAACTCGGCTGACCCTGACGTTTCCAGCGCCGAAGAAATCGCCGCCGCTGACAACCTCAAGGGCCAAGACACCGCCCCCGACGTCTTCGACCTCGGCACCGCGGTCACGCTCGACAGCCTTGACTACTTCGCTCCTTACATGGTTGCCAACTGGGATGAAATTCCTGAGGGCAACAAGGAAGCAACCGGCCTCTGGGTCAACGACTACACCGGCAGCATGTCGATTGGGTATGACTCCAACTCGGTTCCCGAGCCCACGAGCCTTGACGACCTGCTCAAGCCTGAGTACCGCGGCGCTGTTGCGCTGAACGGTGACCCCACGCAGGCTGGCGCCGCGTTTGCTGCGCTCGGTCTCGCCACGGTTCACCAGGGTGGAACGCTCGATGACTTCACTCCCGGCATCGAGTTCTTCGAAGAGCTCAACGACGCCGGCAACTTCATCCCGGTCAACGTCACGGGAGCAACCATTGCTGCCGGTGAGACCAAGGTTGCCTTTGACTGGAGCTACAACAACCTCGCTGCCGCCGCAACGGTAGACGGGTGGAAGGTCACGACTCTTCCCGGCGCTGTCTACACGAGCTTCTACAACCAGGCCATCAACAAGGATGCCCCGCACCCGGCCGCTGCTCGTCTCTGGCAGGAATTCCTCTACAGCCCCGAAGCGCAGAACCTCTTCATCGTCGGTGGCGCCTACCCGGTGACGATTCAGGCACTGCAGGATGCCGGAACCGTCGACACCGCAGCACTCGACGCTCTCGGAGCCCTCGAGGGTGAGCTCGTCACTCCCACCCCGGAGCAGGCCGAGAAGAACGCAGAAATCTTGGCTGAAAAGTGGACTGTGGCAATCGGCTAACGCTGATTCCCTCACGCACTCTTAGCTAATACATCGTGTCGCTAGCCACCGCGCCAGCGCCCGCACAGGATGGTGTCGAGCTCACCGCTCGGCACCATCCTCGCGTGGCTCCGGCCAAGAAGCCGTCGAATCGGCGTCGTCGCCTCGCCTATGCGGGGCTCACGCCGTTTGCGGCCTACGTTCTCATCTTTCTCGCCCTGCCCACCATCCTTGCCGTGGTTACGGGCTTCTTCTCCGACGACGGTTCGCTGACGTTCGACAACATCACGGGACTGTTCACCCCGACCATCCTCGCCACCTTTGGTAGCTCGTTCTGGCTCTCGGGCGTCACTGCGGTGATCGGTGCCTTTGTGGGCGCCCTCATTTGCTACGCGATGCTCGGCACCAAGGTTGGTGGCTTGCTACGCACCATCATCGAATCGGCTGCCAGTGTGCTCGCCCAGTTCGGTGGCGTGATGCTCGCCTTCGCGTTTATTGCGACGATCGGCGTGCAAGGCCTCGTCACGGTCATCCTGCGCGACACCTTCGGGGTCGACATTTTTGCGGATGGCGTGTGGCTCTATCAGGTGCCCGGCCTCATCCTTCCCTACGTCTACTTTCAGGTTCCCCTCATGGTGATTACCTTCTTGCCCGCCCTCACTGCGCTGCGGCCCCAATGGGCGGAAGCGAGTGCAACGCTTGGCGGCACGCGCTTCGCGTACTGGCGCCACATTGCGGCTCCCGTGCTCGCCCCGGCGTTCCTCGGCTCGCTACTACTGCTCTTTGCCAACGCCTTCTCGTCGTTCGCCACGGCCGCCGCGCTCATCAGCCAGGGCTCGCAAATCGTGCCCCTGCAGATTCGGGCCGCGCTCGTGAGCGAGACCGTGCTCGGCCGCGAGAACATGGCGGGCGCCCTCGCGCTCGGGATGATCGTGGTCATGGTCGTCGTCATGTGGGCGTACTCCGCGCTGCAGTCCCGCACCTCGCGGTGGCAGAAGTGACCGCGAACCAGGCCGTGCGCATCGGGGCCGAACCGAGCGCCTTGACCCGCCGCCTCATCCTCGGCATCATTGGCGCGATCTTCCTGATCCCGGTGATCGCGATGATGGAGTTCACCTTCCGTAACGGCCTTGCGGGCGATTACACGACGAGCCACTGGACGGGCCTCTTCAGCGAAGACAGCGCGCGCACTTACCGCGGGCTGTATCAAGCGATCGAAAACTCGCTCGTGCTCGCCGCCGTGACCGTGGGCATCGTGCTCGTGCTCCTGCTGCCCACCATGGTGCTCGTGCATATGCAGTTTCCGCGCCTCAAGCGCACGCTCGAATTCATCTGCATCATCCCCATCACGGTGCCGGCCATCGTGCTCGTCGTCGGTCTTGCCCCGGTCTACTCGGTGGTCGTGCACGTGCTCGGCGGCTCCACCTGGACTCTCGCCTTCGCCTACGGCATCACGGTGCTGCCGTATGCCTATCGCGCCATTCAGGGCAACCTCGACGCGATCCCCGTCAAGACTCTGAGCGAAGCAGCGAGCACGCTCGGTGCTGGCTGGATGACCGTGCTGTGGAAGATTCTGCTGCCGAACCTGCGCCGGGGAGTGCTCGCGGCATCCTTCATCTCAATTGCGGTCGTGCTGGGTGAGTTCACCATCGCGAGCCTGCTCAATCGCCGCAACCTGCAAACCGCGCTGTTGCAGGTCTCGCAATCTGACCCGTGGGTCGCTGTGATCTTCGCGCTCGCAGCCCTCGCGCTCGCTTTTATCTTGCTGCTGATCATCGGCCGCCTCGGATCGGCAACGCCCTCTAGGAGAAAATCATGACCGCCACGTTCACCCTGACGGGCCCCACCCCGACCGCGGACTCCGCCAGCGCCGCTCCGCCCACGGGAGCCACGGTGCAGCTCAGCGCCGTCGTCAAGGCCTTCGCCGGGCACACCGCGCTCAACAGCATCGACCTCGAAGTGGCGCCGGGAGAACTCGTTGCACTCCTCGGGCCCTCGGGCTGCGGCAAGACCACCGCGCTGCGCAGCATCTCGGGTCTCGAGAGCATCGACAGTGGTCGCATCGTGATCGATGGTGTGGATGTCGCCGACACTCCCACGAACAAGCGCGACATCGGAATGGTCTTTCAGGCATACTCGTTGTTCCCGCACATGACAGTGCTCGAGAACGTGGAGTTCGGGCTCAAGATGCGCAAGGTCGCCGCCGCTCGTCGTCGCGAACGCGCCCTCGAAACCTTGGACATGGTCGGCCTCACCAAGCACAGCGAACGCTTCGCCCACCAGCTCTCGGGTGGTCAGCAGCAACGTGTAGCTCTCGCCCGCGCCCTCGTCACGCGACCTCGCGTACTTCTGCTCGATGAGCCCCTGAGTGCCCTCGATGCCAAGGTGCGCGTGCAACTGCGCGAAGAGATCCGTCGCCTGCAAACCGAGCTCGGCATCACGACCGTCTTCGTCACGCACGACCAAGAAGAGGCGCTCGCCGTCGCCGACCGGGTTGCCGTCATGCGCGACGGTCGCATCGAACAAATCGGCACTCCCGAAGAGCTCTACGCGACGCCCACCAACGCTTTCGTTGCCGACTTCGTTGGCCTCAGCAACCGGATGCCCGCCGAGCTGATTGACGGCCAAGTGCACCTTCACGGCTGCACTCTCAATCTCCTCGGCGACCCGATGCCCGACGGTCCCGTACTCGCGCTCGTTCGTCCGGAGGACATCGCCCTCTCCGCCGAGGGCATCGCTGGCACGGTCATCTCGTCGAGCTTCTTGGGGTCGCTGCGCCGCACGCGCGTGCGACTCGACGACGGCACCGTCGTCGCGATCCAACATGAAGTGGAGCGGCATCCGCTGCCCGGTGAAGCCGTCACAGTACGGCTCAAGGGTGCGCCGGTGAGCGCGTTGCCGCCTAAGACGAAGAAATAGGGGCGAGTTGCCGTGCCATTCGGAGCGCATCAAGCGCTCACTCCAGCACAACTAAGATAGGCACGTGGTATTCGGTCGACGAACTAAAACAGACAGTCGGGTCCAGTCACGCGCCAGCACTACAGACGCCGCTGAGGTTCCCGCCGGGCTTTCGATAGCTGCTGCCTACTCCTGGCGCATGCTCGTCGTTTTGGGCCTGATCGCAGTTCTCATCTACTTGGTGATTACTCTCAAGTACATTGTCATTCCGTTCCTGATTGCCATTCTGATCGCGGCGTTGCTCGTGCCCGTCGTCAACTTCTGTGTGCGGATGAAGTGGCCGCGTTGGGTGGCCGTCACCGTCGTGCTCGCGGGCTTTCTCGCTGTCGTCAGCGGACTCATCGTTGTCGTCGTCACTCAAGTGCGTTCGGGGCTGCCGGCGCTGCAAATTCAGTCCGCGGCGGCCTACGAAAACCTGCGCGAATTCTTGCGCGACTCGCCACTGCAACTCAGTGACGCTGACCTCGATGGCTACTTGAACGAAATCTTTGATGTCATTCAGCGTGACTCTCAAGCACTCGTCTCCGGCATCCTCTCCGTCGGGTCTACCGCCGGTCACGTACTCACCGGCGCGCTCCTGAGCGTGTTCGCCACGATCTTCGTTCTCATCGACGGTAAGCGCATCTGGTCGTGGACGGTTCGACTGTTTCCGCGCCGGGCTCGCAACGCAGTCGACGGTGCTGGGGTGGCCGGATGGCTCACGCTCACGACCTTCGTCAAGGTGCAGATCTTCGTAGCAGCCGTCGACGCTATTGGTATCGGTGTGGGGGCGTGGATCCTCGGGCTCTTCTATGGCGGCTTCCCGCTCGTCATTCCGATCGCCGTGGCGGTGTTCCTCGGTTCGTTCATCCCGGTGATCGGTGCTCTCGTGACAGGCGCGCTCGCCGTCTTCATCGCCCTCGTCTTCCTCGGGCCGATTCCCGCGGTCATCATGCTCGGAATCGTCTTGCTTGTGCAGCAACTCGAGGGCCACATCCTGCAACCGCTCGTGATGGGCACAGCAGTTAAGGTTCACCCCCTCGCCGTCGTGTTCGCCGTAGCTGCGGGATCATTCGTTGCTGGCATCCCGGGCGCGCTATTCGCGGTGCCGCTCGTCGCCGTCGTGAATGTCATGACCAAATACATAGCCAGCGGCGATTGGCGAATCCACGGCCGCCCTACGATCACGGATGTTCTCGGTAATGGTAAATAACCGCACGCCCGGCCCCACCCTTGCTGAGTACGAAGCAGCACGCGTTCGGGTCGCAGAAGTTGCCGACGTCACCCCGATGCAGACGTCTCGTTTTCTCGCGGAGATCTTGGGCTCTCCCGTCTTCTTGAAGTGCGAAAACCTTCAGCGCACGGGCTCGTTCAAGTTGCGCGGCGCGTACAACCGACTGGCCGGGCTCACCGACGAAGAGAAAGCTCGGGGAGTGGTGGCCGCTTCGGCGGGTAACCACGCTCAGGGCGTCGCTTTTGCCGCTCGCGAGCTCGGCATCAAGTCGACTATCTTCATGCCCGTAGGTGTACCCCTGCCCAAGCTGCAGGCCACACGTGACTATGGCGCCGAAGTCGTGTTGCGTGGTCACACGGTGGACGAGCCTCTGCGCGCGGCCGCCCGCTTCGCCGAAGAGACCGGCGCAGTACTCATCCATCCTTTCGACCACGAAGATGTAGTAGCAGGCCAAGGCACTCTCGCTCTCGAGGTCTTTGACCAAGTGCCGCAGGTGGACACGATCATCGTTCCCATCGGCGGTGGCGGTCTCGTCTCCGGCGTCGCCGGCGCAATCAAGCAGCGTGCCCGCCTCGAAGGTCGCAACGTACGCGTCATCGGCGTGCAAGCGGCCAACGCGTCCGCCTACCGGCCTTCGCTCGACAAGGGCGAAATCGTCGAGGTGCGTACCTCGCCCACGATTGCCGACGGTATCGCCGTCAGTCGTCCGGGGGTGCTCAACTTCAGCATGGTCCGCGATCTCGTGGATGAAGTGATCACCGTCTCCGACGACCAGATCGCCTACGCCGTGCTCGTTCTTCTCGAGCGCGCCAAGCAGGTCGTTGAGCCCGCCGGTGCCGTAGGCGTTGCGGCGATCCTCGCGGGCGCGATTGCCCCGAGCGGCAACACCGTCGTGCTGCTGAGCGGAGGAAACATCGACCCCATGATGATGGAACGCATCATCAGTCACGGTCTTTCGGCATCCGAACGCTATCTGCGTCTGCGCATCCCGCTGCCTGACCGTCCCGGCCAGCTCGCCCGCATCTCGGCCCTCGTGGCGGAGGCAAGTGCGAACGTTGTTGAAGTGCTGCACAGCAGGCACAACAACAAAGTGCAGTTCAGCCAGGTTCAGCTCGAACTGCACATTGAGACCCGAGGCCCCGAGCACGCGGAGTCAGTGCTCGCGCGGCTCAGGGACGAAGGGTTTGACCCTCAGGTCGACTTCTAGCCAGGCTAGATAGTTAGCCCGAGTAGGTCGCGATCTTGACGATCTTGACGGTGATTTCTTTACCGTTGGGCGCAGTGTACTTTTTCGACTGCCCGACCTTGAGTCCATTAATGGCCAGACCGAGCGGGCTCTTCTCGCTGTAGACGTCGAGATCACTATCTTCGTCAACGATTTCGCGGCTTCCCAGCAAGAAGGTGCTCTCTTCGCCCATGATTTCGGCCGTGACCAAAATTCCGGGCTCAACGACACCATCGTCATCTTGAACGTCGCCGACTACGGCGTGACGCAGAAGCTGCGTGAGTACACGGATGCGGGCCTCAATCTTGCCCTGTTCCTCTTTGGCAGCATGGTAGCCACCGTTCTCCTTGAGGTCGCCCTCTTCGCGCGCAGCTTCGATCTTCTTGGCGATTTCGTACCGCGCTTCGCCGGTGAGTTGTTCCAGTTCGGCGGTGCGACGATCGAACGCCTCCTGGGTCAACCATGTGACGTCGTTTTCTGCAGCCACTGTGTTTCTCCCTACACAAAAGAGAAACCGGCCGAAGACGACCGGTTTCGAGATGATTTGCTACAGCCTAGGTGAGCCAGCACCGGTAGATCAAGCCTGACACTGCTTGTTCTGTCGTGCGAACGGTGGTGCTCAAGTCACGGTTGCGCTGATCGCTTGCCGGAACATCGACAACCTTCCAGCCAATAATCGCGAAAGTGGAGTTGAGAGCTTGAACGGCGCAGCGGGCATCCGTGTTCTCGGGCACGTTGAACTGCCACCGAACTTCGACAGCAGTCTCGTCGATGATGTCGTAGCCGGTGTCTTTTGCTTCGAACTGGGCGGGGGCTTCAAGCAGCCCGCCCCACACGAGCCACGCGGTGAAGACCACGACGAAGCCGACTGCCGCGCCAATCACGATGATGCGATTGTTGCGTTTGGCCTTCGGGCTGCGACCGTAACGGGCATCCAAATTGGTGGATGCGGCGCTGGCGGTTGCGGCGCTGTCAGCGGTGCCAGTGGGGTGACTGGATGCTTCGGGCACGCGGGGCTCCTTCATGCGACGGTATTCTGGTTGTTATAAGGCTATTCGCAAACTCGCGTGATGAAATCATCGAGTGAACACCCCAGAGGACAACAGTTGATTTCTTTCGCTTCGCTCGCCACCAGCGCGATTCTCTGGACGGCTACTCCGAGCCCGGAACCGACGTTGTATCCGGCGTACGAGGGCGACCCGAACTTGGTCACGCCCGGTGTCATTGGCTTCTTGGCCACCGCCTTCGTCGCGATCGTCACCGTGCTGATCATTGTCGACATGAACCGCCGTGTTCGCCGGGTGCGCTACCGCGAGCTTGCTCAAGACACGATCCGTGCTGAGCAGGATGCTGCGGCGGCTGATAACGCTGCCGAGCTCGGCGCAGCGGTAGATGCCGACCCCGACCTTAACGCCGACGCTGATCTCAACTCGGACGCTCCCGACGACGACGCTCCTACACAACGGGCGGATTAGTCGCCACGAGGAAGATGCCGACCCAGTGGCAGAGGAACGCCAATAGCGTCAGCGTGTGAAAAATCTCGTGGAAGCCAAAGACCCCGGGGATGGGGTTGGGGCGCTTCAGGCCGTAGACCACGGCGCCCACAGTGTAGAAGAGTCCGCCGGCCAGAATCAGCGTCATCATGATCCAGTTAGCTTGGAAGAAGTCGACGACGAACATCATTGCGGCCCAACCGAGTAGTACGTACAGCGGTACGTAGAGCCACCGCGGGGCACCCACCCAGAAAATGCGGAAGCCAATGCCGAGAGCGGCACCGCTCCACACGAGCCAGAGCAACAGGGTTGCCTTCTCGGGCGGCAGCGCCAACACCGTGATGGGCGTATAGGAACCGGCAATAAGCAAGAAAATGTTGGAGTGATCGAAGCGCTTCAGCAGCATCCGCGTCTTCTCGCTCCAATTGAAGCGGTGATACAGCGCAGAGATGCCGAACAGCATGAGCGACGAGGCTACAAAGACCGCGGAGCTCACCTTGGCGGCGGTGCCGTCGGCCATCACGATCAGGATGACGCCCAGTGCAATAGCGAGCGGGAGCGTGCCCGCATGAATCCAGCCACGCCACGTGGGCTTGGGCTCCGCCGGGGCGTGAAGCATCACATCATCGACGAGCGGGATCTCGGGAAGACGCGACGCATCTTCCTGTTCGACGGCTGCTGCAGCAGCGGAATCGGCAGCATTCTGATTCATGCTCTCAGCTTACGCCGGGGCGAGTTTCACTTGCTGAGCGCCGCAGTGGTCTAACGTAGTCCCGTGAGTAAGCGACAGTCTCCATTAGGTCGCGGTTTTCTCTACGGTCTTTACCAAAAGAAACTGCGTCGCCAGCTAGAGGGCCAGCAATTGCCGCGCCACGTGGCCATGATTATTGATGGCAACAGGCGTTGGGCCAAGCTGAAAGACCTCGAGACCGCAGCGCACGGCCACCGCGCCGGTGCCGCCAAGTACCGCGAGTTTCTCGTCTGGTGCGACGATCTCGACATCTCCGTAGCGACCCTCTACTTACTCTCGACTGACAACCTCACGGGGCGTTCGCCCGAGGAACTCACAGAGCTGTTCACCATCATTGGCGATCTGGCCGAAGATCTCTCGCACTTTCGAGATTGGCGCGTTCAGCATGTGGGGTCGGATGCCGGACTCCCGGACCAGCTCAAAGCCCAACTCAAAGCGGCTCACGAGCGCACGGCCACGAACACCGGCTTGCACGTCAATCTGGCGATTGGCTACGGCGGGCGCCACGAAATTGCCGAGGCCATGCGCCGAATTGTGCGCAACCACAGCGATGAGGGGCACAGCCTCGAAGCGCTTGCCGAACTGCTCACGCCGGAACTGATCGGCGAGCACCTCTACACGAAGGGTCAGCCCGACCCCGACCTCGTCATCCGCACGTCAGGTGAACAGCGAATCAGCGACTTCATGCTGTGGCAGTCGGCCCACAGCGAGCTGTATTTCATGGAAGCCCTCGGGCCCGACCTGCGTGAGGTCGACTTCTTGCGCGCCCTGCGCGATTTCTCACGCCGCAATCGCCGCTTCGGCGCCTAAGAGTCGCTCACTGCTTACTCTCCGCGCCACTGTGTCGCGAAAGTGACGCAATGGTGTCTCGTGGCGTGTCGTTGCGCTCAGAACGCAGCGCAGGTTTAGCGTTCAAGACATCAGGTATGGCGCCTGATCGAGACGGCCACGTAAGTTCGTTTTCGTAAAGTACTGGCCGTCTTCGCAGACTGGATCCGAGTGCTCGCACTCGGGGATGGAGTGCACGTTGGCCGACCTAGCAACCCCCAAGACCACGAACACCACGTCGAAGGCGGGAGGTCGGGCTCAGCGGCAAGCCGAACGTACCTACGTTCTGGATACGTCAGTTCTGCTCTCCGACCCGAGCTCGATCAAGCGGTTCGCGGAACACAATGTAGTTCTGCCCGTGGTGGTGATCACCGAACTCGAAGCTAAACGCAACGACCCGGAGATCGGCTACTTCGCCAGGCAAGCGCTGCGCAGCCTCGACGAGATGCGCGTCAAGCATGAGCGCCTCGACTTTCCAATTGCTGTCGGGGATGTTGGCGGCACCCTGCGCGTCGAGCTCAACCACTCCAATATGTCGGTTCTACCCTCCGGGCTGCAGCTCGGCGATAACGACTCGCGAATCCTTGCCGTTGCGCTCAACCTGGCCAATGAGGGGCTGGATGTCACGGTCGTCTCCAAGGACCTTCCGCTTCGAGTGAAGGCGGCATCCATCGGTCTCGCCGCCGAGGAGTACCGAGCTGAACTGGCCGTGGACTCTGGCTGGACAGGCCAGGCTGAGATCGAACTCAGTGGCGATCAGGTCGCGACGCTCTACGACAAAGAGGAGTTGCACACGCGAGCGATCGCCGAGCTGCCGGTGAATACCGGTCTCGTGGTGCACTCCGAACGTGGCTCTGCGCTGGCGCGGGTAACCGCGCGGGGCAAGATGGCTCTCGTGCGTGGAGACCGCGACATCTTCGGATTGCACGGTCGCAGTGCTGAGCAGCGGCTGGCGATCGAGATGCTGCTCGACCCGGAGCTGGGCATCGTGTCTCTCGGCGGGCGCGCGGGCACCGGCAAATCGGCACTCGCGCTGTGTGCCGGCCTCGAGGCTGTTCTCGAGAAGCAACAACACCGCAAGATCATGGTGTTCCGCCCGCTCTACGCCGTGGGCGGCCAAGAGTTGGGCTACCTGCCGGGTGATGCTGCAGAGAAGATGAACCCGTGGGCTCAGGCTGTGTTCGACACCCTCGGTTCGGTCGTCTCCGAGAACGTTCTCGAAGAGGTGCTCGAGCGAGGCCTGCTCGAAGTCTTGCCGCTCACCCACATTCGCGGGCGTTCGCTGCACGACGCGTTCGTGATCGTCGATGAGGCCCAATCGCTCGAACGCAACGTGCTGTTGACGGTGCTCAGCCGCATCGGGCAGAACTCACGAGTTGTTTTGACCCACGATGTGGCCCAACGCGACAACCTGCGGGTGGGGCGTCACGACGGGGTTGCCTCCGTCATCGAAACTCTCAAGGGACACTCCCTGTTTGGGCACATCACACTCACTCGATCGGAGCGTTCGGCCATTGCTGCTCTCGTCACCGACCTGTTGGAGGGCAACGAACTCGCCTAACAATTAGCTCTCAAAGTCTGAGCGCGCCGCGAAAGTGTCAACGCGGTGCGCTCAGGCAACGTAAGGTTTTCTCGTGGGCTGGGTTTGGTGGTTTCTTGCGGTTCCCCTCGGGGTTGCTGCCGTGTGGGCAATTTTCGCGCCCCGAAATCAGTGGCGCAGCCTCTTTTCGTGGTCGGTGGCGAACGCTCACAGTTCTGAACCAGGCGGCGCTGCTTATGCGTACCGCCAAATAATTGCCACCGCGGCGCTTGTTCTCGCCCTCGTCATGGTGGTCTTCGCCATGGTCGGTACGGCGGCGCGCGAGCCTCAAAATTCGCGGCACGTCGGCGATATCGAAAGCATGTGGGGGGCGCCCACGCCTCTGCTCGTTTATCGCACGTTCCAGACGGCCACCGAGCCCGCAGCCACGCTCGTCGATGTTCCGATCGAGAGCTATTTGCCGGTCAACGATGAAGAGCGAGCGCCGCTCTACCTGCTCGATCTTGAACCGTTCTCACGGCTCGGAACAACAAACATTCCGGGCTACATCGGCAGCGAGCCAGCCGAAACAGATTCGATCATTAGCCGGGCGGATGTCGTGATTCATGTGCGCGGACCGCTGCTGTGTGTCCCGCGTCGTGTCGTGGCGATTGAGACGCCCGAGCGCGTGCAGTTATCGGTGCAATACGGTTTGCCCAACCCGAGCGATGGCTCGAAGCCAGACAATGTCGCTGCCTGCCCCATCGGGGAGGACCTGACCGGGTCAGTTCTGATTCCGGTGCGACTCAACGATCCGATCGGAGAGCGTTCCGTCGAAGCTCTCGACGGAACGCTACTCGCGATGGCGGATTCGGAAGGTTAGCCAGGCGTCGTCATCGACAGAACGTCGAGGGCGGCATCCAGCTGTTCGAGGGTGACTTCGCCACGCTCGACGAAGCCGAGGTCAATCACGGCTTCACGCACGGTCATCGACTGCGCGACGGAGTGCTTGGCAATCTTGGCGGCGGCTTCGTAACCGATGATCTTGTTGAGCGGTGTCACGATCGAGGGCGACGACTCGGCGAGAGCGAGCGCACGCTCGAGGTTTGCCTCGAGACCGTCAACAGTCTTGTCGGCGAGGGCGCGCAGCGAGTTGGAAAGCAGGCGGCTCGACTCGAGCAGCGAGGTTCCCATGACGGGAATCGCCACGTTGAGTTCGAAGGCTCCGGATGCTCCGCCCCAGGCGATCGTCGCGTCGTTGCCGATAACGCGAGCACAGACCATGAGCACGGCCTCGGGAATGACGGGGTTGACCTTGCCGGGCATGATCGACGAGCCAGGCTGAAGGTCAGGAATCTGCAGTTCGCCGAGACCGGTGTTGGGGCCTGAGCCCATCCAGCGGAGGTCGTTGCAAATCTTGGTGACAGAGACGGCGATCACACGAAGAGCGCCGGATGCCTCGACCAGAGAGTCGCGAGCGCCCTGAGCTTCGAAGTGATCTTCCGCTTCGGTGATCGGCAGGCCGGAGTTCTCGGCGAGGATCTCGATGACGCGCTGCGGGAAGCCGAGCGGAGTGTTGATTCCGGTACCGACAGCCGTGCCGCCGAGAGGCACCTCGGCAACGCGCGGGATAGCCGACTGAATGCGGGCGATGCCGAGACGAATCTGGCGAGCATAACCGGCGAACTCCTGGCCGAGCGTGACGGGCGTGGCATCCATGAGGTGGGTGCGGCCTGCCTTCACAGCGCCCTTCCACAGTTCGGCCTTCACGTCGAGGGCTGCAGCGAGGTGCTCAAGCGAGGGGATGAGGTCGCCGATGAGGGCGCCCGTAACGGCGAGGTGCACCGAAGTGGGGAACACGTCGTTCGACGACTGCGAAGCGTTGACGTGGTCGTTGGGGTGAACGGCACTGCCGAGCGAGTCGGTGGCCAGTCGAGCAAGAACTTCGTTCATGTTCATGTTCGACGACGTGCCGCTACCGGTCTGGTAGGTGTCGACGGGGAAGTGGCTGTGGTGCTGGCCGGCGATGATCTGGTCGGCGGCGCCCACGATGGCATCCGCAATTCCAGAATCGAGCTTTCCGAGTTCACTGTTGGCGATCGCAGCGGCGCGCTTAACGCGAGCCAGAGCCACGATCTGAGCCGGCTCGAGGCCAGTGCCCGAGATGGGGAAGTTCTCGACAGCACGCTGCGTCTGAGCGCCGTAGAGGGCATCCTTGGGCACACGTACCTCGCCCATGGTGTCGTGTTCGATGCGGTATTCGGTGGAACTCGTCACAGCGTTGTAATCCTTTGTTTGCGAGCGATGTGGTGTGTGAACGTGGTGGAAGCGTTAGACCGTTCCGATTACGAGGTCGGGAACTGCTCGGCCCTCGAGCAAACGGTAATTGGCGCCTACTACTGCAAGCGTACCGGCGGCTACCGCGTCGCTGATGAGTTCTGACGCATTCATCAATTCAAGGATGGTGGCGCGCAAGTGGATGCGACCAACGTCGTAAGCGTTGATGTTTTCCACCTCTACGGTGCCAGTGTCGCTCCCGGCGACACGGCGAACGGCGGGCACGATTTTCGAGATGAGCTCTTGGATGTGTGGGGGCAGCGCCGGAGCATCTTCGGTCTGCGATTCAATGGCCGCTGCAACCGCGCCGCACTCGTCGTGGCCGAGCACAAGAATCAGCGGCACGTTGAGCACGCTCACGGCATATTCGAGCGACCCGACAACGGAGCTCGAGATGACCTGGCCGGCGTTACGCACGACAAAGAGGTCACCGAGGCCCTTGTCGAAGATGATCTCGGCGGCGAGACGCGAGTCGCTGCAGCCGAACAGTGCCGCATGCGGCGCTTGAGCGTTGGCCAGCTCGGTGCGGCGTTCTACGTCTTGACGGGGGTGAGCGGGCTCGCCAGCAACGAAACGATCGTTGCCGCGGGCCATTTCATTCCAGACCTGTGCTGGTGTTCTGGTGGGGTTCGTCATTGCGCCTCCGAGTCGGCAGCGATCGCTGCGGCGAGTAGTTCGAATTCTGCATCGGCGGCGGTGCCGTGAAGCACGACCGTGCTGCCGCCAATCTCTGCCGACATTGAGTATGCGTAGTTTCCGGTGTCAGCGGAAGAGCGACGGTCGTAAATTGTCCACTGGATGCCGTCAATAGTGGTCGTTTCGGTGGCGAGGGCGCCATCCGTCACGATGCCGAGCCAGGTCGGGTTCGCCTCGATGCCCTGCTCGAGCGCAATGAACTGAGCCGAAGCGGAGTCAGTAGCGCCCGTGATGAAGCCGATGTACCAGGTCTGAACGGATGACGTGGTGCCGAGTCGTGCCGAGTTCGCGTACCAGTCGTCGGGAGTTGCGGGCGCGAGCAGCGGTTCGCTCGCGTTGGTTTGGGCGTCTGCGGCGATCTGTTCATAGTCGGCCGTGACGGGAGTCTCGGTGCTGGGGCGCACGACGACGAGCACCAGGAACAGCACGATGACGAGGGAGGCAAGGGTCGCGCCCACGAGGTTGAGCGTCGTCTGATTAGCGCGGTGCTTACGAGAGGTCTCGGCTTTACGCGCGAAGGTCTCTTCGGGAGTTTCGGGGCGGCCCAGACCGGCGACTTCGCGCGGCCCGTTGCTCTTGGCCATTACTGGTTGTCGCCCGAGTTGGCGTCGTCGCCCAGACCGGCCGTGCGGGCGGCGTCGAGTCGGGCGCGGGCACCAACGAGCCACTCTTCGCAGCGCTGAGCGAGAGCCTCGCCGCGTTCCCAGAACGCGAGCGACTGTTCGAGCGTTGCCGAACCCTGCTCAAGCTCACTCACCACGGAGATGAGCTCATCCCGAGCCTCTTCATAGCTGAGCTCGCTGACGGGGGTTTCGTTGGGGGTAGCCACGATGTAATTCTACTGTTCTCTAGTGGTCTGCCGGCTGGCCGGAGACGGTGGTGGAAATCTTGCCGTCGGCAACGGTGAGCAGCAGCTCGGTGCCATCGGGGGCGTCAGCGGTAGAGCGCACCGCAGTGCCATCGGGCAGTTGTGCGATCGCGTACCCGCGCTGCAGAGTGCGCTGCGGCGAGAGGGCTCGCAACTGGCCGGTGAGTTCGGTGACGCCGGAGTGCGCCTTCTCAATCGCCCGCTCCATGAGCTCGTTGCTGCGCGACACGTAGCGCGAGAGTTCATCGGCGTGCGCGTCGACGAGCGATACCGGGTTCGCCAGCACGGGCCGCGTGCGCAGCGACTCCAAGCGATCGCCCTCGTAGCCCAAGCGTTGGGTAATGCGTAACCGCATTCCGGCGCGTGCTTGCTGCACACGACTCAACTCTTCTGCGACATCCGGCACGACGCGTTTTGCCGCATCAGTGGGGGTGGATGCCCGCAAATCAGCAACCTCGTCGAGCAGCGGTCGATCGTTCTCATGCCCAATCGCCGACACCAGCGGAGTAACGCAGGCCGCGGCCGTGCGCACTAACGCTTCATCGCTAAACACGAGCAGGTTCTGAAAATCTCCACCACCGCGGGCGACGATGATGACATCGACCTCGGGGTCGGCATCCAATTCGCGGATGCCCTGCGACACCTCAGTGACAGCACGCTCGCCCTGCACGGCAGCGTGCGCGGTGCGGAACTTCACCGCGGGCCAGCGCAACTGCGCGTTGCGAATTACATCTTTCTCGGCGTCGCTGTCTTTAGCGGTAACGAGCCCGATGCAGTTGGGCAGGAAGGGGAGAGGCTTCTTGTGCTCGAAGAGACCCTCGGCGCGCAGTTTTTGGCGCAGCAGTTCGAGCTTTTCGAGTAGGTCACCGAGGCCAACGTGGCGCATTTCGAGCACCTGCATCGTGAGCGTGCCGCCCTTGACCCAGTAGTTGGGTTTGACGAGGGCAACAACGCGATCGCCCTGCTTGAGATCTTTGGGCAGCTTGGTGCGCACTGACGACCAAATCGTGAACGAGATGGTGGCATCCACTTCAAGGTCTTTGAGCTTGCCGTAGATGTTGCCGCCCGAGCCACCCCACTGGGTGATCTCGCCTTCGACCCACGCGGTGCCGAGTCGTTCGATCCAGCCGCGAATCTTCTGCGACAGAACTGATACCGGCCACGGAGTATCGACGGTGGGCGGGCCCTCTGTGATCGTCACCTAGCCTCCTCAAGCTTGTGATTACAGGGTAGAGGATGCCGCTGATACTGCCCTCCGCTCGGCGTTCGTGCAGCAGTCTTCGGTAGAATCTTTTCTGTGAGCACCATTTCTAACGGAAGCGCCCAAGCGCTAGCGATGCCCCCGATGCCCGCCCGCCGAGAGCAATTGAAGAATTTGCCGGTTGCGGGAGCCAAGCGCGTCGTGTTGGCAGCCCCGCGCGGCTACTGCGCGGGCGTCGATCGCGCCGTCATCGCGGTCGAGAAAGCGCTCGCCAACTACGGTGCTCCCGTCTATGTGCGCAAGCAAATTGTGCACAACATCCACGTCGTCACCACGCTCGAAGCGCAGGGTGCCATCTTTGTGGATGAGGTTGAAGAAGTCCCCGAAGGATCAACCGTCGTCTTCTCCGCCCACGGTGTCTCGCCTGCTGTCGTCAAGGGTGCCGCCGACCGCGAGCTGCACGCGATCGACGCGACCTGCCCACTCGTTACCAAGGTGCACCGCGAAGCCACGCGCTTCGCCCGCGATAACTACCAAATCTTACTGATTGGCCACGACGGCCACGAAGAGGTTGAGGGCACGATGGGCCACGCGCCCGAGCGCACCATCCTCGTCAACAGCCCCGCCGACGTGCCCAACATCGTTGTCGAAAACACCGACAACCTTGTGTGGCTCTCGCAGACCACGCTGAGCGTCGACGAAACAATGGAGACGGTTCGCCTGCTGCGCGAGCGTTTCCCCACCCTTCAAGACCCGCCGAGTGACGACATTTGTTACGCCACGCAAAACCGCCAGGTCGCCATCAAGAAGGTTGCCGAAGAGGCAGAACTCGTGATCGTGGTCGGCAGTGCTAACAGCTCCAACACCGTGCGCCTCGTGGATGTCGCGCTCGAGAACGGCGCCAAGGCCGCCTACCGCGTCGACTACGCGAGCGAAATCAAGCAGGAGTGGCTTGAGGGCGTCGCGACGATTGGCGTAACCAGCGGAGCATCCGTTCCCGAAGTTCTCGTTCAAGAAGTTCTCGCCGACCTCGCCGAGGCAGGCTACGGCGATGTCTCCACCGTGATCACGGCGGAGGAAGACCTCATGTTCTCGCTGCCGAAAGAACTGCGCACCGACGCTGACGGCAACCCCGACGAGCGCGGCCTCGGTGGCCGCAACCGCAAACTTGATTGGCAACAGGATTAATGACTGATCCCCGCCCTCGCCCGAAATATGGCGAATACGCACCGCTGCCACCCGCTGCGCCCGAAGGGGTAACTGAGCCCACCACGGGAGCACAGTACCCAGCCCCCACGGTGCAGACCGCAGTGCCAAACGTGATCCCGGCGTCTACGCCGACGGCTCCGCCCGAGCGCAAACAGCGCATGTGGGATGTTTTCCTTACGGCCACGCTGCTGCTCTTTGGTGTGGTGGATGTCATCAACAGCTTCGGAACGATCGCCAACCTTGGGCCGATTTTGCGCGAAGGCCTCGCGGCTCAAGGCTTCGACGGCTTTGCTGCGGATGAGGCTGCCGCCGAAGCAGGAGCGGTCGCCAACATCGTGCGCGTTATCGCCCTCGTGCTCACGATCGTGTTTGCGCTCATTCAAGTGCAGCGTAAGCGGATCGCGTTCTGGATTCCGCTCGTGGGTGCCACGATCGCCACGCTCGCGATGCTCGTCGCGATCTTCGTTGCCGTGCTGAACGACCCTGGCTTCATGACCTACGTCGACAGCATCCAGCAGCAGTAGCGCAGCCTCCGGGCATCGCCGCGGCGGCGGCAGCAGCGGGTCGTCACCTTAACGACAAATGGGGGCCGGCCCGAAGGCCAACCCCCATCCGTGTGGAGCGTTACTTGCTGGAGAATCCAGCCGAGCCGAGCTGCTTGGTGGCTTCAACAACGCGAGCGGCGAGAGCCGACTCTGCTGTCTTGCCCCAGGCGCGGGGGTCGTAGATCTTCTTGTTTCCGACTTCGCCGTCTACCTTGAGGAAGCCGTCGTAGTTGCGCAGAACGCTGTCGGCGATCGAGCGGCTGTAGGCGTACTGGGTGTCGGTGTCGATGTTCATCTTGATGACGCCGTTAGCCACGGCGGTCGCGATTTCTTCATCGGTCGATCCCGATCCACCGTGGAACACGAGGTCGAGGGGGTTGGCGTCGGTGCCGTACTTCGCGGCGATGCCAGCCTGAATCTCACCGAGCAGTTCGGGGCGCAGCTTCACGTTGCCGGGCTTGTACACACCGTGCACGTTGCCGAAGGTGAGGGCTGCGATGTAGCGGCCTTGCTCGCCGAGGCCGAGCGCTTCGACGGTAGCGATGACGTCATCCAGCGTCGTGTAGAGGCTGTCGTTGATGTCGTGGCTCACTCCGTCTTCTTCTCCGCCGACGACGCCGATTTCAACTTCGAGAATCGAGTTGATGGCCTTCATGCGGGGAAGGATTTCGCGCGCAATGGCGAGGTTCTCGTCGAGGGGAACAGCCGAGCCATCCCACATGTGCGACTGGAAGATGGGGTTGCGACCGGCCTTGACCTCAGCTTCGGATGCCGCGATGAGCGGGTACACGAAGTCATCGAGGGCGTTCTTGGGGCAGTGGTCGGTGTGCAGAGCAACCGTGACGGGGTAGTTCTTGGCCGCTTCGGTGACGAACGCAGCGAAAGCGAGTGCTCCGGATGCGCGTGCCTTGACCGACTGGCCAGCGAAGTAGTCTGCGCCACCCGTGGTGACCTGGATGATGCCGTCAGAGCCAGCATCGCTGAGGCCCTGAAGCACGCCGTTGATGGTGGACGACGACGAAACGTTGATGGCGGGGTAGGCGAAGGAGTTCTTCTTCGCCTTGTCGAGCATTTCTGCGTACTGGTCTGGGGTTGCGACGGGCATTGTTGTCTCTCCTCATGCGGTACCGACTACCGCTCTGG
Organism: Salinibacterium sp. VpJ6; assembly: GCF_059767345.1. Classification (NCBI taxonomy): domain Bacteria; kingdom Bacillati; phylum Actinomycetota; class Actinomycetes; order Micrococcales; family Microbacteriaceae; genus Salinibacterium; species Salinibacterium sp. VpJ6. The sequence continues at coordinate 174,850 of NZ_JBSOQL010000002.1, forward strand.
TCCGGCTCGGGTCGATTCTATCCACCTGCTCTGGACAGGCGCGAACTGTTGCACGTTAGTGCGATCTCTGCGGTATCGACCGGGGGCGGTGCACCGATCCGGATAGACTGGGGCTGCGCTGACCACCACCGGCGCGTCCCCAGTCGACCAACTCTCAACGAAGGATGCTCTCAGGTGAGTACAGAAACCGGCACGCTATTCCTCCACCCCGATCGCAACCTCGCTCTCGAGCTTGTGCGGGCCACCGAAGCGGCTGCGATTCGCGCCGTTCCCTTCATCGGTAAGGGCGACAAGCTCGCCGCCGATGGCGCTGCGGTTGACGCCATGCGCAAGTTCTTGGGCACTGTCGACTTCGACGGTCTCGTTGTCATTGGTGAGGGCGAGAAAGACAACGCCCCCATGCTCTTCAACGGTGAACACGTCGGCACGGGCCGTGGCCCCGCCTGCGATATTGCCGTTGACCCGATCGATGGCACATCGCTGACGGCTGCTGGTCGCCAGAATGCGATCTCGATGATTGCAGTGTCTGACCGTGGCACGATGCTTGATGCTTCGACCGTGTTCTACATGGACAAGATCGTCACCGGTGCTGAGGGTGTCGGCGTTGTCGACATCCACAAGCCGATCGGCGAGAACATTCGCGCGCTCGCCAAGGCTAAGGGCAAGGCCCCCGAAGACATCGTGGTTGCGGTACTCGACCGTCCGCGTCACGCCCAACTGATTGAAGACATCCGCGAGACGGGTGCCGGAACGCGCCTCATGCTCGATGGTGATGTCGCTGGCGGTATCAATGCGGCGCTGTACGGAACGCGCATCGATATGTGTGTCGGTATCGGCGGCAGCCCTGAGGGCGTCGCCACGGCCTGTGCCATCAAGGCTCTCGGCGGCGAGATTCAAACGATCCTGTACCCGCAGTCTGACGACGAGCGCCAGCGCGGTATGGATGCGGGCCTCAAGTTCGATCACGTCTACACGGCCGATGAGATGGTCGCCAGCGATAACACGTTCTTCGTCGCGACTGGCGTTACCGATGGTGGACTCGTGAAGGGTGTGCGTCGCTACGGCCCCATCATCCGCACCGAATCGATCGTCTTGCGTTCACACTCGGGAACGATCCGCCGCATCTCGGCTGACCACCTCGCGGAGAAGTGGCTCGACCACTAATCACGCACTGAGCGGAGTATGACGCGGCTTAGTCGTCTGCGTCTGCTGAGGGCAGCTCTAGCTCGGCGGCCGTGATGTGTTTCGGCGCGCCCTCGACCAGCTGGGTATCGCCGATCACTTTGGATTCGTCGAGCACGTTGAGTTTGCGGGCCGTGACGAGTACGCGACTTTCGAGCGAGTTCGCGAACTGGTTGTAACTGTTTACGGTGGTGTCGATCGAGCGGCGCAGCTTGTCCGCGTGCTCGGCGAGCGTCGCGAGGCGCTGGTAGAGCTCTTTGCTGAGGTCGAACAGGGTTTTGGCCTGGTCGGTGAGCACGTCTTGTTGCCAGGAGAACGCGACTGTTTTGAGCACTGACCACAGGGTGACGGGTGAAGCGAGGGCGACGCGCTTGTTGAAGGCGTAATCCATGATCGAGGGGTCAGCCTCCATCGCTGACGACACGAGCGACTCACTCGGGATGAACGCGATCACAAGCTCGGGGGAGGCGTCGAGCCCCGCCCAGTAAGCCTTGCTCGCGAGGGTGTCGATGTGGCCGCGCATCACCTTCACGTGCTGCTTGATAAGGGCTTCGCGGCGAGCACCTTCTTCTCCGGTTGCCGTAACCGAGATCTGGCTCGCCTCTAGGAACGCGGTGAACGGCACCTTGGCGTCGACGGCAATGTTCTTGCCGCCGGGCAGGTGCACGACCATGTCGGGGCGGCCGGCACCGGCATCCGAGGTGATGCTCGATTGCACGTCGAAGTCGACCCGCTCGATGAGGCCGGCAGCCTGCACAACATTGCGCAACTGGGTTTCACCCCAGACGCCACGGGTGGAGTTATTGCGCAACGCTGACGCCAACGACTCGGCGGTGCTGCGCAAACGTTCTTCGGATTCCGTGGCCGACTTGAGCTGCTGGCTCAGCTCACCGTGCTGCTGGCTGCGCTGCGATTCCAGTTCGGTGACCTTGTTCTGCATCGTGCGCAGCGTCTCCTGCACGGGAGAGAGAGCCTGCAGCACCTTCGACTCACGGCGCTCGCGCTCGGCAAGGGCCGCAGCCTCGTCGCGTTGGCGGTCGAGAGTTTCGCGGTATTGCAACTGCAGCGACGCCACTTGCTCGTTCAGGGCATCCGCTCGGGCAGTGGTGGACGCAAGCTGGGCGGCAAGTCGCGACTGCTGCTCCCGCTCGGCCGCCGTCACGTTCGCGATCGCGGCCTGATGGCGTGCCTCGAGAACCTCGGGCGGAACCTGGCCGGTGGGGGCGGTCGAGCGCACGCGCGCAATCAACAGGCCAATCACAACACCGAGCACGGCACCAACGAGCAGGCCAACAACGAGAGCAACAACAGGATCCATGCCGTCAGTGTGCCAGCCAGTAACGACATTGTCGGGAGGACAGCGCGAGCGGGGCTCAGCGGATTGCTCACGCAGAGAAAAGGGGCAGGGGTCACGAGCGCGATCCGCGCGCAACGTTCCTCGCGAACCGCCCCTAGGGTTAAGGGCATGGCCAGCGACTCCGTGCATCCGCTCGATGTGAGCACCGACGATCTGCGCTACCTCATTGCTGTGGCGCGCGCCGGCCGGATGGTGTCTGCCGCCACGCTGCTCGGCGTCGACCACACCACTGTGCGCCGCCGCATCGACCGCCTCGAGGCCGCGCTCGGCGTGCGCCTGCTCGACCGCGGCGCCGACGGCTGGGAACTCACCACCATCGGCCGCGAAGTGGCCACGCGTGCCGCAGGTCTCGAGAACATCGTCGAAAACGTGGTCGGTGCCACGAGCGGCAGCGCCGACGAAGTGCGTGGCACCGTGCGCATCGTGGCGCCCGATGGATTCGGGGCCACCTTTGTGACCGCAGCGCTCGCGGCGGTGCAGGCGGAGCATCCATCCATCACGGTCGAATTGGTGACCTCAACGCGACCGCTCAGCCTGCGTGGCGCTGGCTTCGACTTGGCCATCACGATCGGTACGACGGCGACCTCTCGCCTCGCCTCCGAACCGCTTGCCGCCTACGCGCTGCGCCTCTACGCTTCGCCCGGGTACGTGGCTTCGCATCCGCCGATCCGCTCGGTGGCCGATCTTGACGCCCATCCGCTGGTCTTCTACGTGGATGCCCTGCTCACCGTTCGGGAGCTCGACCTCGCCCCGGTGCTCGGCGGCATGCGTGTGGGTTTCGGTTCTACGAGTGTGTTTGCGCAGCTCGAGGCCACGCGTCAGGGAGCCGGCATTGGGCTGCTGCACGCGTTCATGGCCGAGCCTGAACCTGGACTCGTTGCGGTGCTGCCCGACGAGGTCAGTTTCCGACTCAAGTTCGCTCTTTCGGTGCGAAAAGAGGCCGCGGATGTCGAGGCAGTTCAGCTGGTCCGGGCCGCTTTGCACCGCGAAGTTGCCCGTCGCCGTTCTGAGCTGCTGCCCCTCCATTAGCGCCGCGGGAGGTCAGTCGTTGACGCCTGTGCACCGGCTGTGCGTTTTTGCAGATTGCCCGTGCACTAATACGTCTTGATCGCAGATCGCAAAGGTCGCAGACTGGGGCTACTTCCGACGAAAGTAGGCCCATGTACTCCACGATTCCGCACTGGATCAACGGCGCCGCTACCGAGGGCGACTCGCCCAACCGTGGCGATGTCTTCAACCCCGCAACCGGCGCCGTCGCACGCACCGTTCCTCTCGCATCCGTCGCTGACGTCAACGCTGGTGTTGCCGCTGCAAAGGCTGCGTTCCCCGAGTGGGGTAACACGTCGCTTGCCAAGCGCACCGCCGTGATGTTTGCCTTCCGTGAGCTCTTCAACGCTCGCAAGGATGAACTTGCGGCCATCATCACCGCCGAGCACGGCAAGGTTCTCTCGGATGCTGCTGGCGAGATCGCTCGTGGTCTCGAAGTTCTCGACTTCGCCTGCGGCATCGCTCAGCTCAGCAAGGGCGAGTACAGCGAAAACGTTTCGACCGGTGTTGACGTCTACTCGTTGCAGCAGCCGCTCGGTGTTGTCTCGATCATCAGCCCCTTCAACTTCCCGGCCATGGTGCCGATGTGGTTCTTCCCGATGGCTGTCGCCGCGGGAAACACTGTTGTGTTGAAGCCCAGCGAGAAGGACCCGTCGTCCGCCGTGTGGATGGCAGAACTCTTCACCGAGGCAGGCCTTCCCGACGGTGTCTTCAACGTCGTGCACGGTGACAAGCTCGCCGTTGACACTCTTCTTGAGCACCCGGATGTTGCCAGCGTCTCCTTCGTTGGTTCCACCCCGATCGCTAAATACATCTACGAAACCGCTGCCCACCACGGCAAGCGCGTTCAGGCTCTGGGCGGCGCCAAGAACCACATGCTGGTTCTTCCGGATGCTGACCTCGACCTCGTTGCCGACTCTGCCGTCAACGCCGGTTTCGGTTCCGCTGGCGAGCGCTGCATGGCTGTCTCGGTCGTCGTTGCCGTCGAGCCCGTTGCTGACGAACTCATCGCCAAGGTCAGCGAGCGCATGGCGACGCTGCGCACCGGTGATGGAACCCGCGGGTGCGACATGGGGCCGCTCATCACCGAGCAGCACCGTGACAAGGTCGCCAGCTACATCGAGCTTGCTGAGACCGATGGCGCTTCTGTTGTTGTTGACGGTCGCGGCATTGAGATCGATGGCGACGCTAATGGTTTCTGGCTCGGCCCGACGCTGATCGACAACGTCTCCACCGACTCCGACGTCTACAAGCACGAGATCTTCGGACCGGTGCTCAGTGTCATTCGCGTCGCCACCTACGAAGAGGGTCTTGAACTGATCAACTCTTCGCAGTACGGAAACGGCACCGCGATCTTCACGAACGATGGGGGAGCGGCTCGTCGCTTCCAGCGCGAAGTTGAGGTCGGCATGGTCGGCATCAACGTTCCGATCCCCGTTCCGGTGGCGTACTTCTCCTTCGGTGGTTGGAAGGACTCCGCGTTTGGTGACACGAAGGCTTATGGCCCCGACGCCATCCGTTTCTTCACGCGTCAGAAGGCTGTTACCAGCCGCTGGCTCGACCCCAGCCACGGTGGAATCAACCTCGGCTTCCCGCAGAATAACGGCTAATAACTAGCCTGCTTTACCGTCGCGATAGCGGTCCCGTACCTCGGGGCCGTTATCGCCGGTAGGATTGACCCTCGTGGCTCTCACTATTGCAATCGTTGGACTCCCGAATGTCGGCAAGTCCACCCTCTTTAACGCTCTGACCAAGAATTCGGTGCTCGCCGCGAACTATCCGTTCGCGACCATCGAACCGAACGTGGGCATCGTGAACCTGCCCGACCCGCGCCTCAAGGTGCTGGCGGGCATCTTCGGCAGTGAGCGCATTCTGCCTGCTCCCGTTTCTTTCGTTGACATCGCCGGCATTGTGCAGGGCGCCAGCGAGGGCGAAGGTTTGGGCAACAAGTTTTTGGCGAACATTCGCGAGGCTGACGCTATCGCTCAGGTCGTGCGCGGCTTTAGCGACCCAGACGTTATTCACGTCGACGGCAAGGTTGATGCGGCATCCGACATGGAGACCATCAACACTGAGCTAATTCTCGCTGACCTGCAGACGCTCGAAAAGGCTGTCGCGCGGTACGAGAAGGAACTCAAGACGAAGCGCGTTGAGCCCGCTGTTCTCGAGGCTGCGCTTGCTGCGCAGGCGTTCCTCAACGAGGGCAAGCCGCTCTCCGAGGCCACAAAGATTGAACTTGAGTTGATCCGTGAACTGGGTCTGCTCACCTCCAAGCCGTTCATTTACGTTTTCAACGTGGATGAAGCGGTGCTGGGTGACTCAGACAAGCTCGCCGAATTGGCTGCCCTGGTTGCCCCCGCGAAGGCCATCTTCCTCGACGCCAAGTTGGAGGCCGAACTCATCGACCTCGACGAAGAGGATGCCGCAGAACTTCTCGCAAGCACCGGTCAAGACGAGAGCGGTCTCGACCAGCTCGCCCGCATCGGCTTCGACACTCTCGGCCTGCAGACGTACCTCACGGCTGGTCCGAAAGAGACTCGCGCCTGGACGATCCCGAAGGGTGCCAAGGCGCCTCAGGCTGCCGGCGTCATCCACACAGACTTCGAAAAGGGCTTCATCAAGGCGGAGGTCATCGGTTTCGACGACCTCGTTGAGACCGGCTCCATCGCTGAGGCTCGCGCCAAGGGCAAGGCCCGCGTTGAGGGCAAGGAATACGTCATGAGCGACGGCGACGTCGTGGAGTTCCGCTTCAACAACTAGGTTCAACGGGCTTCGGTTTCTCGGGCGGCGGTCGTGCACGAGGGCGTCGAGGCATACAAAACCTATGTCGCGCGCGTGGAGATCCTCGCCGAGTGTGGCATGGGCGTGGGAGACTGAGCGAGTGCAGCCATAGGCCTCGGCAACGTGCTGTTTGCGACGGATTTGCTGTCCCCATCGGTCCGCCTTATCGCGACCTCGTCGAAAGTGAGTTGATGCTGATGTCCGGCGACCTCCTGAACTTACTTCTGCCTGTTCTCGGAAGATCACTAGATCAGCGTTTTAACGTCTTCGACGTGATGCATCACGGAACACACGAGAAACAACTCTCAAATGTGTTCGGTTGGTTGCTCGATGCTGGCGGCTCTCACAACCTTGGAGATTTATTTCTCGGCATCTTTATCGATGAGATTAACACTGCGCGAGTGAAGAACGAGCCTGTATTCCCACGACAGGCATACCTGGTGCGGCAAGAGGTGAACACCATGCGAATGGATGAAGCTGCCGATATCGCTGACATCGTGATCGATAATGATGAGTTCAGGGTTGTCGTGGAGAACTTTCATTCGTCAGACGGTCACGGACACGATTTCGAGCAGTACTCCCGCTACAGCGTTAGCGAGGGACGTATCGGTGCGGTTGCACTTCTCTGTCGCGACGAAGATAGATCGCGACTCACTGACGGGTGGGAAGAAGCTCACATCCTGACTTACAGTGGATTGCTCACACAGCTGTACCAGTTGGTAGCTGGTGATGCGCTATACCGCCAAGAAAACCCAGACGTGGTTTCGTTTATCGAGCAGATGCACCGCAAGTTTTCGACCGAGGCGGGGATTGTGGGAGATCGAGAAGTTCTTGAGTTTCTTCAGGTGATGACCGAGGCTGGCGAGGGAGTGCGTTTCAGGAAGACGCCCCACGAGCAGGCCGCTGAGGAATTCGCGAGCGACTTAGCCACGCAAGCGCGGCAGCGGTACCTCGAAGCACGACAACTGCTTCAACGAATCAAGAATCTTCTGAAGTCCTTTGCTAATGGGCCGATTCGCTCTCAGCTGATGACAACACTCGGTGACGATGTTGTGCGGCGTCTGCAAACCAATTACAAGGGCAACTACCAGTGGACTATCGCGCTTGAACTGGCGACTACTCCAAGCTTCCCAAACCCGATTACTGTGCAACTTAAGTTCGGGCCGAGTGCTTGGTTTGCGAATGAACAAGACCCTAACTGGAAACATCGGGTCTCGCCCGAGCACACGGACTACTCGCGTGTTTTTGTCACCCGCACTGACACGCAGACTGTGGTTGAGTCTGGCGTTACTTTGTACGAGGTCATCGACGTCCTGGACCCCAACGACCACAGACTCCACGATGTCATCCTTGATCTGCTGGGTGAAGCGAGCAACACTCTCCGATCATTTTCGCCGCTGCGCCCGCGTGCCGATGATCGTTAAGCGATCGATTCGCCGGCTTGATCGGCTAGGCGACGTCGTGGAGTTCCGCTTCAACAACTAGGGGTTTTCGTCTTCCGTCACGCCAGGTTGCTCACAACCTCCGTGAGAAGAACCCCTAGCGCGCTGAGACCTTCAGCGTGTTGGTGGTTTTGGTGATGCGCTCACCGTCATTCTCGAGGAAGACGATCTGGCCGAACTTGAGCTGCGACCAATCGTCACCCTCGGTCAAGGGCTCGGAGGCGAAGATGACACCGGTCGCGTCATCCTCGCTGCTCTCCTCAAAATCGTAGGTCGTTGCGTCGTCCTCGAAGTTGCGCCCCATGAGCAGGTACATCGGTTCGAGGAGCATCGAGAGCGCGAAGTCGTCGCTGTCGGGGGCCGACTTCCGCAGCTTCTTCCAGTCACCAGCGGGGTTGGTCTCACCGTGGTGACCGAGGCCGACGTTGACACCGATGATGCGGTCGCCTGACACGAGGGCCATTTTCAGCTTTGTCAGAGCGCCAAGGTCGAGGTCCTTCATCGCCTGGGCGATCAGCTCGATGAGCTTCTCGATCGCTCGTTGGACGTCCTCGTTGCTGTCACCCTCGAGCAGCGAGAGGAGTAGCACGTAGATGAACTCGGTGTCCGTGTTCCCGCGCATCTGCTTGAGATACCGATCCTCGCAGTGCTGCAGCAGCTCGCGCTGTAGGAGCTGCCAGTTGGGCAGGTAGCCATTTTGGGCGACGATCCACGGGGTCTCCTCGAAGGAGAACGGGTGGCAGTTCTCGTCGACCATCACGACCTTCGAGTCGTACGCCGCGGCTCGCACATGCGCCAACATCGTGCTGGCCTGAAGGCTGGGGATCATCCGGCTGGCGTTGTCGTCGTAAAAGGCCGCCATGGGACGGCGGTAGATGAAGGGTTCTTCGGGCTTCAGCAGGTGCTCGCCCCAGATACCGAATCCCCATCCGGCCAACTGGAGCTCGGGGTGCCGTTCGGGGTCGAGTGCCTGGTTGATCAGGCTGTTCTCTGGCTTGAGTAGGAGGTTCTCCAGTGGTGTCTCGGGACCGAGGTAGGCGAGCACGCGGCACATAAGTCTCCTTCGTTGGGCTCCTGCCATTCTACTGTCGTTGCACGGGGCCGGTGCTGGTCAACTGAACAGCACGCCGAGGTTAATCGGCTATGGAATGCGGTGCAGTTCCGTTTCAACAACTAGCCGCGGCTCGCAGTGTCGCACGACGGCTTTACGCGGTCGTGCCACTATGACGTATGACAACAAATCCTGTTCCGCGCACGAACACGCTCGCACTCATCGGCTTCATCGCCGCATTCATGATTCCGATCGTCGGAGTGGTGTTGGGCGCAATGGGTCGCAAGCAAATCACGTCGAGTGGGGAATCGGGGCGCGGGCTAGCTCGTGCCGCGATCATCATCGGCATCGTAGGCACGTTGTTCCAAGTCGTCTTCTTCGCGGTTTGGCTCACCCTCATGACTGCTGGGCTGACGCAGAGCGGCCTTCTGGGCTAAGCCCCGGCCACATCGCGTCAGTCGTAGGGCACTTCGTATCGCCATTGAGCCTCTTCCAGCAGACATGATGGGTCTGGTACATCGTCGTCTGGGCCGACGGCACCCACGAGCTATCCCAGGAGGACTATCCACCGTGGATCACCGTGCGGGAGCTGCAAGCGGGATACTTCGAATTCATTGGCCACAAATCGCCGCACAACCGTCGCTACGAATTCGCTTGGCTCGAAGCGGACGAAGCGGCCGCTACTAAAGAGAAACTAGGCATCACGGACGAAGAGTTTTAGAGGCGCTGAGTGTGACCGCGTCGACGCTCTATTCTTAGCGTGAATTAGGCTCCGCGAATCTCTTCTCAAGCTTCGCGAGCTGCGCGGGCGACCGCGTCCAATCCGGGTTTTTGTCCCAGGCCGGCTTTCGTTTGCCACTTTGTTTCCGCGTGAGGTGCCACGCATCGCAACGATCACAGGGATAGACGCGATGTGGCAAATTCACGTCTGCCTTTTCCGCTTTCTGCCAGCGGCTAAGTGCCTCGCGAGCTTCCGCTTGAGTACGGAAGGCGTTCTTGGTGCAGGATGATGCTTTCGCCACCGGGGATGGTGGTGGCGTCGACTTGGTTTTCAGCGGGCGTGTTGGCTTAGTTTTCGTGGCCGGAGCGGCTTCAGCGCGGTTCAATTGTCGATCGATCGCGTTCAGGATCGCGTCCATGTCTGCGTCATCCTCTGCTCCATATATCTGCCGGTCACTGAGGGAATATCGCTCTTCCATGAAACGCAGGATAGCGGCTGGACCCGCCACTGCGTTCCCTGTCGAAACGCCGGTAAGCTTTTTCGAGCAGCATGGCCCGCCGAACACTTCGATCGAAGGAATCTCATGCCCGTTATCGCCATCATCGGAGCAGGCCCCGGACTCGGTTCAGCAGTCGCCCGCAGGTTCGGACGCGAAGGCTTCGCAGTTGCCCTCATCTCGCGAGATCAGTCGAAGCTCGATGCGCTCGCCGCTGAGCTTGAAGCGGATGGCGTGACCGCGCGCGGTTTTGCCGCCGACGTGCGCGAGCCAGCCCAGCTCGAGGCCGCTCTTGCCAGTGCCGCGAACGAACTTGGGCCGATCACGACGGTGCAGTACAGCCCGCTTCCCTCGCGCGATTACCTGAAGCCGGTGCTCGATCTGACTCCCGAACTCGCGCTCGAAGCACTCCAGTTCTCTGCCCTCGGGCTCATCCACACCGTGCGCGCGGTGCTGCCCGCAATGCGTGAGGCCGGACATGGCAGCATCATCCTGATCAACGGCGGCACCTCGGTGAAGTCGCGCGCCGGCTTCGCGGGAACGTCACTCGCGTTCCCCGCCGAGAGTGCCTACGGCGAGATGCTGCACGAGACGCTCGAAGGGGAGGGGATCCGCATCCGTCAGCTCGTGATCCCGGGCGGCATTCCCAAGCTTCAGCTTCCCAACGGCATCGACGATGTCGCGTCACGCATCTGGGACATTCACGCCGCAGCAGGCGAGTTCCGCACGATGCTCATCCCGCTCGAAGACGGCCGAGAATAGAGCGTCTTCGACGCATCCTCGGCCGCATCACGGCATCAGGCGTTAACGAGCACCGACTCTGCAGCGGCACGTCGTGCGCGGGGCGCAGTTTCGCGCTCGCGAATAACGTCCGTCATTTCGGCGGGGTCGCCCAGTGAGCCAACGGCCATGACCGTGGTGGGGGTGAAGCGGCTATCGATCTCGAGGGCTGCTGCTGCGGCATCCGGGTCGAAGCCTGACATCTGGTGGCTGAATAGCCCGTGGCTCTGGGCCTGGATGGTGAAGTAGGCAACGGCCTGACCGAGGTCATACGTCGCCATGGCCTGCGCCCGTCCCTCTTCGTTGTGATGCTCGGCAACGAACAGAATCAGCGCAGATGCGGAGGGAACCCACGACTGGTTGAAGCCACTGAGAGTGGAGACGATGGCGTCGTGCTGCGGGGTTCCGCGACGAGCGATAACGACTCGCCAAGGCTGGCTGTTGTAGGCCGAGGGTGCCCAACGGGCAGCTTCGAGAGCGTTCTGCAGCGCCGTCTCATCAAGAGGTGCGGTGGCGTCGAAGTGGCGGGGGCTCCACCGTTCGGCAAGCACATCAAGGATGGGGGAGTCGGTCGCGGCGAGACGGTCGTGAAGCAGGGTCATGAAGTGGGCCTTTCAGAAGCTGAACAGAGTCGAACTGTGATGTCGTGGGGTGCAACGTGTGCGTCGCCGGTCGTATTCCAGACCAGTGCACCGATTTGTGTCCGCACGATCAGGTAATAATTGACGATTAGCGACTAGTTCAGCGCTGCGCCAGCCCAATCGGCGCCCAGCCGAAAGTGCCTTATGTCTGACGCCCTGCCTCTCTGCCCGAACTGCTCAAGCGACCTTGCCTACGAAATGGGCTCGCTGCTGGTGTGCCCGATGTGCGCGCACGAGTGGTCGCCAAGCGAGGCGGATGCCGCTGCCGAAGCAGAACAGAATGCCGCAGTGATCAAGGATGCGTTCGGCACGCCGCTCGCCGATGGCGACACGGTGAGCATCGTCAAGGACCTCAAGGTCAAGGGCAGCCCCGCGTCGATCAAGGTCGGTACGAAGGTGCGCAACATCCGCCTCGTTGACGGCGTTGGTGACCACGACATCGACTGCAAGGTCGACGGTTTCGGCCAGATGCAACTCAAGTCGAGCGTCGTCAAGAAGGTTTAACGGCAGCACCAAGGAGACCCCATGACTCGCGTCGCCGCCTTCTATTCTTATGGACCACTCTCTATTTTTATAGACGGTCGTCTATTATTGTGTAAGAGCTGCTGCTTTTAGCCCGAGCCGAGGGAGGCGATATGCGTCTGCAGAACCCATTCTCAGCAATCAGCACAACAGGGATCGACTCCCAGGTGCTCACCGTGCTCGTGCGTAGCGAGCAGTACCTCACTGTTCGCGAGATTCATCAGCTATTGCCGGAGCAAGGGTCTCACCAAGGGGTTCGACTCTCTGCGGGCAGGCTCGTTGAGCAAGGCATGCTGCTGCAAAGACTCACCGGCAGAGGCTATGCCTTTTCGTTTAACGGAGATCATTTACTGGCCGCCGCAGTTCGACAGATCGCTCATGCGAAGAGCGAGCTGATCGCTCGGATGGCTCATGCCATTTCCGAGTGGCAGATTCAGCCAACTGTTGCGACCCTATTCGGATCCGCAGCGCGAAATGAGATGAGTACCGATAGCGATATTGATGTGTTGATAGTTGTCCCTGACGGTACGACGGATGACGTTGTGGATGAACTCGTCAGCGACTTTGCCGCTCACGTTACTTTGTGGACTGGCAATGATCTGCGCCCCTTGATCTATAAAGATTCCGAAGTGCAGCCCGCGTCAATTTTCGACTCCATCGTCGCTGATGGCATCGCGATAGCTGGGGACCATTCGTGGCTGCGGAAACGACTTCGCAAAGGTTAGGTAACGCACATGAATCCGAAGGCTGACAAGGTCAAAACTGTCCCAGCTGATAAAGCTGTCGAACAGGGGCGACGGGCAAAAGCCGCGCAGTTCTTGCGCGTCGCAGACGATATCCGTGAGCTTTCGGACGAAGACGACGTACGAGACGCGGTGGTCACGCTTTACGTTCACGCAGGAATCGCCGCAGCAGACGCGATCTGTTCCGCTGCGCTCGCAAAGCACGCACAAGGTCACAGTCACAATGACGCAGTCGTATTGCTCGCATCCGTCGACAAGCAAGCGTCTAAATCGCTCTTCACGTTGCTCGGGATGAAAACTCGAGCAGGCTACGGCCACGACCCGATCAGCAAGTCACAGCTCGCACGGGCGGAGAAGGCTGCGCGCACGCTGGTCGATAAAGCGTCGCTGTGATTGTCGCGTAGCCTCGAAGCTGCCGTTCACGCTCAGGAGACCCCATGACTCGCGTCGCCGCCATCGATTGCGGAACCAACTCGATCCGCCTGCTCATCGCCGACCTCGACGGGCACGGCGGCCTCACCGACGTGGTGCGCACCCTCGAAGTGGTGCGACTGGGGGAGGGCGTCGACCGCACCGGCCAGTTCAGTCAGGGCGCCCTCGATCGCACCCTCGCGGCAGTGCGCCGCTACGCCGATCTGTGCCGTGAGCACGGTGCCGAGCGTATCCGTTTCGTCGCTACGTCGGCGACTCGGGATGCCGCCAACCGTGCCGAGTTCACCGACGCTGTCGTCGCAATTCTTGGGGTGCCGGTCGAAGTGATTCCCGGAACCGAAGAAGCCGCGCTGTCGTTCCGCGGAGCGCTCACGGCGTTGCCAGCAGCCGAGCCCAACGACGCCGTCAACACCGCGCCAGCGCCGCAACACCTCGTCGTTGACCTCGGCGGCGGCTCCACTGAGCTCGTGATCGGCGGCAACATCCCCGATGCGGCATATTCGATGGATGTTGGCTGCGTGCGGCTGGCGGAGCGCAACATCACGAGCGACCCGCCCTCCGAATCTGAGCTCGCCGCCATCCGCAGCGACGTCAGCGCAGCCCTCGATATTGCTACGGCGACGGTCGATCTCTCGCAGGCCACCGAAGTCATCGGTGTTGCCGGGACTGTCACCACGATCACCGCGCATGCCCTCGGCCTCACCAGCTACGACCCGGTCGCGATCAGCGGCAGTCGGCTGCCGCTCGTCGACGTGCTCCGTTCCTGCGAAGCGCTCACCCTGATGCCGCGCGCCGAACGCGAAGCACTGCCCTATATGCACCCCGGCCGCGTCGACGTGATCGCCTCGGGCGCCATCATCTGGGCCACCGTGCTGCGTCGAGTGGCGGATGCCGCGGCTGCAGCCGGTCATCCGCTCGAGTGGGTCACGACGAGCGAGCACGACATCCTCGACGGTGTCGCCCTTTCGCTCGGGAATAGCGCGGACGGGTCACCGGTTTCGCCAGTATGACAAAACTTGGGTTTCTCTCCTTCGGACACTGGCAAGACGTCGAAGGCTCGCGCACTCGCACCGGGGCTGACGTGTTGCTCCAAGCAGTGGAACTTGCGGTAGCGGCTGAAGAAGTTGGCGTCGATGGTGCTTTCTTTCGCGTGCACCATTTCGCGCGCCAGCATGCATCGCCCTGGCCGTTGCTCTCCGCCGCTGCTGCCCGCACCAGCACCATCGAGCTCGGTACTGGTGTCATCGATATGCGGTACGAGAACCCCCTCGCGATGGCAGAACTCGCAGCGCAAACGGATCTTATTTCCGCGGGGCGTTTGCAGTTGGGCATCAGCCGAGGCTCACCCGAAACAGTGATTGACGGATGGCGCGCGTTCGGTCATGAGCCGACAGCGGGCGAGAGCGATGCCGACATGGCGCGCGCCCACACCGACAAGTTTCGCCGTGCGATCGCGGGCGAGGGATTCGCTCCCGGCAACCCGCAGATGATTGGCACGGGCGCTCTGCAGTCGGTTCAGCCGCAAGCGCCCGGGCTCAGCGAACGTATCTGGTGGGGCGCCGGCACTCGTGCCACGGCCATCTGGACTGCTGAGCAGGGGATGAACCTGATGAGCTCAACGCTTCTCACCGAAGACACCGGAGTGCCCTTCGATGAGCTGCAGGCCGAACAGATTGCGATGTTCCGCGAGGCGTGGGCGAGTGCCGGTCACGACCATTCGCCACGGGTATCCGTGAGCCGCAGCATCCTGCCCATCATTGATGACGAGACCGAGTATTACTTTGGAATCCAAGGGCAAGTGGAGCAGCGCGACCAGGTCGGCATGCTCGACGGTTCGCGCTCCCGTTTCGGTCGCTCCTACATCGGAGCTCCCGACGTTATCGCCGCCGAGCTCGCGCGCGATGCGGCGGTTCAGGCCGCTGACACTCTGTTGGTAACCGTGCCCAACCAGCTCGGGGTCGAGTTCAATGCTCGTATTCTCGAGGCGCTCGTGAAGCACGTGATGCCCGTAGTCGACGCCGAGGTTGCACCCTCGATCGCCTAAGTGCTCGATCTGCTCGACGGTGCGGCCCGATGAGCCGCGACAGCGCCTAAAATAAGGTTAGATGCACTAAACTTATTTTATCGCCGCATTCGCGAACCTTAGGTGGCCACTATGTACTACGTCGATTTGCTGTGGAATCCACAAGATGGCGCTGGGTTGAGCCGCAAAGACCGCGCAGCCGGCACTTTCCGTGCGTTCGTTCCCGACGAGCTCGATTTAGCGCTCCCACGAATTTCCGATGAAGCAAGCCAGGCGGCAACGGATGCCCTCGCCGTTCTCGCGCGGGCAGACGAGCGCATCGGCACGAAAAGTGGATACCTCAACCATCTCCTGATCCGGTCCGAAAGCATTTCGTCGTCGTGGATTGAAGGTAACCGGGTCACTCCCAAAAAACTTGCGATCGCCGAAGTGTTGCATCAGGGCAAGAGCGTTGCTCTCGACGTGATTGCAAACGTGAGAGCAACGGAAGAGTCGATCGATGTGCTGGCTGACCGAACGAGGCCGGTCAGGGTCTCCGACATCGAACATCTGCAACACGTTATCGAGCCGTTCCTCCCGCCCGGGATTCGTCGCGAGCAAAACTGGGTCGGTGGAAATGGCTGGTCGCCGCTGAGGGCAGAGTTCGTGCCGCCTCCCGAAACTGAGGTGCGCCGATTGCTCGATAACCTTGCCCAGTTTGTCACCGCCACTGAAGGCAACCCTGTCGTTCGGGCGGCGCTCGCCCACGCTCAGTTCGAAACCATTCACCCTTTTATCGATGGCAACGGTCGCACGGGCCGAGCTCTCATCCACACGGTGCTGAAGCGGTCGGATGCCCTGCGCAACATTCTCGTGCCGATCTCCACCGTTTTCGCCGGCAACAAAGACTCCTACATCGACGGCCTCACCGATTTCCGGGCAGATCGTGTCGATGATTGGATTGTCGGATTCGCCCGCGCGGCCGAGCAGGCTGCGTCTAACGCTGTCGAACTCGCTCAAGACATCACGCAGCTCGACGGCGTACTGCTCGACCAACTCCTCGCCTATCGAACCGAGAGCGGGCTGTCGCCAGCGCAACCACGGCGGGGAGCCGTCATCGCGAATGTGCTCAAGAATCTCGCATCTGAACCTGTTCTGACAGCAGAGCGGGTCGCAGCAACCTATGGAGTCTCGACGGTCGCGGCACAAGGCGGGCTCAACCAACTCGGTGAGGCGGGCATCCTTTCTCGCACCAAGGATCACAAAGGGCGACTGGTGTGCTGGACCTCGGACCGACACCTCGGACTCGTTGCGCTCACCGAACGCAGCAATCGAATCGGGGGCGGGGACACCTCCGACGGTAAGCCCCGCCATGCGCCGGCCGCCCCCGACGTCGATGCAGTGGGTCAGCTGCGCAACTGAGGCTGCGACTCACCGTCGAGGTCAACCCCCGCCGTCTCCGGCCCCAGAAACGCCCCCACCGCAATCAGCACCCCGCCGAGCGCGAGCAACGCAGCCACCGCGCCCTGCTGTCCGAGCACGCCTTGCAGCGCCGGCAGATAGTACGGGTAGAGCGCCGGAATCACGATCGACAGGCTGTATCCGACCCCGTAGCCGCTCGCACGCACGGAGGTCGGGAAACGTTCAACCAAGTACGCTCCGACGGGTCCGTAGGCCGAGACCGTCACGACTTGCAGCACGACCACGGTAAGTACAAGCTGTCCGAGGTTGGGCGCTGTGAACACCGCGAGAAAGGCGAGTGGCCCGGCAGCCGCCGTCAGCACGCCGAATCCCATAAAGAAGCGCCGCCGTCCGGTGAAGGTCGAGAAGTGACCGCACGCTGCCATGGTGAGAGCGGATGCCGCGGTGCCGATCATCATCACGAATGACAGGGTTCGACCATCCAAAGTTCCTGTCGCACCCATCGCCCCTGCGCCGGAACCCAGCTGCCCGGCCAGCACCGGAATCGCCATGTTGGTCAGCAGCCAGAGCCCACTCATCATGATGAATACTTGCCAGAGGGCGCGGCGGTGGCGGCCGACGAGAATCTCTCTCAGCGGGTTCGTGCGCTGCCCCGGCCGTTGCCACTGCGGCGATTCTTCGACGCGCGCACGGTAGTAGAACAGCATTGTGAACGCGAGCAACGAGCCCAGAACGAAGAGAGTTCGCCACCCCCACTGGTTATAGGCGGCGGCATCGAGCACGCTCTGCAGCACGAACACCATGCCCGCGATCGAAGCGTTGGCCCAGGGCGACATCCACATGATGAGACCGCTGACGAGGCCGCGCCGTTCGGGCCGCGACCATTCCATCGCGAGCGGGATAGCAGAGGTGTATTCGCCGCCCAGAAAGATGCCGCCGACAAACCGCAGCAGCAGAATTGCGGCCAGAGTTCCACCGCCCAGCACTGTGTGATCGGGAACGAGCGCGATCAGCAGCGTCGTGAGGGCAACGCCCAGCAGCGCAACTTTCGTGGTGGCGGTTCGCCCAATGCGATCAGAGATCGATCCGAAAATCGCAGCCCCGATCGGGCGCCCCAGCAGTGTGGCTACGAAGATCAGCCCGGCGTTGCCGACGAGATTATCCGAGCCAAAAAGCTGAGCGGATGCCGGAGCCAGAGCAATGACCGGCAAAAAGATGTCGAACTGGTCAACATAGTTGCCGAAGATGCCGCCGCGTACAGCGCGTCGTGTGCCGAGTGGTGGCCTGGATTCGGCGGCGGAGTTCGACGCAGCGGTGAGGGAGCGAGATCGAGACATAGGCCGTTCTTCCTTCGCCGGCATTACCCGGTAGGTTCAACGGTCGAAGCGGCGTCAGCTTCCTCTCAGCCCGTGCTTTCGGGCTCCCGTGGGGACGAGCAACAACTTAGCACCCGAGTCGTGTAGCTGCCCCTCTTGGGCGTTGTCAGTGAGCTTACTGAGAAAAACTTGGGAGCACGGCAATTGCGTTGACCGCGCTCGAACCGGTTGGCAACATAAGTTCACTAACGAAGCTGGCGGGGCAATTCGGGTGCCCTGTCTGAGGTCTTCGTCACGATCGGAGAGGTCATAATGAACCCCACGGAGAACTCTCCCGCCCTCGAAACGACGCCCCACAACGGCTCAATTGCCGAGGCAAGCACCACCACGGTTACCGCGAAGTCCGGTGACGGCTCACGACTGTGCGACAACTGGCACGACGAAGAGATCGAACCTCGCGGTCCCATCAGCGAACTCCTGCTCGCTTCCTTCGCGAATCAAGCCGCGCCGCCCACGATTGACGGCCTCGCTGATGAGGTGGCCAGCGCTATTGCGAGCGGGCGCGACCTAGTCCGTGATGACGATGTACAACTCGCGCTCTATCTCCTCTACGGTCTCTCCTATGGTCGCGTCGTCGACAACGGCGACCAGTGGGAGTGGCACCCTGACACCGTTGCCGCTCGACTCGATCTCGAGCGCGCTTTCGAGGCTCAGCTGCGCGAGTTGGTTCCGACCACTGAGCTTCCCAACGCAGCGGCAGAAGATGTCGCGCAAGCGCTCTTCGCTCTTACTGCTCCTGATCCGGATGCGGGGCCAAGCCTCTCGCGCCACGTCGCAAAGAGTCTCACTCACGAGCAAGCGATTGAGTTCATGGTGCAGCGTTCCATCTACACCCTGAAAGAAGCAGACCCACACTCGTGGGCGATCCCGCGGCTGACGGGACGCGCTAAAGCGGCGCTCGTCGAGATCCAAGCGGACGAGTACGGCAATGGTCGCCGGGAGCGGATGCACTCCGAACTGTTTGCGCGCTCGATGCGCGGCATCGGGCTGGACTCTCGATACGGCACCTACGTCAACTTTGCGCCGGCCATCACACTTGCCTCGTTCAACATGATTTCGCTCTTCGGAATGAACCGTCGACTGCGCGGTGCGATCGCGGGGCACCTAGCTGCGTTTGAGATGACGTCATCGATCCCTAACGGCCTCTACGCGCGCGGTTTCCGCCGCCTCGGTTTCGACGAGAGCGTCACTGAATACTTTGACGAGCATGTTGAAGCGGATGCCGTGCACGAACAAATCGCCGCCCGTGACCTCGCCGGTGGGCTTGCCGAAAGCGAGCCCGCCCTGCTCAGCGAGATCTTCTTTGGAGCACGTGCCTGCCTGCTGATCGACGAATGGGTGGGCGACCACATCCTCGAATCGTGGGTGGCCGAGAAGTCATCCCTGCGTAAGCCGTTTCCCTTCGAGGCGGTGCTGGCCGACGGCGACGGGGGCACGGCGAGCCCGGCTGATGCTGAGGTGGGGGCAGGCCGATGACAAGTTCAGAGAACCAGGATGACGTCGAGGTGATGGCGTGCACCAACGGACCTCTTCTCGTGCGGGGGCAGATCGACCTGCGCTCCGCTGATGGCGAACCGATCGAGCAGTCTCGAAAAACAGTGGCTCTCTGTCGGTGCGGAGTATCGGCGATCAAACCGTTCTGCGATGGCACCCACAAGCTCATCAACTTCAAGGCCTAGCGCCACGGGATAATGGGCTCATGACCACCGCCGACTTTTCCACGCTCGCTACTGAGACTTATGTCTCAGTCACTACCTTCCGCAAGTCAGGGGAGCCGGTGTCGACTCCGGTGTGGGTGGTGGCCGAGGGTGATCGTTTGCTCGTCACCACTGCGCCCTCGTCGGGCAAGGTGAAGCGCGTGCGTCACACCCCGCGCGTGGAGGTAACGCCGTGCGACATGCGCGGCAATATTTCCGACGGCGCCGTTGCGGTGCCCGCGACTGCGGCCATCCGCGACGACGAAGCGACGCTGGATGCCATGGATGCCGCTCTGAAGAAAAAGTACGGCGCCAAATACACGGCCATTCGGCTCGCGCAAAAGGTTCGTGGCACTGCGGGGCAATCCGTGGCGCTCGAGATCCGACTCTAACGACGGAAGCGACGCACGCTCTGCCGGCGGCATCCGCAAACACACCATGAGCCTCGCAAAGCGACGGAAGATTATTGCGCACGCGGTGGATTGCGAGCGCGATTTTGGTGACATCGGCAAGTTTCGATCGCAAAAGTGAGAAATACCTGTGCACAACCGTTTCGTTGATGCGAAATTGTGTCACTATTGTGTATGCCCCCGAAAGGGGGTCAACTCTTAGTTCCCCCGAAACTGAGAGCACCCGTGATCGATGGAGTCCCCGTGTCCCGACCTCGCCACCGTTCCAGAACGCTTAAATCCTGGCTCATCCGCGCAAGTACCCCCGTCCTAGCAACCCTGTTAACGCTGTCCCTTGCGGGCGGTGGAGCGCTCGTGGCGCTCGCTGCTCAAAATAAACTCGACGACTTTGTCGCGCAAACTTTCGGTTGTCCCAACTCAACGGAGCTCACCGTTGTTACCGACCCGACCATCGCGTCAACCGTCCAAACTGTCGCCAATGCTTTCAACGCTGAGCACGTCGGCCAGTGCCTCTCGGCCAAGATTGTTACCCAGCGCTCTGCCGATACCGCGGCTTTGCTGGCCTCCGGCACATCGACCGGTGCAGATGCGTGGATTCCTGATTCGCCCGTCTGGCTCAACCGCGTAGAAAGTACGGCAACCGCGTTGGGCCGAGAAGTTCCGGCAACGCAAGAGTGGGATTCAATCGCGTCCAGCCCTCTCGTGCTCGCAACACCCGCGGTCAAGGTCGCTGAGTTCGAAGCGGCCGAAGTCGGTTGGGGTGCGATCCTTGCTGGTCGCTACCGCACTCTGCTTCCCGACCCTGAGTCGTCTGCGTCGAGCATGATCGCGCTAGCGACCCTCAACGATCTCTCTGCAGAGGGAGACCCGTCAGATTTCGACCAGGTGCTCACGAACCTTGGCCGTTCCATTCCTGACTCGACTAAAGCGGCGTTCACCGAGCTTCAGATTTCGGATTCCCGCATGGTCGCCTTGGCCACGGAACGCGAAATTGTTGAACACAACGCGTCGAACCCCGATGAGCCGCTCGTTGCGCTCTACCCCGCCGAGGGAACGGTCGCGCTCACGTACCCGTTTGTGGTCGTCGACAACTCCACAGTCTCCGAGCTCGAAGCCTCGCGAATGACGGAAGAAGAGCGCACCGAACTGGCGGATGCCGAAACCGCACGCCTGTCGCTGCTCGAAGAGTTTGCAGACCTCATTCGTGGCTCTTCGCAGGTGCTTAACGCCGAGGGCTTCCGTGACAATGCGGGCGGGGGAGAGATCCTTGCTTCCGGTGTTATCGCGGCTCCGGTCGAGACTCAGAGTGTCGGAGACACCGACGAACTCGTGGGCATTCTGCGCAACTGGAACGCTCTCAACCTGCGTTCGCGCATCCTCACCGTCGTTGATGTTTCTGGCTCGATGCTTGAGCGAGCCTGGGATGGTCAGCGTCGTATCGAGATGTTCCAGAACTCGGCTGAAGACGCGTTCAGCACTCTCTCTGAGGATGACGAACTCGGCATGTGGCTGTTCTCTAAGGAGCGCGTTGGCGCCGAGGACTGGGAAGACGTCGCGGGCATCCGTTCAATGAATGACCCCGAGCATGTCAAGAACCTGCAGGCGATCATCGACTCGCTCCCTTCGCGCATCAACGGCTACACGGGTCTCAACGACTCGGTGCTCGCCGCGGTGACTCACGTTCGCGAGGACTACAACCCCGACAAGGTCAACTCAGTGATGCTCATCACTGATGGTCGTAACGAAGACGACAACGGTATCTCTCTTGAGAAGCTGCTTGACGAGCTCACGGCCATGGTCGAGGCCAACCGTGACGAGCCCGTGCCCGTGGTGCTCGTCGGAATCGGCCCCGACACCGACGTGGAAGCGATGCGCAAGATCGCCCAAGCGACCGGTGGAACGGCCTACCAAGCAAACAACCCCACCGAGCTCAGCAATGTGATGCTCGAGGCGTTGTCCCAGCGCGACTGCCGCCCGAACTGCAGTTAGCGAAACGCCCAGCACCTGAGTCGTCACCGGTGGCGACTCAGGGCGCTGCGGTCTGCTCTCATGGCGGCGGGACCCGCCTGTAGAGCAGACCGGTCAGGCGCCTGCTGTCGGAGCTGTTTCGGCAGAATCGGCAGCAGGAACGCCTGCGGCAACATCCGCCGCCATGCGTGAGCGACGATCCAAGTGGATGCCCGCCACCATGCACCGAACAGAGCCACCAGCCAACTCGATCGTGGGAATGTCGAGCGGCACAATCTCGCAGCTCGCCTCGATGACCGAGCGCTGGGCGAGCGTCAGGCTCTTCAGCGCACGGCTCGACAGAGCGAGAATGCGACCGTTAGCGCCCTTGAGCTCGAGCGCGTTGCCGGCGAAGTTCGCAATCTGATTCGCCGTGAGATCGATGAGAGTGCGTCCCGGGGCCGTAAGTCGTTCAGCCATCTCCATGCGGCGGTCGCCCGACGCGATGAGGTCGAGCCCGATCATGGCGAAATCCGTGGCGATGCACATCATGACGTTGGTGTGATAAATCGGCACCCCGTGGCTATCGCGCGCTTCGAACATCATCGGCTCGTAGCCGAACGATGCACAGAATCGCTCAAGCGCGAGCGGGTTCGCGCGGTGTGACTCAGCCGCATAGGCAACGCGGTTGGTGTGGTCAATGACCATCGCCCCCGTGCCCTCGAGGTAGATGCCGTCGTGCTCCAGTCCGGAGTAGTCGACGACATCCTGCACTCGAAAGTCATGCTTCAGCATCTCGATCACGTCGGGGCGACGCTCCGTGCGACGGTTCGGCGCATACATCGGGTACACCGCTACGCGGCCGCCACTGTGAGTCGAAAACCAGTTATTCGGGAACACGCTGTCGGGGCGTGAGCTCTCCGTGTCCTCAAAGACGTGGATGTTCACGCCCGCGTTGCGCAGAGTCTCGGCCACCTGGGTGGACTCGTCGTACGCAGCGCGAGCAATCTCATCCGGTGTTCGCGTGGGGTCGGTGGACTGAAATGCGTTGTCTCCCGCGGTCTGGCTGTTCGGGGTGAACAGGTGCGGGCGAATCAGTACTGCGGCCGAAGGCGCCTGAACGCTCATTGACGGTTACGCGGTGAGCGCGGGAGCGCGCGAGACGAGCGAGAACAGGTCCTTGGGGTCAGCCGGGTCTGCGATTAGATCGAGGTCCGTTGCGTATTCGGTGCCGCGGACAGCGTCGAAAACGTAGCGCAGGGCGGAGAAGTCTTCGATCGCGAAACCGACCGAGTCGAAGAGCGTGACCTCGTCATTCACGGTGCGGCCTGCCGCCGTGCCCGCGAGAACTTCCCACAGTTCGGTGATGGGGGAGTCGGCTTCGAGCTGCTGGATTTCGCCTTCGATGCGAGTCTGTTCGGGGAACTCCACGAACACCGTCGCGTTGCGCACGATTGCCGCTTCGAGTTCGGTCTTGCCGGGGCAGTCGCCGCCGATGGCGTTGAGGTGCATGCCGGGTTCGATCATGTCGGCGGTGAGGATCGTCGCGTTCTTCTTGTCTGCGGTGCAGGTGGTGACGATGTCAGCGCCGGCCGCAGCATCCGCCGCAGACGTCGCGCGCACGATGTCAAAGCCGAGCGGCTCAACGTTGCGAATGAACTTGTCGAGGGCGGCGGGGTCGGTGTCCCACACGCGCAGGCTCGTAATGCCGAGCCCGGCACGGAAGCCGAGCGCCTGGAACTCAGACTGTGTACCCGTGCCGATGAGGGCGAGAACGTTGGAGTCGGGGCGGGCGAGGGCGCGGGCGGCCAAGACGGAGGTGGCCGAGGTGCGCAGCGCCGTGAGCAGTGTCATCTCAGAGAGGAAGGTGGGGTAGCCGTTGTCGACGCGGGCAAGCATGCCGAGCGCGGTAACGGTCTGGAAGCCGAGCGCGGGGTTCGACGGGTGGCCATTCACGTATTTGAAGGCGTACGTTTCGCCGTCGCTCGTGGGCATGAGCTCGATAACACCCTCGGTGGAGTGGGCGGCAACGCGCGGACTCTTGTCGAACTGCGGCCACTTGGCGTAATCCTGCTCGAGATAGCTGACGATGCCCATAATGATCGGCTCGATGCCGGTATCGGCGATCCAGCGGCGCATGTTCGGGACGTCTACGTAGTGAACCATGTCCACTCCTTTCGTTGCAGTATTGCTAGTCCCCACGTTACGAATGCCCACTATGTAGCTACAACTCGCAGTCAACGCTATTTTCGGCTAATAAATGCGCACAATGCTCTGCGAAAATATACACTTTGCATATGTCTGATCTCGATGACCTCGATCGCCGCCTCCTTGCCGCCCTTCGTGCCGATGCGCGCGAGTCCGTAGCGAGTCTGTCGCGTCGCCTCAACGTCACGCGCGCGACCGTCACGAGCCGTATCGATCGCCTTGTGAGCAATGGCACTGTGCTCGGGTTTTCCGTACGAATTCGGGAAGATCGCGACCCCTCCTTCATCCGTGCAATCGCATTTGTCGAGGTGGAAGGGCGATCCACGGATGCCGTCATCAGCCAGTTGCGTGGCCTTCCTGAGATCCACGAGCTTCACACCACCAACGGCGCCTGGGACCTGGTGGCAGACATCCGTACCGACAGCCTCAGCAACTTCGACCGCGTGCTCGCCCGCATGCGCAATGTCGAAGGCGTGGTGAACAGCGAGACGAGTTTGCTGCTGAGCTCGGCGCTCTTGTAGCGCGCGCATCCGCCCCGCATTGCTATGCTGAGCTAACAACTGAACATCGGGCCGCAACACGATGCGGGAGAGCCGGGCACCCCGCGTTCGTCAACAGAAGTTGGCAGGCGCGAGACCGGCACCGAAGGAGCAAGCCTCCCCGCCAATCTCTCAGGTTCACGTACCGCACCGCACTGGCCACTCTGGAAAGAGAACCTCGCATCACCCTGAGGTTCCGCCGACGGTGAAAGCTCACTAGATTCTTTAGTGTGTGAAGCTCTCAGGCTCATCACAGAGGGGGAGTTCTATTCACTAGCCCACGCGCCAGGAGAACTCCGTGTCCGATGAATCACCCTCGTCAGCGTCACCCGCTGACTCTTCGCCTGCCTCGGTGAAGTATTCGCCGCTGCACAGCATCCACGAACAACTGGGTGCCGCTTTCACCGACTTTGCCGGTTGGATGATGCCGGTACGGTACAGCTCCGACCTCGCCGAGCACCATGCCGTGCGCACCGCTGCGGGAATCTTCGACATATCGCACATGGCCGAGATTCACGTTCGCGGCGCTGACGCCGGCGCGTACCTCGACTTCGCTCTGGCAGGAAAGCTCTCGGGCATCGCCCTCGCGCAGGCCAAGTACAGCCTGCTGCTCAATGAGGCCGGCGGCATCATCGATGACCTCGTCACCTACCGCCTCACCGACGATCACTTCTTGGTCGTGGCTAATGCCGGTAACCGTTTTGCCGCAGCGACGGCGCTCGCCGAACGCGCCGAAGGCTTCGACGTTGCCGTTACCGACGAGAGCGACGACTACGCGCTCATCGCCGTTCAGGGCCCCGTTTCCCGCGCCATCCTCGAAGCGACTGCCGGGCTCAGCGACTTCGCAACGCCGCTCGACGAACTCAAGTACTACCGCGAAACCGCGGCAACCTTCAACGGCACCGACCTCATCATCGGTCGCACCGGCTACACGGGCGAAGACGGTTTCGAACTGTACATTCACGTGGATGCCGCCGCCGCCCTCTGGGCAGCGCTCACGGTTGCCGGCGAACCGCTCGGTCTCGTACCCGCGGGTCTCGCGTGCCGCGACACTCTTCGCCTTGAGGCGGGCATGCCGCTCTACGGTCACGAGCTCGGCCTCACGACCTTCCCGGTGCAGGCCGGTCTTGGCCGCGTCGTCGCGCTCAGCAAGGAGGGCGACTTTGTGGGCCGCACTGCAATCGAAGCGGGCCCGGATGCCGGTGCCCGCGTGCTCGTCGGCCTTGCGGCTGAAGGTCGTCGCGCCGGTCGCGCTGACTACCTGCTCTTCCACGGTGACAAAGAAGTCGGAGTCATCACCTCGGGCGCGCTTTCGCCGACCCTGGGCCACCCGATCGCTATGGCTTACGTCGACCCCGACGTGAGTGAGGTCGGCACCGAGCTTCACATTGATGTGCGGGGCAGTCGCATTGCTGCATCCGTTGTTTCCCTACCCTTTTACAAGAGAGAGGCCTGATCATGGCTGAGAAGAGCGAACTGCAGTACACCGCCGAGCACGAGTGGGTGCTGGTTGACGGAAACGTCGCGACCGTGGGAATCACCGATTTCGCCGCGGGCAAGCTCGGCGACATCGTCTTCGTTGACCTTCCCAAGGTGGGCGACACCGTCGCCGAGGGCAAGATTGTCGGCGAGATTGAGTCGACCAAGTCCGTGGGCGAACTCTTCGCTCCCGTTGCCGGAACCGTCGTTGAGTCCAACGATGCCGTTGCCGACAGCCCCGAACTCGTCAACAGCGACCCCTTCGGTGAAGGCTGGCTCGTGAAGATCGAATTCTCCGAACTCCCGTCGATGCTCAGCCTCGACGAGTACACCGCACTGACAGGCGAATAATGCCCAACCCTTTCATCAGTGGCACATTCGCCGACCGTCACATCGGTACGGATGACGCCGCCCAGGCCAGCATGCTCGCTGCGGTCGGCTACGACAGCCTCGAAGCGCTCGTGGATGCCGCGGTTCCGCCGGCTATCCACCAGACTCCCGTGGAGAATTCCACGATTCCGGCTCCCGCTTCAGAGCGTGAAGCGCTTGCCGAACTGCGCGCTCTCGCGGGCGCGAACAAGGTTCGTCGCAGCATGATCGGTCTCGGTTACTACGACACCATCACCCCCGCGGTTATCAAGCGCAACGTGCTCGAAAACCCGAGCTGGTACACGGCGTACACGCCGTACCAGCCGGAGATCTCGCAGGGTCGCCTTGAGGCGCTCATCAACTTCCAGACGATGGTGGCCGACCTTGCGGGTATGACCACGACGAACGCGTCGATGCTCGATGAGGGCACCGCGGCCGTTGAGGGCATGCTCCTTGCGCGCCGCGCAGCTCGCGTCGAGTCGCCCGTCTTCATCGTGGATGCCGACACTCTTCCGCAGACCAAGGCTCTGCTGGCGAACCGCGCGGAGGCTCTCGGGATTGAGCTTGTCGAGCTCGACCTGGCCACGTTGGGGGCGAACCCTGAGTTGCCGGAGTGCTTCGGTGCGCTCATCCAGTACCCGGGTGCAACCGGTCGCGTGTGGGATTCCAGCGAGGTTATTGCTGCGGTCAAGGCACATGGCGGACTCGCCGTTGTCGCCGCCGACCTGCTTGCCCTCACAATTCTCAAGTCTCCGGGCGAGCTCGGCGCAGACGTTGCCGTGGGCACCACGCAGCGCTTCGGAGTTCCGATGGGCTTCGGCGGACCGCACGCCGGCTACATGTCGGTGCGCAAGGGTCTCGAACGCCAGTTGCCTGGTCGTCTCGTTGGTGTATCTCAGGATGCCGCTGGCGACCCCGCCTATCGTCTGTCGCTGCAGGCGCGCGAGCAGCACATCCGCCGCGAGAAGGCGACCTCCAACATCTGTACCGCGCAGGTGCTGTTGGCTGTCATGGCATCCATGTACGCCGTGTATCACGGACCGCAGGGGCTCAAGCGGATCGCCCAGCGCATCCACCACGACACTGCTAAATTCGCTGCGCGCTTGACCGCTGCCGGCTTTGCGGTCGAGAACGAGACCTTCTTCGACACCCTGTCGGTGACGAAAAAGGGTCAGGCTCAGGCGATTGCGGCTAAGGCGCTCGAGAGCGACATCCTGCTTTATGTAGTGGATGCTGACACCGTGCGTTTGAGCTTCGACGAAGTATCGACGCAGCCCTATGGTGGAATGCTCGCCGCGCAAGAGAACGATCTCGCCGAGGCCTTTGGGCTTGAGGGTGACTACACGACGCCGCTTGACGACTCCAGCATTCCGGAGGCGCTCAACCGCACGAGTGAGTACCTCACGCACCCGGTCTTCAACACGCACCGCTCGGAGACGAGCATGATGCGGTACCTCAAGTACCTCGCCGACAAGGACTATGCGCTCGACCGCGGCATGATCCCGCTGGGCTCGTGCACGATGAAGTTGAACGCAGCGACCGAGATGGAAGCGGTGAGCTGGCCGGAATTTGCGGGCATCCACCCGTTCGCTCCTGCCGAAGACGTTGCAGGTTACCTCGTCATGATTTCGCACCTCGAATCGTGGCTCACGGAGGTCACCGGATACGACACCGCGTCGTTGCAGCCGAATGCTGGCAGCCAGGGCGAACTTGCCGGGCTGCTCGCTATTCGCAGCTACCACCGCGCCCATGGCAACCCGGAACGCACTATCTGCCTCATCCCGTCGAGCGCGCACGGCACGAACGCTGCCAGCGCCATGCTCGCCGGAATGCGCGTTGTTGTGGTTGCCTGTGACGATCTCGGCAACGTTGACCTCGATGACTTGCGCGCCAAAATCGCCGAGCACGCGAGCGAAATCGCTGCGCTGATGATCACCTACCCATCGACCCACGGTGTCTACGAGCACGAAGTGCGTGAAATCACGCAGGCTGTGCACGATGCGGGCGGTCAGGTCTACGTTGACGGGGCTAACCTCAACGCCCTGCTCGGTTACGCGCGGTTCGGTGACTTTGGCGGCGACGTCAGCCACCTCAACCTGCACAAGACCTTCTGCATCCCTCACGGTGGTGGCGGCCCCGGTGTTGGTCCGGTTGTGGCGAAAGCGCACTTGGCTAAGTTCTTGCCCGGGCATCCCATGGCTCAGAGCCAGCACCATCCCGCATTCGACATGCAGACCGGTGCTGCCGGCCCGTATGTTCACGCCGGGGGAGCGGTCAGTGCTGCACCGTACGGAAGCCCGAGCATTCTGCCCATCACCTGGGCGTACGTGCGCATGATGGGATCGGCCGGCCTCAAGGCAGCAACCGGTGCCGCTGTGCTCTCGGCCAACTACATCGCGGTGCGACTGCGCGAGCACTTCCCGGTGCTCTACGCGGGAGACAACGGTCTGGTGGCTCACGAGTGCATCCTCGACCTGCGTCCGCTCAAGGAGGCGACCGGCATCGACAACAACGATGTCGCCAAGCGCCTTATCGACTACGGTTTCCACGCGCCCACGATGTCGTTCCCGGTCTCGGGCACACTCATGGTCGAGCCCACGGAGAGCGAAGACTTGGCTGAACTTGATCGCTTCATCGACGCGATGATTGCTATCAAGGAAGAGGCGGATGCCGTGGCCGCCGGAACGTGGCCTGCTGACGACAACCCGCTCATCAATGCTCCGCACACGGCGCATTCGGTGATCGCGGGTGACTGGGATCACTCCTACTCGCGGGAGCAAGCGGTGTACCCGTTGTCGACGCTCGTTTCAGGCAAGTACTGGCCACCGGTTCGCCGCGTAGACAACGCGTATGGCGACCGCAACTTGGTCTGCTCGTGCCCGCCTATTGAAGCTTTTGCTCAGTAACGCAGGATGTCGAGCCCGCTAGTTTTTTAGCGGAAAACGGCGCGTGCGGAGTCGATCCAGTTCGACTCTGCACGCGCCATTTCTCTGTCCCCCGAAAGTGGGACACCAGTGTTCCACTGAGTTCTATGTTGGATTGCTCAACTTTTCACTCGTGTGGCTGGATATAGTTGTGCCAGTTGTTGTAATGTGCGTTTGGTGTGTGGCGAGTGGTCGACCCGACGACCCCAAATCGCTACTGCACCGACTGGAGACCTTCGTGACGACTCGACGGCATCGACACCGTAAGTCCTTCTGGCAACGGTGGAAGAAGCGGTGGTGGCTTGTGCCCATTGCCCTCGTTTCAATCGCATCGCTTGCCCTCGCCGGCATCCAATTCGGCACCATTGGTTGGATCACGAATGCGGTCACGCCACTCGCTGGGGGCTGTTCCGACATCCGCCCCGTCGTTATTGCCGCCGACCCGTCGATTGCTCCTACCCTTACCGCGGTCGCCGCAGACTTCGATGAAGCCGACGGCAACTGCACCAAGACCGAGGTGCGTTCGTTGCTTTCGGCCGACACCGCAGCTCTCTTTGCCTCGGGTGCCTCAGGAGATGTCGATGCCTGGGTTCCTGATTCCGCCGCTTGGCTTGACCGCGTAGAATCGATGGCTTCCTCGCTCGGCCGCACCGCGCCGCAGCTAGAAATCACTGACTACGTCGCCAGCACTCCTGTGGTTCTTGCGACCACTGCGTCGCAAGTATCTAAGCTCGGTGACGAACCGCTCTCGTGGTCGTCGCTGCTCTCCGGCTCAGTGTCGACGCTGTTGCCCGACCCTGAAGCGTCGACCGCAAGCCTCGCCGGTCTGGCTCAAATTCAATCGGTGTCGTCGACGGAAGACCCGCGTCAGTTTGCTGGCGCGATGATCGCGATCGGTAAGACGATTCCGCAGTCGACAGAAGAGGCCTTTACGCTCGCCTCGGAGGCAACGCTTCCGACTGTTGTGATTACTACCGAGCGCGAGGTGGTTGCTTACAACACGTCAACGCCGTCCTCGCCTGTGATTGCGATCTACCCGTCTGACGGAACGGTCGAACTGACCTATCCGTTTGTCGAAGTCGGCGGCAGTGGCAGCGAGACCGATGCTGACGCAACGGGCACCAGCAGCACCGGTGCCGCAGCAGCAACCGCAAGCGAGAACACCGCGGCCGATGCCCCGAGTTCGGTGCTGGCAGCGCTTGCCGCCGCTACCCGTTCGTCGGGCGAGGTGCTCGCCGGTGAAGGCTTCCGCGATGCCGATGGCGGTGGAGCCTTGCGCGTCGCCGGCGTTCCCGAGACCGCAACAGAAGCGAAGCCTACGGCGGATGCCGCCGTGCAGATCGAGATACTGCGGTCATGGAGTGTGCTCACGCTTCGCTCGCGCCTCCTCGTCGTGATCGACGTGTCGGGATCGATGCTCGAGCCCGCCAACAATGGCTTGCGCCGTATCGATGTGTTCCAGCTCGCTGCGAGCGAGGCGTTGTCGAAGTTCTCGGGTGAAGCCGAGCTCGGCGTCTGGGCTTTCTCGCAAAACCGCGTGGGGACCCAAGACTGGGAAGACCTTTCGCCCATCGCTCCGCTCTCTGACCCGGCTCACGTCGCTCAGATCAACGGTGTCGTGGCGTCATTGCCCGATCGGATTTATGGCTACACCGGCCTCTACGACACGATTTTGGCCGCGGTAAAGCGCGTCAAGGAAGACTACGACCCGTCGAAGATCAACTCGGTGCTCCTGATCACCGATGGCTATAACGAAGACGACAACGGTATTAGCCTCAACGCGCTCTTGAAGAACCTGAAGGCTCTCGAAGATCCGACGCAGCCCGTTCCTGTCATCCTCATCGGGTTCGGTCCTGACACCGACCTCAAGTCAATGACGGAGATTGCCCAGTCGACAGGTGGGGCTGCCTACTCGGCAACCGTTCCCGAAGACCTGGGCAAGGTGCTCGTGGATGCTCTGAGTCAACGTTCCTGCCGCCCGAACTGCACTTAGTGCTGGCGGCTGGTGGGGGAGAGCGGCGTCACCGCGTTTCGTTGTCGTCGCTGATGCCGACCATCCAGGTCACGGAGTAGCGGTCGACGACAATGCCGAAAAGGCCGCCCCACTCGGCGGTCTCTAGCGGCATGATGGCGGTGCCGCCGTCGCACAGCTTCTGCCAGAAGCCTTTCATTTCGGCTTTCTCGCTGAGATAGCCCCCGATGGAAATCGACATCGATCCGCCGGGCGTGTACTCCATCGACTTTGGGGTGTCCGACAGCATGAGGGTAATGCCGGCGGGGGAGCGCGGGCGAGTCAGTCCGCGCGGCGTTCCGTGCTGGCGAGCACGATGGGAAATTCAAGTCTGGTGAGCAGTTCGTCTGGCGCAACCTCTTCGGGGCTGTTGAGGTAAATCTCACGGGGCGGTCCAGCGTAGGTGTGGCCGTTCGCTGAGAACCACTCAAAGATGGCGTCGTACGAGCCCTTAAGCCCGCTGTAAGCGCCGTGGTGGGTGAGGGTGGCCACCGTGCCGCCTGGCAGTTCGTGAGACCGTAGAACAGGATGCTCGGTGAAAGCCTCGGCGATACCAACGCACACTTCGCAATTCCATGGTCGATCAGGATGCATCTCGTCGGTGTAAACAGCCATCACGGGCCCTGAAATCTGCATCGCCGCCTTCCCCGTCTCGCTCTGGAGGGCGCCAATCGCTTCGCTCATGTCCTGCGGCAGGCTTGCGAACGTGGTGGAGAAGTCCACACCGGCTACGAGCTTCGATGCGACCGTTTCGACTGTGATTTCCGGAGCCATGCGACACACTTTAAGCCTGGCGCACGGCCGAAGGTAGGGGGTGTGGAAACTCCCCGCTCACGGTTTCCGCCGTTCTAGTTGCTCTCGCCGCTCACGCCAAACACGGCAGGAAACGCGCCCACTGCCCACCCATAACCGACAAAGATCGCGGCATCGATGATCGTGTGCGCGATCACGAGGGGCAGTACGCGACGGTAGCGGGTGTGAAGCCAGCCGAAGAGGAGCCCCATGGCGACATTGCCGATAAACGCCCCGATGCCCTGGTACAGGTGATAGGTGCCGCGAAGGATCGCGGTTGACACGATGATCTGCCAGCGACCCCAGCCGAGATCGCCGAGTCTGGCATAGAGATACCCGATCACGATCACTTCTTCGGTGATGCCCGCACGCAACGCGGAAAGTAGCAACACCGGTACCGTCCACCAGTACTGATCGAGAGCGGCGGGAACAACGTTTACAGTGACCCCGAGTGCCCGGCCGCCGAGGTAGACGGCGATGCCGGGGATGCCGATGATCAGGGCGAGCGCGAGACCGCTCAGCCCGTCACGCCCGGGTCGAGTGAAGTCGATTCCCAAGCGAGACAGTCGTGGCTTTTGGGCGTTCCACAGCAGAAATGCCACGAGAGCCACCGGGGCCAAGTCGAAGGTGATTCCGAGCACTTGGTAGATCAGGTCAAAGTTGGGGCGAGTGCTCAGGGAGGAATTCAGCGTCGCTGATTGCTGCGAAAGAGACTCGGTGCGAGTGAGTCGATTGGTGATCGAAACGATCGAATAAATTGCGGATGCTCCGAGCGAGAGCGCAAGAACGATCGAAATTTCGCTCCAGATTCTGCCTCGTGAGGGCAGAACCGCTGGTGCTGAGCTCACGCGGTCGGGCGCATGGCGCATGCCGGAGTACCGCCGGGGAGGCGGTGGCGGAATCGCGAAACGAAGCGGTAGCCGAGTGCGGTGATGGTGTTGAACGGCTCGGTCGCAATCAGGTGCCCGAGGAAGCGCCATCCGAAGTTCGGTTGGCTTCTCAAGAGCAACGAAAAGGCGAGATGGCCCGCAAATTGTCGAGTAGGAGTCACGAACCACGCCGCTTTATTGACATCGTCTTGAGTGAGTGCGTAGTCGTCAAGATCGATCCACTGCCACGGGGTTGTGGCGGGAAATGTGGGGAGCAACGCCTCAAGGCGATTGACCCAGAGCGTGCAAAAAGCACAATCACCATCGAAGATGAGAACAGTGTCTGAGGGGCTTAAAGTCGAGCTCGATTGCGACATGCCTCGATGTTAACTCACCATGCTGAGCGCGAGTCTCGACGAGATTGCGCATTATTTCTGTGAAAGACACTCGATGTGCGCGGGTAATCTGCAAAGTCTGCACATAATCTTCACGAGCGTTACCGCTGTGTAACGTTTGGCTTTACAGTTTTGATTGGGGTATCCCCCCGTTTTAGGGTGTGAACTATCAAGCGCGGCGCGGCGTGAAAAATTCCGTGCCGTTAGCGCAATTCTGCACAGGAGGAAACATTGAAGAGATCACGCATAGGCATCAGTGCAGTCGCACTGCTGTCAGCCTCAGCACTCGCACTTGCGGGTTGCTCGGCCAGCGAGGCGCCTGCCGAAGGTGACAGCGCCGCGATCATCACCACAAACGGTAGCGAGCCACAGCAGTCGCTCATTCCGACCAACACCACCGAAACTGGTGGCGGCAAGGTAATCACGTCCATCTTCGCTGGCCTCGTTTCCTACACCGCTGACGGCGATGTAGTGAATGAAGTAGCGCAGTCGATCGAATCAGAAGACGGCCAGAACTGGACCGTCACGCTGAACGATGGCTGGACCTTCACCAACGGTGAAGCTGTCACGTCGGACTCGTTCGTCAAGGCATGGCAGTACGGCGCTCTTCTCGACAACGCGCAGAGCTCCTCGTACTTCTTCGACAACATCGAGGGCTTCAGCTACGACGAGAACTCAGAGCTCACCGGCCTTGAGGTCGTTAGCGACACCGAGTTCACCGTTGCTCTGATCAACCCTGAGGCTGACTTCCCGCTGCGTCTCGGCTACTCGGCATTCATGCCGCTGCCCGAGGTTGCTTGGGAAGACTTGGACGCTTTCGGTGAGAACCCGATCGGTAACGGTCCGTACATGCTCGATGGCGAAGACGCTTGGTCGCACGACGTACAGATCGACCTCGTAGCAAACCCTGACTACGACGGTGTTCGTAAGGCTGTCAACGGCGGCGTTTCGATCATCTTCTACACCAGCCAGGACGCAGCATATGCTGACGCTCTCGGTGGCAACCTCGACATCCTCGACGCTGTCCCGGACTCGGCATTCGCAACCTACGAGTCGGACTTCCCGGGTCGTTCGGTGAACCAGCCTGCAGCAATTTTCCAGGCGTTCAACATGCCGTACTACCTCGAGCACTGGTCGGGCGAAGAGGGCAAGCTGCGTCGTGCAGCTATCTCGATGTCGATCGACCGCGCTGAGATCACGGAAATCATTTTCCAGGGAACTCGTACGCCGGCAACCGACTTCACGTCGCCGGTAATCGCTGGTCACTCGGACAACCTTGCTGGCGCTGAAGTTCTTGACTTCAACCCGGATGAGGCTAAGAAGCTGTGGGCAGAAGCTGACGCAATCGCACCGTACGGAGACACCGTCTTCGACCTCGCGTACAACGCAGATGGTGGACATCAGGCATGGGTTGACGCTGTTGTAAACAGCATCAGCAACACGCTCGGAATCGAAGCTGTTGGTAAGGCATACCCCACCTTCAAGGACGCGCTCAACGACCGTGACGCTAACGCGCTCACCGGTGCAACGCGTGCTGGATGGCAGGCTGACTACCCGTCGCTGTACAACTTCCTCGGCCCGCTCTACGTTGATGGTGCTGGCTCGAACAAGGAAGGCTACTCGAGCCCTGAGTTCGAGCAGATCCTTGCTGACGGCGCTAGCGCATCGTCGGTAGAAGAGGCAACGGCGAAGTACCAGGAAGCTCAGGAAGTACTCCTGGTCGACCTGCCTTCGATCCCGCTTTGGTACTCGAACGTCACCGGTGTCTACTCAGACAGCGTTGACAACGTTGTATTCGGTTGGGACTCTGTCCCGCTGTACAACGAGGTAACCAAGGGCTAATTAGCTCTTAGTTTTACCCAGTTTCCACTCTCAACGTGTAGTGCCCGGGGCTTGCTTTAGGTCCCGGGCATTACACTGAGTACCCTCATTCAGTGATTGTGACTCTTATGCTTATCCGTTCCTTCGAGGGAACCATCTGATGTTCTGGTACGCAGGCAAGCGTTTCCTCCAGATGATCCCCGTGTTTTTCGGCGCGACATTCTTGATCTATTTCATGGTGTTCGCGGTACCCGGTGATCCGATCGCTGCTCTGTATGGCGATCGACCCCCAGCTCCCGGAGTCATTGAACTCATCCGGGCCGAGTACAACCTCGACAAGCCATTCATCGTTCAGTACTTGCTGTATATCGGTGGGCTGTTCCAGGGTGACTTCGGCACGACGTTCTCGGGCCGCGCGGTTTCCGATGTCATGGCTCAGGCCTTCCCCATCACCGCTCGCCTTGCCATCCTGGCTCTCGCGTTTGAAGCTGTCTTCGGCATCATCGTCGGACTCATCGCCGGTCTTCGCAAGGGAAAGCTCTTCGACGCTTCTGCTCTCGTGATCAGCCTGCTCCTGATTTCGGTTCCCACCTTTGTGGTCGGTTTCGTACTTCAATTCATCTTCGGCATCCAGCTGGGCTGGGCTCGAACAACGGTCAGCGGAGACGCGCCGTGGGGCGAACTGATCATGCCGGCCATCGTGCTCGCCTCGGTCTCGTTCGCGTACATTGTGCGTTTGACGCGAGCCAGCGTCGCGGACAATC
The DNA here is from genome assembly GCF_059767345.1 of Salinibacterium sp. VpJ6. Classification (NCBI taxonomy): domain Bacteria; kingdom Bacillati; phylum Actinomycetota; class Actinomycetes; order Micrococcales; family Microbacteriaceae; genus Salinibacterium; species Salinibacterium sp. VpJ6. The sequence goes on from NZ_JBSOQL010000002.1 coordinate 211,070, forward strand.
TCGGTGCTGACTTCGTGCGTACTGCCACGGCTAAGGGACTCTCGCGACGTCGAGTCGTTACCGTGCACGTGCTGCGCAACTCACTCGTTCCCGTCGTTACCTACCTCGGTGTCGACATTGGTTCGCTCATGGTCGGTGCAATCGTGACCGAGGGAATCTTCAACATCAACGGTGTCGGTGGAACTGTCTACCGAGCAATCACGTTGGGAGAAGGCCCCACGGTCGTCTCGTTTGTCGCGGTGATGGTCATCATCTTCGTGCTCGCCAACTTGCTTGTCGACCTTCTGTACGCCGCGCTCGACCCAAGGATTCGTTATGCCAAGTAACAACACTGGCCGTGAACGGCCCGGCCAAGAACACTTCATCGCTTCGCTTGCTGAAACCCCTGTCGCTGAAGTCGACCAGGTGGATGAGACGGGTAAGGCTCGCAGCACCTGGACTGACGCGTGGGAAGCTATGCGTCGTCGTCCGATGTTCTGGATCTCGTCGGTATTGATTTTCGTGATCGTGATTGTTGCCATGTTCCCGAGTCTCTTCGCTACCTACAGCCCCACAGAGTGCTACCTCAAGTTCAGCGATGGCGGCCCTGAAGCAGGGCATCCGCTCGGCTTCACTCGCCAGGGTTGCGACGTCTACTCGCGAATCATCTTCGGAACTCAGGCTTCGGTCACTATCGGCCTCCTGACTACGATCATGGTCACCCTGTTCGGCGGTATCGTCGGTGCCCTCGCGGGCTTCTACGGTGGACTCCTCGACGCGTTCGTTTCGCGTATTGGTGACATCTTCTTCGCGATCCCCACCGTTCTCGGTGCGATCGTTGTCATCTCGGTTGTTCCTGTTCGCGACCCGCTCTCGGTATCGCTGATCCTCGCGTTGTTCGCCTGGCCACAGATCGCCCGCATCATGCGCGGTGCTGTGCTCTCGGCGCGCAACTCTGACTACGTAACGGCCTCGGCCGCGCTGGGCGTCTCGCGCTTCAAGACCCTCGTGCGTCACGTTGTCCCCAACGCGATCGCTCCGGTAATCGTCATCGCCACGGTTTCGCTCGGAATCTTCATCGTGGCTGAGGCCACGCTGGGCTTCCTTGGAATTGGCCTCCCGCCGACAGTTATGTCGTGGGGTAATGACATCAACCAGGCTCGAGTATCGATCCGCACGAACCCGCAAACGCTGCTGCTGCCTTCGGCCGCGCTGTCGATCACGGTTCTTGCCTTCTTGATGTTCGGCGACGTAGTTCGCGATGCCCTTGACCCGGAAGCGAGAGCACGCCGATGACTAACCCAGAAACAATTCCCGTGGCATCCGACTCCTCGAACGAGGAAACGCCGCTACTCAAGATTCGCAACCTCGAAGTTGGCTTCGAGACGCAGCGAGGTCTCGTTCCCGCCGTGCGCGGTGTCGATCTGACTCTGTACCAGGGCCAGTCGCTCGCCATCGTAGGTGAATCCGGATCGGGTAAGTCCACTACTGCGCAGGCAGTAATTGGCCTCCTGCCGGGGGCGGGCAAGGTCTCGGGTGGATCGATCGAGTTCGAAGGTCATGACCTGACCAAGTTCTCCGACTCTCAGTTCGCTGAGGTCCGTGGTAGCCAGATCGGTTACGTTCCGCAGGACCCAATGTCGAACCTCAACCCGGTATGGAGCATTGGCTTCCAGGTTGAAGAAGCGATCAAGGCGAACGGAATCGCTCAGGGCAAGGAAGCACGTCAGCGCACCATTGAGGTTCTGCAAGAAGCAGGCCTGAGTGACGCGAGCGAGCGCCTCAAGCAGTTCCCTCACCAGTTCTCGGGCGGAATGCGCCAGCGCGTGCTCATCGGTATCGGTCTCTCGGCTCGCCCGAAGCTACTGATCGCCGACGAGCCCACCTCGGCACTTGACGTCACGGTGCAGCGCCAGATTCTCGATCACTTGCAGACACTCACGCGTGATTACGGCACCTCGGTGCTCTTCATCACTCACGACCTCGGCCTTGCTGCGGAGCGTGCTGAGCAGCTCGTTGTGATGTACAAAGGCAAGGTTGTGGAGTCGGGACCGTCTCGTGCGATCCTCGAAAACCCGCAGCACCCGTACACTCAGCGTCTTGTCGCCGCGGCACCGAGCCTTGCCTCGCGTCGTATTCAGTCGATGAAGTCGTCGAAGCCGTCGGATGACAGCGTGCGCATCTTCGGTGAGGGCTCACTCGATGACGCTCTCATCGCTCGCGCGGAAAGTCGGGGAGCTGGAGCCAACGAAGATCTGATCAAGGTGAGCAACATCACCAAGGTCTACGAAATTCGCAAGCAGGGTTTCCGTAAAGACAAGCTCCTTGCCGTCAACGACATCTCGTTTGGCGTCAAGAAGGGCACCACTACCGCTCTGGTGGGGGAGTCCGGATCGGGCAAGTCGACGGTGGCCAAGCTCATCCTGCAGCTGGAGTCGCTCACGAGCGGAACCATCGAGTTCGATGGCAAGAACCTGGCTGGAATCAAGGGACAGGAACTCTTGGAGTTCCGTCGCCGGGTTCAGCCCGTCTTCCAGGACCCTTACGGTTCACTCGACCCGCAGTACAGCGTGGGCAACACGATCGCGGAACCGCTGCTTGCTCACAAGCTCGGCACCACGAAGGAACGCTACAACCGAGTGAGCGAACTGCTCGATCAGGTGTCGCTTCCGCAGGCTGCACGCCACCGTTACCCCGGTGAGCTCTCCGGAGGTCAGCGTCAGCGTGTCGCAATTGCTCGTGCTTTGGCGCTCAAGCCCGAAGTTCTCGTGCTCGACGAAGCAGTTTCTGCGCTCGACGTGCTCGTGCAGGGGCAGGTTCTCAACTTGCTCACGGAGCTTCAGACGGAGCTTGACCTGACGTACCTGTTCATTACCCACGACCTCGCGGTTGTACGCCTTGTCGCTGACAATGTGTGCGTAATGCAGGGTGGACGCATCGTGGAAGCCGCGTCGACAGACGAGGTGTTCGAGAACTCGAGCAACCCGTACACGCGGGAACTGCTCGAAGCTATTCCTGGCGCCAACATCCAACTCGGCGCTTAGTTTATTGAGCCAGAAGGGCCGTTCCCCCTCGGGGAGCGGCCCTTCTGACTTAGACTCGTTTCTAGCGTGCCACCGTGCGCTGCGAGTCCGTGTGCAGGAGGTTCAGTGAGCGCCACAAGAATCATGGCGACCCTGGCTATGGCTGCCGCCACCGCGATCGCGCTTGCCGGTTGTGTTCCGCAGGCGTCGCCGACGATCGAGGGTTCTGAACTCACGGTTGCCGTTACCGAGCCGTACACCTCAGGCAACCCCGTGACGGCGTTCGGTGCTGGCGAGACCAACACGAGCATCGCCTACGCCACGGGCACCGGCTTTACGTACTTCAACTCCGATTCAGAGCTCGTACGCGACGAGTCCTTCGGGCGCTTCGAGAAAGTGTCTGACGACCCGCTAGCCGTGACCTACACCGTGGCTGACGGTGTGCGCTGGTCGGATGGTTCGGCTGTCGACGCTGTGGACTTGCTGCTCGAGTGGGCGGCGACATCCGGTGCGCTCAATGCTGATGATGCGGATGCCGCGAGCACGATCGATCCGGAGACAGGTGCACCGCTCGACCGTTCCGACCCGCGCGTCATCTTTGATGCGACTGCCGGTGGTGACACGGGAATCTCACTGGTCACAGAAATTCCCCAGATGAGCGACGACCGGATGTCGCTTACACTAGTTTTCGATGAGCCCACGGCAGACTGGCAGACGGCATTCTTTGGGCCTGGCTCGTTCGCCAAGCCCGCCCACGTCGTGGGAATGATGGCGTTTGCCAGCGACGATGCGATCACCGCGAAGGAGCGCGTGTACTCCGCCATCAGCGGGGACAACGAGGCGGATCTCGCGGCAATCGCTCGAACGTGGAGCACCGTATTCAACTTCGACGGCATGCCAGCAAACAAGAGCCTGCTGGTCTCGAGCGGTCCCTATGTGATCTCCGAGTTCGTGGCGAATCAGTACGTCACGCTGCGCGCCAACGAAAACTACAGCGGCATGCGGGAAGCAACGTTCCAAGAGATTCGCGTGCGCTTTATGAGCGATCCGCTCGCTCAGGCTCAAGCCCTTCTCGTGGGAGCTGTGCAGATCGCGGTGCCTTCGATGGATAGCGATGTTCGTGACGCGCTTGCCACCATGGATGCCACCATCCGGGATGGTTTCACCGACAGCTTCGAACACCTCGACCTGCAAGTCGCTCAGTCGAAGAGCGGCGTCTTTGACGATGTTCTCGTGCGCCAAGCGTTTTTGAAGACTGTGCCACGGGCGGAGATTGTGCGAACCGCTCTTGTCGACGTGCAACCTCGAGCCAGTACGCGTGATTCCTTCCTCTTCGCCCCTGGCGATCCGGGCTACACCGGTGCGCGTTCGGTGAACGGTTCCGCTGACTACGCCGATCCTGACATCGCCGGCGCGAAAGAATTGCTGGCCGAGGCTGGCGTCTCGAAGCCCAGCGTCTGCATCCTGTTCGACGCCGGTGACGCCATGCGCGCGGCCGAATACGCGCTCATTGCTGACTCCGCTGGATCAGCGGGTTTTGTTGTCAGCGATTGCTCGAGCGAAGACTGGCAAGCGAATCTCGGCACTCCCGAGGCCTATGATGCCGCGCTGTTCAGCTGGCAGAGCGCGCGGCCCGGCGTGGGCGTTGCGCCGGCTGTGTTCGGCACCGACGGTTATGCCAATCTCAACTACTTCTCTGACGCCACGGTCGATTCGCTGCTGGCTGACGCGAGTTCCGTGACGGTCGAGAGTGACGAACAGATCGAGTTGTTGAAAGAAGCGGATGCTGCACTCTGGGCATCGGCGTATGGAATGCCGCTCTTTCAGCATCCGACCACCATCGCCTTTGATCAAGACGAAGTCGAGAACGTCTCGCTCTCGTCGCTGAGCCCCGGTGTGTGGTGGAACGTGTGGGAGTGGAAGCCGTAGTCCGGCATTCACCCCCATAAGTACGGGCCCCTGAATGGGCGGCTGCGATATTTCTTGTCAAACAGGGTAAACTGGTGGAGCAGGATACTCTGAATGATCTTCTGCACCCTCCCAAGATCTTAACCCGGTGGCATTCGGCCGCCGATCTGCTGCCGAGACTTTCTGTGCAGCGACTGCGGTGAAAGTCCGCACAGCCTCCAATGAATTAAGGAATATTGCTATGGCTATGGCCACTCGCAGCGACTTGCGCAACGTAGCAATCGTTGCCCACGTTGACCACGGAAAGACGACGCTCGTTGACGCGATGCTTCGCCAGACGAACTCCTTCGAAGCGCACGCGCACCTCGAAGAGCGCGCAATGGACTCGAACGAGCTCGAGCGCGAAAAGGGAATTACGATTCTCGCGAAGAACACCGCGATTTCCTACAACGGCAAGTACGCCACTGAGGGTCCCATCACGATCAACGTGATTGACACCCCTGGCCACGCCGACTTCGGTGGCGAGGTTGAGCGTGGACTCAGCATGGTTGACGGCGTTGTACTGCTCGTTGACGCCAGTGAGGGCCCGCTTCCGCAGACTCGCTTCGTGCTCCGTAAGGCACTCGAGGCCAAGCTGCCCGTCATCCTCTTGGTCAACAAGACTGACCGCCCCGATGCTCGCATCGATGAGGTTGTTGCCGAGAGCCAGGACCTTCTCTTGGGTCTTGCGAGCGACATGGCGGATGACGTTCCTGACCTCGACTTGGACGCCATTCTTGACGTTCCTGTTGTCTTTGCTTCGGGCCGCGCCGGTGCTGCAAGCTGGAACAAGCCCGAGAATGGTTCGCTTCCAGACAACGATGACCTCGAGCCGCTGTTCGACGCCATCCTCAAGCACGTTCCTGCTCCGTCGTACGACGACGAGCACCCCCTTCAGGCGTGGGTCACCAACCTTGACTCCTCGCCGTTCCTCGGCCGCCTTGCTCTTCTTCGCGTCTTCAACGGCACGATCAAGAAGGGCCAGACTGTTGCTTGGGTCAAGCACGATGGCACGCAGGCTAACGTTCGCGTGACCGAGCTCATGATCACGAAGGCTCTCGACCGTTACCCGGCCGAAAGCGCGGGCCCCGGTGACATCGTCGCCGTTGCTGGATTCGAAGACATCTTCATCGGTGAAACTCTCTGTGACCCCAACGACGTTCGCCCGTTGCCGACCATCACGGTTGACGACCCGGCTATCTCGATGACCATCGGAACCAACACCTCGCCGATCATCGGCAAGGTCAAGGGCCACAAGCTCACCGCTCGTATGGTCAAGGACCGTCTCGACCGCGAGCTCGTCGGTAACGTTTCGCTCAAGCTCGTCGACATCGGACGCCCGGATGCCTGGGAAGTTCAGGGTCGTGGAGAGCTCGCTCTTGCCATCCTCGTTGAGCAGATGCGTCGTGAAGGCTTTGAACTGACTGTCGGCAAGCCGCAGGTAGTTATCAAGAAGATCGACGGCAAGGTACACGAGCCCTACGAGCACCTCACGATCGATGCTCCTGAGGAATACCTTGGCGCCATCACTCAGCTTCTCGCTTCTCGTAAGGGACGCATGGACGGCATGAGCAACCACGGCACCGGCTGGGTTCGCATGGAGTTCGTTGTTCCGTCGCGTGGACTCATCGGTTTCCGTACCGAGTTCATGACCATCACTCGTGGTGCCGGTATCGCTAACGCGGTGTCGCACGGTTACGAGCCGTGGGCTGGCGAGATCGTTACGCGCGTCAACGGTTCTATCGTTGCCGACCGTTCCGGTGTTGCTACGCCGTTCGCCATGGTTGCCCTGCAGGAGCGCATGTCGTTCTTCGTAGAGCCCACGCAGGAGGTGTACGAAGGCATGGTTGTCGGCGAGAACTCGCGCGCTGACGACATGGACGTCAACATCACCAAGGAAAAGCAGCTCACCAACATGCGCCAGTCGACCTCGGACTCGTTCGAGCGTATGACTCCGTCGCGCAAGCTCACGTTGGAAGAGTGCCTCGAATTCGCTCGTGAAGACGAGTGTGTTGAGGTTACTCCTGAGTTCGTGCGTATCCGCAAGGTAGAGCTCGACAGCAACGCGCGGGCACGTCTCACCTCGCGCTTGAAGAAGCAGAACGCCTAACCCTTAATCTCGCAGCGGGCTCACATGAGCCAGCAATCTGCAGAGAGTACGATGCAGCCACGGTCATTTGATCGTGGCTGCATCGTTGGTTAACGACCCGTTCAGCCGTAGCCCCTCGTCTTCTGGAGTTGTCATGTTGAGCGCACGCCACAGTGTTAGCGCATCCGTAGCCCTCGTTCTGGCTCTCGCGGCCACACCGGCGCTTGCCGGCTGCTCGGGGGAGAACCCCATTGGCGGCATCGTGGAGCAGGCGACTGGCGGCAATGTGAGCTTGGGGGGCACTGAGATTCCCGAAGGCTTCCCTAGCGCCGTGCCGCTGCACGACGGTGAGGTGCAGTTCGGTATCGCGGCAGGTGAGGGCGATAGCCGTGGCTATAACGTCACGATCATGACGGGGGCGCAGTCGCCGCTCGACGCCATTGAGGCAGCCTTTGCGGATGCCGGCTTTGAGTCACAGGTGCAAGCGAGTGGAGCAGACGGCGCAGGTACCGTCATTTTCTCGAGCGACGCTTGGAATGTCGCCGTTATCGTTGCGAGCACCGACGACGGGTACACCGCCAACTACACCGTTGCGCCAGTGAGCGCCACGAACTAGGGCTGTCGCACGAACTAGCACCGTCGCTTAGGCGAGGTCGAACATCCCGGCACCGATGAAGCTCGACGATGATACCCCGGGAGGAACAGCGAAAATTGCTGAACCGACGTAGCGCACGTACTCGTTCATGAGGTCGTTGCGAGAGAGCGCGAGCTGAATAGGCACGAACTGTGTCTCAGGATCGCGTTGGAAGCTGATGAAGAACAACCCGGCATTGAGTCGGCCGAGCTCGTCGTTGCCGTCGACGAAGTTGTAGCCGCGACGCAGAATCTGGGCACCGCCATGAGTGTCGGGGTGGGCGAGCTTCACGTGCGATGCATCGTCGATCAGGGGAGCGTCATCGCGACCGGTCTGTTCGAAGTCGGGATCGGTGAACTCGCTTCCGCCGCTGAGCGGAGCCCCCTCGCCCTTCGTGCGGCCGAAGATCGTCTCCTGTTCACGCAGGGACGTGCGGTCCCAGGTCTCGATCGTCATGCGAATCTTGCGGCTCACGAGGTACGAGCCGCCGGCCATCCACGCTGTTCCATCTCCGGATGCTGCCCAGACGTGTTCGTTGACGCCGTCAGTGTCTTCGGCGCGCAGGTTGGCGGTGCCGTCTTTGAAGCCGAAGAGATTGCGCGGCGTCGTTTGTGCCTGCGTCGTGGACGACGTGCGGCCAAAGCCGAGCTGGGACCAGCGGAGCGTTGCGCGCCCGAAGGCGATGCGGGACAGGTTGCGGATGGCGTGAACGGCGACCTGAGGGTCGTCGCTGCACGCTTGGATGCAGAGGTCGCCGCCGACGAGTTCGGGCAGCAGAGCGTCGCTGGGAAACTTGGGGAGGTCGATGAGAGCGGTTGGTCGCTTGCTGGCGAGGCCGAAACGGTCGTCGAACAGGCTGGGGCCGAAGCCAAAGGTGATGGTGAGTCCGCCCGGCGGAAGGTCGAGGGCCTCACCGGTGTCGTCCGGTGGAGCGTCGTAGGGGCCACCTGCAGGCCCGTATTCGCCTGCGGCCTGGCCTGCCGTCATCCGTGCTGCAGCGTAGCTCCAGTCGCGCAGCAACTCAATGAGTTCGTCGCGGCTGATGTCGTTGACGTCGAACGCGGCGAAGTGCAGTCGATCTTGCGCCGGCGTAATAATGCCCGACTGGTGCTCGCCAAAGAACGGATAGGTCGACGCCACATCATTGCTGGTGGATGTCGAGCCGCCGCCGTTGACCGCGAAAGCACCGCTGACGCCGAGACCGGCACCCACGACTCCTGCTCCGGCGAGGCCGAGCAGGCCGCGGCGGGAGAGTCCCTTGGTGTCATCGTGAGGCATGGCGGTGCTTTCGGGGTGATTACTGCGTGGTCGCGACTGCGGTTAGAGAACGAGAACTGCGGTCAGTCGCGAGAGTGGCTCCGCGAGAGCATTCACTTGATCGGAGAACGCGCGAATTTCGCTCGTGGATAGTTCAGTGTAAAGGCGGAACCCGTCGCCTTCCCGCTGGGCGTCGAGCAAGACCTGCAGCTGCTCGAATTCCTCATCGAGAGTGGCGGCGAGGTCGGCGTCCTTCTCCACCAGGATGTCGCGAACACCGTCATAGAGCACGCGTGCGCCATCGATGTTGGCTTGGAAGTCCCAGAGGTCGGTGTGCGACCAGAATTCTTCTTCGCCAGTGACCTTGCCGCTGGCAACCTCATCGAGGAGGCCAATAGCACCGTTGGTCTGCTGGTCGAGAGTGAACTCGAGATCCTGCACGTTGGCATAGAGCGTGTTGGTGTCGGCGACGAGCTGCGACGCGAGCGCTTCACGCTTGGACTGGTCGTAGGCTTCGAAGCCGGCTTCGGCATCCTCGGGCCACAGGTCTTTCTCGATGGCGTGCCAGCCGGTCCACTCCTGGCCGTCTTCGAGGTCAGCTTCACGCAGATCCATACGGGGGTCGAGGTCACCGAACGACTCGGCGACCGTTTCGACGCGCTCCCAGAAGACGCGAGTGGGGGCGTAAAGCGCACGAGCAGTGTCATCGTCGCCCGCAATGTAGGCGGCAGCGAAGTCTTCGGTGCCGACCACGAGGTTCTCGATCTGGTCTTTCACGTAGCTCTTGTAGTTGGCATTGGCCGCCTCGACCTGAGCGGCGATGTCTCCGCTGAAAGAAAGATCGGCGCCGGAGTCGGTCACGGTGAACGGCGTTGAACCGATGCCTTCGCCGACCATGCCGGGCTTGCAGACCGTGAAGTAGTCGCCGGGCTGCGCCAGAACGACGAGGTCGCGAGTGATGCCGGGGCCGATGTTCTCGACCTCACCTACGATGCGCAGGCCGTCATCCGCGAGCAAATAGAACTCGGTGACCTGGTCGCCCGAGTTGGTGACCGAGAACACGAGGTTGCCGCTGGGTGCTTCGGTCGAGCTCACTGCACAATCGGTCGCGCTGCTGTCGACGGTGATTGTGTTGCTGGCCGCGGTGGTTCCGACGTTGTTGGGCACGCAACCGGTGAGCACGAGTGCCGCAACGGTAGCGGCTGCGGCATAACCAAAGCGGGGCGAAAGGGCGGTCATTAGGCTCCTTGAGTGCTGAGAGGTGAAGTGGGAACGAAGGACTTGTCTGCACGGGCGTTGCCGCGAACAGTGCGGACGAAGATCGTCATAACGATGCCGACGTATGCCGACCAGACGCCCGCCTCGAACCACGTGGTGGCGGGGGAGAAATTGAAGACGCCCTTAAGCAGCGTTCCGTACCAGCTATCGGGTGGGATGACCGCGCTCACGTCGAAGGCGAGGGCGTGAAGCCCCGGCAGCACGCCGGCCTCTTGCAGATCGTGAACTCCATACGAGAGCACGCCAGCGGCCACAATGATCAGAATGGCGCCGGTCCAGGTAAAGAAGCGAGTGAGGTTGATGCTGACCACGCCGCGATAGATGAGATAGCCAAGAACGATTGCCGCGGCGATGCCGAGCGCTGCCCCGGTAAGGGGGAGAGTCGTGGAACCGCTGGCCTGAACGGCGGCCCAGATAAAGAGGGCGGTTTCGATTCCTTCGCGCCCCACGGCGAGGAACGCCACGAGCACGAGGCCCCAGCCGGCACCGGTGAGATGCGAGTCGACTTCGCTGCGCAACTCGCGACCAAGGCCGCGGGCGGCGCGCAGCATCCAGAAGATCATCCACGTGACAAAGGCCGTTGCGATGATCGAGAGGATGCCGCCGATCAGCTCTTGCGCCTGAAAGGAGAGGCCGTAGGCACCAAAGGTCAGACTCGCGCCGAGGCCGAGGGAGAGTGCAATGGCAATGCCGACACCGAGCCAGATGCGGGGCAGAACGTCGCGACGATCGATCTTGTGAACGTACGCAATCAGGATGCCGACAACGAGCGCGGCTTCAAGGCCTTCGCGCAGGCCAATCAGGAAGTTTGCGAGCACTGAACTCTCTTGTCACTCGTGTTTATCGGTGGATTGGTAAGCCTAACCTAAGCGACCGTAATCGCCCTACCTGTGCTTATTCTGTCTACGGCACAACAAGAACTAGGGTGGAGGTACCGTCGTGAAGGATCGTGCACAACGCGTGCTGGTTATCGCCGCGCGCCCAGAAGATGAGGCCTACGTATTCGGGGCCACCATCGCCACTCTCGTTCAGCGCGGCACTGAACTCATCGTGCTCAGCTGCAGCAACAACGCCACCGCCGCAATCGGGGCGAGCCCGGCGACGGGCGATGTTCCTCTGGTTACCGCCGAGACCACGTTCGCCCCTGGCAGGGGTGGCGCGGTCAACGCCACCACTGCCAATGCCGCCACGGCGAGCGACAGCGAGGAGTCGCCAGCGGCTGCCTTGCCCGAATCCGTCGACGAGGTCGTGCGCGAAATTCTCGGCATTACTGCCCACCACATCCTTCGCGAAGACAACGGGCGCCAGTTCACGAAGCTCAACGCTCGTGATCTTGCCTCTGACATTGCGACGGCGATTACCGCTCTGAAGCCGGATGTCGTCGTCAGCTACGCCAAAGAGCACAGCGGCACTGCGCGCGGCTCCGAGGCGCTGCTCGTGCACGAAGCCACCGCCCTCGCTACTGAACTCGCTGGTGTGCCCTTCTATACGGCATCCGCTGTTCCTGTTGATCGTGGCGTTGCGGTGTCGTCTGCCACAGCGCTTGCCTTCAAGCGTCGGGCAACCGAGATTTATCGCAATGAGATTCCGGTGGGCGAGAGCGTGTCGACCCCGGTGGAGTATTTGCGCCGTTTGCGTCGTCGCGAGCTCGTGATCGGTGAACGTAGCCGCGCCGAGCGTGTGGGCTTGGCTTTCCTTTCCCTCGTGCTCGGTGCGCTCGTGGGCGTTGTGCTCACGGCGGTACACCAGTCGTCGTTCACAATTGGCGACGCACGAATCCCGTGGGGAGTCGTGGCGTCGGTCACTCTCGTGACCGCGTTGATTCTCGGCTTGCGGCTCATCTACGACACACGCGTCGCTGCCGGCTTTGCGTCGCTCGGTGTTCTCTTGATGTCGGCGCTGCTGGCCAACGTGATGCCCGGAGGAACGATTCTGATTCCGGCGAATACGGCGGGGTATGTATGGACTTTTGCGCCCGTGCTCGTGGTGCTCATCATTGTGGGGTGGCCGCGGGTGAATCGTCAGGTTTCGTCGGCGAGCCGCGCTAACATTGAATTGAACTCTCCCGTGAAAGGTGCGGATATCTCGTGACGTATGTCATCGCTCAGCCCTGTGTCGATCTGAAGGATCGCGCGTGTGTAGACGAATGCCCAGTCGACTGCATCTATGAGGGCGACCGCATGCTCTACATCCACCCGGATGAGTGCGTTGACTGCGGTGCGTGCGAGCCGGTGTGTCCTGTTGAGGCCATCTACTACGAAGACGATCTGCCCGACAAGTGGGCCGACTACTACAAGGCCAACGTCGAATTCTTTGACCTTCTTGACGACACATCACCCGGTGGCGCCGCGAAGGTTGGTGTGATTCACAAGGACCACGCGCTCATCTCGGCTTTGCCCGAGGGCGGCGGGTCCTCCGACTAATGACGCGCACGCCGCTGGCTCTCCCCGATTTTCCGTGGGATTCCCTTGTGCCCTTTGGCACCATTGCGCGTACGCATCCCGATGGGATGGTCGATCTTTCCGTGGGGTCACCGGTAGACCCGACTCCTGCCGTCATTCGCGAGAGTCTGGCAACGGCAACGGATGCTCACGCCTATCCGACGACCACGGGTACGGTTCAGCTGCGCGAAGCCATCGTCGAATGGTTCGAACGCCGTCGCGGTGTAACTGGACTCACAGTCGACCACGTACTTCCTACCGTCGGTTCTAAAGAGCTCGTGGCGCTGCTGCCGTTGCTCCTCGGCCTCGGCAAAGCCGATGTCGTCGTGCATCCTTCAGTCGCGTACCCGACCTACGCCATCGGCGCTGCCCTGGTGGGCGCAACGGCTGTTTCTTCTGACAACCCTGCTGAGTGGCCCGAGAACACTGCGCTTGTGTGGCTCAATAGCCCGGGTAACCCCGATGGCCGCGTGCTCGACACTGACCAGTTGCGTGCCGCTGTGGCTCGCGCCCGCGAACTGGGTGCCGTGATCGCTTCAGACGAGTGCTACGCCGAGCTCAACTGGAACGGCGTCGACCCCACCCCCTCAATTCTCGACCCCGAGGTGATCGGCGACGATCGCTCTTCGGTGCTCGCGGTGTACTCCCTCAGCAAGCAATCCAACCTTGCCGGATACCGCGCTGCGTTTGTGGCGGGATGCTCGCAACTGATCTCCGAGCTTCTCGCTGTGCGCAAGCATGTCGGGCTCATTGTTCCCGGCCCGGTGCAGGCAGCAATGGCTACCGCTCTGCAGGATGACGCGCACGTCGCCGAACAGCGCGAGCTGTACCGCGCCCGCCGGGCGAAGCTACTTCCGGCTTTGGAGCGCGCGGGATTCCGTATAGACGACAGCGTCGCCGGGCTCTATCTCTGGGCGACAAAGAACGAAGACTCCTGGCAGACGGTTGGCGATCTGGCTCAGGCCGGCATCCTCGTCGTTCCGGGCTCGTTTTACGGTGAATCGCCGGCCCGCCACGTGCGTATTGCGCTCACGGCGAGCGACGCCACGATTGCGGATGCCGTAGCCCGCCTCGATTTACTCGCTTAAGTGCACTAACGGGCCGAGGCCTTGTGCTTGACCCCTAAAAGCGAGGCCATTCGGTTAGTGGGTGTGACAGTGGCTATCCAAGCCTTGTAGGCTGTAGCGGTGAATGAAGCCCCTCAAGACCCAGAGAAGGCCACCCTCCACTTTCCGGGCGGTGCTGCTGAATTTCCCATTATCCGTGGGGTCGATGGTCACAACAGCATCGATATCTCCACCTTTATGAAGCAGACCGGCTACACGGCGCTTGATCAAGGATTTGTGAACACTGCCTCCACGCGCAGTGAGATCACCTATATCGATGGAGACCGCGGCATCCTGCGCTATCGCGGCTATGCGATCGAAGACGTTGCGGCAAACTCGACGTACCTCGAGGTTGCCTGGTTGCTGATCTACGGTGAGCTGCCGTCGAAGTCGCAGTTGGAAGAGTTCGACGAAAAGATTCGTCGACACACTCTGCTGCACGAAGACCTCCGTCGTTTCTTCGACGCTCTCCCGCACAGCGCGCACCCGATGTCGGTGCTCTCGAGCGCAGTGTCGGCGCTCTCCACTTACTACGAAGACTCGCACGACGTGCGCGACCCCGAGCAGGTCGAAATCTCGACCATCCGCTTGCTGGCAAAGCTGCCGGTTATCGCGGCGTACGCTCACAAGAAGTCGCTCGGGCAGGCCCTGCTTTACCCCGACAACTCGATGAGTTTCGTCGACAACTTCTTGAAGCTCAACTTCGGCAACATGGCCGAGGAGTACCAGGTCAACCCTGTGCTGAGTAAGGCACTCGACCGCCTCCTCATCCTGCACGAAGACCACGAGCAGAATGCCTCCACCTCCACGGTGCGCCTCGTTGGTTCGACCGAAGCGAACATCTTCGCCTCGATTTCTGCCGGAATCAACGCTCTCTACGGCCCGCTGCACGGTGGCGCGAACGAAGCCGTTCTCAAGATGCTGGGCGAGATCCAGGAATCGGGCGACGGCGTTCAGAAGTTTGTTGACCGCGTGAAGCGCAAAGAAGACGGCGTGCGCCTGATGGGCTTTGGCCACCGCGTGTACAAGAGCTTCGACCCGCGTGCACGTCTGGTGAAAGAGAGTGCGGATGAGGTGCTCGCTGATCTCGGCATCAGCGACCCGCTGCTCGATATCGCTCGTGAGCTCGAAGAGGTCGCTTTGGCCGATGACTACTTCATCGAGCGCAAGCTGTACCCCAACGTCGACTTCTACACCGGCGTCATCTACAAGGCAATGGGCTTCCCGCCACGTATGTTCACGGTGCTCTTCGCGATCGGTCGACTGCCGGGCTGGATCGCCAACTGGCGCGAGATGAACGAAGACCCCAAGACCAAGATCGGTCGCCCGCAGCAGCTGTACACGGGCCCTGCGGCTCGGGACTGGCCTCAGCGCTAGACCGCACCATCCTTACGACGAACGGCCGGCATCCCCTCGGGGAAGCCGGCCGTTTCGCTTTGCGCTCGTGGGGCCTGTTGTCGACCCCACGAGCACCGTGAGCGTTTGTGTGCTTAGGCGTGCAGCGCCGCGTTGAGTTCGACGCCGGTGCCGCTGCGAGGCAGAACCTCGACAGCGCCCGTGACGGAGTTGCGGCGGAACAGCAGGCCGTTCACGCCACTGAGCTCCACAGCCTTGACGCTGCGCGGGGTAGCCGAACCATCAATGATGGTGACCTTGGTGCCTGCCGTGACGTAGAGCCCGGCTTCAACAACCGTGTCGTCACCGATCGCGATGCCGATTCCTGAGTTGGCTCCGAGCAACGCGCGCTCACCGATGGAGACGCGTTCGGTGCCACCACCGCTGAGCGTTCCCATGATGGATGCTCCGCCACCGATATCGGCGCCGTCACCCACGACGACACCCTGAGAGATGCGGCCCTCGACCATCGAGCTGCCGAGCGTGCCAGCGTTGAAGTTGACGAAGCCCTCGTGCATGACGGTGGTTCCGGGGGAGAGGTACGCGCCGAGGCGAACGCGCGAAGCGTCGGCGATGCGGACGCGTTCGGGCACGACGTAGTCGAGCATCCGCGGGAACTTGTCGATGCCGGTCACGATGATGCCGTGACGCTTGAGCGAGATGCGCAGTTCGCGGTAACCGTCAGGGTGCACCGCTCCGGCGTTGGTCCAGACGACGATCGGCAGCGCGCCGAAGAGGCCGTCAAGGTTGATGCTGTTGGGCTTCACGAGCAAGTGGCTGAGCAGGTGCAGGCGCAGGTACGCGTCGGCGACGTTCTGCGGTGCGGCATCCAAATCGATCTCAACGGTCACGAATTCGGTGCGCACACGGCGGCGTTCGTCAGCCCCCAAATGCTCTTCGAGGTCGGCGGGTGTGTAGTGCGGGTCGGTGCCCTCGGGGATAGATCCCAGGTGCGGAGCGGGGAACCACACGTCAAGTGTTGTTCCGTCGCTGGCGATTGTTGCGAGTCCGTATCCCCATGCTGTGCGCGAAGTCATGCATCAAGGTTACTTACACTGGGTGCATGCCTGCGACCGATCCCACTCTTCCTGTGCTTGATTTGACGGCCTCGAGCCCCGATCTCACCCGCCAGATCTGCGATATCGAGTCGGTCTCCGGCAACGAGAAGCGCATCGCGGATGCCGTAGAAACCGCTCTCAGCGCGTTCAGCCACCTTGAGGTGATTCGGGATGCGGATGCCGTTGTTGCCCGCACGAACGGCGGCAAGGCGCAGCGCGTCGTGATCGCCGGGCATCTCGACACGGTTCCCGTGAACAACAACCTGCCCACGACGCTTGAGATGATCGACGGCGAAGAGCACCTTGTGGGCCGCGGCACCGTCGACATGAAGGGCGGCGTCGCGATCGCTCTCAAGCTCGCCGCAGAACTCACCGACCCCGCCGTCGATGTGACCTGGATCTTCTACGACCACGAAGAGGTTGCTGCTGAGCTCAACGGTCTTGGTCGCATCGCTCGCAACCGCCCCGACCTGATGGCGGGAGACTTCGCCATCATTGGTGAGCCGTCGAACGCCACGGTTGAGGGCGGCTGCAATGGCACCGCTCGCATCGACATCTCGCTCACGGGACTGCGCGCTCACTCCGCGCGCGCCTGGATGGGGCAGAACGCGATTCACGCTGCCGCGCCTGTGCTGGCGATTCTGGCAGCCTACGAGCCCGAGCAGCACGAGGTCGACGGCCTCGTGTATCGCGAGGGTCTTAACGCCGTGGGCATCACGGGCGGAGTCGCCGGCAACGTGATTCCGGATGCCGCGACCGTGACTGTGAACTTTAGGTTCGCTCCGGATCGCAGTAGTGAGCAGGCCATCCAGCATCTGCGTGAGGTCTTCGCGGGCTTCGATTTTGAGGTGACCGACCTCGCCGGTGGTGCACGCCCCGGCCTCGATGCGCCGCTCGCCAAAAACTTCCTCGATGCCGTGGGTGGCACCGCGGCCCCGAAGTATGGCTGGACCGACGTTGCTCGCTTCGCCGAGCTCGGAGTGCCCGCTGTGAACTACGGCCCCGGCAACCCGCTGCGGGCTCACGCCGACGATGAGCGTGTTGCGACGAGTGAGATTGTGGCCTGCGAGCAGGGGCTGAGGGCGTGGCTGACAGCTCGCTAGTTTCGGGAGTGCGCCGCGGGACTGCGGCCATTCTCGTGCCGGAGCGCTGGTGGCTTGCGGTCATCGCCATCTTCGTGGCGTCGCGCGTCGTGACGACGTCGCTGTTGCTGTGGTTCGCCTCGATTCAGGGCCAGAACGCGTGGACGGGCCCGCACCCCGACTACTTCTCGTTCGCCAAGATCTGGGATGGCCACTGGTATTTCATCATCTCGCTCTCGGGATATCCGAGTGAACTGCCGGTGACGGAGTCCGGCCACATCGGCGAGAACGCCTGGGCCTTCATGCCGGCGTATCCGGCGCTCGTGCGCGTCGTGATGACGCTGACGACCCTCGACTTCGCGGTGGCGAGTGTGTTTGTTTCCGTCGCCTTCTCGCTGGGCGCGGCCCTCATGCTCTACCGAGTGATGCATCTCGTGCTGCCCGCGGGCACGGCGCTCTTTGCGGTGGCCATCTTCTGTTTCGCGCCGCTCTCCGCGATCCTGCAGGTCTCGTACGCCGAATCCATGTACCTGTTCTTGCTGATACTCGCGCTGTTCTGGCTCATGAAGCGTCAGTATTGGATGCTCGTGCCGGTGATCGCGATCATGTCTGTCACCCGGCCGAGCGGGCTCGCCTTCGCTCTCGCGCTCGGACTGCACGTTGTCTATCGCTGGTGGATTCGCCGACGCGAGGAGTTCCCGATGCACGAGAGAGTGGCGGCCGTCACCGCGACTCTCTTCAGCCTTGTCATGGGCTTCGCGTGGCTGCTGATCGCGGCCGCCGTCACCGGATCGCTCACGGCCTACACCGACACCGAGCTCGCGTGGCGGGCCGGTTACGTCGGGTACGGCGAGCTGATACCGTTCGCGGCGTGGTTGCAAGGGGCAGCCTTTTGGGCCGGGTGGTGGCAGCTGCCGCAGTGGCTGCTGACCGTCATGCTCATCGCTGCCGTTCTTTCCTTCTTCATATTTTTGATCACGAAGCCCGCACAGCGTATCGGCGTCGATCTGCGGCTGTGGGTGGCGAGCTATGCGCTCTACCTCTTGGCGGTGTTCTTTCCTCAGTCGAGCACGTTCCGCCTCCTCATGCCGCTGTTCCCGCTGGCCGGAGTGCTCGCATTCCCGCAGTCGCGGTGGTACCGCGCTGCCCTGCTCGCGGCTTGTGTCGCCGGGCAGTGGGCGTGGATCCATTTGGCATGGTGGGTTGACGGCTACGACTGGACTCCGCCCTAAAGAGGTGCACAGCGGGTGAATGATTCGACAGAGTTTCAGTATCGGCGGTTTTTGCTGGATAATAGAAACCAGTACCGATGAAAGGGGACTATCGATGGCAGCAATGAAGCCGAGGACCGGTGACGGACCAATGGAGGCTGTCAAAGAGGGTCGACTCATCGTCGTCCGTGTGCCTCTCGAAGGTGGCGGTCGTCTCGTCGTATCTGTAAACGATGACGAAGCAAAAGAACTGCACGACGCTCTCGCGGGTGTAGTCGCTTCCGCCTAGAGCCTACTCAGCCTTAATCGGCAGCTCACGCCACTGTGCGCACTCTTCTGAGTTCGCCTCACTGGGCAGAGCTTGTCGAAACAAAGCACCGAACACGATCACTCGTGTTCGGTGCTTTGTTTAACCCGCCGTTTCGGAGGCGGTGCGTTTGCCGTGACTAGTCAGCGGTGCTGGTCGCGAGCCACTCGCTGAGGTACTTCGCGGTTGCGCCGGGGCCTGCAGCCACTTCGCGGGGAGTGCCCGTGGCGACGATCGTGCCTCCCTGGTCGCCGCCGCTCGGACCGAGGTCAATGACCCAGTCGCTGGCGGCGATGGTGGCCAAATCGTGTTCCACAAGCACCACGGTGTTTCCGGCATCGACGAGCCGCTGCAGTTGGGCGAGCAGCAGTTCGGTGTCCGAGGGATGCAGCCCCGCCGTGGGTTCATCGAGCAGATACAGCGCATGGCCGCGACGCGCGCGCTGCAGCTCGGTCGCGAGTTTGATGCGCTGCGCTTCACCGCCACTCAGCTCTGTTGCAGGCTGGCCGAGTCGCAGGTAGCCGAGGCCGACATCCCGCAGAGTATCGAGGCTGCGCAGCGCCGAGGTGGAGTCGGTGAAGAACGCGGCGGCGGTGTCGACGGTCATGCCCAAGACGTCGGCGATGGTCTTGCCCAAGTAGGTGACTTCGAGTGTTTCGTCGTTGTAGCGCGCACCGTGGCACGTGTGGCAGGGCGCATAGGTTCCCGGCAGGAACAGAAGCTCGACCGACACGAATCCCTCGCCTTGGCAGGTTTCGCAGCGTCCACCGGCGACGTTGAACGAGAACCGGCTGGCTGTGTAGCCGCGTTGGTGGGCTTCGTCGGTGGCGGCAAAGAGCTTGCGTACGACATCGAACATGCCGGTGTAGGTGGCAAGGTTCGAGCGCGGGGTGCGTCCGATCGGGCGCTGATCGACGAGAACCAGACGGTCGAAGGAGTCGAGGCCGGCGGTGTCTTCGAGCGTGAGGTCGTGGCGCGGGTCATCCGCGTCTGCGGCGTCGCCTGCGTCATCCGGAGCGGCACCGAGCTGAGCGCGCACGGCTTCTGCGAGCACGTGGGTGACGAGGGTTGACTTGCCCGAGCCTGAGACGCCCGTGACCGCGGTCATGACGCCGAGCGGGAAGTCGACCGTGAGATCGCGGATGTTGTGTAGCGAGGCTTTCTTCAGCCTCACCCACGATTCCGGGGCGCGTACCTCGCGCGTCGGTCGCGACTCCTGCGGAAAGAGGTAGCGGCCGGTGACCGATTCGGGAACATCCTTGAGGCCGTCGACGGGGCCGGAGTACACGAGTTGCCCGCCGCCCTCGCCCGCACCGGGACCGATGTCGACGATCCAGTCGGCACGCCGAATGACGTCAAGGTCGTGTTCCACGACGAAGAGAGAGTTGCCGGATTCCGTCAAACGGTCAAGAACCTTCAATAGCGGTGCGGCGTCCGCCGGGTGCAATCCCGCCGAGGGCTCGTCGAGAACGTAGACGACCCCGAAGAGGCCGGAGCGCAGTTGGGTGGCGATGCGCAGGCGTTGCGCTTCGCCGGGGGAGAGCGTGGTGGAGTTGCGGCCGAGGCTGAGGTAGCCGAGCCCTAGGTCGAGAAGAACGTCAACGCGCGCGATCACGTCGTCGCCGATGCGATGGGCGACTTCATTGCCTTCGGACCCTTCGCTTTCGGAGTCGGCGCGAGCCATTCCCTCGCGCAGTCGATCTGCGAGATCGGTCAGCGGAACGGCGTTGAGCTCTGCGATGCTGAGGCCCGCGAAGGTGACCGAGAGGGCGTTCGCCTGCAGACCGCTGCCGCCACACTCGGGGCACGTCATGCTCTGCACGAAGCGCAGCGCGCGCTCGCGCATCCGCTCGCTCTGAGACTGCGAGAGCACGTTCATGATGTGCTTGCGGGCACTCCAGAACTTGCCGTTGTAGCCATGGTCGACGCGGCCTTCTTCGGGCTGAATAAAGACCGAGGGCTGCTCTTCGGTGTACAGCAGCCAGTCGCGATCTTTTTGACTGAGGGTGTGCCAGGGCGCGCGGGTGTCGATGCCGAGACCGTTGACGATGCTCTTGAGGTTCGCGCCCTGCCACGCTCCCGGCCACGCGGCGATAGCGCCATCGCGAATCGAGAGCGAGGCGTCGGGCACAAGAAGGTCTTCGGTGACGTCGTGAACAACGCCGAGGCCGTGACAGCGCGGGCACGCCCCGGTCGCAGTGTTGGGCGAGAAGGCTTCCGCCGAGAGGTGAGTAACACCGGCGGGATATGTGCCGGCACGGGAATACAGCATGCGCAGCAGATTCGAGAGCGTCGTGATCGTGCCGACGCTTGAACGCGAACTGGGCGCTCCGCGGCGCTGCTGAAGCGCAACCGCAGGGGGAAGACCCGTGATGTCGGTGACATCTGGAGCGCCAACCTGGTTGAGCAGGCGGCGAGCGTAGGGCGCCACTGACTCGAAGTAGCGGCGCTGAGCCTCGGCGTACAGGGTGCCGAAAGCAAGCGACGACTTTCCCGAACCGGAGATGCCCGTGAATGCGACCATGCAATCCCGGGGCACATCGAGATCGATGTTGGCGAGGTTATTCTCGCGGGCCCCTCGAACACGAACCCAGCCGTCACGATCGTTGCTAGTCATGGATGCTCCGTTCTCACGGCCTGCGGAGATCCAGATTCCTCAGCAGCGCGCGCTCAGTCGTGTTAGTCAAGGGATGGCGGTTCATCCACCCTACAGACAGAACGCTGAACGCCCGGTGAGCGTTCGCTGAGCGCGTTAGTCGCTGAGCTTGGTGAGCTGCAGAAGCCCGTCGCCGACGGGGATGAGCGAACTGATCACTGCCTCCGACTGCGCGATCTCCTTCAAGAGCGTGCGGAAATTACTGACCGTCGAGTCGCGCTGAGCAGGGTCGGCGACGCGGTCGCGCCACAGAGCATGAGCAACCGCTACGACACCGCCGGGGCGAACGAGGCGAAGGCCGTGTTCGACGTACTCGATGACCGACTGAGGGTCGGCATCGATAAAGACGAGGTCGTAGCTCGACTCGTTCATGCGCGGCAGAACTTCGGCAGCCTTGCCACCGATCTGGCGTACGCGATTCGACTGGATGCCGGCATCCGCGAACACGGCGCGAGCAACCTGCTGGTGGTCAATCTCGGAGTCGATCGTGGTGAGCAGTGCGCCGGGGCTGCCGGCGAGCATCCAGAGCCCACTGATGCCGACACCGGTGCCGACCTCGATGATGCTCTTAGCGCCCGTGGCCGCAGCGAGCAAGGCCAGCTGAGCGCCGACAGCGGGGCTGACCGCTTCGATTCCCAACTCGCTGGAATGCACGCGCGCCGCAGCGATCTCTGGGCGTTCGACAACGAACTCCTCGGCGTACTTCCAACTCAACTGCTTGTCTGACACATTGCTCCTATCGCTGTGTCAACTGTAGACGGCGTAGCCGCTAGCGCAGGTAAGCTAAACGGGTGTCCTTCGGTCTCACATTCGACAAACTGCTGATTATTGGGATCATCGCTGTCTTTTTGCTGGGCCCCGACCGTTTGCCCTACTACGCGTCGCAGCTCGCCCGCCTCGTCCGCTCGCTGCGCGACATGGCCAACGGCGCCAAAGATCGCATGCGCGAAGAGATGGGCCCCGACTTCGACGACATCGACTGGAAGCAGCTTGACCCGCGCCAGTACGATCCGCGTCGCATCATCCGCGATGCCCTGCTCGAAGACGAAACACCTCCCGTGAAGGTGCGTCCGCCGCGTTCAGCCGCCTACGCGGAACGCCAAGCGGCGCTCGCCGAACGACAATCGCAACTTAAGGCAGAACTGAAGGCGGGCGAACGCGCCCCCTTCGATAACGAGGCGACGTAGCGCGATCGCGCCAGCCCCCGAGCATCACCGTCCTAGCGGCGGCGCAGCACCTTCAACACGGTCAGCAGTGTGACCATGAGGCCCGCCATTGCGGCGAATTCAGCACCGGACCGTGGCAACTGCAGAATGCCGTTCGACTGCGAGACCGTGCGCGATTGCACGAAACGCAGGATGCCCTCTGGCCCGTTACGGCGTCCCAAACCAGAGTGCTTCATTCCGCCCATCGGCGCATCGACGCTCGAGAAACTGCCACGGTAGCCCTCGTTGATGTTGACGCTGCCGGCATCCAATCGATCGGCAAGGCGGCGCGCGTGGGCGATGGAGCCGCTGAAGATCGAGGCGTTGAGGCCGAACTCCGTGTCATTGGCGCGGTTGATGGCATCCGTGTCGCTCTCGACTGAGGTGATTGCCACGACGGGGCCGAATGTTTCGTCGGCGAAGCACTCCATCTCGGCGGTGACTCCCGTAAGCACGGTCGGCGCGTAGAAGTAGGGGCCGAGATCGGGCCGGGGGATTCCGCCGGCGACCACGGTCGCGCCCTTCGTGACAGCATCCTCCACATGGGCTTGGACTCGCTCAAGCTGAGCCTGCGACGTGAGCGAACCCACATCACCCGAGTAGTCGAGCGCTGAAGTCTGCGCAAGAGCTTTCACACGCTCTGCGAAGGCGCGAGTGAATTCGGCCTCGATCGACTTGTGCACGTAGATGCGTTCGATTGAAACGCACAACTGACCCATGGAGGCGAAGCAGGCGTAGACGGCATCCTCTGCGGCTTGGATGGGATCGGCATCGCCCAGCACGAGCAGCGGGTTCTTGCCTCCGAGCTCGAGCGATGCACCGATGAGGCGCCCGGCGGCACGCTTGCCGACCGTGGTGCCCGTGGGCGTCGATCCGGTGAAGCAGATGTAGTCGGCGGCATCAACAACGGCGTTGCCGACCTGGTTGCCGGGGCCCGCCAGAATCGGCCAAACAGCGGCGGGAACTCCGGCATCAATGTAAGCCTCGCGGGTGGCGAGCATCGAGAGCGCGCCCTGATTGTCGATCTTCTGGATGACGGCACTGCCGGCGGCCAACGCAGGAACGATATCCATGGCCCCGAGAGCAATCGGGTAGTTCCACGGCGTGACAACGCCGATGAGTTGCTTGGGGGAGTAGCTCACCCGCGTCGACATGAGCAGCGGGATGCCCGCGCGGCGACGCTTGGTCGCCAACACGCGCTCGGCCGAGATGGCGTAGTACCGCGTGATCGAGGCCGCTTGAAAGATCTCTTCGAAGGCCTGACCGCGAGTCTTTCCCGACTCCGTCTGCAGCAGGTCGAGTAGCTCTTCTTGACGCTCCAACAGCAGGTCGTGGGCACGCAGCAGAACGCGGCGGCGGTAGGCGAAGCCGGCGTTGCGCCAGGCGCGCTGAGCGGTGCGAGCGGATGCCGCGGCATCCCGAACATCGCGGGCCGAACTCTGCGGCAACTCGTGCAGGGGTTCGCCGCTGAATGGCGCAATTACGGTGGCGGTGTCGGAGGTGGTGCACCGCAACTGGGCGACGAGAGTGTCGCGGCGACGCGACCCGATCAGTGAGGCAACTGTGTGAGGCGACATGTCTCAACACTACGGCTGAGCACCACAATTTCCGCTGTGCAAAGCACTAGGCTCACAAAGATGACGACCGCAGCGCCGCGAGCTCTGACCCGATCCACGATCGCCACCTACGCCATTGGTTCTCTTGGCACGGGAGGCTTTGGTGCCCTGCCGGGTCTCGTGCTCGTCTATTACCTCACCGACACCCTGGGCATTGCCGCCCTCGCGGCCGGAATTCTGGTGACCGCCGCCAAGGTGTGGGACGTGATCATTGACCCCGTGATCGGCGCGCGCAGCGACCGCAGCCTCGCGCACCGTGGCACGCGACGCCCGGTGATGTTGCTCGGCGCCATTCTTCTCCCGATTCTGTTCGTGGTGACCTTTGCGGTGCCCGCCGGTATCGGCCCGCTCGCGTCAGGCATCTGGGTCTTCATTGCCTTCGTGGCCACAGCGACGGCGTTCAGCCTGTTTCAAGTGCCTTACATCGCGCTGCCCGCCGAACTGACCCGCAGTTACGACGAACGCACGCGCCTCTTGGCCGTTCGCGTAGTTGTGCTCACGGTCGCCATTCTGCTGTTCGGTGCCGGTGCCCCCGAGATTCGTGATGCCTTTGCGGATGAACGGCTCGGCTATCTCGTGATGGCCCTCTCTGCGGCCGCCCTCATGGGCATCTCGCTCGTGATCTCTTCGTTCTCAGCGCCTCGAGGAATCAGCGCGGTGGCCCCGGCCGTGTCGATTGCGCAGACCTACCGCGCCGGTATTGCCGCGCTCAAGCGCAGCCAACCCTTCCGGGCGCTGTTGTTGACCTTCCTGCTGCAGGGGCTCGCGACGGGCGTCATGCTCGCGGGCGCACAGTATGTGGCGACGTGGGTGCTCGGCACCGGGGTTGCGATTTTGTTCGTCTCGCTCATTGGGCCCGCTCTGCTCTTTGCGCCCGTATGGGCTGCGATCTCTCGCCGCATCGGCAAAGAGCGCGCCTTCGTGTGGGCCTCGGCCTGCTACGGCGTGGGTGCGTTGCTGATCGTTCCGCAACTGTGGGCACCCGGCGTCTGGATCTATGCGCCCGTCGCGCTCGCCGGAGCGGGCTACGCCGGCATGCAAGCCCTGCCGATGTCGATGCTGCCCGACGTGATCTCCCACGACTCGCGCCGCCACAAGATTGCCTCGGCCGGCACCTTCGGTGGAGTGTGGACCGCGGGTGAAACTACCGGAATGGCTCTCGGTGCCACGGTTCTCACGACCGTGCTTGCGGCATCCGGCTATCTCGAATCGGTGGCCAACCAGACGGTGACCCAGCCTGATTCGGCCATCGCCGGAATCATCATCAGCTTCAGCATCGTGCCCGCCGTGATCATCGGTCTTTCCTTGCTGTGCTTCAGGCGCTACCCGCTGCGTCGCCACCACATTGATGAGGCTGACAGCGACGAGGCCGACTCTGCTGCTACACCCGCCACCACACCGCACCCCACCAGTGGCCCCACCACCACTGCGAACGATCAGGAGACCCGATGAAGTTCGACCATCAGCCCGCCGATATTCTCGAACGCCTTTCTGCACTGCGCGAAGCGGATGCTCCCACCCACGGTGGGCGCGTGCTCTCGTATGTCTACGACTCCGGCCTTGCCGAACTTGATGAGCTCGCTGCCAGCGCCATCCGCGCAGTCCAACCCGTGAATGGGCTCGACCCGACGACGTTCACGTCGGTTGCCGTCATGGAACGCGAAGTGCTCGGTTTTGCTCGCGACCTGCTGGGCGGCGATGAGGATGTCGTCGGCACCGTCACGACCGGCGGCACCGAAAGCTGCCTGCTTGCCGTCAAAACGGCGCGCGACGTGTGGCGCGGTTCTGGCTCGTCGGCGCGCACGGGCACACCGCGACTCGTGGCACCCGTGACTGTTCATGCGGCGTTCCAGAAGGCCGCGCACTACTTCGGGCTCGAACTGGATCTCGTACCGGTCGGCCCAGGCGGTGACGTCGCCGCGAGCGACCTGATTGCACGCATGGGCGACGATGTCGCTCTCGTGGTGGTGTCGGCTCCGAGCTATGCGCACGCCGCGATGGACCCTGTCGTAGAGGTCGCGGCGGCGGCAGCCGAGCGTGGAATCGCCTGTCACGTTGATGCCTGCATCGGTGGCTGGGTGCTTCCCTTTTGGGAAGGCGTCGAGCCGTGGAACTTCGAGGTGCCGGGCGTCACGAGCATCAGCGCCGACCTGCATAAGTTCGGCTACTCACCCAAGGGCGCTTCGGTAATCTTGCAGCGCGGTCGCGACCGTCAGCGCACGCAGTATTTCGCGACGACGCAGTGGCCGGGCTATCCGATTGTGAACCCGACAATTCTGGGCTCGAAGTCGGCGGGGCCTTTGGCTGCTGCCTGGGCGATCATCCACGCGCTCGGAACAAGCGGGCTCGCTGAACTTTCGCAGTCATGTGCGCGCTCCACGCAATCTCTGCGCGATGTCATCGGTGGCATCGAGGGCTTGCGCGTTGTCGGCAACCCAGTTGGCCCTCTGCTCGCAATCGCGACGGATGAATCTGTCGCTCCCGAGCGCCGCGTCGACGCGCATCACTGGGCCGACCAGGTGCGCGAGCATGGTTTCCTGTTGCAGCTTCAGCCGTCTCTCGTTCAGAGCGATGGCAGCGTGCTGCCGGCAACCACCCACCTCACCATCACGCCGGTAACTGCCAACGTGCTCGACGGGCTCAGCACCGCACTCACCGCGGCAGCCGACGAGGTACGCGGCGTCGCTCCCATCTCGGCCGAGGCTCTGCTCGCTACGTTGCCCGCTGAGGCTCTTGCCGCCTTAGGGCGCCCGGATGCCGCTCCGCTCGATTCCGCGACCGCTGCGGGCCTCCTGGGTGCGCTGGGCCTCGGTGCCGCCACCGAGGGGCTCCCCGAGCGCATGGCTCCGCTGCTGGCTCTCATCGCCGCGATGCCGGCCCCGCTCACGGAACGTTTGCTCATCGAACTGCTCGCGCGCCTGATCGAGCCTGAAGCCTAGAGAAGGCTGATGGCGGAGTAGCGGCGCTGGGCGGTCGAAATCGGCTGATCTAGCTTGGCGCTGCGCGACTAGCCGAGAACGGCGGGCCGCGTCATCCACACGTCATGGTCGTCGCTGTCGTAGGGCACGAAGCCGTGGCGTTCGTAGAGGCTGATGGCGGGGCTGCCCTGCAGCACCATGAGGCGGAACGGGCGCGCATCCGGTCGGCTGAGAGCGTCGGCGAGCACGCGCGTGCCGATGCCGTGACCGTGCAGGCGGGCGGGTAAATAGAAGTGCTCGATCCAGCGCGCATCGGGTTCGTGGCGCACGGTGATGGAGCCGGCATCCGCGCCGTCTACGCGGATGATCTGGGTGTTGCTGGCAACGAACGCCTTACTCATCCACTGGCGCACGCGCACGGGGTCGAACAGCCCATGACGTTCGAGATCGTCGCGCAGCACGACCGCGCGTAGCTCAAGCAACCAGTCGAGGTCGGCGTCGGTGCTGGGGCGCAGGGAGAAGTCCACGTCGGAATTCTAAGCCGGTCGAAGGCGGCGAGCGGATGCTGCGCTTACGCGGTGTGCTCGGCTTACGCCGTATGTTCGCGTTCGAAGCGCTGGGCTTCATCCACGAGCGCTTTGACGACCGCGCGCACCGAGGGGCGCTCGGCGCGGTCGGGGCGCAGCAGCGCCGAGATAAGGCGCGACGAGGGCACGCCCTTGAGGGGGCGAGTGATGAGGCCGTTCTCGCGGTCCCGCGTCGTGAAGCGCGGCAGGATGGCGATGCCGTGGCCAGCCGCCACCACCGCTTCGACGATGCTGTTGTCGGTCAGGCGCTGGGCGACGTTGGCCGGGGCGCCGTTGGCGGCTTCAATGCGGCGCAGGATGCGGTCGAACGGCAACCCGGGCGGCACCCCGATCCACGTCTCGTCGACGAGGTCAGCCGGAGTGAGGGCGGCTTTGCGTCCAAGGGGATGATCCTCTGGCAAAGCGACGTCCAGCGACTCGCGCATGAGAGGAACGACGGCGAGCCCGCGCTCGGTCCAGGAAGGCAGCACGTGCGGAGAGTCGGAGACCACAATGTCGAAATCAGCGGTGAGGTTGGCAACATCCTCAAGCACGGAGTCTTGGTCGTTGCAGTGCAGCTTGAGGCCCGCGAGACGATTGATCGAATGGAAAAGACCGGGCAGCAACATCTCGCCGCCCGTGGGAAAGATGGTCATCGTGACTTCACCGCGGGGCGACTCGCGAAAATCGTTCCAGAGCGCTTCGGCCTTCTCAATTGCCGTGGCGACATCAGCCGCGGTCTGGGCGAGTGCGCGCCCAGCAGAGGTCAACACGATGCCACGGCCGACCCGCTCGGTGAGGGGAATGCCAGCTTCGCGTTCCAAGATTTTGAGCTGCTGAGAAACCGCGGATGGCGTACGCATCGTGGCCTTGGCGACAGCCGTGATGCTGCCACGGTCAGCCAATTCGCGCAGCAGTTCGAGGCGCCGTATCTCCATGTAGCTAGCCTACAAGGTTAGATAAGAAAGATCATCTTGTTCTAAAAGGTTGCCGAAGGTCAGAATATAGACATGAACTTCGAACTGATCATCATTGGGGCACTGTCCGCATTCGGCATCATCGCTACCCTGCGCGCCGTAGCAACCGACGGATACCGTCGCATCCCCACCCGTCGCTACAACACCATGCCGTAGCCAACCGCCAGCCGGTTTACGCAACACCACAGCATTTCTGCTGTGGTGTTTTTGCGTTAACGGGTGCGCAACTAGCGTGCGCTCCGGGCGAAGTGGGTCGGCGTCTAGCGCGGGCTGAGGCCGAGCTTGCGGCCGGCAACGCTGCGCTTGTGCGAACGGAGAGTTGCGGCAAGAGCCGTGATGGCCTGCGCAGCAGGATCCGCAGGAGCCGCGATCACGACGGGAACCCCGGCGTCGCCGCCCTCGCGCAGAGCAATGCTGAGCGGAATTGAGGCCAGCACCGAGACGGGCTCGTCTGGCGTGGAGAGCTTGACTGCGGCATCCGCCCCACCACCGGAACCAAAGAGTTCGAGCACGCTGCCGTCAGGCTGGGGGAGACCCGCCATGTTTTCGATGACGCCGATCACGCGCTGACCGGTTTGGCGCGCAACAAGACCGCTACGCTCAGCGACGTCAGCGGCAGCAGACTGCGGGGTCGTGACGACCACCACATCGGAGTGCGGCAGCAGCTGGCCGAGCGAGATTGCGACATCGCCGGTGCCCGGCGGAAGGTCAAGCAGCAGCACATCGAGGTCGCCGAAGAAAACGTCGGTCAAGAACTGCTGAATCGTGCGGTGCAGCATGGGCCCGCGCCAGGAGACCGCCGTGTTGTCTTCGACGAACATGCCGATCGAAATGACTTTCACGTCGTAGGCAACCGGCGGCAGAATCATTTCACCCACCTGCGTCGGCTTCGCGCCGTGCAGCCCCAGCAGGCCGGGAATGGAGAAACCGAACACATCGGCGTCAATCACTCCGACGCGCAGCCCGCTCTGGGCGAGCGAAACAGCCAAGTTTGCGGTGAGGGTCGATTTGCCGACCCCGCCCTTGCCGCTCGTTACGGCCACAATCTGGGTGAGCGAATCGGGCCCGAACTGCATCGTCTTCGGCTTGCCCTTGCGCAGCTTCTCGGTGAGCGCCTCGCGTTGCGCGCGCGTCATCACCGATACGTCAACGGTCACCGCCGTGATGCCGGCCACACGCTCGGTAGCCTCACGCACATCACGTTCGATGGAGGTCGCCGCCGGGCATCCGACAATCGTCAAGTTCAAGCCCACGGATGCCGCACCCGCGTCGTCAACGGTAACCCCAGAGATCATGTCCAGCTCTGTGACGGGACGACGAATCTCGGGGTCGATCACCGAGGCGAGGGAGGTGAGAACCGCGGCTTCGAGCTCAGCGTTCACGCTTCTCCGCGTCTTTGGTCTCGTCGTCTTTCTCGAGTTCTTCGAGCAGCGACCGCAGTTCGGAACGAATGAAGTCTTTGCTCGCCAGGTCGGTCATCGCGAGGCGAAGCGCAACGACTTCGCGCGCCAAGTACTCGGTGTCGTTGAGGTTGCGCTCGGCACGCTGACGATCTTGCTCGATCTGTACGCGGTCGCGGTCATCCTGACGGTTCTGCGCCAGCAGGATCATCGGGGCCGCATAGGAGGCCTGCAGCGAGAGGATGAGCGTCAGCAGAGTGAAGTTGGTGGCGCGCGGGTCGAACTGCGCGTCGAAGGGAGCGCTCGTGTTGTAAATCAGCCAGACACCCACGAAAGCGGAGAGCCCGACGAGAAACCAGGGGGTTCCCATGCCGCGGGCGAAAGCTTCGGAGTAGCGGCCCATGCGGTCGCGGCTCTCGAACATGCCGAAACCTGTACGCAGCCCCTTCGGGCTGTCGAGGCGTGCCTCATTGCGCTGAGACCGTGGAGTGCGTCGTTTAGCGAATGCCACGTGCTGACCTCCCTGCGCGAATGTCTTGCTGCTGAACGATAGTCAGCGGTCTAGTGGATGTGTCGTCAAAGCTGGCCGATTCATCTGTGGTGCTTCGCCAGTCGTCGGGAAGAAGATGGTCGAGCACGTCGTCAATGGTCACCACCCCGAGCAATCGATGGTTGTCATCAACAACCGGTACTGAAACGAGGTCGTAACTCGCCAGAATGCGCGAGACTTCGGCTGCCGTCGTGGACGAGCGTACCGGCTCAAGCGACTGATCGATCAGGGCGCCGAGACGTTCGTTGGGCGGGTAGCGCAGCATCCGTTGGAAGTGAACCATGCCGAGCAGTCGCCCGGTCGGCGGTTCATACGGCGGCAACGTCACACAGATTGCGGCACCCAGTGCAGGCGCGAGGTCGTGGCGACGGATGAGGGCGAGCCCCTCAGCGACGGTGGCGTCGGCCGACACAATGATCGGCTCGGTGGTCATGAGTCCACCCGCGGTGTCGGGGGCGTAGCTGAGCAAGAAGCGCACGTCTTCGGCCTCTTCGGGCTCCATGAGGTCGAGCAGTGTCTCACCGCGCTCGTCGGAGAGGTGGGCGATGAGGTCGGCCGCGTCATCCGGCTGCATCTCGTCGAGCACGTCAGCGGCCCGGTCATCGTCGAGCTTGTTGAGCAGCGCAACTTGCTCGTTCTCCGGCATCTCTTCGAGAACGTCGGCCAGGCGGTCGTCAGAGAGCTCGCCGGCGACCTCCATCATGCGCTGTTCGGGAAGTTCGAGCATCGCGTTGGCGAGGTCGGCAGGGAGCAGATCGGAGAAGCTGGCGACAAGTTGAGTTGCCGATTGCGCTTCACCCTTGTGCTGGTTGTGCTTGATCTCATCCCAGCTGGCGAAATCGGTAGGGCCCTTGGCGAAGAGTGGCGCTCCCGTGGCCTTGGGACGACGCACGAACAGCTGGCTGATCTCCCACTCGCCGAGGTCAACTTCTTCAATCGAAACGTCTTCGATTTGAGCTTCGCCCGAACCGTCACGCATATCGACGCGACGACCCAGAAGCTCGGCCATCACGCGGATCTCTCCACCGCGCTGCTCGAAGCGGCGCAGGTTGAGTACACCCGTCGTGATGATCTGCCCGGAGCCGATGCTCGTGACTCGACCAATCGACAGGAATACATGCCGCTTACCGGGGACTTCAGCGATCATTCCGACAACACGAGGGCTGGCGTCGGCCCGCTCAACGACGAGCACATCGCGCACTTTACCTACGCGGTCGCCATTGGGGTCGAAGACAGAGCAGCCCACCAATCGGGCGACGAATACTCTTGAGGTGCTCACAACTAAAACCCTACCCCTGCATGGGACAATGAACTGATGAGTAATTTCAGTGGATTCTCCCGCCGTGCCCCTCTGCAGTCGAGTGTGCCGCGTGGTGACGTGCTCGCAAGCTTCGAGAGCTACACCGATGCCCAAGACGCCATCAACAAGTTGGCGAAGGCCGAGTTCGATGTCAAAGGCATCGCGATCGTCGGTCGCAACCTCACAACAGTCGAAATGGTGACCGCACGATTGAGCTACGGCCGTGCCGCTCTCGCCGGCGCGAGCACCGGTGCCTGGCTCGGACTCTTCTTCGGCCTGATCTCCACGATCATTGCTCCGATCACCACGCAGCAGGTAGCGATCTTCTTCTCGGCGATCGTGGCCGGCGCCGGAATCGGCATGATCTTCGGTGTCGTGAACTACTCGATCATGCGCAAACGCCGCGACTACGCTGCAACTTCGCAATTGCTGGCCGAGCGCTACGACGTGATCATCTCGCCCAACCTCACGGCCAAGGCTCACTCTGTTCTCGGAACATCAGCCGCCGGGATGCCCGGAGTGCACGCTGCCCCGCACGTGCCGACGCTGGCGGGACCTCCCGCCGCAGAGCCAACCTCGACACCCACGCCCGACGCACCGGAAGTACCGGAAGCGCCGGTCGAGGGCGGCGAAGCGCCTAAGGCCTAACGCGCCTCCACAACTAGGAGCGGGCGATCCACGCTTCTACGGCATCCGCCGTGCGCGGGATGTTGACCGACAGGTTCTCAGCGCCGTCTTCGGTGACAAGGATGTCGTCTTCGATGCGCACCCCAATGCCGCGGTATTCCTCGGGCACGGTGATGTCGTCGGGCTGGAAGTACAGGCCGGGCTCGATCGTGAAGACCATGCCGGGCTCGAGAATTCCGTCGAGGTACATGTCGCGGCGGGCGGCGGCGCAGTCGTGAACGTCGATGCCCAGGTGGTGGCTGGTGCCGTGCACCATGTAGCGGCGGTGGAACTGCTTGTCCGCCTCCAATGACTCTTCGGCTGACACGGGCAGCAGGCCCCACTCGGCGGTCTTCTCGGCGATGACGCGCATTGCTTCAGCGTGGATGTCGCGGAACTTGATTCCGGGGCGCACGATGGCAAAGGCAGCATCCGCCGCTTCGAGCACGGCGTCGTAGACGCGACGCTGCACCTCGGTGAACGTGCCACTAATGGGCAGGGTGCGGGTGATGTCGGCGGTGTAGTAGCTGTCGAGCTCAATGCCAGCATCGATGAGGATGAGGTCGCCCGGCTTCACGGGACCGTCGTTGCGAGTCCAGTGCAGCACGCACGCGTGCGGGCCGGAGGCAGCGATCGTGTCGTAGCCGACAGTGTTTCCCTCGGCGCGAGCACGACGGTTGAACGTGCCCTCCACGAGGCGCTCACCGCGGCTGTGCTCGATGATGTTGGGCAGATCGGAGACAACATCGTTGAAGCCCATCTGGGTGGCGTCAACGGCAGCACGCATCTCGGTGACCTCGTAGGAGTCCTTGACGAGACGCAGCTCGCTCAGGTCGCGGCTGAGCTCGTCGTCGCCATCGTGCTCGAGAGCTTCGGAGTCAGCGGCAAGCAAGCGGCGGCCATCGACCTGGTCGGTGACATCGCGGTCGGCGTCGCGCACGATCAGCGTGGTGGCATCAACGCGGTCGAGCACAGCGTCGAACTCGGCCAGCGGCAGAGTCGCAACACCGAGATCGGTGGCGACGTTGGCGAGCGACGGGCGCGGGCCGGTCCAGAACTCTCCGACATCCGGGTTCGCGTAGAACTCGCTCGTGTCGCGGCCAGCAGCCGGACGGAAGTACAGGGTGGCGTCGTGGCCATCAGCCGTGGGCTCCATTACGAGAACGCTGCCGGCAACAACATCCGAACCCCACCCGGTCACGTGCGCGAACGTGGAGTGCGCGCGGAACGGGTAGTCGGTGTCGTTTGAGCGCACCTTGGCTGAGCCAGCCGGAATGATTAGTCGCTGGCCGTGGTGAAGCTGCGAGAGGCGCTCGCGGCGGGCAGCAGCGAAGGCGGCCTGCTCGCGGGGAACAACCTCAGCGTCAACCCGCTCAGCCCATCCCGTAGAGATGTAATCAGAGAAGCCCGAAGACTGGGGCGTCGTGGAACGGTTAGAGGTCGCGCGGGGGCTGGGTGCCGAAGAATCTGCCATACCTCTAGTGTCTCCCTTCGCGCGGTAAAACGCACTATCGAGAGGGACCCTCACTGTTCGCAGAATGCTGCGGATGCGGGGCGCGAGGCTGGATGCTTACTGTGCAGGGGAGAGCATGGCGAGCACCGGTCGGTGGTCGCTGCCGAAACCATCGTGAGACTCGATGACGCGCATCCCCGTGGTCGTCCACTCGCTCGTGCTCATGACGTGGTCGATCGGGGCGCCCAGCAGCGAGGGCAACTGGGTCGGCCAGGTACCGATTGCGGCGTTGTCGGTGACCGAGGCGGCATCCGTGCAACTACCGAGAGCAAAGTCAGCGCCGTCGGTAAGCGATGCGTAGTGATCGAGGGTTGAGTTGAAGTCGCCGGCGAGGATGACGTTGGTGCCGCGGCACTGTTCGGCAAGCCAGTCGAGGTCGGTTCGCCAGTTTGTCATCTCGCCGCGCACGGGAGCGACCGCGTGCACGGCGACGATCGTGGGCATCGAGGGGTCTTGAGGGGTCGCGACGAGGCTGGGCAGAGTGGAGGTTGTGCGTGTCTGCACATCGACGTCGTATTCGCCGAGGTCGACACTGATCAAGACGGTCGTTGAACGCGACTTGGAGACCTGATCGTAGGCGAGCGTGTGCACCCACATGGGGTGGTCGGCGGCGGCCATCAACTGCGCCACTTCGAAGCCCATCTCGCGAGTTGTTTCGGGCAGCGTGACAATATCGGCGTCGTTCTCCAGTGCGAGATCAGCGACCGCGGAAGCTCCGGGAGCATCACCGAGGGTGTTCCACGACAGCACCGTCACATCGCCGTCGGCTTTCGTCTCGAAACCGGGGCTACCGAAACCACGCGTCGACAGCACCACGAGAGAGAGCGTACTGAACGCGAGACCGATCACCGCGAGGGATGCCGCAAAGCGGTGCATCCGTGCCGATAAGAGAGCAATGAGCGTCAACGCCAACACGGCAACGAAGGCTGCGGCGGCACTCAACCCGCGCAGCGAGACCACCTGGGCAATGCCCACCGTCTGTTCGAGAGAGAACAGTTGAGGCCACGCCGCGACAATAAGGGCGGCAGCGGTGGCGAGTATAAAGATCGCCGCGAGAAAGCGTTGAATCATAGCGACCTGAGCCTAGAGCAATAGGCTTGCATAATGCTCAACACCCCGATCGACCTGCACACTCACAGTGCCGTGTCTGACGGTACCGAAACCCCCACTCAGCTGATTCGTTCCGCTGCTCGGGCGGGGCTCGCGACGGTAGCGCTCACCGACCACGACTCCACCGCTGGCTGGCAGGAGGCCATTTCTGCGGCATCCGTAGCTGGCATCAATGTCATTCCGGGCATGGAACTGAGCACCAACTTTGGCCCCGCGAGCGTTCACGTGCTTGCGTACCTCTTCGACCCGCTCGACCGCACGATCGTCACCGAGACGGCGCGCATCCGCGATGGCCGTCTGCGGCGGGCTGAACGCATCGTTGAGAAGATTGCCCTCGACTACGACCTGACGTGGGATGACGTGCTCGCCGAATCGTCAGACGGCACGACTCTCGGTCGCCCGCACATCGCCGACGCGCTCGTGCGCAAGGGACACGTCGCCAATCGCAGCGCCGCGTTCGAGAGCATCCTGCACTGGCAGGGTGGGTACTACGAGAAGTACTACGCTCCGAGTCCGCTCGAAGGCGTGAAGATGATCGTCGCTGCCGGGGGAGTGCCCGTGCTCGCGCATCCGGCCGCTCACGGAAAATATCGGTCGATGGATGACGCGGTGATCCGTGAGCTCGTGGACCACGGCCTTTTCGGGCTTGAGGTTCACCACCGTGACAACACCGACGAGGGCAAAGCCTGGCTGATGACGGTCGTCAAGAAGTTCGGGCTCGAGATCACTGGCTCAAGCGACTATCACGGTGAAGGAAAGCCCAACCGGCTCGCCGAAAACACTACGGCTCCCGATGTGCTCGAGAAGCTCATCGCGCGCGCCACCGGATCACTACCTTTTATTGCAGGCGCTAACCCCGCCCAGGAGGAGACCTCATGACTACAAACGCCGAACAGTGGAACGCCCTGACTCCCGAACTGCTTCGCAGCCGGGGAAGCAACAAGTGGACCGCGCCCGAAGGCGAACTGCTGTGTGCCGGCGTTGCCGAAATGGATTATGGCACCGCGCCCGCCGTGCTCGAGGAGTGGGCCGCGATTGCTGAGCGCTTCGGCTTCGGCTACCCCGACGAGTCGGTCGCGCTCGAAATGAACGCGGCAACGGCGAAGTGGCACCGTGAGCAGTACGGCTGGGAGCTGGACGCCGCCGACGTGCACCCGCTGCCCGACGTGCTCAAGGGTCTCGAACTGGCGATCACCAAGTTCAGCAAGCCTGGCGCTGCGGTCATCGTGCCGACTCCGGCGTACATGCCCTTCTTGGCTGTGCCGAAGGACTTCGGCCGTGAGGTCATCGAGTCGCCGATGCTGCGTGGCGATGATGGCAGCTTCGCGCTCGACCTCGACGACATTGCCCGCCACTTCGCTGACGGCGCCAACCTGCTGATTCTCGCCAACCCCGGTAACCCCACGGGCAAGGTCTACTCGCGTAATGAACTCGTGGCGCTCGCTGACGTGGCTGACGCTCACGGTGCGCGCATTTTCAGCGACGAGATTCACTCGCCCCTCGCCCTCTTTGGCAACAAGCACGTGCCTCTGGCGAGTGTCTCGGATGCCGGTGCGCGTGCCGCGATCACCGCCACCAGTACGTCAAAGGCTTTCAATCTGCCCGGGCTCAAGTGTGCGCAGATCATCCTCAGCAACGACGCCGACCGCGCACAGTGGGAGTCGCTGAGCTGGCTTGCCACGCACGGCGCCAGCACGCCAGGCATGAAGCTCAACACGGCCGCGTACCTTCGCGGTGAGCCGTGGCTGCTCGAAGTGCGCGAGTACATCGAGGGCAACATCGAGTTCGCGCGGGCAGCGCTCGCCGAGCACCTGCCCAAGGCCCGCCTGGCTCCTATGCAGGGCACCTACTTGGCGTGGCTTGACTTGCGTGCCTACTCCGACGAGCCAGAACTTTCCGAGATGCTGGCAGAGAAGGCGGGCATCCGGGTTAATGGTGGCGTGGGTTACGGCGCGGTTGGTGCCGGCCACATTCGCGTAAACCTGGCGACCTCGCGCCCCATTCTCGAACGCATCATCGCGCAGCTTGCTGCGGCGATGACTGCCTAGCGGGTAGCGACCGCCTCGCCCCAGCCGGGGAGCGGCAGTCGCTGTTCGAGAGAGTCGAGGATGAGATCGAGACCGATCTCGAATTCGTTGGCATAGCTATAGCCGGGCAGCAATGCGTGGCCGACCGCCATTTCAGTGAGGTGGGGGAACTCGCCGGCCGGCATCTCCGTAACGATTCCCTCGGCGACTTCGGTGAGTTCTTCGGACGATTCGAAGGGCAGGCTGAGTTCTTGCAGGACGAAGCCATAGATGTAGCTGTCGAGCGCCGAGAAAGCATGGGCGGCGCCGGCGATCGAGAAACCGCCGGCCCGGAAGGCGCCGATGACGGCGTCGTGGTGTCGGAGCGTTGCGAGCCCCGGGTCTCGGCGTGAGTCCATGAGGCCGATCGCCCAGCGGTGGCGCACGAGCACAGTGCGAGTGGAGACAGCGCGATCGCGCATGGCCGGTCGCCAGCCGTGTTCGGCCGTCGGGAGTTCAATTTCAGCGAAGACGAGGTCGACAAGGCCCGTGAGGATCGCCTCTTTATTGGGCACGTGGTAGTAAATCGACATTGCTTCTACCCCGAGGCGATCGGCGAGTTTACGCATCGTGAGCGCGGTAGCGCCTTCTGCATCGGCGAGCTCGAGCGCCGCG
Source organism: Salinibacterium sp. VpJ6 (assembly GCF_059767345.1). Classification (NCBI taxonomy): domain Bacteria; kingdom Bacillati; phylum Actinomycetota; class Actinomycetes; order Micrococcales; family Microbacteriaceae; genus Salinibacterium; species Salinibacterium sp. VpJ6. The sequence goes on from NZ_JBSOQL010000002.1 coordinate 249,035, forward strand.
GCGAGTACGGTTTCGCGGGTGATCGGCGCGCGCTTTGTCGTACTGCGCGCTCGGCTGTGCTCTGCCACTCGGGTTCTCCTTCTCGTGGGGGTATTGACTATCTTACTGCGTAAGGTAATCTTACGGCGTAAGGTTTATGAGAGAGGAAACCATGATTGCCCCTGAAACGAGTAGTTCCGCCGTCGAGCCGTCCCGCCAGCGCGTCTGCATCGTCGGCATCTCCGGCAAGCTCGGCCAGTATTTAGCAGCCCACGCCCTCGAGCGTGGCTACGAAGTGGTGGGAGTATGCCGACCGCAGAGCGTGGCGAAGCTCGAACATTTCGGGGACCGCATCACGGTTATCCCGGGCGACACCTCCGATCGCACCGTCATCGAGCGGGCCGTCGCTGGCTGCGCTGCGGTGCTGACGGTTCTCGCGCCGTGGGGTGTGCGCGAATACTCTTCGCGCACTGCGCAAGCCGTGATGGACTTCGCTCCGACCGGGGCCCGCCTGATTTTCTCGTGCGGCTGGCACGTGCGGGCGAGCGCGGCTGACCACTATTCGCGACGCTTTCTCGCGACGGTGGCAGTCGCATCCTGGCTCGCCAAAGCCGTACGCGCCGTCGACATTGCCGACCAAACCCGCGCTGCCGAGCACATTTTTGCAAGCGATACTCGCTGGACTCTCGTTCGCGGCAGCGACCTCGAAGAGGGCGAAAGCGAAGGGCTGCCCGTCTGGAGCTCGGCGGTCGGCTCGCCCATTCTCGAGAGCAATCTCACCCGGCGTACCGACTTCGCCCTCTTCATGGTGGAGGCGATCACGAACGACGCTCTCATTCATCAAGCACCCGCGATCGTCGGATGCCGCAGCGAGTCCGCGGCCGCGCATGCTTCGTCCGCGCGGGCCTAGCCGAGCTCTCGTTCGAAAAAATTGCATGTGGGAGGAGTGATTATCTGTCACTATCAGTAAATGAGGACCGCCCGGACATCTCCGCTTTCGACGCCCACCATGGTCGTCGTAGCGATCATTCCGATCGTCGTGTTCTTTTTCGTATTTCAGTTCTACGCGACCATCTTTTTGCTCCTGCGATCACCAGGGGTTTGGAACGTTGTCTTGCTTGCGGGGTACTGGCCCTTCGTGTTGTTGAGCACAGCCGCACTGTCGTTTGTGAAGGCTGCAAGGTTGTCGCGCCGCGCAGCGGCGTCGGCGCTGCTAGAGGCAAGCAATCTCACTTTGTACACGCCACTGTCTCGGACGAGTGAGAGCAGTGGGGCGTACGCTGAGGAATCCGGAGTGGAATCACCGCTTTCTTCGGACAGTGCCGGAAGCACAGGAGCGATCCGCACGGTGCTTGACCGTGATTATGACCCGGTGGGGGACATGACGAGACGCGTGCGGCAGCTACGAATCGTCGCCGGCTTGTACGCTCTCGCGGCGGGTATGGTTCCTCTCCTCGGTGTGGTCAGCTATTACCTAAAGTCGTGAGTGCAACCCTGCGACTCTCTCGCGGCACTCGTGGCACACTAATCGCATGAGCGTTGTCGAGAACTCCAAACTGACCATCGTGGGTGCCGGCAGTGTCGGCGCCAGTGCCGCCTATGCTGCCCTGATTCGCGGCTCCGCCCGCCGAATCGCGCTGTACGACATCGCGACCAAGAAGGTGGATGCCGAGGTGCTCGACCTCGCCCACGGTACGCAGTTCACGGGGTCGAGCCAGATCATCGGCGGCAGCGACATCTCCGTTGCGGCGGGATCGCACGTTGTCGTGATCACGGCGGGCGCCAAACAAAACCCGGGCCAGACGCGGCTTGAACTCGCTGATGTCAACGCTCGGATGCTCGGTTCGCTCATCCCGCAGTTTATGGAGGTCGCGCCGAACGCCATCTACATCATCGTCACGAACCCGTGCGATGTGCTCACGGCGCTCGCGCAGGAGCAGTCCGGTCTGCCGCCCGAGCGCCTCTTCGCCTCGGGCACCGTTCTTGATACCTCCCGACTGCGGTGGAAGCTGGCCGAGCGCGCCGGGGTCTCGCCCTCGAGCGTCCACGCTTCGATCATCGGCGAGCACGGCGACTCCGAGTTCCCGCTGTGGTCGCGCGCGACCATCGGCGGTGTACCGCTGCTCGAATGGCAGCGCGACGGGCATCCACGTATGACCGAGGCAGAGCTCGACGAGATCGCCATCAGCGTGCGCGACGCCGCCTACAAGGTGATCGAGGGCAAGGGTGCGACGAACTACGCGATCGGTCTCTCGACCGCCCACATTGTGGAAGCGATTCTCGGTGACAAGCACTCCATCATGCCCGTAGCGCCCGTGCTCTCCGACTTTCACGGGATCGACGGCGTCGCGCTTTCCGTGCCGTGCATCGTGAGCGCTTCGGGGGCGACTCCCATCAAGGAGACAACGTTCAGCGAGAAAGAACTGCGACTGCTGACCGAATCCGCGACCGCCCTGCGCACTGCGGCAGATTCGCTGCGTTCTTAGCCCACCGCACGAGCCCTCTGGCCCTGGCGCAGCGGTAACCGTTTCTCCGGCCGCGCCGGTTCGAACCACCGCTTGTCCGAGCGCGCCTCCGCCTTAACTACGAAAGCCCCGCACAGTGTGCGGGGCTTTCGTGTGAAGTGTGCTGCTGCTTAGGCAGTGGGAGGCGTGCTCGGTGCACCCTCGCTGCCGCCGCGACGACGACGAGTGCGCTTGCGACGAGCGGGTGCTCCGCCGTCGTGCGTTCCGCCACCTTCGGGGCGCGTGTTGTCGTCAGCGGCGCGAGCGCTTGCTACCGATCCGCCATCGCTTGAGCGCGACCCTGAACCGGATGCCGAACCTGACCCTGAACGGGTGCGGTTGCGGGGCGGACGCGAGGAGTCGCCACCACGCTGCGATCCACGAGCGCCGCCCGATCCCGATCCGGAACCCGAAGCGGCACCGCTAGCGCGCACTGCCGGAGCGTGCGATCCGGGCAGGCGGCCCTTGGTTCCCTCAGGAATGTCGAGGTCGGTGAAGAGGTGCGGGCTCGACGAGTAAGTTTCGACGGGCTCGGGGATGCCCATTTCGAGCGCCTTGTTGATGTGCGTCCACTTGAGCATGTCTGCCCAGTCCACGAACGTGACAGCAACACCGGTCTTGCCGGCGCGGCCGGTACGGCCAGCACGGTGCAGGTAGGTGTCGTGGTCATCCGGAATGGTGTGGTTGATCACGTGCGTGACGTCGTTGACGTCGATGCCTCGTGCCGCAACATCCGTCGCGATGAGAATGTCTTTCTTACCCGCCTTGAACGCGGCCATGGCGCGCTCGCGCTGCTCTTGGTTGAGGTCACCGTGCACGGCGGCGGCGTTGAAGCCACGGTCGTTCAGCTCTTCAACGAGCTTGGCGGCAGCTCGCTTGGTGCGTGTGAAGATGACGGTCTTGCCGCGACCCTCAGACTGCAGGATGCGGGCGATGACCTCGTCTTTGTCGAGGTTGTGAGCGCGGTACACGACGTGCTTGATGTTCTTCTGCGTCAGGCCCTCGTCGGGGTCGGTGGCGCGGATGTGGATCGGCTTGTTCATGAAGCGACGAGCGAGAGCCACGATCGGGCCGGGCATCGTTGCCGAGAACAACATCGTGTGACGAGTAGGAGGCGTCTGCGCGAACAGCTTCTCGATGTCGGCAAGGAAGCCGAGGTCGAGCATCTTGTCAGCCTCATCCAGAACCATCACCTTGATGTCCTTGAGCGAGAGCATGCGCTGGCTGGCGAGGTCGAGCAAACGACCCGGCGTACCGACGATTACTTGAGCGCCGGCCTTGATCTGTTCGACCTGACCCTCGTACGCCTTGCCACCGTAAATAGCGGCGATCTTGGTGGAGCGGTTGGATGCTGCGAGCACGAGGTCTTCAGCTACCTGAACACACAGCTCGCGGGTCGGTACCACGATGAGGGCCTTCACGCCGGGCTCAGGATCGGTGCCGAGCGACTGCAGTACGGGGAGCCCGAAGCCGAGCGTCTTACCGGTACCTGTCTTGGCCTGGCCGATGATGTCCTGGCCTGCGAGGCCCATAGGGATTGTTTGGGTTTGGATCGGGAACGGTTCGAGGATGCCCTTGGTTGCAAGTGCATCGACCATGTCCTGATCGATATTGAGTTCTGAGAAAGTCACGTATGAAGCCCGTCTAGGTGCGATGCGCCCTTTTTGACCTGGGGCGCCGGACCCCCTCCTGAGTCGGGGGGATGCCCGCAGTTTAGCGGGTTGCGCTGGGCTGAGGCCGTGAATTGAGGCGGCGAGGCGGGTTGTCGCAGAGACGTAGGGCACCCAGACGCTCTAAGCTGGCTGCGTGGTTAAGTGGTTTTCGCGCAAGCCAGGTCGCATCGAAGTGCCTCGCCTTCGGTCACGGTCTGACGTCTCCGCGACCGAAAAAATAGCCCTAGCGGAGTTCGCTCCCGACATCCTCGCGTTCCTCGGGCGTGCAGCGTATGTGCAACTCATGATCTTCGAGAACCTCTCGCGAGTGATCTCGACGGCGCCAACGACGGCCGCCAAGACGGCACTCGGCAAAGCTGCCGAGCTGTCGATGGCGAAGCACCGCAAGTTGGTTGACGAGATCACCAAGGCCGGCGGTTCGCCCGCTGAAGTCATGGACAGCTTTACGGATGAGGTCGACGAGTTCGATCGCATCGCTCGCGGCGCCGACTGGTACGAATCCTTGATCTCGGCCTACTTGAGCGCGGGATTCTTTGACGACTTCTATGCACGCCTTGCTGCGGGGCTCCCGACGGAATCCCACACTCGTCTTGTCGAAATCTTCCGCGGGGAATCGGGCGAGAAGGTGTTGGCCGAGTTCCTGCAAGCCGCGATTGACGAGAACCCTCGTCTCGACTCACGACTGGCGATGTGGGGCCGCCGCCTCATGGGCGACATGATGCTGCTGGCGCGTTCCGCGCTGGTCTTCCCCGACCACACGCGCAACACCGAAGCTCAGGTTGAGCCAGTCTTCACCGAGCTCGTGGCGTCGCACACCCGTCGAATGGATGCGCTCGGCCTGACCGCCTAGTGGCAACCGTCTAGTGGCAACCGCCTAGTGGCGACCGTTTACTGGTAGCCGCTTGGTCTCCACGGCCTAGCGGCTGGCTGCTCTAGTTGCCGCGCGAGAGTGTTTCGAAGGCGCGCACGTCGGCAGCTTCGCGGTACCGCGGAAGCATGATCGCGGTGGCCACAGCAGCACCAACGCCGGCGAGAAGGCTCGCAACCCAGATCCAGGTGCCATCGAAGGTCAAACCGACCCACACGAGGGCAACCCACACCGTTGCGGTGACAGCGGCGCCCACGGCAGGCAGCAGAGCCATGCCGTACATGCCACGCGAGGGCAGCAGGTAGCGCACGATAGTCGCGAGTGATGCACCGATCACGGTGACGAACAGCAGTTCCACTGTTAGGCCACGAATCCGATGCGGCGCGACTCTTCTTCGCCAAGTTCGACGTAGGCGAGTGCCGTGGTCGGAACGATGTACAGCTTGCCCTTGGCGTCGCGCAGGCTCACGTACTTGGCTTCCGAGTTCAATGCCTCGGCAATGATGGTCTCAACCTCGCTGGCCGACTGTGCCGACTCGAAGTTGATCTCACGGGGGCTGTTGTTGATACCGATGCTTATGTCCACGAACACAGATTACGACACAACGCGAGGCGATGAATGTCCCGTTCACTGTCAGCGCATCCCGATAACGTTGATTCATGGTCACCTTGCCCCCAGAGTCAGCGGATGTCTCGGCTCCCGCGCCGCTGAATCTCGACGATTCACAGCGTGCAGTTGTCGATCTCGCTGACGGTATGAGCGCCGTGGTGGTCGGTGCGGCAGGGTCGGGCAAGACCGCCACTCTGGTGGAGCTCGTTGCTGAGCGTGTTCATGAGCGCGACTGGTCTCCCGAGCAGATCGTGGTGCTCTCGGCTACTCGACAGAGTGCAACCGCTTTGCGCGATCGTCTCGCCGCGCGCATCGATGCGCCCACTCTTGGCCCGCTGGCGCGCACGGCCAATTCCTTGGCATTCGAAGTCATTCGTGAAGCGGCGGCGGTGGCCGGTGATGGCGCACCCACGCTCTTGACCGGCGCCGAGCAAGACCAGATTATTGCTGACCTTCTCGCTGGGGAGATGGCCGATGGCACGGGAGCGCCCTGGCCGGCGCACCTCGATCCCGAGGTTCGCCGCCTTCGAGGGTTCCGCACCGAGTTGCGAGATCTGATGATGCGCTGTGTCGAGTTCGGGGTCACTCCCGAACAGTTGGCGGCGCTCGGCGAACGCACCGAACGGCCGGAATGGGTGGCGGCATCCGACTTCATCTCGGTCTACGACGCGGTAAAGGCGAGCTATCGCGACCGGCACTTTGACGCGAGCGAGTTGCTTGCCGAAGCCGCGGCTCTCATCGAGGGCGGTCATTATGCCGCGATCGATCGCCTGCGGCTCGTGGTGGTAGATGACGCCCACGAGCTCACCGAAGCCACGATTTCGCTCGTGCGGGCGCTTGCGTCTCGCGGCATCACGATCATTGGCTTCGGTGACCCCGACCTCACAACGGGGTCATTCCGCGGCGCTCAGCCTGCAGTGCTCTCGCAGTGGGCAGCACGCTTGGCGCTGGAGAATTGCGAGTCGCTGTTCTTGTCATCGGTTCATCGGCACAGCGCCGCATTGCGCCAGACCGTCACGGCGCTCACTCAACGCATCGGCGTGGCCGGGCTCATTGAGCAGCGCAAGTCGCCGGCGGTCGCTACGGCGGCCTCGAGCATCCACAGTTTTCAGCTGTCGACCCCGGCCGAAGAGGTGGCGTTCATCGCGCGGCACTTGCGCGAAAAGCATGTGCTGGAGTCGGTGCCGTGGTCGCGCATGGCGGTAATCGTGCGCACGGGGTCCTTGATTCCCTCGCTCGCCCGTCAGCTGCGCACGCTCGAAGTTGTCACGAGCGTGTCGAGCGCGCGCAGTGCGGTGCGCGACGAGTTCAGCGTGAACGGACTCATCGTGCTGCTTGAACTGGCCTTGGAACGTCGCCCGCTGGATGCCGCGGCGGCCATCGAGTTGCTGTGCAGTTCAGTGGGCGGTTTCGATGCCGTCTCGCTGCGCCGCCTCAAGGCTGCGTTGCGGCACGAGGCATTGGGCGCAGAGATTTTCGACTCGGCCGACGAGTTGATCGCGCAAGCGATGGCGGCGCCTGCTGGCTTCGTCACGATCGACAATCGCGTTGCTCGCCAGGCTGCCGCAGTGGCCAAGAACCTGCGAGAAACCGCAGCGGCCGGCGCCGCGGGCGACACTATTGAAGAACTCCTCTGGGGCGCCTGGCAGCGCAGTGGGCTCGCCGATCGGTGGTTTGAGCAAGCGCTCGGCGCCGGTGTCGTGGCCGAAGAAGCCAACCGCCACCTTGATGCCGTCGTCGCCCTGTTCTCGTCAGCGAAGCGTTTTGTGGAACGTCGACCGGATGCTCCCGCCAACGTCTTTCTCAACGAATGGCTCTCGGCCGATGTTGCCGAAGACACGCTCGCTGCTCGCTCGATCATGGATTCCGTCACCGTCGGAACCCCAGCATCCGTTATCGGTCAAGAGTTCGATGTCGTGGTCGTTGCCGGACTTCAAGAGAACGTGTGGCCCAACCTTCGCGTGCGTGGCTCACTCCTGGGCGCGCACGACCTTCCTCGAGTGCTCGCGGGGGAGCAGCTTGCCGTTACCGACCGCCGCCGCGAAGTGTTGCACGACGAGCTGCGCATGTTTGCGCAGGCGGTGTCGCGGGCAACGAGCGAAGTGATCGTGACGGCCGTTGCCGGTGACGACAACATGCCGTCTCCGTTCCTGACCCTCATTCCCGAACCGGACGAACCCGTGCGCTCGCGCCCGCCCCTCAGTTTGCGTGGCCTCGTGGGAGTGCTGCGCCGCGAACTGACGAGCGGCACGAATCCGGATGCCGCGGCATCCTCTCTAGCCCGGCTCGCCGCTGAAGGGGTTCCCGGGGCCGATCCGCGCTCCTGGTACGGCCTGCGAACTCCCAGCACTACCGAACCGCTTGTTGACCTCACCGAACCGGATGCCGAAGTGCGCGTCTCGCCCTCGCGCATGGAGTCCTTCGAGACCTGCCCCTTGCACTGGGCTATCGACCAGCTGGGCGGCTCGACGTCGAACACCGCCTCGAACCTTGGCACGCTCATCCACGACGTTGCGGAAAAGGCTACAGACTTTAGCGCCGACGCTCTTTTCAAGGGTGTCGAAGAACGCTGGAGCCAAATGAGCTTCGAAGCCAGTTGGCAGTCGGAGGCCGAAAAGCTGCGCGCCAAGAAACTCACGCAGCATCTCGCCACCTACCTGCGCGACTTCGCGGCCGATGGGGGAGAACTCATCAGCAACGAGATGCAATTCAAGCTGCCCCTCGATCAGGCTCTGTTGAGCGGAAAGATTGACCGCGTTGAGGTGTACGGCGGCACCACCGCGGTGATCGTCGACCTCAAGACCGGCAAGAACGAGCCATCGACCGATAAGGCTGTGGCCGATCATCCGCAGCTCGCGGCCTACCAACTAGCGTTCGCATCGGGAGCGATCGAGGGAGTACCCGAGGGGCTTGAGAACGGCGGCGCCAAGCTCGTTGTGCTTTCACCTTCGGCCAAGACCCGCGACTACGTCGACCCCAAGCAGCAGCCGATGAACGACGAGGAGCTCGAACTGTTCCGACAGCGCGTGATCGACGATGCCCGCGGAATGGCCGGCAGCGTATTTGTGGCTCGAGTCAGCAGCCACTGCACCGACCCGTGGAGCTTTGGCAATTGCCGCATCCACGTCGTGCCGGCGGTGAGTGCCCGATGATCTCGTCCATTGACCTCGCCGGTCTCATGGGCATCCATGCGCCCACCCCACAACAGCAAGTAGTGATTGAAGCGCCTCTGTCGCCCGCGCTTGTGGTGGCGGGTGCCGGCAGCGGCAAGACCGACACCATGGCCAGCCGGGTGGTGTGGCTCGTCGCTAACAACTTTGTGAGCCCCGACCAGATTCTGGGCCTCACCTTCACGCGCAAGGCAGCGGGCTCGCTGAGTAAGCGTGTGAGCGAGCGGATCGCCATCTTGCGCGAGGTGCAGAACCGGCATCCCGAACGTTTTGAAGCAACGCCCGAGACGGCATCGATCGAATTCGACCAGCCGACGATCTCGACCTACAACTCGTTTGCGAGTGCGCTCTTCACCGAGAACGCACTGCTCATCGGGCGCGAGCCGGAGTCGACCCTGCTCAATGATCCTTCGTCATGGCAGCTTGCTCGCAAGCTCGTTGTGGCGAGCACGGATGAGCGGCTCGTGGGTCTCGAAAAGTCGATTAACGCGCTCACCGAAGCGGTGCTCGACCTCAGCCATGCCCTCAGCGACAACGTGGCGAATGCGGATGATGTGGCCGCCTACGCGCAGCACTTCACCCAGATCTCAGAACTTCCGTACGCCGACACCGCGCGCAAGAAAACGCCGTACGCCTCGGTAACCGATGCCGTCGCCGAGATCGGTTCCCTCGCGCCCCTGCTCGACTTGGCCGTGCAGTATGCCCAGCAAAAACGCGCGCAGGGCCTGCTCGAATTCAGCGACCAAGTAGCGCTCGCGCTTGAAGTCGCTCAACGCTCACAAGACGTTGTCGACCACTACCAAGACCGCTACCGCGTAGTGCTGCTCGACGAATATCAAGACACGAGCGTTGTGCAAACCCGGCTGCTTGCCCGCCTCTTCGGCAACCACTCCGTGATGGCCGTCGGCGACCCGCACCAGTCGATCTATGGCTGGCGTGGAGCGAGTGCCGCCAACCTGGCCCGCTTCAGTCGCGACTTCAGCGAGAACGCGGATGCCCAATACTTTGCGCTTTCCACGAGCTGGCGCAATGCGACCTCGGTGCTCGACGCTGCCAACGTGATCGTAGAGCCGCTCAGCGCGCGTTCGCCTGTGCGGGTGGAATCCCTCGGTGCTCGCCCCAACGCACCCGCTGGCTCTGTCGACGCGTATTACTACGAACACATCGATGAAGAAGCGACGGGCGTCGCCACGTGGTTCGCGCGCGCTCTCGCCCCGCAAGCGTGGAACCACTACAACCCCGACCCGGATGCCGCCGCCCCCGAACCGCCGACCGCCGCCATCCTGTTCCGGCGTCGTAGCGACATGGATCGCTTTGCCACGGCGCTCGGCGCCCAAGACGTTCCCTACCACGTGCTCGGAATCGGCGGCCTCCTGTCGACCCCCGAAATCGTTGACCTCGTCAGCGCGCTCACCGTCATTCACGACCCGAGTGCGGGCTCCGAACTCATCCGCCTGCTCTCGGGTGCGCGCTGGTCGATTGGCACGCGCGACCTGCAAGCCCTGGCCGACCTGTCGCGCTGGCTGCTGAGCCGCTCCGTCTCCCAACACGAGTTGAGTGACGACGTGAAGCAGCGGATGAAGGACTCCGTTGCCGTCGATGATTCGGCATCCATTGTCGATGCTCTCGACTTCGTCGGAGAAGCCCCCGCCTCCCACTCGCAGCTCGAGAAATTCAGCCCCGAAGGCCTCTCGCGGCTCAAAGATGCCGCCAAACAACTGGCGTTCTTCCGTTCGCGGGCCGGGCTCGAGCTCGGCGACCTCGTTCGGTTGCTCGAACAAGAGCTGCTGCTCGACATCGAGGTCGTCGCAAGCCGTCCTCAAGCGCAGGGCATGGCCAACCTGTATGCCTTCCACGATGAACTCGCCGGTTTCCTGGCGAGCGACGACCAAGCGAACCTCGGCAGCTTCTTGGCGTGGCTGCGGCGTGCTGCCCAGCAAGACATGATGGGGCCACGCAGCGACGATGCCGAAGCCGGCACCGTGCAACTGCTCACCATTCACGCGTCTAAGGGTTTGGAATGGGATCTCGTGGCCGTACCGCGCCTCGTCGATGGCGAAGTGCCCGCGACCTCGCGGGAAGGTAAAGGCTGGGTCGCATTCGGCAAGTTGCCGTTTGCCTTCCGCGGCGACGCTGCTGAGCTCCCCGAACTTGAGTGGGAGAACGCTCAGTACCAGTCAGACTTCGACGGCTCCCTCAAAGAGTTCAAAGCGGCGCTGGCCGACCGCCACCAAGCCGAAGAGCGACGACTCGGCTATGTGGCGATCACTCGCGCCCGCGACAATCTGCTGCTCACCGGATCGTTCTGGTCGAGCCGCAGCAAGCCGCAAGCCCCGAGCACCTTCCTGCGGGAGCTCGAAGAACACGAACTGATCGGCGAACTGCCGAGCGACCCCGTGAACGACGAAAACCCCACGCTCAATGACGTCGTTGATCCGCTCTGGCCCTTCGACCCGCTCGGCAACCGTCGAGCCACCGTCGAAGCTGCCGCGCAGCTCGTCACGACCGCCGACCCTGGCGCCGACGGCCTTTGGGCGCACGAGATCGACCTGCTGCTCGCCGAGCGCGCCCGTGCCGCGAGCGAAGCCCGACGCACCCCGCTACCGCAGCGCATCCCCGCGTCGCGCTTCAAGGACTACATCGCTGATCCCGAAGCCGTCGCGCTCTCGCTTCGTCGTCCCATGCCCGAGAAGCCCTACCGGGCAACGCGACTCGGAACCCAATTTCACGAATGGGTCGAATCACGGTTCGGTTCTTCGGCATCCACCGAAACGCTCGACGCCTTCGCGCTTGAACTCGACGGCACCGACGACGACAGTGCTGCGGATGCTGCGAAGCTCGCCGAGTTGCAAGCGACGTTCGAGCGCTCAGCGTGGGCCACGCGGCAACCGGTCGACGTCGAAATCGAGATTCACGTTCCCTTCGGCGACCGCGTCGTCATCTGCAAGATTGACGCCGTGTATGCCGACGGCGACCGCTACGAAATCGTCGACTGGAAGACCGGCCGCGCGCCGCGCGATGCGGCCGATCTCGAAGCGAAGCAACTGCAGCTCGCGCTGTATCGCCTCGCCTACGCGCAGTGGAAGGGCATCGCTCCCGACAAGATCGATGCCGCGTTCTATTTCGTGGCGGACGACACCGTCATTCGCCCCACGCACATCTCGAGCGAGAGCGAACTGCGGCAGGCGTGGGCCGGATCGGTCGGCACCGCGCCAAGCTTCGGCGGCTAGGCCCGGCGCTGAACCGGGCGGCTCAGGATGGCCGTGCTCAGCGCCTCCACGGGTTCGCGAGCGGCCATCGGGTTATCGAGCAGCACGAAGTCCACGTCTCCCAGCTCGGGCAGTTCGAACGACGCCGGCACTTGCGCAAGGTCGGCAGGGATGAGCGACTGCGGAAACACCGCAATGCCAATTCCGGCCCGAACCGCGGCAAGCGCGCCGTTCACTTCCTTCACGTTGCACGTAATGCGCCAAGTGCGGCCATCCGCCTCGAGCGCCCGCATGGCATAGGCGCGACCGAGGCTGGGCGCTTGGTAGGCGATGAGGGGAACGGGGGAGCCCGCTTCGAGCGTCATGCTTTTGTGCCCGAGCCACACCATCCGGTCGCGGCGCACAAGGCGTCCGCCCTCGGCGCCGGCATCCTGCTTCACGAAAATGAGGTCGAGCTGGCCCGCTTGCAAGCGGCGAACGAGGTTTCCGCTTTGGCTCACCGTGAGTTCGAGGTTGATGTGCGGATACAACTGCCGAAAGTCTCGCAGGATGCGCGGCAACTGTGTGAGTGCCAGGTCGTCGGCTGAGCCGAAACGAAGTCGACCGCGCATGGCGGAACCGGTGAAGTACTTTACTGCCTGATCTTCAGCAGCCAAGATCGCACGGGCAAAGCCGAGCATTGCCTCGCCGTTGTCGGTGAGCGAGACGGCGCGGGTGTCGCGCATCACGAGGATGCGCCCCGCGGCAGCTTCGAGCTTGCGAATGTGTTGACTGATCGTCGGCTGGCTGAGCTCTAGCGTGCGAGCGGCATCCGTGAAGCTGCGGTTCTCAGCGACAGCGACAAAAGATTTGAGAAGTACGGGGTCGAACACGATGCTCCATTACGAAACGTAATTGAATTTATAGGCTCGATTATGCCGCGGAATGAGCGGGGAGACAATACGGTTGAGGGCGTGAGTATGCCATCTGAGACGTCCCCCGCGACAGTTCCCATCTCGGCGGTCATGCAGCGCCCACTCTGGCGCGACACCTTCAGCTCGCTGCGGCTGCACAATTACCGCCTCTACGTGATCGCTCAGTTCATCGCCTATACCGCGGCGTGGGTTCAGCGCATCGCCGTGGACTGGCTTGTTCTTGAGCTCACCGGCAACGTCGCCCTCGTGGGTTTGACGATCGCTATTCAATTCACGCCCACGATTGTGCTCGGCGCCTACGCGGGCGTGATCGCTGACCGCTTCGACAAGCGTGCCACCCTCATGGTCGCGCAGTCGATCATCGGCCTGCTCAGTCTCGCTCTCGCGATCGTCACGATCATGGGCGTCGCCCAGCTGTGGCTGGTCTACCTTCTCGTGCTGCTCATGGGCATCATCCAAGTCTTCGACAACCCGGCGCGCGCGGTCTTCGTCAACGAACTTGTTGGCCCACGCCACTTGCGCAACGCGATCAGCCTCAACGCGTCGATCTTCCACTCGGGTGCCTTCCTGGGCCCCGCCCTCAGCGGTGTTCTCATTGTGGCTGCGGGCTCAGGATGGGCCATCGGCATCAACGCCGTCGCCGTGGTGATTGGTGTCATCATCCTCGCCTCGATGCGCAAGAACGAGCTGTTGATCGCGCCACGGGCCCCCGAAGCTAAGGGTCAGATCCGCGAAGCCATCCGCTACATCAAAGCCAAGCCAACGCTGTTCTGGACCATGATCATGGTGTTCGTCGTCGCTGTGTTCGGGATGCCGATGCCGACGCTGCTCGCCGCGATGGCCAACACCGTCTACGACACCGGGGCTAGTGGTTATGGCCTCTACAACTCGCTGGCCGCCATCGGCGCGCTTCTCGGAGCACTCGCCTCGGCCCGCCGCGCCAGCCTCCGCCTGCGCACGATCATCTTCGGCGCAGTGCTCTACGGCCTCATGATGATGCTCGCCGGCATCGTGCCCGTCTACGGACTGTTCCTCGGCGTGCTCATCGGTATCGGGCTGAGCCGTCTGCTGCTCATGACCGCGGCCGAGACAATGGTGCAACTCTCGTCGAACCTCGTGATTCGCGGTCGTGTCATGGCCTTCTGGGTCATTGTGATCTTGGGCGGCCAAGCCGTTGGTGGCCCGCTCATGGGAACAATCGCCGAGCTGTGGGGCGCCAAGCTCGCCTTCGTGATCGCCGGTGGTGTTCCCGCCGCGGTCGCGATCGGTATCGCGATCGTGCTTGCTCGCTCCGGCCGATTGACCGTGAAAGTTGCGCCGCGCCGCAACGGACGCTGGGTCGCGATTGTGCCGCAGCATCAGTCGCGGGCGATTACGGAGCCCATCACGATCGTGGATGCCGACGCTGCAGCGTCGGCCGCGCAGCATCCAGCGCCCAAGCGCAACCGGCTTCGCACGCTGCGCTCGTCACTGATTCGCCGGTCGGCATCGAAACGGCGCTCCGAAAAGTAGCGAAGGAGTGGTGCTCGTTTTAATAGCGAGACAGCGCCGCCCCGCAGAGTAGGGCCACAGCCTTAGACCGCGCGGTTGTCCTTGCGCAGCATGGCTTCAACTTCGTCAACCGCCATGGTCGGCATGGTGTTGGCGCTGATGGGGTTCATCACGTCATCACGGATGTCGTCGAGCAGCGTCGTCAGCATCTCGCCGGCGTCGTCCACGATTTCGGTGCTGCGTACTTCGGTGCCGTGCAACAGCCATTTCGCGACCGAGAGCTCGGCGTAGAAAGTGGCGCGCTGCTTGAGCTGGCGGTCACCAGCTCCCCGGGCATCCGCGTACGCACCAAAGGCGGTGTCGATAATCGCGTCGTTGCGCGGTCCGAGCAACCACTGCAGGTCTGTTGCCGGGTCGCCCACCTTGATGTCTTGCCAGCCGAGTACACCGGTGACGGCGTTGTCGGCGCTCAAGAAGGAATCAGAAACAAGCGAACCGTTCACGACGGTCGGCTGAAACTGCCACAGCTTGGAGTCTTCGGTCGCTTCGCGCCAGCGTGCCAGCAGCGCGGCCGGCACGAGCTTGGTGGCGGCAGCGCGGTCGATGATGGAAATGCACGAGCGCAGTGCTTCGCCGGCCGTCTGAACGGGGAGTCCGGCATCCGCTACAAAGCTCGTCGGCAGAGCGTGAATCGCGGCGATTGCGGTACCGATCGATGCCGCAAGCGAGTTGGGCCCGGTCGTGTACGAGCGCATGGGAACTTTGTTGCCATAAACGAATTCGTAGACGATGCCACGGGTCTGACCGACGGCAACCTGGCCGGCGTAGCTCGTGACCGCGAAGGGGAGGCGGGTGCGTACTCCGGCGCTGAGGGCGCGCAACGCAACGAGGTCGGCCGATTGCACATTCTCGGCCGCAGCGTTTCGGGGCACTCGAATAATCCAGTGCTTGCCGGCGCGGTCGGTGATGAGCGCCGAGTCAAAGTCGTTGCCGTTACCGGTGCCGAACGGGGCGGCTGCGGCGACTTCGAGTCCCTCGACAGCGGAGGTCGCCAGCGCGGCTAGAGTGAGATGTGATCTGGCCATAACACTCAGGGTAGGTCGCTCTGGCGTGCATTTGCCGTACGCCACGCACTTGGGACGGGGTCGATACATGTCACAATCTTTTCTTTCGCGGCTGCCGCTGTCGCGATATGAGATTGATCGTGACCACTTAGCTCGAGAAGATCCACGTCTTCTTGATCGTTTGTGGCGTGACTCGGCGACGCGCGTGCTGCCCATTTTTGATGGGTCGGCGCTGCTGGCGGCCGATGGTTCTCTCGCCTTGCTGCACCCGGATGCGATCGAGCGCGGCCACACGAGTGTCTACTTGGGGCGGTCGACGTCTGAGACAAGTCCCGAGCCCCTTGGCACTCCCATCGTGACCGTTGAGCTTGAGGATGCCGGGCACTTTGCCGAGGCAAACTGGGGCAATCTGCGCAGCATTGCCACGCAATTGAGCGATCGGGATGCCGGGCTTTTCACCGAGGCGTTGGCGATCTTGAACTGGCACTCTTCGCACTTGTTCTCGCCGCGTACGGGGGAGCCGACTGTCGTAGAGAAGGCGGGCTGGGTGCGCCGCGATGTGGCCTCCAAGCTGGAAATCTACCCTCGCACCGACCCCGCGATCATTGTCGGTGTCACAGACAACGACGACCGTCTTTTGCTCGGTTCCAACGCACTGTGGGAATCCAACCGCTACTCGCTGCTCGCCGGTTTTGTGGAGCCGGGGGAGTCTTTGGAATCAGCCGTGCAGCGCGAAATTTTCGAAGAATCGGGCGTGCCCGTCGTCGACCCGGTCTATCTGGGCAGCCAGCCCTGGCCTTTCCCGGCATCGCTCATGCTCGGTTTCACCGCCTCGGTCGCTCCCGGGTTCACCGGGTCCGGCGCTCCGGATGGCACCGAAATTCTCGACCTGCGCTGGTTCAGCCGGGATGAACTTGCGCACTCCTTGAACGACATCCGTCTGCCAGGGCACTCGTCGATTGCACGTGCAATCATCGAGCACTGGTACGGCCAACCGATTGACGAACAACCGTGACGCTTGACGCCAACGCATTACTCGACGCTCTAGATGAAGGCCAGCGCCAAGCCGCTGAAACGCTGCTCGGTCCCGTGTGCCTGCTGGCCGGTGCCGGCACGGGAAAGACCCGCGCCATTACGCATCGCATCGCGTACGGCGTCGCGACGGGTGTGTACCCTCCCGGTCGAGTCATGGCCCTCACCTTCACCAATCGGGCTGCTGGCGAGCTGCGCGGGCGGCTCCGTTCCCTCGGTGCCGATGGCGTCGCGGCTCGCACGTTCCACGCCTCGGCGCTGTCGCAACTGAACGCATTCTGGCCCCAGACGATCGGCGGAACCATGCCGCGCTTGCTTGAGGGCAAAGCACGCATGATCGCCCACGCTGCCGACTCGCTCAAGCTCAAGCTGGATACCGCAACGCTGCGCGATGTTGCCGCCGAGATCGAGTGGCGAAAGACTTCGCGGATGTCGGTAGAGCAATACGGCAACGCCGGCCGCACGCCTCCCGCGGCTCTCACTATCGACCGCCTCGTCGAGCTGCAGACGGCGTACGAGGCGATCAAGGATGCCCGCCGCCAGATCGACTTCGAAGACGTGTTGTTGGCTGCCGCCGGAATGATCGAAGCCGAGCCGCGCATTGCGCAGCAGGTGCGCGAGCAATATCGCTTCTTCGTGGTCGACGAGTACCAGGACGTTTCGCCCCTGCAGCACGAATTGCTGCGGCTGTGGGTTGGTGACCGCGACGACCTCTGCGTTGTGGGCGATGTGAGCCAAACCATTTATTCCTTCGCTGGAGCAAGCCCCGAGTTCTTGTTGCGCTTCGCCTCGCAGCACGACAATGCGGCGGTGCTGCGTCTCGAGCGCAACTACCGCTCCACGCCCGAAATCGTTCACACCGCGAACCGACTGATGACGAATCAGAAGGGCGCACTCACCCTGCAGGCAGCTACAACGGAACATTCGCCGACGCCTCAGGTCACCGGCTATGACGATGACAATGCCGAAGCGACGGCGATCGCCGGCGCTATCTCGGCGCAGATTGCGGCGGGCACGAGCCCGGAAGAGATCGCCGTGCTGTACCGCATCAACGCCCAATCTCAACCGATTGAGGCGGCGCTGTCTGCCGCAGGGGTTCCATTCTTGGTGCGCGGAGCTACCCGCTTCTTCGATCAGCGCGAAGTCAAAGAGGCGATCATGCTGCTGCGCGGAGCGTCGATCAGCACGGCTACCGAGCCGCTTTTCAAGTCGGTCAGCGACATCCTGCGTTCGATTGGTTGGTCGCAGGATCCGCCAGAGACCGCCGGTGCGGTTCGCGAACGCTGGGAATCGCTCAATGTGATCATGCGGCTGGCCGAGGACGCTGCGCCCGAAGTGACCCTGCGGGAGTTTGTGGCCGATCTGGTCGACCGCCAGAGCAGCAACAACGAACCGCTGCGTTCAGCCGTAAACCTCGCGACCCTGCACTCGGCCAAGGGCCTCGAGTGGGACTGCGTTCACCTCATCGGGCTCAACGAAGGATTGCTACCGATCAGCTACGCGCGCACGCCGGAAGCAATCGACGAAGAGCGACGACTGCTGTACGTCGGCATCACTCGTGCTCGTCGTTCGCTCGGGATGTCGTGGTCGGCTAGTGCACAAACAGGCCGGGGTGGGCGTCGCGCCCCCAGTCGCTTCCTCGACGACGTTCGGGATCGGACTCAGCGCTCGTAACGTTCGTGACGTGCTGGCAGCCGCAGTCAGCATGCCGAAAGCGCAAGCTTTCGTCACGGCGGCCCGTGGCGTGATCAATCCGCACGGACGACGTGGCATCGGCCGGGGTCTGGTCGAAGACGGTGTACCCGATGCGCCCGAGACGGTGCAGGGCCATGCGACTTGTTTCAGCCGCAGCCTCCGCCACGAGCGTTGGGGTTTCGGCAAGCGAGGTGCGCCCCATCAGTTGAGTGGCGATGGCGGGCCACGACGGGTCGGCATCGCGGTGGTGCATGTCGATGCAGAGCAGACATCCGGTGATCCCGGGAGTGACGACGGGCCCCACTTCGGCAGCGGAGTCTGAGATCACAACCGGCAGGTGCGGGATGTCGCGGCGCAACCAGTGCGAGTGCACCGACGGCGGGATCACAAAGTGACCCACCAGGATTGCGAGGTCAGGGTCGGGCTGGCTGAGGCCGTGAGGGGTGGCGGCGACTTCGACGGTCACTCCGCTCACGGAAAGGATCTCGGCAATCGAATCGACGAGGGCACCCGAGCCCAGAACGGCAACTTGGGCACTCGGCGGTTGCGGGGGAGTCGCCACGAGAACTTTCGACAGGGCATCGATGAGGTCATTGCACTCATGCGGGTGAGTGCTGGCCAGCATCTCGAGGCCACTGCGGCTGATGCCGGCTACCAGCGCCGAGAGAATCTTCTCCTGCGCTTCGGTCACGTTGGGCAGCACGACAACGGGTGGGTCGATGCCAAATTGGGCACTGGTGGGGGACCGCCACACAAGCGGTAGTCGGGGCTCTACGCGCAGGATCATGTGCCCATTGTGCACAACTGTCCGATTGGTCAGTGTGAAGATTCCACAGCATGAATATGAACGGTCAGCAAAGAACCCCCGATCGCTCGCGGGCCACGACGGGAGAAACCGTTCTAGGAGTTGTCGCCCTCGTGCGGGCGGTCACCTGATTCATCGTTCAAGAGGTCGTTGATGGCCTGGTCTATGTCATCCGGAGTGCTGCCACCGTCACGCAAGCGCGCCACGAGGGCAGCGGGGTCATCGATGTCGGCTGCTGTGGGCATGAGGTCGGGGTGTGACCACAGCGAATCCCGCTGCTCCGCGCCAAGCTCATCCGTAACGTGCTGCCACATTGCCGCGGCTTCCCGCAGACGGCGAGGGCGCAGTTCGAGGCCAACGAGGGTCGCGAACGCCGACTCTGCTGGACCACCGGAGGCACGACGGCGTCGCACCGTCTCGGCGATAGCTTCACGGGCAGGGAGGCGCGAAGTGGCGGCCGCGGTCACGACATCCACCCACCCCTCCACGAGCGCCAGAACGGTTTCGAGACGCTCAAGAGCCTCACGCTGTTCTTCACTCTTCGGCGGGATGAGCGAACCATTCGTCATGGCATCGCGCAACTCTTCAGGATTGTTGGGGTCGAAATCGCTCGCGAGCTCGGCAATGGCATCCGAATCAATGTGGATGTCGTGGGCATACGCCGTCACCGACGTCATGAAATGCAGGCGCAGCCACTTCGCGTGGCGGAACAACCGAGCGTGCGCGAGCTCGCGCACCGACAAGTACAGGTGAATCTCGCTGTCGGGAAGGTCGAGACCGTTGCCGAAAGCGAAGACACTTTGCGGAACGAGCACGGCTTGCTGCTCGTCGAAGAGGGGGATGCCGATGTCGCCGCCGGAAACGACTTCGCTCGAGAGCTGGCCAACGACTTGGCCGAGTTGCATGGCGAAGAGAGTGCCGCCAATGTTGCGCATCATCTTGCTCGCTCCGGAGAGCATGTCGGTCATCTCTTCGGGAGCGTTCTGCTTGAGAACGTCGGTGAGCGAGTTTGCGATGGAGTTGGCGACGGGCTCCGCAAGCTGGGTCCAGATGGGCATCGTGATCGTGACCCATTCGCTGCGGCTGAGCAGCTTGGGTTCCACCGTGAGTTCGGAGATGTCGGTGACCTCATTGAGCCAGAGGGCAGCGACGTGCATGGCCTGCTCAAGCTTGCTGCGTTCGGCGGGGAGAGAGACGACGGTGCTCTGAGATGCCAAGTTCTTGGCCTGCTCAAGGGCAATATCCCAGTTGATGCCATCGCCCGATTTGCCGAGAGCGTTCTGCAGTTGGCTCAGCAGCTGTTGGATCATCGCGGGATCATTGGGCAAGCCTGCCGCACCCGCCAGCTTCGCGGGATCGATTTCGCCATCGCCCGAGAGGAAGTCCCGCATCATGTCGCGGAACTCGTCTTCGGAATTGTTCTCAGCATTGTCAGCCATGTATTAACGCTAGCCGCTCGATGCCGTGCGCGGCTGAGTTTTGACCTAGGCTAGTGACTCTTACCGTGCGCCTGTGGCGAACACCGCTCCCCACCCCGTAAGGATCTAGGTGGCCCTGTTTACTGATAATCGACCCGAACCGACATCACGTCGCGCCCGAAGCGGGTGGCTGGGATGGCTGATTCTGAGCGTCGCACTCGTTGGAACGTTACTGGCGACTCTGGTTCCTTCGCCCTACATCATCGAGCAGCCGGGCCCGGTCTACGACACCTTGGGTGACGTTGAGATCGAGGGTGCCCTCGTGCCGCTCATCCAGATTCCGGTCGAAACGACGTATCCCACTGAGGGCGCGCTCGATATGTTGACCGTCAATGTGCGCGGTAACCCCGATTCTCCCTTGAGCTGGTTCGAGATCGGCGCTGCCTACTTCGACCGCAGCCGCGCCATCGTGCCGGTTGAAGCCGTATACCCCGTGGGCGTCACGGTCGAAGAATCGACCGAGGCCGGTCAAGTTCAGATGGAGACGTCGCAGCAAGAAGCGATCGCGGCCGCTCTCGCCAATCTGGACTACGAGTTTGATGCCACCCTCACCGTCGCCGAGACCTCCGATGGTGGTCCTTCGGATGGCGTGCTGCAGGCGGGCGACATCATCCGCACCGTCAACGGCGAGTCCTTCGCTGACGTTGCGGGCTTGCGCGACACCATCGCCGCCAACGGCACGAGCACTCCCGCCGACGTCGTCTTCGAACGCGAGGGCGAAGAACTCACGGTAGAGATCACCCCCGAATTGAGCGAGGGCGAAGATCCCATCGCCATCATCGGGGTGATCGTCGGTAGCGAATACAACTTCCCGGTCGACGTGAAAATTCAGCTCGAAAACGTGGGCGGCCCCAGCGCCGGCATGATGTTCGCGCTTGGAATCATCGACAAGCTCACTCCCGGCGCCATCAACGGTGGCCACGAAGTTGCGGGCACCGGAACGATCACCGCAACGGGCGATGTCGGCCCGATCGGTGGCATCCAACAAAAAATGTACGGAGCAAGTGCGGCCGGAGCCGACTTCTTCTTTGCACCGGTTGAGAACTGCGACGAAGTCGTAGGAAACACCCCTAAGGGGCTCACGGTGTACGCAATTGACGACCTCAACGACGCATTGGTTGCGCTCGCGAGCATCCGCGGTGGCCTCGGTGGCGCCGGGCTGCCGTCGTGCAGCGACCAGTAACCGCTCGCTGAGGTAGTCACGCTGAGAGCGATCATCAGCCCTACGCCCATGAAAGACCTTTAAGATACCGCTAGGCCCCCAATTTCAGGAGCGAAGTACTGTGTCGAGCCAAACCCAACAAGCCCCGACGAGCAAGACGAGGTCTGCATTTACGATTACGGCGATAATTCTCGCCGTTATCGTGATCGCCTTCTTCATGTTCTCGAGCCTCTACGCCGATGTTCTCTGGTTTAGCCAGACCGGCTATCTGGAGGTTCTCACCACTCAGTGGATTGCAACCGCCGTAATGTTCGCCATCGGCTTTGTCGCCATGGCGGTTCCCGTAGGCGTCAGCCTGCTGGTCGCATTCCGCGCCCGCCCCATCTACGCGAAACTCAATGCGCAATTGGAGGGCTACCAGCAGGTCGTTGAACCGCTGCGCAAGCTCGCTATGGTTGGCATCCCGGTTCTGCTCGGCGTGTTCGGCGGTGTTTCGTCGGCAAGCGCCTGGCCCGTTGCGCTGCAGTGGTTGAACCGCAGCTCGTTCGGCACGACCGACCCGCAGTTCGGCTTGGACATCTCGTTCTACTTCTATGAGCTGCCGATGTACCACGCTGTTGTCGGCTTTGCTTCGGCAGTGCTGATCATCTCGTTCCTCGGCGCGCTCGCCACGAGCTACCTCTACGGCGCTCTGAGCGTCCACGGCCGCGAAGTTCGTATTTCGCGCTCCGCACGTATTCAACTCGCGATCACTGCGGGGCTCTTCTTCGCACTGCAGGCTCTGAGCATCTGGCTCGACCAGTACACGACGCTGTACTCCACCAGCCAGGGCTTCCTGCAGACCGGTGCGAGCTACACCGAAGCCAACGCAACGATTCCTGGCCGAGCGATCCTCGCCGGCATTGCGGCCATCGTTGCCATCCTCTTCATCGTCACGGCCATCATCGGCCGCTGGCGTTTGCCGATGATCGGTACGGCACTGCTCCTCATCAGCGGTCTCGTCGTCGGAAACCTCTACCCGTGGATCGTTCAGCGCTTCCAGGTAGACCCCAACGCGCGTACCTACGAGTCTGAATATATTGATCGAAGTATTGAAGCGACGCGCGATGCCTATGGCGTCGCGGATGTCGCAGAAATTCCCTATAGCGCCACGACCGACGCTGAGTCGGGTGCGCTCCGCGAAGACGCCACGACCACGGCGAACATTCGTATTCTCGACCCTGCCATTGCGCCTCAGGCCTTTGCGCAGCTCGAGCAGTTCAAGCAGTACTACCAGTTCGGTAGCCACTTGGACGTTGACCGCTACGAGATCGATGGCGAAACTCAAGACACGGTGATTGCCGTTCGTGAACTCAACCAGTCCGGTCTTGGTGAGTCGCAGTCCTGGTACAACAACGCTGTCGTCTACACCCACGGGTATGGCGTGGTTGCAGCATTCGGTAACCAGCGTGCTGCTGATGGTCAGCCGGTCTTCTTGCAGTCGGGCATCCCGAGCACCGGAGAGCTTGGCGAATTCGAGCCTCGCGTGTACTTCGGCGAGAATTCACCTGACTACTCGATCGTGGGCGCCCCAGAGGGTGCGGAAGACATCGAGCTCGACTTCCCCTCGGGTGGAGAAGACAGCAACCAGAACGCCACCACCACCTTCAGCGGTGACGGTGGACCGTTGCTCGACAACATCTTCAAAAAGCTCGTTTACGCCGTGAAGTTCCAGTCGGAGCAGATATTCTTGTCGTCTGACGTGACGAGCGAGTCGCAGATTCTGTACGACCGTGAACCCAGCGAGCGTGTGCAGAAGGTGGCGCCGTACCTCACGATCGACAGCGACGTGTACCCGGCCATCGTGGATGGTCGTATCGTCTGGATCGTCGACGGCTACACCACGGGCGCTAACTACCCGTACTCGCAGGTTGAGCAGCTCTCCAGCGCGATTGCTGACACCTACACGCCGGCGCCGCAGTTTGCGCTCGACGACATCAACTACATCCGCAACTCGGTCAAGGCGACCGTTGATGCCTATGACGGTTCGGTGAAGCTGTATGCGTGGGATGACGAAGATCCTGTTCTGCAGACCTGGAACAAGATCTTCCCGAACACGCTTCTTGCGCAAGACGAGATGAGCGTCGAGCTTCTGGATCACGTTCGCTACCCCGCTGACCTGTTCAAGGTTCAGCGCGAGATTCTTGGTTCGTACCACGTCACGGATGCTGGCTCGTTCTACTCGAGCGACGACCAGTGGGTAAGCCCAGAAGACCCGGTATCGACTACGGGTTCGACCCAGCCGCCGTACTACCTGACGATGCAGGTTCCGGGAACGGATGACCCCGCGTTCACGCTGTATTCCACCTTCATCCCGAAGGGAACGGCTGACGCGAGTCGAAGCGTTCTTACCGGCTATCTGTCGGCCAACTCAGACGCGGGACCTGACTACGGCAAGCTCACGCTGTTGAATCTGCCGAAGCAAGACACGGTTCCCGGCCCCGGCCAGGTGCAGAACAGCTTCAACACCGACACGATCGTGGCCAACCAGCTTGCTCTCTTGCAGCGTGGTGACACCGAGGTCAGACTCGGTAACCTGCTGACGCTGCCCGTTGGTGGAGGACTGCTCTACGTGCAGCCCGTCTACGTTCAGTCGACCAGCGGAACTCAGTACCCGCTGCTGCGCAAGGTGCTCGTATCGTTCGGTGACGAAATCGCTTTCGAAGACACTCTCGATGAGGCGCTGGATTCCCTCTTCGGCGGTGACTCGGGGGCTGAGGCAGGCGACGGTGACGTAGAAGTCGACCCTGACGCTCCTGTCGTGGACCCCGACGAGCCCGTCGACCCAGACGCTCCGGTCGACCCCGGAACGCCTAGCGACAACGCTGCGCTCGACAGCGCCCTTGCTGACTACAAGGCAGCGCTCGCTGATCGTAACGCCGCGTATGCAGCGAACGATCTCGTTGCTGCAGCCGAGGCTGACCAGGCAATGGTCGACGCCATCGAGCGGGCAATCGCCGCAACCGAATAGCAAATTCTGACTCAGCGGGCCGCAGCCGACTGTGAGCCCGCTGAGTTCGGTTTTTGAGCCGTTCACCCTGTGTTAGTCTTTAAGCACGCCGCGGGGTGGAGCAGTTCGGTAGCTCGCTGGGCTCATAACCCAGAGGTCGCAGGTTCAAATCCTGTCCCCGCAACGAAAAGATGTTTCTAACATCACCACGAAAATCCCTCTCCTTCGCAGGAGGGGGATTTTCGTGGTTAACGGCCGCTTCGCGGCGGCTGAGTGGGCAACGGACTGGTACCGGTTTTGAGGTCTGGGTCGGGAACCGGGTCAAGGAATGTGAAGAGACTGGGTAGGCGCCGGTCGCGCAGTGAGCTCGAAGCGGCGAGGCCGATCAAGACTCCGAGCGCGATGGCGACCATGGTGCCGACCGTGGTCACTAGAGTGCCGCTCGCGTCGCCTCCTCCCAGGGCTTCGGTGACTCCTATGAGGCCAAGGCCGCCAGGAACCAACAGCCAGAACGCGGGCAGGAAGCTGACGATGGCGGGCGGCCCCGTGCGATGGCGCGCGACTAATACGGCGACCGGTGTCATGGCTATGGCGCCGATAAGCGCAGAGAGCACCCCACCGAAGAGCACGTCGCCGATCACTTGGGCGCCATAGGCGACGTACAGAACCAGAAGAATCCAGGGGATGGACGCGGGGCGAGCGCACTGGTAAATGCTTATTCCGAAGCCGAACACCGCGATTGCTACCCACGGGGCAATCGGGCCTAACACCTCCCCGGAGACGTCGAGGTCGATCCGCGGCACACCGATGAGTGCACCGGCGGAGATGATGCCCACGGCGAGAAGCAGCAGCCGCATTGCCCCAGCGGCAGCCCGTGCCGACCCCGACATGATGTGCCCGGTTGCCAGCTCGATGACGGCAGTGGTGAGCAGCCCTCCCGGGAGCAGGATCACGAGCGGTGCAATCAGCGAGGGGAGTATCCCCGAATCGTCGGTGACCCGCGCCGCGAGCAGGATAATGAGCGACGACCCTAGAGCGGCGCCCACGATCAGAAGAGCGCTATAGCTGGAGGGAAGTCGTTCACCCAAGAGCAGCAGAGTGCCGACACCGATGCCCAGAATGGCGGCGACAAGAACGCCCAGCCACGAGGAACCCAGAAGAACTGCAATTGCGCCGGTGGTGAGAGCGTAGGCGGCCACACGCTGAAAAGCGGAAAAAGGTGGTGCGAGCTCCTTGACCTTGGCGACTTGGCGGCTGACCCACTCGGCGGACCCTGACCGGGCGCGCCCCACCTTCATGACTCGGTCGATAACGTCGATCTGATGCAAGAGGTAAGAGTGTCCGCCTGCCGAAACGGCGCGCGTGAGCGTGGAACCGTTGTCATCGAGCGACACGAAGAGCGCGGTGGGGAAGACCACGACGGCGGCGGAACTGAAACCATTGGCGGTAGCGACATCCTGCACGGCGGTTCGGACCATGCTGACCGGATAGCCGCTATCGATCATGGAGCTGCCGAGCTCGGCTAGCGCATCCAGAGCGGCCGCCGCCGACTTGCCGCGGGCGGGCGCTGCCGTGCTCGGGGACGAGGCGGCGGCAGAGGCCAGCGTGGGGCGTCGGCGAAGGATAAACCAGAGCACGAAAATGCTCGCCGCGAGTACCGCCACCGCGATGAGCAGTGTGGTGAGGGAGACGGTGGATGTCGTGACGCTCGGCGGGATTGCCGGCAGCGGTGTGACGACGGCGGGGGGCTGCTCTGTGGGCGTTGGTGTTGGGGTCGGGGTTGCTGTTGGAGTGACAGTCGCAGTCGGGGTCGGAGTTGACGATGGTGTGGGGGAGAGCGAGGGGTCGGTGGCAGGCGATGGGCTTGCGGGGGTCGTCGGCGTGGGCGTCGCCGTCGGCGTGGGCGCAGCTCCGGGGTCGCCGGGCTCGTCAATTGCCGTGACGGAGGCAACGGCGGGCGAGCTGTTGCTGCTAGAGAGCGAAGTGGGCAGGATGACGGCGCCAGCAATGGCGAGGACGGTGAGCATGCGGATAAGCGGTGTGCATGCTCTCGTCTCCAGCATCCTGTGCCCTTCTCCCGTAGTCGTGCTACTAAAGAAACGTACGGGGTATCGGCTGCGACGGCGAGTTTTCTCATACCGAAAACGTCTCGGGCGGTGCTACCGCCAGGTGTCGACGAGAGCGTGGATCGCCGCGAACGTTGAGCGCAGTTGCGCAGCGTCGGCTTGGGCGCGGATCGTAACTTGAAGTCCGATGATGAGCGTCGAGAGTAGCTCGGCGCGCTGACTAGTGAGCGCAGCATCCGGGGCATCGTCTGGCAGGGCAAGCGCGGCAAGAGCAGTCATTTGCCGAGTCATAAGCTGGCGGTACTCGAGCGAAAACTCTTCGAAACCGGGGGCTGTTCCTTGGAGTTCGTTACTGGCGCTGACCGCGAGACAGCCACGACTACCAGCCTCGGTGTGGGCGAACTTTTCAAAGAGGTCGAAGAACGCGTGGATTCCATTGATGCCGGGGCCAGCCGTGGCCCGCATGGTGGATAGGTGCTGCTCGCGATCAGCTAAGTACCGCCGCAACACGGTAGCGAAGAGCTGTTCTTTGTCGCCGAAAGTGCGATACAGGCTCGGTTTGTGCACACCGCTGGCCTCGACGATGTCGCTGAGGGAGGTGTGCCGATAGCCCTGTTGCCAGAACAAGTCGGTCAGCTGGGAGAGCACAGCTTCGGCATCGAAGGCGCGAGGGCGCCCTGCGGTGGTTCCAGCGGGGGTGCTCATGCCTTCACTATACGCGCGCGCCCACGCCTTTGAAACCTACTGGTACTAAATTGAGTGCCGGGGAGCGCACGCTGAGAAAACCACCCGCCGCGCTTGCTCGAGTCGTGACTCAGAGTAAGAATGAGCCCTAGCGAGACATCCTCCTCCCGCGCGTCGGGTATCAGGAAAGTAGCACTGCAATGGAAACCAAGCTCAATAACGTAGAAGCAATCACGGTGTTCGTGGACGATGTTGCGAGAGCTCGCGAGCTCTACACCACAGTGTTCTCTGTCACTGTCATTTTCGAAGACGAAATGTCGTGCATGTTCCAGATCGGCGGGCTCGTTGTGAACTTGCTCGCGCGGAGCGAAGCTGACGGAGTAATCGGACCCGCCGCTGTCGCGCAACCGGGGGCTGCAGCATCCGTCATGCTCACCGTCAATGTGCCCGATGCGGATGCCGCGTGTGCCGCGGTGCGCGAGCGTGGCATCGAGCTCATCAACGGCCCCATCGACCAGCCATGGGGGCGTCGAACTGCCGTGTTTCTCGATCCGTCGGGGCTGCCGTGGGAGATCGCGCAGGAGCTGGGCTAGTTCTGGCCCCTGCGTGAGGCGCCTGAGATCCCAGAGGTGCGCTCGATCTTGAGCATCACCAGAGCGCCGACGATAAGCACGGGGCCCACTCGATAGGCCACCGTCGTGAGAAATTCGAATCCACCGGCCAGTCCGCCAGCGAATTGGGAAGCGAGAGGGAACCCGATGGATTGCGCGGCCCAATACAAGCTGGAGGTTATGTAATTGCCAAGAATCCAGCCCACCACCATAAGCCCGAGTCCCACCCAGAAAGCGACCTTGGGGCGAAGTAGCTGATCGATCATAAGGAGCTCCAGTGTTTCGTGGGCGTAACAGTTTCAGACTAACCCGCCGAGAGTATGCGGGGCCGGAGAAGTGAACAATCCTAATGACGGCGCGCAGGGTTAGGTTTAATGCATGACTCCCTTGCAGGCGCGCATAATCTACGACTTGAACACCCAGCCCACGATCGACCCCGCTGGCCAGATTCGCCGGCGCATCGAGTTCCTCAAGGAATACCTTGCGGTTTCGCGTGCGAAGGGACTCGTTCTGGGTATCAGCGGCGGTCAAGATTCGTCGCTGGCGGGGCGGCTTTGCCAATTGGCCGTCACTGAGTTGCGCGCAGAAGGGGTCGAGGCTCAGTTTGTGGCCGTCCGGCTGCCGCACGGCGTGCAGCATGACGAAGACGATGCGCAATTGGCGCTCGACTTCATCCAGGCTGACCGCGAAGTCACGTTCAACATCCAGAGCGCCGTGGATGGCATTTCTGCAGAGTTCGCGGATGCCATGGGCGAGCCGATC
The DNA here is from genome assembly GCF_059767345.1 of Salinibacterium sp. VpJ6. NCBI lineage: Bacteria > Bacillati > Actinomycetota > Actinomycetes > Micrococcales > Microbacteriaceae > Salinibacterium > Salinibacterium sp. VpJ6. The sequence continues at coordinate 277,800 of NZ_JBSOQL010000002.1, forward strand.
ACGGATTTCAACAAGGGCAACGTGAAGGCTCGCGAGCGCATGGTGGCGCAGTACGCGATCGCCGGCCAGCTTGGCTACCTCGTGGTCGGTACCGACCATGCCGCCGAAGCAGTCACGGGTTTCTTTACCAAGTTTGGTGATGGAGGTGCAGACGTGTTGCCGCTCACCGCACTCACGAAGCGTCAGGGCAAGCAGCTCCTCGTCGAGCTCGGCGCGCCAGAGCGACTCTACGAAAAGGTCCCGACAGCGGACCTTCTCGATCACACTCCTGGGCAGGCTGACGAGGCGAACCTCGGCGTCACATACGAGCACATCGACGACTACCTTGAAGGCCGAGACGTGCCCGAAGCGGTTGCTGTCGAAATCGAAACGAAGTACATCAACACTCGTCACAAGCGCGCCGTGCCCGTGTCGATGTACGACGAGTGGTGGACTGCCTAGCCCGTGCACAATGGGCTAGACCGCTCGATCAGTGCGCTGACGGCCGCGTCACATCCACCATCCAGGCGTAGTTGAAGGCACGCTCGCGCCACGCGTCATAGCGGCCCGAGACGCCGCCGTGGCCCGCCGCCATCTCGGTCTTGAGTAGAGCATCCGTCCCCACCTCACGCAGTCGAGCAACCCATTTGGCGGGCTCGACGTAGAGCACGCGAGTGTCATTGAGTGAGGTCACCGCGAGGATGCGGGGGTAGTGCGTGTCGTGCACGTTTTCGATGGGGGAGTACGACTTCATATAGTGGTAGACCTCCTCGTTGTGGAGGGGGTCGCCCCACTCATCCCACTCGATAACTGTCAGCGGCAGTGAGGGGTCGAGAATCGACGTGAGCGGGTCAACGAAGGGAACGACCGCGAGGATGCCCGAGAACAGTTGAGGGGCCAGGTTTGCGACGGCACCCATGAGGAGGCCGCCAGCGCTTCCGCCCTCAGCAACGAGTCGATCGCTCGACGTGACATCGATGTCGATGAGGTGACGCGCGCACGCGACAAAGTCGGTGAAGGTATTGCGCTTATGGAGTTTCTTGCCGCCCTCGTACCAGTTGCGACCGAGCTCCCCACCGCCGCGCACGTGCGCGACCGCGAACACCATGCCGCGGTCGAGCAGGCTCAGGCGGCCAACGGTAAAGCCCGGGTCGATGCTGATTTCGTACGAACCATAGCCGTAGAGCACGGTCGGCGCCGGGGTTCCAGGCACCACGAGATCGTTGCGGTAGACGAGCGAGATCGGCACCCGAGTGCCGTCGGACGCGGTGGCCCACTCCCGACGCTGCGTGTACAGCGCGGGTTCGAAGTGACCAAGCACCGGCTGCTGTTTACGAACGACCAGTTCGTTGTCATCCACGAGGTAGTCGTACACGATCGTCGGGGTCACGAAACTGCCATAGCTGAGACGGATGCTCGGCTGATTCCATTCGGGGTTGGAACTGAGACCCACGGTGAAGAGTTCGTCGTCGAACTTCAGCTCGTGGGGAATGTCTTCGTAGCGCCCACCATGCTTCGGAACGATCGCAACTGCCACTCGCGTGAGGCCCTCGCGGCGGTACTCGATCGCCACGAAATCCTTGAAGGCATCGACGCCCTCGAGGCGCACGGCCTCGTTGTGGGGGAGGATCACGCGGCGCTCGCCGAGGGGATCGGCGGCGGCAACGCTCACGAGCTCGAAGTTGATCGCATCCTTGTTGTGCACAATCAGCAGACGATCTTGCGTGCCCACCACCACATGCTCAACGTCGTACTCGACGCCGACTTCGCGCGGCCAGACAACCTCGAACTCACCGGTCGGATCGCTCGTGTCGAGCAGTCGCGTCTCACTCGTCAGGCGCGAACCCACTTCGATTGCTAAATACTTGCCACTGCGCGAGCGACCTACGCCCACCCAGAAACTCTCGTCGGGCTCATGAAAGACCTGAACCGCGGATGCCGCAGCCGCGCCCAGTTCGTAGCGCCAGACCATATCGGGGCGCCACGCATCATCCACCGTTGTATAGAAGACGTACTTGCCTGTGGCATCCAAGAGCGCGCCGCCCGCGGTGCCCGGAATCTCGTCCGGAAGGTCATCGGCGGAGCTGAAGCGGATGACAGCATCAGCGTCGGAAGCATCAGCCGAACCAGCGCTCGCCACGGGCGCATCACCGAGCTGGCGCACGCGCAACGTGTAACGTTCATCGCCCTCGATGTCGACACCATAGAGCAGCAGCGTTCCGTCGTCGCTCAGCGAGAACGAGCCCAGGCTGAAGAAGTCGTGACCCTCGGCTTCAACGTTGTCGTCGAGAAGGATCTGCTCGCCGGGGAGAGTCGTGGGAACCGCGGCAGCATCCGCACCAGTGTCACCGGCAACAGGCTCGGCAATCGTCGGGGGAGTCCAGTCATCGTCGCCCGCAATCGGCGCGCGGCAATGGATCGGGTATTGCTTGCCCTCTTCGGTGCGGCTGAAGTACCACCACTGGCCACGACGAACCGGAACGCTCAGGTCGGTCTCCTGCGTGCGGCCCTTGATCTCTTCGAAGATCTGCTCTTGCAGCACGCTGAGGTGACTCGTGCGCGCAGCGGTGAAGGCATTCTCGGCATGGAGATGCGCGAGGGTCTCGGGGCTCTCTTTGTCGCGCATCCACTCGTAATTGTCGACGTAGTGGTCGCCATGCTGGAGACGTTCTGTGGGAATCTTCGCGGCTTCAGGTGGGGTGAGCATGCCTTCAGCGTATGCCCGATTTCTGCAGAGCAGGAGGGAAAACGAGAAGGAGCGGGAGCGGCGCGCGCGATTACGCGACTGAGTGGTGACGCGCCTGCGGAGGGGAATCGTCTTCGCTGGCTTGCCGCGTGCCCCAGGAGGTGGCGCAGTGCGCGCAGCGGAACCAGTTGTTGCCCAAGCGCACGTGGGCACCATAGATCGTGCACAGCGGGCACTCGTCCGTAGTGCTCATCATGGTTGGGCCTCGATCCCCGGTCGTGGAGTCGCTCAGCGGCGACGGTGTTCTTACATTATTGAGCATATTTCGAAATTAAGCATCCCCTTGTTGTGGGCGGGTACCGGTCGAGACTGCTCCCGCGTGTGCGGCTGCGAATGTCATCATGGAAGTTCCCCACGATCGGAGCCTCGGATGCCTCACCCTCTCGTCACCGCGAACGAACTAGACGCACTGCTCGCCGCCGCCGAGTCGGGCGGAACCCCCGTGCGCGTTCTCGACGTGCGCTGGAGCCTTGGCGGGCCCGCCGGCCAGCCGCTCTACGAAGCCGGACACATCCGCGGCGCTGTCTACGTTGACCTCGATACCGAGCTTGCGCGTCACGGTGAACCGCACGAGGGGCGTCATCCACTGCCCGCGGTCGAGGAGTTTCAGGCCGCCGTGCGCCGCTGGGGAATCAACGACGGTGACGCTGTCGTCGTCTATGACGACTGGAACAGCCTCGCCGCCTGCCGCGCCTGGTGGCTGCTGCGCTACATGGGTATTGAGAGCGTTCAGGTGCTCGATGGCGCGCTCTCCGCGTGGACGGCGGCCGGGCATCCGCTCGCCACCGGCACCGACGACTTGGCCGCAGTTGTTCCCGGCACCGCGACCCTCAGCGCGGGCAACGAGCCCGTCTTGAATGCGGATGACGCTGCTGCTCTGGCCGAGACCGGTGTGCTGCTGGATGCGCGGGCAGGCGAACGCTACCGCGGCGAGGTTGAACCGATCGATCCGCGAGCCGGTCACATTCCCGGGGCAATTAGCGCACCGACCTCGGGCAACCTCACCGACGATGGCCAGTTCTTGGACGCCGAGACGCTGCGCGAGCGCTACGAAGCGCTCGGGGTGAGCGTCGATCGTGCCGTCGGCGTCTACTGCGGTTCCGGCGTGACCGCTGCGCACGATGCGCTTGCACTCACCGTCGCCGGTTTCCGTCCGGCACTCTACCCCGGCTCGTGGTCGGCCTGGTCGAACCAGCCGGAGCGCCCTGTTGCTACCGGCGCAACTCCGTAGCCGCGGCATCCACTCGAAGCACCCGCTTTACGCCTCTTAACCACGAAGGGCCCCAACACCATCACAGTGTTGGGGCCCTTCGCTTGGTTATTTAGGAGATGACGTCTTGCAGCAGTTCTTCGTTGAGGTTCTTGCGAACGAGCGAGACGACGTAGCCGATCACGAAAGCGATGAACGGCGACAGTACGAGGAACCAGCCGAAGGCGTTGAGGCCGAAGGCGGTCACCGTGGGGTCGACTCCAGCAGCGAGCGTGAGGTCACCGGCGAGCAGGCCGAAGCGCGACATCAGCAGGTACTCGGCGAGCACGAGACCAATGAAGGCCAGCACTGGTGCAATCATGGTGACAAAGATGTTCTCGGTTCCCTTGTTCTGAAGGAAGAAGCGGATGATCGCCACGCAGACGAGCGCTTCGATCAGCACGATTGCCACCACGGCGAGGCCACTGAACCAGAAGAACATGTTGCCGATGGGGTCGAGCTGGAATGCGGCGAACAGCACAATCACAACACCGCTAATGATCGACACGATGATGGATGCACGACCGGGGGCTCCGCGACCGTTCACGGTTCCCACCGAGCTTGCCAGCACGCCACCGCGGCCGAGGGCGAAGAGGTAGCGGCTTGCGGCGTTCTGGAACGCGAGCAGTCCGGCGAACAGGCTCGAGAGCACGAGGATGCTCATGAGCGTGGCGAGCCACGGTCCGACGTATTCGCTGGCGAGAGTAAAGAGCACAGCGGCCGGGTCTTCGAGACCGGCTGAGCGTTCGAGCGTCTGGTCGATCACGTTCGAGGCGCCCATACCGGTGACAAGGGCGAAAGCGGTGAAGGCAAACAGCACGGTGATGAGGCCAACAGCAAGGTAGGTAGCGCGCGGTACGGCACGCTTCGGGTTGACACTCTCTTCGCCGTAGATGGCGGTTGCTTCGAAGCCGATGAAGGAGGCGAAGGCGAACGCGAAGGCGATACCGGCGGAGCCTGCGAGGCCACCCGCAAGGATCAGGTCAGGGGAGAAGGAGGCACCCCAGTTGAGGCCCTCGGGGCCACCATCGGCGAGGATAGCGACGGCTGCGACGACAAGCACGGTAACTTCGGCGAGCATGAGTACACCGAGCAGCTTGGCGCCGACGTCGACGCGAGCAAGCGAGAGGCCGGTGACGACGAGCCACGCGAGAAGCGTCCAAGCCCACCAAGGGAGAAGCCCGACCTGGCCGGCCATGACGCCACCGAAGAAGCCATAGATGGCGAGCTGGATGGTGAGGTAAGCGAGGATCGACACGAACGACGAGGCGATTCCGGCGTTGCGCCCGAGCCCGCGGCCGACGTAGGCGAAGAAGGCGCCGGTATTGGTGACGCGTTGGCTCATCGCGGCGTAGCCGACGCTGAACAGGAGAAGCACGATGCCGGCGAACAAGTACGCGCCGGGGGCTGCTGCACCGTTACCGAGAACGATGGCCACGGGCACCGCGCCAGTCATTCCGACCAGCGGTGCGGCGGCAGCCACAACAAAGAAGACGATTCCGATTACGCCGAGTCGCCCTTTGCGCAGGGTCCGATCGGGGCTTTCCTGGGATTTTTGGTCAAGCGCCATAGTGAAACTCCTCGTTGAGTTCTTAATCAATTCGTCCGTATCCGAACGAGTTGCGTTCAACAATGGCGAAGACAGGGTGTCTTAGTCAAGCGTTTTGAGAAATTCATTCGGATACGAACCGTTTTGGGCTACACTCTGGCGCATGACCGAACTCAATGGATTCCTTCCTCCACTCACTCCGCAAGGATCAAGTTCGCTCGTGCCGAAGATGCCCTGGTACTACTCGGGAACGCTACTCACTGTCGAGTACTTGACCGATCCAGCCAACGTACGTGCGATCCTTCCTGACGATATTGACCTCGCTCCCGAACAACCTGGCGCCGTTGCCATTGTCTGGGCCGACTGGCAGTCCTGCAGCACGGGCGGCCTCGAACTGCTCGACCCCGTGCGCGCCCAGTACCTCGAAGCGTTCATGGTCGTGCGCTGCTCTCACAAGGGCATCGTCTACAGCCGCTGCGTGGCCATCTGGGTCAACAAAGACTTCGCCATCGGCCGCGGCTGGTTCCAGGGCTACCCCAAGAAGCTCGGCAACATCGCCGTTACGCGAGTCTTCAACAAGGGCAAAGCAACCCCCAAGCTCGAGAACGGCGGCCAGTTCGGCGCCTCCATCGCGGCCTACGACCACCGCCTCGCTTCGGCCGTCGTGACGTTGCGGGAGCCCGCCGAGAGCAACGGCTTCGTCAACGGTCACAAGATGCTGCACAGCCGCTTCATGCCCTCCATCAGCAAGGATGCCGGCATGTCACTCGACCAGCTCATCACCATGGGCGGCACCGACGTCGAGATTGGTGAGACCTGGAAGGGCGATGCTGAGCTTCACCTCGGTGACTCGCAGTGGGATGAGTTGCACTCGATCCTGCCCGTGCAAGAGATTCTCGGCGGCTACTACCGCGAGATCGGAGTCACGTTCAACGGTGGCGAGCTCGTAGAAGACCGCTCACAGGCGATCTAAGCGCCCGGCTGCGGCAGCGGCATCCGCTCGCTGCTGCAGTCGACACTGCCACTCATAGCGGCACACAGAAAAGCCCCGCCGATTTGCTCGGCGGGGCTTTTCTGTGTCGTCGACCGTTACCGGCTTAGTAGTCGGCGAAGTACTCGTCGATTTCCCACTGGCTTACGTCGCGGGTGGTCTTGTCGGCGACGGCGTCTTCGTAGCGCATCACTTCATCACGCTTCAGCACGCTGAAAACGTCGATGACGGTGCTGCCCATGGTCTCGCGCATCACGGTGTCGGCGTCGAGAGCGTCGAGGGCGGCGTTGAGGGTCATCGGCAAGATCGGTGCCGACTCGTCTTCGTAGGCCCAGCCTTCGACCGCTGCGGGGGCCGTGAGCTTGCGCTTGATGCCATCGAGGCCGGCAGCCAGAGTGGATGCGATGAGCAGGTACGGGTTCGCCGCCGGGTCGCCGAGGCGAACTTCCAGTCGCGTGCCCGCGCCGCGCTCAGGCGGTACCCGCAGCATCGCGCTGCGGTTGTCGTGGCCCCAGTTGGCGCGGTACGGAGCCAGGGTGTCGGGGCCGAGGCGCTTGTAGGCGTTGACGGTGGGGTTCGAGAGCGCTGCGAGGGAGCCAGCGTGTTCGAGGATGCCGCCGATCATGTGGTTGGCCATCTCTGAGAGCCCAGAGCCGCCATCCGACATGATGTTGTTGCCGTCTTTGTCGACGACCGAGAAGTGCAGGTGGAATCCGCTGCCACCCTCGTCGTCCCAGGGCTTGCCCACGAAGAGGGCGTGCTTGCCGGTGCGAGCGACGATGTCGCGCACTGCGGTCTTGAAGAGGAAGGTGCGGTCAGCGGCATCCAGTGCCTCGCTGTGCCAGAGGTTGATCTCGTACTGCGCGGGGCTGAATTCGTGGTTGCCGGCGAAGACGCCGATGTCCATGCCGTCGAGCATGCGCATGAGGTTCAAGAATTCTCCGCCGGGGTCGACGTGTTCACCCGTGGTGTAAACGCGACCGGTGCGGCTGAGGCTGCGGCTCCAGCCGTTCGCTTCGTCGTAGTTGGCGATGTAGAACTCAAGTTCGGGGCCCACGGTGGGGGTGAGGCCGAGGGCGGCGTATTCGGCGATGACCTTCTGCAATACCGAGCGGGGTGCGATCTGGCTGACGCTGTGGTCGGGGTTGAAGGCGTCGCCGATGACGAGGGCAACTCCGGGCTCCCACGGCATCATCGTGAGGGTGTTCGGGTCGATCTGAGTGAGAAGGTCGGGCAGTCCAGACGACATGATGTCGTTACCGTCGAGCACGCCGCCGCCGGTGGTGGTTACCCAGACGCCCTGGCAGAACAGGGGAGACTTCGCGCGGTGCAATTGGCTGACGAGGAGATCTTTGGAGCGGGTAATGCCCAGCACATCCGGAAAGATCAGGCGCAGAACATCAATCCCTTTGGCCTGCAGGTCTGTCTGGAGTGCTGCTATGTCGAGAGTCATTCTTCCTCCGAAAAATAAATCGTTCGGCACTGAACGATTAGTGAGATACTAAGCCACATAGCGGTGTGGCTGTCCACTCATCGCGAGAAATTTACCTGAAAGGTACACAGATGAGAGCCCTCTTGGTGCAACACGATCACGTCACCGCCAGCGGCCCGGTGGGCGATCGCCTGCGGGAACGCGGCTTCGAAATCGACGAGATTATGGTTGTCACCGAAGAGAATTTCGAGAACCCGAACGTTGACTTTCAATTCCCGGATGTCTCGGGCTACGACCTCGTCATTCCGATGGGAGCCCCGTGGGGCGCCTGGGATGACGGCTGCATTGGCAACTGGTTGACTCCAGAACTGGAGTGGGTGCGCTCCACCATCGAGGCGGACATCCCGGTGTTGGGCATCTGTTTTGGCGGCCAGCTCATCGCACGAGCGCTCGGCGGCACGGTTGCCCGCGGTGCGAAGTCGGAGATCGGTTGGACCGCCATTCATAGCGATGACACCTCGCTGGTCTCCAACGGTCCGTGGTTCCAGTTTCACTACGACCAGTGGACGATGCCCGAAGGCGCCGTCGAGATCGCCCGCAACCCGGTGGCACCGCAAGCCTTCACGTATGGCCGCAGTCTCGCCGTGCAATTTCATCCTGAGCTCAACACCGCGATTCTCGAGGGCTGGCTCGATCAGGGTGGCATCAACGAAGTGATCGAGAGCGGTCAAGACCCAGAAATCATGCTCGCGCAGACCCGGGCAGAAGAGGGCGTGGCCGGAGAACGCACGGCGGCTCTCGTGGATGCCTTCCTCGACCGCGTAGCCAAGCTCGGCTAGCAAGCTACGCGCCGGCGTGCAGGCGTGCAGCCTACTGAGCTTTCACCACCGTCAGCAGAAATGCGCAGTCTTCGAGCGCATCCACTGCATGAACTTCAGCGGGAATCGGCATGAGGTCGCCGACTTTTCCGTGCCACGACTGATCGCTGGTGCGCAGGGTGATGCTGCCCGTAAGAACCTGAAGGGTAGCTTCGCCGGGGCTTGAGTGCTCCGAGAGGCCTTCACCGGCCCGCAAAGCCATCACTGTCTGTCTGAGCTGGGCATCGCGCCCACCACATACCGTCACGGCGCTGCGGCCGTTGTTTGAAGCGAGAGCGCTCGCCAGTTCCATTGCGGCAAGCTCGGTCAAAGAAACAGTGGTGTTCATCTCGTCACGCCCTTCGTGCACGGTCGGCGTCATCGCCGTGCAGCAAAGCTACCGCAGCGTACCCTAGCGCAGGGTCTCTAACGCCGCCATCACTTTGGATGCCTCGGTGTCAGGGTTCACGAATGCTAGCCGCAGCACAGTTTGGCCGCGCCATTTCGTCGGCACGCAGAGAATAACGCCGTCGTGCGCGACTTGCTTCGACCAGGCGGAATACTGTTCTGCCGTCCACCCGGTGCGCACAAACAGCAGTACTGAGAGCTCGGGCTCGCGCACGAGTTCGAGGTAGTCGCTCTCGTCCATCGCCTGGGCGACAGCGCGCGCGGTTGTTACCGAGGCTTCGATCGCGTCCCGATACTTGTCGGTACCGTGCGTAGCGAGACTGAACCACAGGGGGAGTCCGCGCACGCGCCGCGAGAGGTGCAGGGCGAGCTCGCTGGGGTTCCACTCGTTGCGGTCGATGGCATCCAAATAGCTGGCGTGCTGAGAGTGCACGGCCCGAGCAAGCTCGGGTTCGCGATAAATCAGCGCACAGCAGTCGTAGGGCGCAAAGAGCCACTTGTGCGGGTCGACGATAAAGCTGTCGGCCCGTTCAATGCCGTCGAAGATGGGGCGGATGCTCGGGGCGGCGAGCCCCGCACCGCCATAGGCGCCATCGACGTGCATCCAAACACCGAACTCTTCGCAGACGTCGGCAATGTCGGCAAGGTCGTCAACGAGGCCTTCATTAGTCGTTCCGGCGGATGCCACCACGGCAAACACGTTCGGTGACTGTTCGAGAACGGCCCGCAGGGCTGCCCCGGTCATGTGTCCGCGGTCGTCGATGGGCACATCGACCCGATCAACGTCGAGCGCTTTCGCGGCCGAGTTGATCGAGGAGTGAGCGTTGGACGTATAAGCGAGTTGCCAGCCGCCGGCGGGGCGACCGCCGCGCCGCGTCTTGGCGGTTTCGCGGGCTGTCATGAGCGCCGAGAGGTTGCCCGAGGTTCCACCGGAGACGAATGTGCCGCCCGCTGTCTCGGGCCAATCGAGCAGGCCAATGATCCACCGCAGTGCTTGGTTTTCGGCAAAGATGGCGCCAGCACCGGACTCCCAGAGCCCACCAAAAATGTTGGCAGAACTGGTGACGAGGTCGAAGGCAACTGCCGCTCGTGTGGGCGCGGCGGCGATATAAGCGAGGTTCAGCGGGTCATCTTGAGCCCGCGTTGCCGGCTCCAGAATCTCGTCAAAGATGCGGAGCGCTTCTGCGCCACCAATGCCCTCCGGGCGGATCGCGTGACCAACCGCTGCCGCCAGATCGGCCGCAGGCCGTGCTGTCGAGAACGGATCGGTTTCGCGGACCATTCTTTTGGAGGTCCAGTCGAGGGCGAGCTGCACTACTTCAGTCTCGTCGCCCCAGACTGCGTGGGGTCTGCCTTGTGGCCGCACTTCGCTCATGCAACTACCTCGCTCATGTGCCTACTTTGCTAATTCGACGCGTACCGGGAGTCGTTTGATTCCGTTGACGAAATTGCTGCGCAGACGGTCAGGTTCACTGAGCTTCGTCATTCCCGAGATTCGGGGCAACAGGTTCTCGAACATGATACGGATTTCGAGACGGGCCAGTGAGTTTCCAAGACACATGTGCGGGCCACCGCGACCGAACGCCATGTGCTCGTTCGGGTTGCGGGTGACATCCATCTGGTAGGGGTTCTCGAAGATCTCGGGGTCACGGTTTCCGGCGGCGAACCACGTGACAACCTTCTGACCTTCCTTGATGGCCTGACCATTGATTTCGGTGTCCTTCGTCGCGGTGCGACGGAAGTGGTAAACCGGGCTGGCCATGCGCAGGAACTCCTCGACAGCCCACGGGATGAGCTCGGGCTTCTCTTGCAGGAGCGCCATCTGATCGGGGTTGTCCATGAGGTAGTTCATGGAGTGCGTAATGGTATGGCGTGTGGTTTCGTTGCCGGCAACGACGAGCAACAGGAAGTAGCTGTTGAAGTCGCGCTCGCTGAGCTCTTGGCCGTCCATCGGCGTCTGGTTGACGAGGCGAGACACGAGGTCGTTGCCGTCCTTGCCGCGACGCTGGTTGGCGAGGTCGTTGCCGTACTCGAAGACCTCCCGCGCAGCAGGCGAGCGGAAGGGCAGAAGGCGAAACTCTTCACTCTCGGCGGAGCTTGCGAGTACGTCAGCGTGTTCCGGATCGTCGTTTCCGATCATCCGGTTGCCCCAGTCGATCAGTTTGTAAATGTCGGTGTCAGGCACGTCGAGCATTTTGGCGAGAACACGGATTGGGAAGTCGGCAGCCACTTGGTCGACGAACTCGAACTCAGGGTTCGCAAAGGCGGCATCGAGTGTGCTGGCGGTGAGGCCGCGGAGGAAGGTTTCGTAACCGGCGACTGCGCGGGGAGTGAACTCGCCCTGCATGAGGCGGCGAAGCGCGCGGTGACGAACACCGTCGGTCTCGAGCATCGACTTGCGGGCTTCGATTTGCTCGTCATCGAGCTCTTCGAGGTTGACTGTACCGCGCTCGCTGGAGAAGGTTTCGGTGTCCCGGAGCACGGACACGATGTCGTGGTAGCGAGTGAGCGACCAGAAGCCGTGGTTGGGTGACGGCTCTTCTGACCAGTGCACCGGAGCCTCTGCCCGAAGCTTGTCGAACACGTTCCAGGGTGTGCCATTTTCGAACAGATCTAGGTCTGCCAGGGTGACGTTCGCCATTGAAGTCAACTCAATCCTCCGTGGGTTGTTTGGATACAAACAATACGGTACCCGATCAACTTTCCGCGAGTATTCGCGTCAAATCTTTCTGGGCGGCAGGGGTTAGATAGAGTAACCGCAGCTAAATGCGAGCGAGGGGACCCTCCGTGGCCGGACCACACACACTGACTGAAACCGAACGCCAAGTGCAGGCGAGAGTCGGCGGCCTGCCGCTCGACTACTCCGCGATGGCTGTTGCGTCGAACCTGTTTCGTGCCGCTAACGCCGTGCGTAACCATTTTGAGCGCACCGTGCTTTCAGGGCACAACCTGTCGTGGACGGCATTCGTGGTGTTGTGGGTTACGTGGATCTGGGAGCCCATCGAAACTCGTCAAATTGCACTCGAGGGTGGATTCTCTAAAGCCACTCTCACGGGAGTGCTCACGACGCTCGAACGCCGCGGTTGGTTGACGCGCGAGCGCAGCGATACTGATGGTCGTCTTGTTGTTGTGAAGCTCACCGACCGTGGTCGCGAACTCATGACCGAGTTGTTCCCGGCCTTCAATCTGCAAGAGCAGGCAGTAACGGGCCCGGTTGATCCCGAACGCCGCGAGGAGCTGGCTGAGATGCTGCGCCTCATCACGGCCGGTGTTGAGCCCAAGCCCTAGGTAATTCACATTTTTTAGTGGTCTGTTGTCCTCAATGCTTGTTTGGGGTCTAATCACTCGCTAAGCTAAGTCATTAGCATCCGAATGACTTAACGGCGAGCGATTCGAGACGGGACAACTATGACCAACGTTCAAGTAGCCGGAGTGACCGTCGATACGCGGCACTTCATCAATGGAGAACGCGTCGCCTCAGACGAGACGTTCACCAACACGTCACCGATCGACGCCAGCCCCCTCGGAGAAATCTCCCGCGGCGGTCAGCGCGAAGTCGACATGGCTGTCGCTGCCGCTCGTGCAGCATTCCCCGGATGGGCTGCCACGAGCCCGAAAGATCGTGCAGCCATCATGCACAAGATCGCCGACCTCGTTGAAGAGCGCGTCTCCGAGCTCGCCAACGTTGAGACGATGGACAACGGCGCGCTCCTCCGCAGCCACCTGCGCGGTGTGATGCCGCGAGTGGCCCACAACTTCCGGTTCTTCGCTGACTACCTCGTGAACGACCTCGGGCATCCGGACTTCGAAACTCGCGGCCACAACAACCACGTCTCGTGGGACCCTTCGGGAGTTGCCGCGCTCATCACGCCGTGGAACGCGCCGCTCATGCTCGCGACGTGGAAGATCGCTCCGGCGCTCGCCGCGGGAGACACGGTTGTGCTCAAGCCGGCCGAATGGACGCCGCTCACGGCATCCCTCTTCGCCGACATCACCGCTGAAGCAGGCTTGCCTGCCGGTGTCTTCAACGTTGTTCAGGGTTACGGCAAAGAAGCGGGCGCTTCGCTCGTTGCTCACCCCGACCTCAGCCGCATCTCGTTCACCGGTTCGGTGCCGACGGCCAAGTCGATCGCTCGTGCTGCCGCCGACAACCTCACCCCCTGCAGTTTCGAACTCGGGGGCAAGAGCCCCTGCATCGTCATGGAAGACGCCGACCTCGAGCTCGCCGCAACTCTCGCGGTCGAGCAGTACGACAACGCTGGCCAGGTCTGCCTCTCCGGTACCCGCATCCTCGTTCACGAGAATATTGCGGATGCCTTTGCCGAAGCTTTCAAGGCCAAGGTCGCGACCCTGCGTCAGGGTGACCCTCGCGACATCGAGACCGACATCGGGCCGCAAGTTCACCGTGTGCACTTCGAACGCATCAAGGGGTTCGTTGACCGCGCGAAGGACGGCGGAGCCAACATCGTCTTCGGCGGTGAGCCCAACGCAGAGCTTGGCGGGCTCTACTTCTCGCCGACTCTCGTCAAGAACCCCGAGGTCGACAGCGAAATCGTCACGCAGGAGGTTTTCGGCCCGGTGTTGACGATGCAGACCTTCACGACGGATGACGAGCTCGTCGCCATGGCGAACGGCACCGAGTTTGGCCTCGCCGCCATTCTCGTCTCGGGCAACCGCGAGCACGCCGACGTTATCGCCAAGCAGCTCGTCGCCGGCACGATCTGGGTCAACTGCTTCTTCGTGCGTGACTTGCGGGCACCTTTCGGCGGTTCCAAGAAGTCGGGTGTTGGTCGCGAGGGTGGCACGTGGTCGTTTGATTTCTACGCAGATGTAAAGAACACGGTGGTTTCACCGAACGGATGGAAGGAATAGTCATGGGAGAAGTAGTTGGCGCTGGGCTGATCGCCCACGTACCTACAATCATGTTGCCCAAAGAGATCCGTATGGAACTCAATGAGGGCAAGGACTCAACGCTCGTTGAAGGCCTCGAACGACTCCGCAAGGACTACTTCGAGAATGACGACTACGACACTGTTGTCGTGCTCGACAGCCACTGGGCGACCACGGTTGAATTCGTCGTTACTGCGCACGAGCGTCGCCACGGCAAGTTCACTTCAGAAGAACTGCCCCGCGGAATGAGCGGGGTGCCGTACGACTTCATCGGCGACCCCGAGCTCGCGAAGCTCATGGGGGAGCAGGCCGAAAAGAATGGCACCTGGATCACCCCGATCGACGACGAGTACCTGCCGATCATGTACGCCACGATCAACCTGTGGGAGTACCTCGGCAAGGGTCTTCCTGACAAGAAGTGGGTCAGCGTTTCCATCTGCCAGACCGCGACCGATGAGGACTTCCTTCGGGCGGGGCGCGCGATTGGCGAAGCGATTGCCAAGAGTGATCGCCGCGTCATCCTCCTCGCTTCTGGTGCGCTCTCGCACACGTTCTACAAGCTGCGCGATCTGCGCAAGCACGAAATGGCCGATCCGGCCCACATTTTCTCGGATGCTGCCCGCGAGGCAGACTACGAACGTCTCGACTGGTTCAAGGCCGGCGACCACGCTCAGGTGCTGGAGACCATGCCCGCATTCCAGAAGGTGCGCCCCGAGGCCATGTTTGGCCACTGGCTCATGACCGTGGGTGCGATCGGCGAAGAAGCCTGCACCGCCCCCGGCGTGATGTACAGCGAGTACGAAAATTCGATCGGCACCGGTCAGGTGCACGTATGGTTCCCGAAGCCCGAAGGTGGCTTCCCGGCAGCAAAGGATGTGGTCCTTTCTCGTGACTGAGTTCCGCAGAGTACTTCTTGATGGATACCCGACGCAGGTAACGCGTCACGGTGACGTTCTCGTCGCCGGTGATGGCCGCGAGGTGGGAGTCGACGAGGCAATTCACCTGCCGCCGACCGAGCCGAGCAAGATCATCGCCGTGCACTTGAACTACGCCAGCCGCACCGAAGAGTTCATGACAAAGCTGCCCGCTGCGCCGACTTACTTTCAGAAGCCGGTCACCGCGCTCAACACTCACAAGGGTGATGTTGTGCGGCCCGAGGGCTGCAAGTGGTTGAACTTCGAGGGTGAGATCGTCATCGTGATCGGCCGCACGTGCCGCAATGTTTCGCCCGACCAGGCCAGCGACTACATCGCCGGCTACTCGATCGGTAACGACTACGGTCTGCACGATTTCCGCGACACGGATGCCGGTTCCATGCTTCGCGTCAAGGGCAGCGACACGCTCGCTCCTGTTGGCCCCGGCCTCGTGACGGATTGGGATTTCCGCGGCAAGCAGTTGCGCACCATCGTGAACGGTGAGGTCAAGCAAGACGACAACACCGACAACATGGAGTGGGACATGAACTACCTCGTGGCCGATATTGCTCGCACGATCACGTTGAGCCCCGGCGACATGCTGTTCTCGGGAACGCCCGCGTTCTCGCGTCCGGTTCAGCCTGGCGACGTTGTTGAGGTCGAAGTCGAAGGTCTGGGCAAGCTGACGAACCGTATCGTTACGGGTCCGACTGCGATCCGCACCGACGTGGGGGCACAGCCCACAGAGTCTGAAGAGGTAATGTCGACGGCAATGGGTGGCGACTGGGAGTTCCGAGGAATTCGGACCCCGTCGAAGGATCTCTACCCATCGAAGATTGAGGAAAAGCGATGATCAAAATCGAAGTCGACATGAACCAGTGCCAGCACTATGGCCAGTGTGTGTTTGAGGCACCCGACAACTTCAAGCTCAACGATGACGACAAGCTCGAGTACGTGGCCGAAGCGCCCGACTCGGAGCGCGACAACATCGAAGCCGCTGTTGATGTATGCCCGATGCAGGCCATCCGAATCGTCGAATAGTGTCTGAGGCTAACCCCGCCGCACCGGTCGTTGTTGTCGGTGCGGCGATGGGTGGGCTGCGCGCGGCGGAGTCTCTTCGCCGTTCGGGCTACACCGGCGCTATCCGCGTGGTTGGTGAAGAACTTCACGCGCCTTATAACCGTCCACCCCTCTCTAAAGAGGTGTTGGCCAGCGATGTAATCCACGAGGCTGTGGCGTTCCCGTCGCGTGCCGAAATGGGCGACGTCGAATGGATGCTCGGGGTGCGGGCAACTGCGGTCGATCTCGATGCGCACACTCTCACCACCGACGATGGGTCTGTGCAGGAGTGGCGTGCCCTAGTTATCGCGACGGGCCTGCGCGCTCGCCGCTTGGATTTTGCCCCGATCGCTGGGCGTCACGTTGTCCGTTCGCTGGATGACGCGATGGCTCTGCGCGCCGAACTCACCGAGGGCGCTCGCGTTGTTGTCGTCGGCTCGGGCTTCTTGGGTTGCGAACTGAGCGCCACCGCTCGCAAGCTCGGCTGCGAAGTCACTATTGTGACGCCGAGTGCCGAGCCCATGATGCGTCCGCTGGGCGACCTTGTCGCGAAGGAAATGCGCCGTCGTCTCACCGACGAGGGCGTCGAGATTTTCTCCGGCGTGAACGTTGCTGCTATCCACGGCGAGACTGCAGTTGAGTCTGTTGAGCTGAGCGATGGCCGCGTTATCGAGGCCGATGTCGTGATCGAGGCGGTTGGCTCGCACTGCAACATCGAGTGGCTCGAAGGAACGAACCTCGACGTCTCGGACGGAGTGCTCGCTGACAACGCAATGCGCGCAGTCACGACCAACGGTCGTGCTCTCGATGACGTCTACGTTGTGGGCGATATCGCTCGCTTCCCGAACCCCATGTTCGATGACGTTGCTCGTCGAATCGAGCACTGGAACATCCCGACCGACACTGGCAAACGTGCGGGCGCTGTGCTCGCGGCGCACCTCGCCGACGATGGATCCTTCGCCGATGTGGTGGCGAAGCCTTTCGCTCCGATGCCGTCGTTCTGGTCGAACCAGTTCGAGATCAAACTACAGGCCTACGGTCTGTTGGGCTTGGTGTCGGATGACGACATCCGCGTGCTTGAGGGAGACCTCACCGACCAGGCTGCCGTTGGTTACTATCGCGACGGCCGTCTCGTAGGCGTACTCGGAATTGGCATGAAGGCCGCGCTGCTGCCGTATCGCAAGCAGATTGCGGAGGGCGGCGCGTAGCCGTATTCACACCGTTGTCTCTGGGCAGTGGAGAAGCGGGGTCGTAGGCTGGGCTTATGACTCCCGCTTCGACTATCGCCGTTGCCCAGTTCGTTCCTGGCCATGATCGCGATGAGAACATCGCGCAGATCACCGAGCTCGCTGAGCGCGCCGTTGAGCGTGGCGCGAGTTTTGTGATCTTTCCGGAGTACTCGTCGTACTTCACCGCAACGATGGGCGAGGACTGGGTCACCGCCGCCGAGCCTCTCGATGGTCGTTTCGTGCAGGCGTTGACCTCGCTCACGCAGCGGTTGCGGATTCATGTCGCTGCGGGCATGTTGCAGTCGAGCGACGAAGATAACCGCTTCTGGAACACCCTCGTCGCGATTGCTCCCACCGGTGCCATCGTCGCGACCTACAGCAAACAGCACCTCTACGACGCGTTCGGTCAGCGTGAATCCGACTGGGTCATCCCCGGGTCGATTGGCGCGCCGCAGACCTTCGCGTGGGAGGGCTTCACTGTCGGGCTGCAGACTTGTTACGACATCCGTTTTCCGGAGGTGTCACGCCGATTGGTGGATGCCGGAGCCAACCTCATCGTCGTGCCCGCCGAGTGGGTGCGTGGTCCGCTCAAGGAGTACCACTGGCGCACGCTGCTCACGGCGCGGGCGATCGAGAACACCGTCTTTGTGGCGGCGGCTGACCACGCCCCTCCGATTGGTGTCGGCAACAGCATGGTCGTCGACCCGATGGGTGTGGAGCTCGTGACGATTGGGGAGCGCACGGATGTCGCTGTCGCCCACATCGAGCACGCTCGCCTCGACGAGGTGCGGGCGACCAACCCGGCGCTCTCGTTACGTCGCTATGGCGTGCACCCGCTCGAGGAGCGTTAGGCCGAGCGCCGCTGTTCCGGTTCTCGAACTTCGGCCCAGACCTCATCGAGAGAAAGCCCGATAGCGTCGGCGACGGCCGCGATGGTGGGGAATGCTGGGGTCGCGATGCGCCCCGTCTCGATCTTGCGCAGTGTTTCCGGGGAGATGCCGGCTGCGAGGGCGGTGTCGAGGATCGATCGTGCGCCTCGACCGCGCCGCAGCGCCATACCGAGGCGTTTTCCGCGGTCGACTTCAGAGGGGGAGAGTGGCAATCGAACCATGCGTCGATTCTATACCGGGATAATATGGCCGGTATAGTTATTCGAAACGTTCTGGTGTGGAGGCCTCAATGATCGAAATTCTTAGCCCCGGAGAATTGCTTCGTGCGCGGGAGACAGGGGCTTTGGTCGCCCACATTCTGCAAACGTTGAAAGCTCGGGCAAAGGCCGGCACTAACCTGCTCGAAATTGACCGTTGGGCTCAGTCGATGATCCTAGAGGCCGGGGCCACCTCGTGCTACGTCGACTACGCACCGTCGTTTGGGCGCGGTCCGTTCGGGCACTACATCTGCACGGCCGTGAACGACGCAGTACTTCACGGGCTGCCCCACGATTATGCGCTCGCAGAGGGTGACCTTCTCACTCTTGACCTCGCGGTCATTCTCGACGGCGTCGCGGCAGACTCGGCGATCAGTTTCGTGGTGGGGGAGTCGCAGCCCGCCGAGAGCCTCGCATTGATCGATGTCACGCAGCGGGCTCTAGTTGAGGGCATTGCCGCGGCGCGACCGGGCAATCGCATCGGCGATATTTCGCACGCTATCGGCACGGTACTCAGCGAGGCCGGGTACCCCATCAACATGGAGTTCGGCGGTCACGGCATCGGCTCCACGATGCATCAGGATCCTCACGTTGCCAACGATGGGCGGCCAGGTCGGGGGTTTCCGCTTCGCTCAGGAATGCTGCTGGCGCTCGAGCCATGGGTGATGGCCGACACTGACGAACTCGTCACGGATGCCGATGGTTGGACTTTGCGTAGCGCTACCGGTTGCCGCGCTGCCCACAGCGAGCACACGATCGCGATCACCGACGATGGTGCAGAAATCTTGACCGTCGTTCGCTAGTTGCGCAGCTTCATCCCCGAAAGCTGAGCTGCGGCACGATCGAGTACGTCGGGCTTCTTGCAGTAGGCGAAGCGGATGAGCGTGTTGTAGTCGCCGTGGTTTGCCGGATGCACGAATGCAGTTACGGGGATTCCGACGACTCCGCTGATCTCGGGAAGGTTGCGGCAGAAATCTGCAGCGTCCGTGACTCCCAGTGGGGCGGCATCCGCAATGATGAAGTAGCCGGCCTGAGGCGTGGTGACGTCGAAACCTGCGCTGCGCAGCCCGGCGCCGAGGGTGTCGCGTTTGCGGGCGAGGCCGCTGGCAAGGTCGGTGAAGTAGCTATCGGGCAGCCCGAGTCCGGTCGCAATGCCTACTTGTAGCGGTGCGCCATTCACGTAGGTGAGGTACTGCTTCACGGCCATAATGGCCTGCAGGATGGGCTGGGGTGCGGTGATCCAGCCGATCTTCCACCCGGTGGTGTTGAACGTCTTACCGCCGCTGGAGATGCTGATCGTTCGCTCGAATGCCCCGGGAAGGCTCGCTACAGGAATGTGTTCGTGTCCGAAGGTGATGTGTTCGTACACTTCGTCGGTCACGATGAGCGCGTCGTGTTTGTGAGCGAGCTCGACGATTAGTTCGAGCGTCGCCCGGTCGAGCACACTGCCGGTGGGGTTGTGCGGACTGTTGAGAATGATGAGGCGAGTACGCCCGCTGAAGGCGGCCCGGATGTCGTCATGGTCGGGCTGAAAGTCGGGGGAGCGCAGCGGCACCGTCACATGGGTGGCGCGCGCGTAGTTGATCATGGCCCCGTAAGCGTCGTAGAACGGCTCAAGGGTGATGACTTCGTCGCCTTCGCTCGTGAGGGCGAGAATCGTCGCGGCGAGGGCTTCGGTAGCTCCGGCGGTCGCGAGCACTTCGGTGTCGGGATCAACGTCGATGCCGTAGAACCGCTGTTGGTGCTCGGCGATCGCGTTGCGCAGTACAGGGAGCCCGTTGCCGGGCGGGTACTGGTTGGTGCCGTCGATGATGGCCTTGCGGGCGGCATCCAACACTTCAATGGGGCCGTCTTCATCGGGAAAGCCCTGGCCCAGGTTGATAGCGCCGCTGGTGACGGCGAGGGCCGACATTTCGGCAAAGATTGTTTGGCTCAGCTGCCCATCGGCGCCGAGCAGCATGGCGCCATTGGCGGCGCGTTCCCAAGATCCGGTGACTGTCATCGTGCGCCAAGCCTAACTACTTGCTGCCCTGCGTGTGCGTTCGAGCTGTGGAAAGTTGAGCACTCGCGACGGCGGAAATGTTTAGCGTCGTAATACGCGGCTACCGAACCTCGTACACGCGTCGGTTGGCGTGCTCCTCTTGGTTTTACCGATCGGATGCACGCCCTCCGACGTCACCGCGCCCAGTCGCCGTTGTCGACGGCACTCTCATCTCCTCACCACAATCGAAGGCACACTCAGCGCCGTACTCGTCGATCAAAGCTGCAGCGCGTAGCCCGAGGGAATCGGCTGCTCAATGAACCCGAGCCGGGCGCCACGGGAGCTACTCGCGGATACCCAGATAGAAACGTGACTCATCGCTGCGATGGAGGGCGCGATAGAACTCAAACGGCACTTCATCGGCGCCCCACGCGATCGACTCGATATCCAAAACTGGCGCTCCTATCGGCAGCTCCAACAACGATGCGTCCTCAGGCGACGGCACGACAGCTTGAATCCAGCGATCAGCACCCACTGGCACCACTCCATAGTGCCTGCGCAGGTGTTCATACAGTGACCGGTTCTCGAGATTGCTCTTCAATAAACCCGCAAATGGACCCCGCGGAAGGGTCGTCAGGACAAGAAGCGCTGGAACTCCATCAACCGAACGTAAGCGCCTGATGCGAATAACCTCATCGCCGACATCCAAACGAAGCGCGGACGCCTCTTGCTCAGATGCCACACCGGCGGACAACGACAACACCCTCGTCGACGAAGAACGCCCCGCTGCCAACAAATCAGCGGACGAACCAAGCGTGGAACCGATAAACCCCAAATCGCGTCGCGGAGGTGACACAAAAGAACCTTTCGCGCGAATCTTATAAATCAACCCACGCTGAACCAGATCCGCTAGTGCCTCGCGCACCACGGTGCGCGACACCCCAAAGCGATCAATCAATTCCGCCTCCGATGGCAACGCCTGATCCGCGACCAATTGCCCGCTCTCCACGAAACCACGAATCACAGCCGAGAGCTGAACCCAGAGCGGCTCCTTCGACGCGCGGTCAAGCACAACATCGCGAATCCCAGTCGCAGCACCCACGAAACTCCCTCCAACTCAGAGTCAAACTCACACAAATCGAGACTACCGTTCAGTGGCCGTTTGACAGCGACGAGTCACATCCCTATATTCATATCACTACCAACTTGTCATTACGAGTTGGGGATTACAAGCTCTCCTACGGCCCGAGGCTTTATCGGGGCAGTACTGGATCTTGGGTCCACAGCATCATGCGCAACGACGCCAATCACACACACATGGAGGACAACAATGTCGTTTAAGTCCCTAAGGCGAGCAGGTATCGCCCTCGCCGCAATCGCCGCTCTCACTCTTGCTGGGTGTGCTGCTGGCTCACCCGAGAACTCCGGTTCGTCCGGTGGCGATGAAGGAATCTCTATCGCGCTCAGCAATGGCTTTGTCAATGGATGGCGCCTCACGCTCATCAACAAGTTCGAGGACGAAGCGGCCTCGCTCAAGGAACAGGGCATCGTGTCTGACTTCACGACGGTCAACGCGCCGGGCGAAAACAGCGCTACCGAGCAGGCGTCTCAAATCCGCAGTCTCGTGCTTCAAGACCCCGATGTGCTTCTGGTCATTCCTGCGTCCTCGACCGCTTTGATTCCTGCAGTAGAAGAAGCCTGTGACGCTGGCATCACCGTAGTCGTGCTTGATGCCGACATGGATGCGCCGTGCGCGCACGTTGTACGCAACGCCTATGACATGTGGGGTGAAGTTTCGATCATGCCTGCCCTTGAGGCAATCGATGGCGAAGGCAACATCGTGATCAATCGCGGCGTGATCGGGTCACAACCAGAAGAAGCGTTCCACGAACGCCAGCTTGAGATTCTCAAGGAATACCCCGAAGTCACGGTAGCAGCGGAGATTAACGGATTCTGCGACAGCAGCACTGCGCAAAAGGAAATCGTTTCGGTGCTTGGATCGCTGCCGGAGATTGCCGCAGTACCGGGTTGCATCGGTGGAATGGGTATTGTGCAGGCATTCGAGTCCGCTGGTCGCGACGCCCCTGTAGTCGTATTCGACACAGACGGAAAGTCCCTCAAGTTCTGGCAAGAAAGCGGAATTGAGAACGGGTCCTTCGCGGCACTTACTGACCCTGGTCAAGTCATCGCAGCAATCTACGTTGCCCTTGCTGTTCTCGACGGACAAGACGTTCCTCAAGAGGTAGTTCTTCCTCTGCTCGAAATCGGACAGGATGACCTCGATTACTGGGTGGACAACTTGGACGCTGACGAGTACGCCGCCAACCAGTGGGACAAAGACACCGTAGATGCGGCCCTTGCCGCGATTGCTGCCGGCGAAGAAGTCGTAGCTCCCGCCATCAAGTAATCCCAGTGAACGACGAGTTCGAGGAAGAGCCATGTCATACACCGCACTAAGCGAATCAGCCTTTGATGCAGTTCATCTGCAGAGAAGCGAGCCAACTATTGTCGCCCATTCCGTAACGAAGAGCTATGGAAAAACACATGCGCTTCGGGGCGTCAATCTTGCGCTCGGACATGGCGAAATCCTCGGACTCGTCGGCCACAACGGTGCAGGGAAAAGCACTCTCATGCGCGTTGTTGCAGGAATCGAACAGCCCGACAGCGGAACTGTTTCGGTCCGGGATCAGGCTTCAGGAACTCAGTGGAACGCAGAGAGCGCTTCTGAATTTGGGGTTCGTATGGTCTACCAAGAGTTGGCCCTCTGTGACGATCTGACCGTGTCGGAGACTGCGGCTCTATCTGACCCGCGGGCGCCCGGCGTATGGGGGTGGCGTGGCCGAGCGGAACGCCGTATTTCTGAAGTCCTTGACACTGTATTCCCCGGCCACGGGATTTCAGTGCTACGTCGAGCGGGAGAGCTGGCCATGGCTGAGCGCCAAATGGTCGAGATCGCCCGTGCCCTGTGTACCGACAACCTGACGCTGGTGATCCTCGACGAACCAACGGAATCACTCGGGGCAGATGCTACGACGCAGCTGTACTCGCATCTTCGCCAGCTCAAGGAACGAGGCGTGAGCGTCCTCCTAATCTCTCACCGAATGCAGGAAGTAATCGCTAATAGTGACCGCATCGCAGTCATGAAAGATGGAGACGTCGTCGCGACCTTTGACGCCATTTCGACTTCGGAGGCAGAACTACTCATCGCTATGGGGGGTGAAGTTCGCGCTGAAACTGACGAGGAATCATCACCGATCCAGGCTCAGGCATCTCGTGATCGCATGCCAGTGAGCGTCAAGGTCAAGGCCCCGTCGGGGATCTCATTCGAAGCACGCCGTGGAGAGCTTATCGGTCTTGCGGGTCTTGCAGGGCAGGGACAAGAGCAACTCCTCGCCAGACTGTGGAGAGCCGGAGCTCTTAATCGGACCGTCACCGTTCCCAGCCGTCGTGCTTATGTTCCTGGCGATCGTCAGACGTCCGGGATCTTTCCGCTCTGGAGCGTGGCTGAGAACCTCACGATCTCAGCTCTTCGAGGTCTAGGCCGTTTTGGCTTCGTGGGAACCCGCGCTAAGCGCGAGCTCGCTGCGAAGTGGATTGCTGCCTTAAAGGTCAGAGGAGATGCCACTACACCTATTACGTCTTTGAGCGGAGGCAATCAACAGAAAGTCCTCGTCGCGCGTGCATTCGCCAGCGACGCAGAGCTAGTGCTGCTCGACGACCCCTTCCGCGGCGTCGACGTCGCAACGAAGAACGAGCTCTACAGCCTTATGAAATCCGAAGCGGCGTCGGGTCGTTGCATCGTCTGGTACTCGACAGAGAACAGCGAGATGGCGCACTGCGACAGGGTTTATGTATTTCGGGCGAACGCGGTTATTTCTGAACTAAGCGGCCCATCAAACACCGAAGAGCGGATTATCGCCGACTCTTTTGACGAGAAGACGGGAACGCAGCGATGACAACGACTACAGCCGCACCTCATGTGCGGGTCACAGTTGCCTCTCGAGCTCGAACAAGTGCGCTGCACGGCTTTCCCGCGTTGCTTTCGTTGCTCGCGCTCGTAGTCGTGTTCGCGATATCGATCGCGAACCAACCAGGAATTCTGAGCGTTACTGGGCTCACGCTCATGCTGACGTCTGCAGTTCCTCTAGTTTTTGCCGCCCAAGCACAGATGCTCATTATGTCGGTTGGGGACATTGATCTCGGAATCGGTGCACTCGTAGGTCTGGTCACGGTGATCGCGGCAACACTGCTTCGCGACAGCCCGCTTCTCGGTGTCGCGATGCTGTTAGGCGTTGTTGTCGTCTATGCCCTACTCGGTCTGATCGTCCAAAAACGCAAAGTGCCCTCAATCATTGTCACTTTGGGGATGTCATTCGTCTGGCTGGGGATCGGACTGCAAATACTTCCCACTCCGGGCGGAGCAACGCCCGACTGGCTCACTGCTGTCGGACGGTGGCGCCCTGAGGGGATTCCTTCCCCACTGATCTTTATCGCTATCGCCACCGTGATCGGATGGTACCTCGCGCGCCATAGCCGCGGAGGGAGCCGAATGCGCGCGCTCGGCAGCAATCCAGCAACGCTTGAGAAGGCGGGCTGGTCGCTTGCAGGAACCAGGGTGCTTACATATGTACTAGCCGCCGTTCTGATCGTGGTTTCAGGACTACTGCTCGCTTCTCAGACGCGTTCTGGCGATGTCAATTCCGCAAGCAATTTCACCCTCATGACTATTGCAGCCGTAGTGCTGGGGGGCGGTAATTTTTCCGGTGGTCGTGCGTTGCCGATTGGGGCGACGCTCGGCGCCGTGACGCTCGGCTTAATTACGGTGCTCCTGAGCTTGATGAGTCTTTCCTCGAGCCTTCAGTCCGCTGCTCAAGGTGCGATCGTTCTCGCGGTTCTCGCGGGTCGCATCATCACAGAGAGGTTCGCCCGATGAGTATTGATCTCACGTCACCGCCAGAAGCTCGGACATTAGGGGGGCGTCAACGCCTCGCATTCACTTGGCCGGCTTGGGGCTGGTCGTTGATCGGTGTGCTGGCCGTATGGGCGCTCATCATCATTGCCCGTCCTGGGGCCCCTTTCGATCCCATCGTTCAAGCGCTGTCGCTTGCCCCTTTTCTAGTGCTCGTAGCACTTGGTCAAATGCTGGTCATCACACTCGGCCCCGGCAATATCGACGTGTCTGTCGGAACGATCATTTCCATGTCGTCATATGTATCTGTAGCGATCGGTGCGAGTGCTGGCCCGCTCATTGGCGTGCTTGCAGCTGTCGGTGCTGGTGTTGCTGCGGCGTCGTGCAGTGTTCTTGCAATTCTCTTGCTTCGGGTTCCTCCGATCATCGCAACGCTTGCGACGAGCCTGATTGTGTCATCGGCGACGCTCTTGCTCGCCGATGCCAGCAGGAACTCTGCGGATGCCGGCTTGCGCGTGCTTGTTAATGCGAAGTTGCTCGGCGTTCCCGTTATCGCGCTTGTGGTCCTTGCCATCACGGTCGCAATCGCGTTCATGCTTCGGCGCACCAAATTTGGGTTGTCCGTGATTGCTGTTGGACAGAGCGCTCGTGCTGCTGAGAGGGCCGGTATCAAGGTGTGGCTGGTCACAGCGCTCGCATATATTGCCTCCGGAGTCTTCGCCGGTTTTGCTGGCGGCCTGCTTGCTGCATTCATTTCTCCGAGTACCGTGCTCGGAACTTCTTACATGCTCGACTCCATTGCGGTGGTCGTTATCGGCGGTACTTTGATCGCGGGCGGGCGTGCGGTACCAGCCGGCGCTTGGACAGGAGCGCTGTTCTTCGTGCTGTTGTCGGGATTGCTCAATCTGGTCGGTTGGAGTATCGGCGCGCAGAACATCCTCAAAGGACTGCTGGTGGTTGCCGTTGTGATCATCTCCGCAACCGCGACGGGAACCGGCTCATCTTCATTGGCGCGACTGCGCGCAACCTTTTCGTCCAGAAACACAACTAAGGAGACTAGTAATGGCTGACCTCGACGATCTTCGCGAAGGATCCAACTTCGGTAGCACTCAGGCATCCGTCGAATCGAGATTCCACCTCAAGGGCCTAGGCGGGCAAGACTGGGGAATGAAAGCACGCATGTCTCGTGTCTTTGATCCAACAGACGGCAAAACTGTCATGCTCGCCTTCGACCACGGGTACTTTCAGGGGCCCACGTCTGGCCTCGAACGACTCGACGAGTCGATTGTTCCCCTTATCCCGCAGGCCGATGCGCTCATGCTGACGCGGGGCGCATTGCGAACCACGATCCCTGCTGACAACGGCAAAGGGATCGTTCTTCGTGCCAGCGGAGGACCTAGTGTCCTCAACGAGTTGTCTAACGAAGAACTCGCGCTCAGTATCGAAGACGCAGTGCGACTGGATGCTGCTGCGCTTGCCGTTCAGGTATTCGTCGGTAGCGATAACGAGACAAAATCCATCAAGAACCTGACCACACTTGTCGATCAGGGGCAGGGCGCAGGAATCCCCGTTCTCGCAGTGACAGCAGTCGGGCGGGAAATGGTTCGCGATGCACGCTATTTCCGGCTGGCAACGCGTATTTCGGCAGAACTCGGTGCCGCCTTCGTGAAGACGTACTACGTCGAAGAAGGCTTCGAAACTGTCACGGCTTCGTGCCCTGTTCCCATCATCATTGCGGGCGGCAAGAAGGTCGAGGAGAGAGAAGCGCTCCGGGTGGCGTACCAAGCGATGCAGGAGGGCGCGGCAGGCGTCGACATGGGGCGAAACGTGTTCCAGTCGGAGCACCCCGCGGCAATGCTCTCGGCGGTTCGCGCTGTTGTGCACAGCAATCACACGCCAGACGAAGCATTCGCGCTCTTCCAAGAACTCTCCCACTAATCCGAAGGCGTAGAGCGGGATCCGTTCGATGCCTGACAGTCATTAAGGAACACCATGCCTACTTTGTCGAGCTATAAAACTGACGTAGCACCCGTCGACGTCGCCGTTATCGGCGCCGGAATCAACGGTCTTGCGGTGGCCCGAGAGGCTGCCCGTCGGGGACTTTCGGTAGTTGTCATTGATCAGGACGACATCGGAGCGCGCACTTCGGCTATTTCAACCCGACTGATTCACGGTGGGCTCAAGTATCTTGAGCGGCTTGAGCTCAACCTAGTGTACGAGTCAATTCGGGAACGGAACATACTTCTCAAGCGTGCACCGCACTTAGTTCATCACTACCCGATGCTGATTCCTTTTGGCGGAGGTCAGAGTCGTCCCGGTTGGTTGCTGGGATGTGGACTGCTGCTGCACGACGTGCTCTCGATCGGGAAAAAACTTCCCTCCAACCGGATAGTTTTTGCTAAGCGGATGCGGGAAGAATGGCCGGAAGTTGCCGAAGGAGGAGTGCGCTGGGGTGGCCTCTTTCATGATGCGCATGTTCCGCTCACAGAGCGACTCACGATAGAACTCGCAATTGACGCTCACAATCACGGTGCGACGCTCCTCACCCATTCGCGGGTTGAGTCCTTCATCAAGGAAAACGGTCGTATTGCGGGTGTTATGTATCGCGATCGGGTTGATAGCGAGCTCAAGCCAATAATCGCGCAGGTGGTAGTAAACGCCGCGGGTCCGTGGGTCGACGATATTTTGGCGCTGTCAGGCGAGCATCCTCGAAAGATGGGACCGACTAAGGGAAGCCACTTGGTCGTAGACCCGTTCGATGGTGCACCCTCAACTTGTATTTTCTTTGAGTCGCCACAGGACACGCGCCCCATGTTTATCCTCCCGTGGAATGGGCGGTACATGATTGGCACGACCGACATTCCCTACGACGGAACGCTTGACGAGATCGTAATTGATAGCGAGGAGACCGCGTATCTTCTGAATGCCGTGAACAAGCTGATTCCGCGTGCGAAGCTCGTGCCAGAGGATGTTTTGTGGTCATATTCTGGTGTCCGCCCCTTGCCCTTCGTGCATGATATGGATGACCCATCCAAGGTCAGCCGCGATCACGAGATTGTCGTTCACAAGGGCGCGAGTGCGGGGTTAGTGACCCTCATCGGCGGGAAGTGGACGACCCACCGCGCTTTAGGTGACCTCGTCACCCGCAAAGTAGCAGGCTTGCTGGGGCGCAAACTCGCGCCATCAACCACACGAAGTGCTGCGCTACCTGGAGCGCCTGCGGGTGATTGGGCCGAATTCCGCGATTCCTTCATCGCAGGTTCTGCGCTTCCTGCGGCCATCTCCACTCGACTCGTTGACGTTTATGGGGTCGCCGCGGCGGACATCGTTCAGATGGCGTCAAAAACCCCTGAACTGGCCGAGGTCGTGGACGATGAAACACAGGCCATCGCGGCAGAGGCCGTGTACGCCGTGCGCAATGAAGGCGCATTTTCGCTCGAGGATGTACTTCTTCGACGAATGGCAATCGCGCTCAATAGCGATGTCGGTCTAGCGGCGGCGCCGGTTGTCGCCGAGGTTCTTGTTGCGCATGCGCAATGGACCACGGAGCGCGCTGCAAACGAGCTCGCCCAGTATCGTCAATCAATGCGTCGGTTTACGCCGCGAGCGCTCGGGGTAGAGCGCTCCGCCAGCGATTAGCGAGGAATCACCATGTCCACACAACAGTGTTTTATTGGAATTGATGTCGGCTTGACTTCGGCGAAGGCTGCCGCGTTCGACGCGCAAGGGCGAGAGTTGCGAGCATACTCGGCGCCGAATCCGCGGAAGGCCGTGGCATCTGACCGTCAAGAGATCGATATGGCATCACTGTGGCTCGTAGTGTCCGAGGTGCTCACCAGCTTGTGCACTTGGCTCGATGAGAACGGCTGGACCCCGCAGAGCATCGGCGCAACCGGGCACGGAAATGGCCTCTATCTTGTAGATGCCGATCTGGCTCCCGTTCGTCCAGCGATCGCATCGACGGATACTCGCAGCGAATCGATCGTTGCGGGCCTTGACCTCGCTACCGTCGAGCGCATCCGTGCGCTGACTGGGTCAATGCCGTGGGCAGGGCAGCCAGGTGTGCTCATGAGGTGGCTTCACGACAATGACCCCGAGGCGCTCGCCGAAGCTCGGTGGGCGCTCACTTGTAAAGACTGGATCACAGCTTGTCTCACCGGAGAGGCCCACGCTGACTACTCGGACGCTTCGGGCTGCGGCCTAGTCAATCTCTTGAGGCGCTCCTACGAGCCTGAAGTCTTTGACATGCTCGAGCTTCCTCGGGAACTGATGGCGTTGCAACCGCCACTGTCTCGCTCGAATGAGATCGTGGGACAGGTCACTTCAGAGGCCGCCGCAAGTACAGGCCTTCCCGTGGGAGTTCCTGTGGTCGCGGGGTGCATGGACTGCGTCGCAAGCCCTCTTGGGGCTGGTTCGACAGAGAGAGGCGATGTCACGATCATCGTCGGAACTTGGGCGATTAACTCCGTAGTGGTTCCCGTCTCTGATGCACCGCCTCGAGTGACGTTAAACGCGCTGCTGCCTGATCCTGAATTAATGCTCGCGCAAGAGGTTGCCCCGACATCTGCTGCCAGCATTGAATGGTTCTCGTCGCTGATGTCAACTCTGTCTAGCGATGGAGTGACGCCTCAGCGACTACTCGCGGCAGCAGCATCCGTTCCAGCGGGGGCGGATGGATTGCTCTTCTTGCCATTCGTGCACGGTGCCCCGGAGCACCTTGGCGCTTCGGGGACGCTAATTGGTGCCAAAGGCAGCCACGGCTACAACGAGATTGCTCGATCGGTCGCTGAAGGAATCACTCAGTATCACCGGGTTCAACTACACAAGGTGCGCAGGAGCGGAGCGACGGTATCGGAGCAACCTTGGACTCTCGCCGGCGGCGGAGCCAAGAATCCAGTCTGGGCGCAGATTTTCGCCGACGTGATTGGACATCAGGTTCGGCGGCAGCTCGGCACGGAGTTGGGGGCGCGAGGAGCCGCTTTGCTCGCCGCCGAAGGAAGCGGTACTGATACTCAATCGTGGCGTGTGAGTCCCGATCCGACACTTGTTGTCGAGCCGGGAGTCGATCGTGAAACGTATCGGCACCAAGGAGAGCGTTTCGATCGAGTACTTGAAGCAATGAAACACGTATGGACGGAGGCCGCTCGATGAGCGAAGGAACCGATGGTGTGGCCTCGGCCCACGAAGAAATTGTTCGAGTGTCTCGTGAGTTGGGTGCTGATCCTGCGTTTGTACTGCACGGCGGCGGAA
Source organism: Salinibacterium sp. VpJ6 (assembly GCF_059767345.1). Lineage (NCBI taxonomy): Bacteria > Bacillati > Actinomycetota > Actinomycetes > Micrococcales > Microbacteriaceae > Salinibacterium > Salinibacterium sp. VpJ6. The sequence goes on from NZ_JBSOQL010000002.1 coordinate 308,390, forward strand.
ATACCTCGATAAAGGTACGCGGACGCGATGCGACTGGGGCAGAGATTGACTTGGTTCTCGTCAAGGGAAGCGGTTGGAATCTCGCAACGATCGAAGCCGCTGGCTTCGCTCCGTTGAGACGTCAACGATTGCTCGAATTGCTCACCCTCGAAACGCTCAGCGACTCCAGCATGGTTAATGAGTTGCGTCAGGCCTCTCTCTCTGCATCGTCGCCGACTGCGTCAATTGAAGCGCTCTTGCACGCGCACTTGCCCGCGAGGGTCGTCCTGCATTCCCACGCGGACGCGATCGTCGCCCTCACCAACCAACCGAATGGTATGGAGCGCGCTGCCCAAGTGCTCGGTGATCGGGTCATCGTGTTGCCGTACGTCATGCCGGGCTTCGATTTGGCGAGGCTGATTGCTTCGACGGAACTCGGAGGCGCCGACGCCATCGTTTTAGCAAATCACGGACTCTTCACTTTTCATGATGACGCCGACGCTGCACTAGCGCGCCATCGTAATCTCGTTGCTGCGGCCTCGGAATCACTCGGCGTGGTCGAATGGGGCAGCTCTAAGCCTGAGAGCAAACGATCAGGCTTAGCGTTAGACCTCGCGATGCTGCGTCGAGAAGTCTCCGCGGCCGCGGGACGACCGCTCCTGATGCGCCAATCTTCCTCCGCTCGGGCGCAGCGTTTTGCTCAGAGCGACAACCTTGAAGCGATCACGAGTCGCGGTACGGCGACGCCAGAGCATGTGATTCGGACTAAGCGGAAGCCCATGCTGGGCACAAACGTCGATCAGTACACCGATGACTACTTCAGATATGTTGAGCAGAATCGTGGTGAAGGCAGAATCACTGTCCTCGATCCGGCACCACGGGTGATTCTAGATCCAGAACTCGGAATGTTGACGGTGGGAGAGACCCGTTCCGCTGCAGACGCTGTTCACGATATTTATTTGCACACGATGGACATCATCGATGCTGCGGACCGTGACGGCGGGTATTCGTCCCTCTCGGAGTCGAAGAGTTTTGAGATTGAGTATTGGGAGCTTGAACAAGCCCGTCTCAGCAAGACCGATCCTGGCCGGGATCTTCAAGGCGAGATTGCCGTCGTAACGGGTGCTGCTTCAGGTATCGGCCGGGCGTGTGCTCAAGCATTACTCGCTCGCGGCGCTGCAGTCGTGGGAATAGACCTTAACCCTGCGGTGGAATCCACGTTTACCGATTCGAGTTGGCGCGGGGTTGTCGGTGACGTAAGCGACGACGTTGTTCTTGAGCGAGCGGTCCAGATAGCAGTTCGTGAGTTCGGCGGAATCGACATGCTCGTAATTGCCGCGGGCATATTCCCCGAGAGCGCTCCTTTGTCTGAGCTCGACGATGACATGTGGGAGAGATCACTTCGCGTGAACACGACCGCGGTTGCTCGGGTGCTTCGGGCGGCGCACCCGTTCCTAGTTCTTGCACCTCGCGGAGGCCGCACTGTGTTGGTTTCAACCAAGAATGTTACAGCTCCCGGCCCCGGCGCAGCAGCATACTCAGCAACCAAGACAGCCGCAGCACAATTGGCGCGAGTCGCTGCGCTTGAGTGGGCGGGCGACGGCGTTCGCGTAAATCATGTTGAACCGGATGCCGTCTTTGATACCGCAATATGGACACCAGACTTGTTGGCAGAGCGTGCTGCTCGATACGGGCTTTCCGTCGAGGAGTATCGCACCCGTAACTTGTTGGGAGTCGAAGTGACGAGTGCAATCGTCGCTGACGCGGTTGTCGCTCTCTGCAGCGGGTTCCCAGCGACCACTGGCGCGCACATTAGCGTCGATGGAGGGAATGATCGAGTCATCTGAACTCGCTTGGCGCCAGATTTCGTGCGCTCCAAGGGCATCTGCCGACGAATCGTGTATCACCACTCAACGAGAAAGTAACTACTGCTATGAGCTATGACCAGATATTCCAAGTGATCGCGCGCTACCGACCCAAAGCGGGCAGCTTCGAGCGAGTTGCTGAACTGCTCGGCCAGCTTGCTCGAGAGTCACGGGAGGAACCCTCGTGCCTTAGCTTTGAGTTCTTTCAAAATATTGAAAATCCCGCCGAGATAATCATCCTTGAAAACTTCGTCGATGCCGCAGGGTTTTCCGCGCATAGGGATGCAGTGCACTCGCGTCGCATCAATGTTGAACAGATACTTCCCCTCCTCGACCATCGATCATCCTCCAAGGGAACAGTGACTCCTTCCTGAGTTCTGTGACACCGCGAAGCGGTTGCCCGTTGATCGCTGGGACGGCAGTGTCGCTGTTCGCAGCCACCGGTATGAGAGCGTCGCTCAGCGAACCTGAACGCGATCACGCGCACAGCCCGCACAAAGCCGGGAAACCCGCGCGAACCACAAAGCTCACTCTTGCGAACCGCGCAGCCAGCCCACAGCCGAACTAAATAGAATGCACAGGTTCGCGGTGGAGGCTAGCACCGCTGAAAGGAGCACACCATGACCGAGGTCCCCGAAGAACCCACCCCCAACGCAACACCCGACAACACCCCCGCACCCAGCACCCCAGAGACTTCAGCTGCAACCCCAGACGCAGCCACGCCGCCAACCACCGAAACAGGCGCCGCCCCGGTAGTTCCGGCCGCCGCCTCGGAGACCCCCGCCGCGGCCGCAGTCGAGCCTGTCAACGCCATGAGCTCCTCGGCCCCTGCAGAAGCGACTCCAGCAGCCTCCAGCGACACATCCTCCAGCGCGCCGGGCGCTAGCTTTGGGGCGGCAGCAACTGCCGAACCGGCCGCGGCCGCCAAGAAGCCCAGAATGACGCTCGGTCTCGTCGCTGGCTTCGCGATCGTCGCCCTCCTCGGCGGAGCCTCCGGCGCCGGCGTCGCGCTCTGGGCTGTCGGCAACCAAGCCACATCCGCAGTGAGCGGAACCGAGAGCCCCGCATCCATCACCGTCAACGACCCCGGTAACGCCACCCTCGTCACCTCCGTCGTAGCCAAAGCAGCCCCCGCCATCGTCACTATCAACGTGACCGGCCAGAACAGCGGTGGCAGTGGCTCAGGCGTCATCATCAGCGAAGACGGCAACGTCATCACCAACGCCCACGTTGTAACCCTCGACGGTGAAGTCGCCGACCCTAAGGTCACCGTCACCACCGCCGACGGCCGACTGCTCTCCGCAACCGTCGTCGGGTTCGACCCGATCTCCGACATCGCCGTCATCAACATCGACGACGCGAGCGACATGCCCTTCATCAACATCGCCGACTCCAGCGAACTCAACGTCGGTGACAGCACTGTCGCAATCGGCGCGCCCCTCGGCCTCTCCGGCACCGTCACCAGCGGAATCGTGAGCGCACTCAACCGCAGCATCACAATCGCATCTTCGGCTCTCCCCGAAGACCCCGAAATTAGCCCCGATGCGCCAGACGACAGTGAAGCGCCCGACCTGTGGAACTTCGACCTCTTCGGAGAAAACGGTCAAGGCAACGGCCAAAGCTCCGCCACTCAAGCCAGCGTTGCTCTCGCCGTCATCCAAACCGACGCCGCTATCAACCCCGGCAACTCCGGCGGTGCACTGTTGAACTCCGACGGAGAACTCATCGGAATCAACGTCGCCATCGCATCCTCCGGCGGCAACGAAGGCAGCATCGGTGTTGGCTTCGCAATCCCGTCCAACGTGGCCAGCCGCGTCGCTAACGAGATCCTCGAAACCGGAACGGCAACCCACGGCCTCCTCGGAGCATCCGTCGCTGACGTCACCGACGACCCCGCCCAGAGCGACGCCGAAGTAGTTGGCGCGAGCATCGTCGGCATCTCCGACGGTGGAGCAGCAGCGGATGCCGGACTCCAGATCGGCGACATCGTCACCGGCTTCGACGGCCTGCCCATCACCAACAAGACCGACCTCACCGCCCAGGTGCGGGCATACTCGGCCGGTGAAAGCGTTCCCCTGACCTACGTCCGAGACGGTAAGGGATACACCGTCGACGTGACCCTCGGTTCACTCCAGTAACCGAACCAACCACGCATGCGGCGTGCACGGGCCTCAAAGCTCGTGCACGCCGCATACGTGTGTAACCGCCGCTGATCGCAAGCAACGCGATAAGCTCTACCGGACAACCCAGTCCTACGTATTGGAACCCATGGCAAAGAAGGCTCAAGCCCTCACTGGTGTGTCGTACGTGATGCCCGTACTCAACGAAGTTGAACACATCGAGGCAGCCGTCGACAGCCTCACAGCGCAGGACTACGAAGGACCCTTCGAAATCGTGCTCGCGCTCGGGCCAAGCGTTGACGGCACCAACGCCATCATCGATGAAATGGCGCGACTCGACCCGCGCATCCGTCACATCCCCAACGAACTTGGCTCCACTCCCGGCGGGCTCAATGCCGCCATCCGCGCCTCCACTCACCCCATCGTGGTTCGAGTAGACGCCCACTCCGTGCTGCCCACCGACTACACGCGCATCGCCGTTGAAACGCTCGAACGCACCGGAGCTGACAACGTCGGTGGCGTCATGAAAGCGCAAGGTCGCACGCCCTTTGAGCGCGCCGTCGCCCACGCCTACGGATCACCCGAGGGCCTCGGTGGCACGCAACACCACACCGGCGGCGACGAAGGCCCCGCCGACACCGCCTACCTCGGTGTCTTTCAGCGCGACCGACTCGTTGAGGTTGGGCTCTTTGACGAAGACATCAAGCGCGGCCAAGACTGGGAACTCAACCGGCGACTTCGCGCGACCGGCGGCACTGTGTGGTTCACCCCCGAGCTCGAAGTTGTCTATCGCCCGCGCTCGAACCTGCGCAAGCTCATCCGTCAATTCGTCGCTACGGGAATCTGGCGCGGTGAACTCGCGCGCCGCTTCGGCACCGCCAACTCGCTGCGCTACTTCGTGCCGCCACTCGCAGTGCTCGGAACCGCCATCGGGCTCATCCTCGGCATTATCGGTAGCGTCACCGGCATCAACTGGCTAGCTATCGCCTACGCGGCCCCCGCCGTTTACGGCCTCTTCGTCGTTGCAGCAACCGCTGTTGCTACTGCGCAGGAGGGGTTACGATCAGGTCTTTGGTATCTGATCGTGTTGCCGTGCATCCACTTCGGATGGGGCAGTGGGTTCATTCTCGGATTCCTGAAGCTCACGAAAAATATCACTGCGCAAACGGGAAGGTAACACCGTGTCCCCCCACACACCCTCGCAGCCCGCTGCGCGCCCCACCTCCATCGCTCAGCTGCGCGAAGTCACGCAACCTCCCGAGGTTCGACTCCGCGCCAACGCCGAGCACTGGACGGCGTCGCTGTACCTGCGCGACCTCTCTCCGTACCTGACCTGGATGCTCCTCAAGACGTCCATCAGCGCCAACGGTGTCACTGGGCTCATGATCCTCACGGGCTGGCTCACCGCCGCAGCACTCCTCATCCCCGGTTTCACCGGCGCTGCGCTCGCGCTGATCCTCGGCCAAATGCAGATGCTCGTTGACTGCAGCGATGGCGAAGTCGCGCGCTGGCGCAACACTCGCTCACCCGCCGGTGTCTTCCTCGACAAAGTGGGGCACTACAGCACCGAAGCCCTCATCCCGATCGCCTTGGGCATCCGAGCCGCTGGTTGGCCCCTCGACTTCCCGGCAGACTTTGCGTGGACAACGGCCGGGTTCGCGCTCGCGCTCATCATCGTGCTCAACAAGGCGCTCAACGACATGGTCCACGTCGCGCGCGCTAACGCTGGCCTCGAGAAACTCAGCGATCGCAAGGGCGAGGCCGAGCCGAGCCACAGCCTCGTCGCCAAGCTACGCCGCTTCGCCCGCTTCGTGCCGTTCCACCGTTTGTACCACTCGGTTGAACTCACGATGATCGCGTTCGCCACCGCCATCATTGCGCTCTTCGTGCCGGCAATGGCCGCAGAACGCACCGTGCTGCTCATTCTGCTTCCGCTGGCACTCCTCGCGCTCGGCGGGCACTTCGTCGCCATCATGGCCTCCAAGCGCGTTCGCTCATGACCCACCGCGTTGGCGTCGTCTCGCTCAGCCAGGGCAAGCGCCCCGACGATCTGGCGCGCGGCCTCGCCTCGCTGCAGGCACAGCACGGCGTAGAACTCGATGTGATTGTTGTCGGCAACGGCTGGCAGCCCAGCGGGCTTCCGGACGGCGTCCGCGGGCTTCACCTCGAAGCCAACCTGGGTATCCCCGCGGGCCGCAACCGCGGTGTCGAGCACGTGCAGGGGGACTGGATTTTCTTCCTCGACGACGACGCCAGCATCCCATCTCCGACGTTCCTCAGCGACGCTGTGGCGCTCATGCAGGCTGATCCGAGCATTGGACTGCTGCAGCCGCGCGTCGAAGACGCCGAGGGTAAAGAGAATCCGCGCCGCTGGATCCCACGCATCCGCAAGGGCGACCCCGCGCACCCCAGCGACGTCTTCTCCGTGTGGGAGGGTGCCGTTCTCATGCCGCGCCCGCTCTTCGACGACATCGGCGGCTGGGGCGACCCGTACTTCTATGCTCACGAAGGCATAGAGCTCGCCTGGCGCGTATGGGGCGCCGGTAAAAGGGCCTGGTACGCCGGAAACCTCGTGGCGAATCATCCCGCCATCGATCCCGCCCGTCACAGCTACTACTACCGCCTCAACGCGCGCAATCGCATCTGGTTGGCTAAGCGCAACCTGCCCGTGCTGCTGGTGCCCATCTACGTGGCCAGCTGGACGGCCATCCAAGTGCTGCGCTCGGCAAGGAACCTCGTGGGCATGCGTGCCTGGTGGGGCGGCTGGTTCGCCGGCTGGCGCGAAAATCCCGGCGGTCGTCGCAGCATCGGCTGGGCAACAGTGGGGCGGATGGCGCGTGCCGGTCGCCCTCCAGTGATCTAGCCACCACCACACCGGCTTCGCTCGCGGCATCCGTCAATTGGCATGTCCACCGCACCGCACCGCCCACGCAAAAGCGCGGCACCTCACCGAAGTGAAGTACCGCGCTTTCGTTAGTTCGTGCTCTAGGAGCGAGGTTTGCGCTTGGGGCGATCGTCGTAGCTGCCGCCGCCTTCGCGACCACCGGCGTAACCGCCGCCACTGCGGTCGCCGTCACGGTTGTTGTAACTGCGTGAGGCTTCACGTTCGCGGTTGGCGCGGGCGCCACCCTCGAATGAGCGGTCACGGCTCGGGTACTTGTCGCCAGCGGAACGTGCGCCGCCGCCGTTTGCCTTGCGGTCCGGCGCGATCTCAATCAGCTTGCCGCTGATGCGAGTGTCGCGCAGGCGCTCGAGAACGTCTTTCGACATGTCGGCAGGCAACTCGACGAGCGAGAAGTCTGGACGAATCTGAATGTGACCGAAGTCGTCACGGCTGAGGCCACCCTCGTTGGCGAGTGCGCCAACGATCTGGCGGGGCTCGACGCGTTGGCGCTTGCCAACCTCGATACGGTACGCCGCCATGGGCTTGGTGGAACGCGGGCGGCGCTCGGGGCGGTCGCCACGATCTCCGCGGTCGCCACCACGCTCGGGGCGATCGGTGCGTGCCTTGCGCTCGTCACGCTCAGCGAAACGCTGGGCGCGCTCTTCTTCAGCCGAGAGCAGCAGGGGAGTCTCGCCCTGAGCCACGACGGCAAGAGCGGCAGCAACATCCATCTCGGGTACGTCGTGGTGTTCGACGTAGTGACCGATGATCTCGCGGAACGCAGTGATGCGCGCCTGCTGGTTGAGGGCTTCGGTGATGGCGTCGTCGAAGCGCGTGAGGCGCGTGGAGTTGACGTCTTCAACCGACGGAAGCTGCATTTGCGTGAGCGGCTGGCGTGTGGCCTTCTCGATGGCGGTCAGCAGGCGACGCTCGCGAGGAGTGACGAAGCTGATTGCCGAACCGCTGCGACCCGCGCGACCCGTGCGACCAATGCGGTGCACGTACGACTCGGTGTCAACGGGGATATCGAAGTTCACGACGTGGCTGATGCGGTCAACGTCGAGTCCACGAGCAGCAACGTCTGTTGCTACAAGGATGTCGAGCTTGCCCGACTTGAGCTGGTTGACGGTGCGCTCGCGCTGAGCCTGAGCGACGTCTCCGCTGATGGCGGCTGCGGAGTAACCGCGGGCACGCAACTTCTCGGCGAGGTTCTCGGTTTCGCTCTTCGTGCGAACGAAGATGATCATGCCTTCGAAGTTTTCCACTTCGAGGATGCGCGTGAGGGCATCCACCTTTTGCGGGTAGGAAACGATCAGGTAGCGCTGAGTGGTGTTGGCCGACGTAGTGGTCTTGGCCTTGACCGTGATCTCTTCAGCGTTGTTCAGGTACTTCTTGGAGATGCGGCGAATCTGTGCTGGCATCGTCGCGGAGAAGAGGGCAACCTGCTTGTCATCGGGGGTGTCGGCGAGGATCGTCTCAACGTCTTCGGCGAAGCCCATCTTGAGCATTTCGTCGGCCTCATCGAGAACGAGGTACTTGAGCTCAGAGAGATCGAGGGTGCCCTTGGCGAGGTGGTCCATGATGCGGCCGGGGGTACCGACGACAACGTGAACGCCGCGGCGCAGTGCCGACAGCTGAACGCCATAAGCTTGTCCGCCATAGACGGGGAGCACGTGCACTCCGCGCATGTGGGTGGCGTACTTCTCGAAGGCCTCACACACCTGCAGAGCGAGTTCGCGGGTGGGGGAGAGCACGAGCGCTTGAGGCTTGCTCTGGGATACATCGAGGCGCGAGAGAATCGGCAGCGCGAAGGCTGCGGTCTTTCCCGTGCCGGTCTGGGCCAGGCCGACTACGTCGCGCCCTTCCAGAAGAGTAGGAATAGTGGCTGCTTGGATAGCCGAAGGCGTCTCGTAGCCAATGTCGCGGACCGCTTTCAATACCGCATCGCTGAGAGCGAGGTCGGAGAAAGTGATCGCGGTCTCGGTGGGTTCAGACGGTGCGGTTGAATCAGAATCGGTCATTGTGTCAACAGTACCTGCTTAACCCCTAGTAACATGCGGTTTTAAGGGCTCTTACCCAGTAATCTGCCGCGAATGTGGGGCGAGTACTATCGAAAGCGCTTCTCAGACTCCTGCTCAAGGATCAGCATCGGCTCGATAACGGTGTGGCGGGGGAGCTAGCGCACCATACTTCCAGTGATTTGATTGTGACCATGGCTCTACTGAAGGACATCAAGACCGCACGCAAGGTGGTGCGCACGATGTTGCGCTCCCGCCGTAATCGACGACGCGTTGCCGGGCTGATGGATGAGCATCCACTGCCCGTTCCCGGCTCGGTGAGTATCGCCGTCTATTTCGCCGACACCAAGGTGAATCTGTACCAAATGCGTCAGTGGTACGCGCCCCTCGCCGAGCTCTCGAAGCGCTTTCCGGTGGCGATCATTGCGCGCTCACCCAGCTCGGTGCTTGCCCTCTGGGATGAGGCGCCCGTACCCACCGTCTATTTGCGTCGCGTTTCTGAGCTCGAGCAGTTCGTTGCTGAGCAGCCGTTGAAGATCATTTTCTACGTCAACCAGAACGCCAAGAACTTTCAGATGTTCCGCTACGGCCGCATGTGGCACGTTTTCATCAACCACGGTGAGAGCGACAAGATGTACATGACGACCAACCAGTTCAAGGCCTACGACTACAGCTTCGTGGCCGGGGATGCCGCGCTCGACCGCCTGAGCTACAAGCTCTGGGATTTCGACCTCAAGAAGAAGGCGATCCCCATCGGGCGCCCCCAGGCCGATCACTTCGCTGGCGAACTTCCTTACACTCCGGATGACCGCACGGTCGTGCTCTATGCGCCCACCTGGGAGGGTGATCGGGATGCGGCTGCTTACGGCTCCGTCGAGAGTCACGGTGTTGCTCTGGCCAAGGCCGTTCTCGCCAGCGACAAGCACCGTCTCATTTACCGGCCGCACCCGCGCAGCGGGGTGGTCAACGCCGAGTACAAGCGCGCCAACATCGACATCATTGCGGCGATCGCCGAGGCAAACGAGTCCGATCCTTCGGTGCAGCACATTTACGACGACGGCAAAGAAATGGGCTGGCAGTTAGTGGCAGCGGATGTCGCGATCACTGACGTTTCGGCAATGGTCTACGACCGTCTCGCCACCGGTAAACCTCTCATCGTTACGCGCCCGATTTCGGAGCTTGCGGAGATCGATGAGGGTGGCTACCTTGGTGCGTGCGAATGGCTGCGCGCCGATCAGGCCGGAGACATTCTTGCTATTGCTGAGCGAGTGCAGTTCGACACCGAAGCACGCGAACGTTTGGGCTATTGGGCAGAGCGTCACTTCGGTGACACGACGCCAGGCGCGGCGACCGCTCGCTTCCACGAGGCGGTGGAGTCGCTAGTGGCGCTCTGGCACCGTCACGCGCAGATCCACATCGGCGACCGTCACGTCACCGAAGTCGACCCGTTCGAGGATGACGACGACGAGTCTCCCAACGCGGAGTAGAGTCCCCCAACGCGGAGTAGTTCGTCGAAGACGAAGCGCCCTGCTTAGCGGGGAGCTTCGGTCTCCGGCGCCGAGTCCAGCGTCGGCTCGTGCTCGTCCTGCTGCTCGAGCTCGAGCTCGGGCTCGGGCTCGGTTGCGCTAGCGCCTCCGGCCTCGATTGCCGTCAATTGATCGACATCCAAATGTTGTTCGAGGTCGGCGAGGGTTTCGAGCTCAACCCAGCCGCGGCTCTTGCGGCGGTGGGGTAGCCCGGGCAGTGCGGGCAGTGCGGGCAACGCGGGGAGGCGCTTACGTTCGCCCCGTACCCGAGGCGTTTTGGCTGCCTTGGGCAGTGCGATGACCGGCTCGAGCCACGACGGCAGCGTCGCGGGGGAGGGGCCGAACCCTTGACGAGCAGTGCGGATGATCTGACGGCCGAGAATGTTGTTACCGCCACCACCGATGACCGCGCCGATGCCGAACGGCATGAGACGACCAACGACGTTGGTGCCCTGCGCGGCAGCGTATCGCTTGAGGAAGGTGCGCTTGAGGCGATCGGCAATGGGACCCACCAGCGTGCTGGGCAAGTTCTTGGTCAGGGTCTCGCCCCAGAACGCGGAACGAGCCGCGCCGGTTCCCGTGGCTTGGGCCGCAAGCTGCTTCACGAGGTCGCTGCCGGCACCACCCAGCACCATCGTCATGACGAGAGCGCGGGCGCGGTCGGGATCGTCAACGACGATGCCGTGTACCTCGGTGACGGACTGAGCAAAGAGCGCACTCGCCTCAAGGAAGCCTGCAGTTTCGACTCCGGAGAGGGCGAGGGATGCCCCTGTGCCCACGGCGGGGATCGCAGCGCTCGCCCCCACGAGGGCGCCACCGGTCGTGACCGCAGCCAGATACCGACGCTCAAGAACGGCGATGATCTCATCCGGAGTGGCCTGAGGTTTGCTGCGACGGATGCTACGGATGTGCGCCAACACAACGGGACGCTGCACCGTGAGCACGCGGTCGATGCCGCGCACCACCATCGGGTGTGAAGTGCTCATATCGCTGGATGCCATGGGTTAAACCGTAGCGGAGGTGTCTGACGGCACCCCGGGAGTAAGCCAGCCGTTGGCCAACCGTGACGTTACTGGGAGCCGTAGTCCTCGTTGTAGCGCGCGAGCACATCGTTGATCGGTCCGTCGAGTACGAGTTCACCCTTGTCGAGGTAGAGACCGCGCGTGCAGAAGCGCCGCAAGTCTCGCTCGTTGTGCGAGACGAAGAACAGTGTGCGGCCGCCCTTGAGTAGCTCCTCGATGCGGCCGTAGCACTTCTCTCGGAAGGCCTTATCGCCCACAGCGAGCACCTCATCCACCAGAATGATGGGCTCTTCGAGGCGCGAGATCACGGCGAAGGCGATGCGCACGCGCATCCCGCTCGAAAGATGCTTGTAGGGAGTATCGATAAAGCGCTTGATCTCAGCAAAGTCGATGATCTCGTCGAAGCGCTCGTTGATCTCGCTCCTGGTCATACCGTGCAGACCAGCCGTGAGGTAGACGTTGTCGCGCACGCTCAGGTCGTCAACGAATCCACCCGTGATCTCGATGAGCGGGGCAACGCCCTGGCCCACGTGAACAGTGCCTTCGTCGGCGAGCATGACCTCGGCCACGAGTTTGAGCAGCGTGGACTTGCCTTGACCGTTGCGGCCCACCACTCCGATGGCCTCACCAGCGGTCACATCGAAGCTCACGTTACGCAGAGCCCAAAACTCATCGGCACGCGCGCGGCGTTTGCGGCCGGCAAAAAGGTCTTTGAAGCTGCGGCGTGAGCGGCGGTTGAGGCGGAAACGGATGCCAGCATCCTCTACCCGAATGACACAGTCGTCAGTCATTAGATCTCCTTCAGCACGGCACGCTCGGTGCGCGTGAAGACGAGGACTCCGACACCCACAAGAATCAGGCTCATCAAGCCACCAATGAGTACCGCGTACCAATCGAGTTGTTCGGGAAAGAATGCGGCGCGGTAGAGCGAGAAGATTCCGGCGAGCGGATTGAAGGCGGCGAGACCGTCGAGGCCGAGCTTCGCAAGGTCGGGGATGCCATAAATGATCGGTGAGGCATAGAACAGAAAGCGAAGTGCAAGCTTCGTTGCCCGCTCAAGGTCGCGGAAGAACACGACAAGTGGCGCCACGATGAGCCCCACTCCGATGGTCAGGATCGCCTGCAGCAGCACGCCGAGCACGAAGTAGACGGCTTCCCAGTGCAACACAGCGCCGGTGGCGATGGCGAAGATGGCGAGCACGGGAAGGCTCGCGATGAACTCGATCCCCTTCGAGAGCACGAGTCGCGCCACCCAGATGGTGCGGGGGATCTTGGTGGACCGGATGAGCTTGGCTTCACGCAAATACGCGCGCGTGGCATCCGAAACGGCGCCGTTGAACCACATCCAGGGCAGCAGGGCCGTGAGCAGAAAGACGATGTAGGGCTGTTCGCCGACAGTGCGGTCAAAAACTTGGGTGAAGACGAACCAGTAAATGCCGGCCATGACCAAGGGGTCGAGGATGGACCACACATAGCCGAGGGCTGAGGTGGAATACCGCACGCGGAGGTCGCGCATTGTGAGCAACCAGAGGGTGCGGCGGTATCGGGTGAGGGGAGACCATGCAGATCGGCCCAGTGCTGTGTTCGCCACGCCCCTATAGTAAACGGGCAAATCGACAAACTGCCGCACTCATCCGCAGCAGAGTGAGCGATTCTTGGGTTTAACCAGCAACGTCCGCGCTGCACTCGGTGCCGGACGGACGAAACTGTGTGGCTCAGAGAGCCGAAAAGCGTGCTTAGACGAAGAGGTTGGCGCGCTCGAGGTCTTCGGCGAAGTCAACCTCAATGGCGTAGAGGTCTGAGATGTCGATGGGCTCGATGAGGAGGTTGTCTTCTTCGATAGCGAGCTCGATGCCGCGTTCGAAGTAGTCCTGATCGCCGACCTTCTTGAGGTGGCGCAGCAGGGTTGCCTTGGCATCGCGCGAGATGTAGTTGATTCCCACGGCCTCGCCCAGTCCGCCCTTGACGGTCTTGGAGAGTTCCTTGATGAAGCCCTCAGCGTCGGTCGTGTACTTGACCTCTTCGTCGGATACCTTCGCGGTGTTGACGCTGACGAATGACTGATCGCGCGCAACCATGGCTGCGGCACGCTCGAGAGCGGTGGGGTCGAAGACAACGTCGCCGTTCATCCAGAGCACTCCGCCAGGAGCGGATGCCTGAAGCGCACGCATGAGGCTCTTCGACGTGTTGGTCTGGTCGTACTGCTCGTTGTAAACGAACGATGCCTCGGGGAATGCCTCGATGATGTGCTCAAGCTTGTAGCCGACAACGATCGTGACCTTGACGTTGTTGCCGAAGGCGTGGTGGATGTTGTCGAACTGCTGCTTCATGATGGTGCGGCCATCACTGAGCTCAGTCAGGGGCTTCGGAAGCGAGCGGCCCAAACGGCTGCCCATACCGGCAGCTAAAATTACGACCTGTGTAGTCATGGTGGTCTCCTCAGTAGTTCTGGGGCTCGGGAACAGCGCATGGTTAACCTGCTGTTAACCCGAGATTGGCAAAATCGACACACCTTTGTGCGATAGTCAGGCTAACGGTGCTGCCCGAGAACTCCATAGATTTAACTGGGTTGTTGCCTATTTGTGATACACGCTCATTCTCACGGCAACTGCTTGGTAGGTTTGGACAGTGGAAAATGCCCAGACACCCGACGAGGGCAAGAAGACTGTTGAAACGCCGGTAACGAAGCCCGCGACCAGCACCCGAAAGCCGGCAACGGCCCGTGGTTCTCAAGCGAAATCGTCTGCTGCCAAGCCCTCAGCTTCTGCTACTCGTAAGCCTGCCGCCAAGAAGCCTGCAGCCCGTAAGACGCCTGCCCGCTCGACGAGCGCCGCCGCGACCAACGCGACGCCTGCTCCCGAAGAGACGACGGTTCCAAAGCCGTCATCAGTTGCGGCGAAGAGCGCTACCGCGAAGCCGGGCGCCGCCAAGCCGAGTGCTGCGGCAAAGCGCCCCGCGTCGAGGTCGTCGACTGCTGCCAGCGCTGGCGCAAAGACGTCGGCCACGAAGAACTCCAGAACCTCCAAGCCAGCCGCAGCCACGAAGCCCGCCTCGCGCGCTGCTGGCGCGAAGCCGGAGACCGTTGTCACCGCAGCCGAAGATGCCGAGCGCACCCTCACCAGCAGCGACCACAGTACGAGTGAGTCGTTGGATGTCGTAGTTGAGTCGCCCAGTGAGGCTGGCGCTACTGCCGGTGCTGCCGCTGCTGGCGCTACTGCGGCTGCTAGCGTTGCCGCGCCCAAGCCCGGAGCCCCGAAGCCCACGAGCCCCCGCTCTGCGTCGCCGAAGCCGACTGCCCCCGCTGTGGACGCTGCCGTCGCCGGCCGCGCTGCTGATGACGCTGAAGTCGTAGAAACCGCCGCCGTCGAAATCACCACTGACGGGGTATCCGAGACTGAGCCCGAGACCGCGCACGTCGATGCGCCTGACGCAGACACTGATGCCTCAAAGGTCGGCGTCGATGCCGATAACGCAGACGACATAGAAAGTTCTGCCGACGACACCGCGGATGCCACGGCAGACGCAAAAGACACCGACGAGGCGCCTGCCGCCGAAGAGAAGCCGGATGCTGTACTTGCCGGCCTGGCGCGCTTGCGCGCCCTCGCCTCGCAGTTTGCGGCCCCGGCCGCCGAAGCTGCCGCTCAGAAGGCTGCCGCGCAGAAGCTCGCAGACGAAAAGGCCGCCGCTGACAAAGCCGAGACCGACAAGTTTGAAGCGGAACGAGCTGAAGCCGAAAAGGCAGAAGCAGAAGCCGAAGCTGCAACTGCAGCCGAAAAGGCAGAAGCAGAAGCAGAGCGCGTTGAGGCTGAGCGTCTTGCGGCTGAGACGGCTGATGCTGATGTAACCGAAACTAAGGCTGACGCGAGCTCGATCGAGGCCAGCACAGTCGAGCTGCCAGCAGACGAGGTGCCCGCCGCGGAAGAAGACGCCGCCCAAGCGGATGCCGCGGCGTCAACGACGGCCGCGCCTGTAGAGGCAGAGACCGAGACTGCTGCGCCCGAGGACGAGAAACTCAGCTCGGACGCTCCGACGAATGTTGTCGAGCGCGAGAGCGATGACGTCGCAGTTCCCGAAACGGATGACGCGAGCGCAGCTCTGGTTGCCGTGGACGCCACCGTTTCTCATGGACTCGAAGCGACATCCGAAGATGTCGTCTTGCAGGTGAACGGACTCTCGAAGGACTTCGGCGACACGGTTGCTGTTGACGACATTCGCCTCAGCGTGCGCGCGGGAGTGTTCTACGGAATTGTTGGCCCCAACGGCGCCGGTAAAACCACGACGCTCTCGATGATCACCGGTTTGTTGCGCCCTGACTCGGGCAACGCGACCGTTAATGGTGTCGACGTGTGGGAATCGCCAGAGGTAGCCAAGCGCTCCATCGGCGTACTGCCCGATCGTCTGCGCATCTTCGACCGCCTTACCGGCTCGCAACTGCTCTACTACTCGGGAGTGCTGCGCGGTCTCAACTCGACCGAGGTGCGCAAACGGTCCGCCGACCTCGCGACGGCCTTCGGGCTCGACGACGTCATGGGGCGACTAGTCAGCGACTACTCGTCGGGAATGCTCAAGAAGGTTGCGCTCGCCGCCGCCATGATTCACTCGCCGCGACTGCTCGTGCTCGACGAACCGTTCGAATCCGTCGACCCGGTTTCGGCAGCAACCGTCACGCGCATCCTCAAGCAGTACGTCAACGCCGGCGGCACCGTACTGCTCTCGAGCCACCGCATGGAACTCGTGCAAAGCGTCTGCAGCCACGTCGCCGTCATCGTTGAAGGCAAGCTGCTTGCCGACGGCACCATCGACGAAGTGCGCAACGGAATGTCGCTCGAAGACCGCTTCGTACAGCTGACCGGTAAGAATTCCAGCGGGGGAGGGCTCGAGTGGTTAAGCAGTTTCTCCGACTGAAACTCACCCTCCTCGCGAACGTTTTTCGCCGGGGGCCGCTCGTAGCATCCGCCATGGGATTGGTGCTGATCTACAGCGCCGTACTCTTCCTGATCGCCATTTCTGCCGTAGCAAACCTGCGCAGCACCACCGTAGAAGTAGCAGGAGCGACCCTCGTGGTCTTCGGCTCAGCGGTACTCATCGGGTTCCTAGTGATGCCACTCGGCTGGAACGCGGATGACCCGCTCGACCCGCGCCGCTTCTCGTACCTGCCGCTGACTCGCATCAAGCTCGCAGCCCTGCTGCTGCTCGTCGGCGCTATCAGCATCCCCACCGTCATGCTGGTGGGGCTCACCATCGCGCAAATCGTCGCCTGGTCGGGAACCGTGGCATCCGCCCTCGTCTCGGTGCTTTCAGGGCTCATCGTGATCGCCACGGCGGTAGTCGGAGCTCGCCTCGCGAGCCTCATCGCCGCCCGCTACCTGAGCACCCGCCGCCTGCGCGAAGGCTTCGGCATCGTAGCGATCACCCTCGTGGTGGCCTCGCTACCGATCGCCGTGATGCTGGCGCTCGCCGACTACCAATCGCAAGTACTGCCCGTGATTCGACGAGTCGCCGCGGTTCTGGAATGGACGCCCCTCGGCGTCGCCTTTAGCGCGCCAGCATCGGCAGCAACCGGCGACAGCAGTGACGTCGTCGCCAAGCTCGCGATCGCCCTCGGGTTCCTCGCGATTCTCGCGGCCTGCTGGTACTTCCTCATGGGGTACGTTCTGGCCCGACCCGAACGCAGCGCCGTCGAAACATACCGTTCCGGCTTGGGCTGGTTCCGTCTCATGCCGGCAACGCCCCTCGGCGCAATCGCCGCCCGCAGCCTCAGCTACTGGGCTCGGGATGCACGCTACTTCGTTGCTCTCGCTGCAATCCCCATCATCCCCATCGGAATGGTGGCAGCGCTTCTCGTCGGCGGTATCGGTGCCGACGTTATCGCCTGGATTCCCGTGCCCGTCATGTGTTTGTTCCTTGGCTGGAGCGCACACAACGACGTCGCCCACGACAACACGGCACTCTGGACTCACGTCTCGGCCCACACGCGTGGTGCTGACGACCGCTGGGGTCGCATTGTCCCCAACCTCCTGGTCGGCATCCCGCTCGCCGTGGTCGGAAGCATCATTACGGTCGTGATCGTCGGCAACGACGAAGCGCTTCCCGGTTTGATCGGGCTCAGCCTCTGTGTGCTCTTCGCCGGGCTCGGCATCTCGAGCGTCAGCTCCGCCGCCTTCCCCTACGCAGCGCCGCTGCCCGGGCACGGTGCCTTCATCCAGCCTCAGGCCCTCGTCTCGAACGCGGCCACCGTGCAGTCCTTCACGTTCGCGCTCTCTATCCTGTTCGCGCTTCCCGTGCTCGCCGTAGTGTTCTTCAACCCCTTCACCGAACTGCAGCCACACTGGGCCGCGTTCATCGTCGGGGTACCGCTCGGTCTGCTCGTGCTCGTCATCGGCGTGTACTGGGGAGGACGCATCATGGTGCGCCGCGGCCCAGAGCTGCTGGCGCTCTCCTCACAAAACTGACCAACCCCCTGAGCCGTGTCAGCAGAATCACAGACACCAGCTCACCGCGACGGAAGTAGAATTGACCCATGGCTGACACCGATATCACTGGCGGCGGAACCGACACTCTCGACCGCGAACTCGAAGAACTGCTCAACCAAGAGCAGGTTGAAGAGGGCGACCACGAACGCTTTTCGCACTACGCACCCAAGAACAAGATCATGGAATCGGCGCTATCCGGCAAGCCGATCCGTGCGCTCTGCGGCAAGCTGTGGACGCCCGGTCGCGACCCCGAGAAGTTCCCGGTCTGCCCGACCTGCAAAGACGTTTACGAAAAGATGAAGCCCTAGCGATACAGCGTTGGCAACACGGGCTCGCCGCGAGAAAGCCGGAAGGCAGTCTGCGGTAGCTCGGCCATGGCATCCTCGCGGTGATCACGGGCGGCAAGCGTTCCGCCATCACCGAGCCACTGAGCATCCGCCGTTCCCGCCGTCATGAGCGGCACGATTAGTTCGCGGCCCTCGACCTCGGGCCGTGCATCCACGGTTTGATAGATCAGTTCGGATGACGCAACACCGTTCTCCATCGTGCGAATCGCCGCCTTGTGGCCGCCTACCGTCGCCTTGGCGGTGGACTTCTTGGCAACCGACACCCATTCGCCCGCGTCGTTGTGGTGAGCGACGAGTTTGTAGACCATGCCGGCGGCCGGGTATCCCGAACCGGTGACGACCGAGGTGCCAACGCCGAACGAGTCAACGGGCGCGGCGCGCAACGCAGCAATCGCGTGCTCATCGAGGTCGTTCGTGACGGTGATGCGAGTTTTTGTGGCGCCGAGTGAATCGAGCTGAGCGCGAACCGACGCAACCTGAGTGGCGAGGTCACCGGAGTCGATGCGCACCGCGCCAAGCCCGGTGCCGGCCACTTTCACCGCGAGCTCGACGGCGTTCTCGACGTCATAGGTGTCGACGAGCAGCGTGGTCGAGGGACCGAGCGCATCCACCTGGGCCTGAAAAGCTTCTTCTTCGGAGTCGTGCAGCAGTGTGAACGAGTGGGCGGCAGTGCCCATCGTTGGCACGCCCCAACTGCGCCCTGCTTCGAGGTTGCTGGTCGCGCTGAAGCCCGCGATATACGCAGCGCGAGCGGATGCCACAGCCGACCGTTCGCCCGTGCGCCGCGATCCCATCTCAGCGATGGGCCGCGCGCCGGCGGCAGACACCATGCGCGCCGCAGCGGATGCCACGGCCGAGTCGTAGTTCAGCACGCTGAGCGCAAGAGTTTCGAGCAGCACTGCCTCGGCGAAGGTGCCTTCGACGGTGAGTACGGGGGAGCCGGGGAAGTAGGCGTCGCCCTCGCGATACCCGCTGATGTCTCCCGTGAAGCGGTAGTTGGCAAGCCAGTCGATGGTCGTGGGGCTCACGATCGAATTGCGCGCCAGAAAGCCGAGCTCTTCGTCGCCGAAGCGGAACTCTTCGATCAGCTCGAGCAGGCGGCCTGTGCCAGCCACAATGCCGTAACGGCGGCTGTCAGGCAGGCGGCGGGCGAACACTTCGAACACACACTGGCGTTCGTGGCGGCCACTGCCGATTGCGGCGTCGAGCATGGTCAGCTCGTATTGGTCTGTTAGCAGAGCGGTACTCACCCGACCAGCGTACGCGACGGTCCCTCACCGTTGGCGGGGAGTCTTCGGGCATCCACCACTACGATTGAAGGCGTGACTGATGCACCCATTGGCGTTTTCGATTCCGGAGTCGGCGGCCTGACCGTAGCCCGCGCCATCATTGACCAGTTGCCGCACGAGTCCATCGTTTATGTCGGTGACACCCTTCACTCACCGTACGGACCCAAGCCGATAGCGGATGTTCGCCGCTACGCCCTCGAAGTCATGGACCGCTTGGTTGACGACGGCGTGAAGCTGCTCGTGATCGCGTGCAATACCGCCTCGGCAGCGATGCTGCGGGATGCCCGGGAGCGCTACACCGAGGCCTACGGCATCGAGGTGGTCGAAGTGATCCAGCCCGCGACGAGGGCGGCCGTGCGTCAGACCCGCAATCGCCGTGTCGGAGTGATCGGCACGACCGGCACCATCAAGTCGCGTGCCTATGAGGATGCCTTTGCTGCGGCATCCGACATCGAATTATTCACCCAGGCCTGCCCTCGCTTTGTCGAGTTCGTCGAAGCGGGAGTCACGACCGGGCCAGAAGTACTCGCCGTGGCGGAGGAATATCTTGCACCGCTCAAGGCCGCTGAGATCGACACTCTCGTGCTCGGGTGCACGCATTACCCTCACATTTCCGCGGCCATCCAGTACGTGATGGGTCGCGAAGTAACCCTCGTCTCGAGCGCCGAAGAAACCGCCTATGACGTGTACAGCACTCTCGTGGCGCACAACCTGCTGCGCGATTCCACTGAACCTGCCCGCCACACCTTCGAAGCCACCGGGCCCGACAAGCTTGGCTTCACGCGCCTCGCCTCGCGGTTCATGGGGCCCAACATTGTGCGCGTCGAAACTTTTGATACTGGCGTGATTAGCCTGCCCGACCTCAATTAGCGATCGGATGCCCGCCGCCCCGGTGGCGAGTAATCCGCTTTCGCGCCCACCCCACACCCCAGATTTCACCGAGAGAGAGAAGACAGATGTCACGTCACGACGGCCGCGAAAATAACGAACTGCGCAAGGTCACGATCGAGCGCGGATGGAGCGACCAGGCTGAAGGCTCCGCACTGATCTCGTTCGGTAAGACCAAGGTGCTGTGCACGGCATCCTTCACGAACGGCGTTCCGCGCTGGATGGCGGGCAAGGGTAAAGGCTGGGTTACCGCCGAGTACTCGATGCTTCCCCGCAGCACGAACAGCCGCATGGACCGTGAAGCCGTCAAGGGCAAGGTCGGCGGTCGCACCCACGAGATCTCGCGCCTCATCGGTCGCAGCCTGCGCGCTGTCGTCGACATGAAGGCTCTGGGCGAAAACACCATCGTGATCGACTGTGACGTACTGCAGGCCGACGGCGGCACCCGCACGGCAGCGATCACGGGTGCGTACGTAGCTCTCGCCGACGCCATCGAGTGGGGCCGTGAGAAGAAGTTCATCGGCAAGAACTCGAAGGCTCTCTTCGACTCGTTGGCTGCCGTGAGCGTCGGAATCATCGATGGTGAGCCCATGCTCGACCTCGCCTATGTCGAAGACGTTCGTGCCGAGACCGACATGAATGTTGTTGTCACGGGCCGCGGTCTCTTCGTGGAGGTTCAGGGCACCGCCGAAGGCGCACCCTTCGACCGCCGCGAACTCGACTCGCTGCTCGACCTCGCCATCGGGGGAGCTGCTGACCTCACCGCCCTCCAGGTTGCCTCACTCGCCGAGGGCGCTCCCGGCTCCGCTGCAGCAGGCAACTAGCCAATGCGCATCGTTCTCGCCACCCACAACGCTCACAAGGTCGCCGAGCTGCGCCGAATCCTCGGCCCCGCTCTCGACGGGCTCGAACTCGTTGCCTACGACGGCCCCGAGCCTGTCGAAGACGGCGACACCTTCCAAGCCAACGCGCTCATCAAAGCGCGGGCCGCGGCTGCCCACACCGGGTTGCCCGCGCTGGCAGACGACTCCGGAATCTGCGTTGATGCGCTGGGCGGTGCCCCCGGCATCCACTCGGCTCGGTATGCCGGAACGCGCAACGACGTCGACAACCTCGAACTGCTGCTGACGAACATGGAGGGTGTGGATGACCGCGCCGCCCAGTTCGCGTGCGCTGCCGCCTTTGTGGTTCCCGGCGACGAGCCGCACGAGTTCGTGGAACTCGCGCTCTGGCCGGGAACCGTGGCGCGCGAGCGCAGTGGCTCGGAAGGCTTCGGTTACGACCCGATTTTCTGCCCCGACGGCCAGCCCGGTACCTCGGCAGATCTCACTTCTGACCAGAAGGATGCTCTCAGTCACCGAGCGCAAGCATTCGCCGCGATCATGCCGGTAGTGCGCACGCAACTGCTCGGCGACAAGCAGTGAAAGGCCAGCGGTCGAGCGGAGCGACACAACAACGTAGGGTTGAGGCGTGTCTGAACATGATGATCCCCACGCCGTTGACCTTGCTCTCCCTATTGCAGCCCGCATTGCGGCTGCCAGCGAGCGGCACGGCGAAGACACCGTAGTCGAGCGCGCCGTCTCCCTCATCGAGGGCAACAACGAGGGTAAAGAGTTCTTGCTCGTCGTCGGTGGCGAGCACGCTCAGGGCATCCTCGATGGTGCTCCCGTGCTGTACTGGCCCGAACTGTGGGGCACGCGTGCGCTCTTGCACGCCTGGAACGACAGTGCTGCGGATGCCGTACGCGCCGCTCTCACTAACCAAGCGTGGCGTGTACGCGAGATGGCAACGCGTGTTGTTGCTACTCGTCGCGTCGACGCTCACGACGAACTTGTGGCGCTCCTCGAGGACGACACTGCTCGTGTGCGCGCCTCCGCGGCTCGCGCCCTCGGTACCGTCGGATCTCTCGACGACGTTGAAGTGATTTCGGCCCTCGTCAAGGATGAAGACATTGAGGTGCGTCGCGCAGCTCAGCAGGCCGTTACCACTATTCGCAAGCGTTCGCCGAAGCCGTAACCAGCGCCGGAGCCGTAACCCGCGCTTCAGTCGCAACCTGCGCTGAGCAGTAACCAGCTCTTCAGCGCTAGCTCGTGCCGAGCATCCGGCGGCGTTGTTAGTCGTCGAGGTTTTGGTCGAAGTCTTTGGGGTGCAAGGCGAGAGCCTCGGCCTCGTCATCGTTGAGCGTATCTGGCTGGCCGGCTTCGCGTGCCTTCTTCGCTTGGTGTGACGAGCGAAAGTAGTGGAACGCGGTCGGCAGCACCGTGAGGGTGACGGCCGCGAGCAAAATGAGGTCGATGTACTCGACGATGAAATCGCTGAGCCACGGGATGTAGCCCAGGAGGTACCCGCCGAACGTGAGTCCGGAGCCCCACGTGAGAGCACCGATCGCGTTGTAGAGCGAGTACTTGCGGTAGTCCATGTGGCCGACACCAGCGGCGACGGGGGCGAAGGTTCGCACGATGGGAACGAAGCGAGCGAGGATGACCGCGGCGCCGCCGAAACGGGCGAAGAAGGCGTTGGTGCGGCGCACATTTTCTACGCTGAAGAGCCCGGTTTCTTTGCGTTCGAACACTTTAGGGCCGAGTTTGTGTCCGATGAGATAGCCGACTTCTCCGCCGAGGAACGCCGCAAGGCTGATGGCCAAACAGACCCACCAGATGTCGAACTCGATTACGCCGGCAAAGGTGAGAACACCTGTGATGAGCAAGAGGGTGTCGCCGGGGAGGAAGAATCCCACGAGAAGCCCGGTCTCGGAGAACACAATGAGGGCAACGCCGAGCAGCGCGAATGCCCCGAACCCGGTGATCAGGTTTTGGGGATCGAGCCACGGTATGAGGGCTGTGCCTACCAAGAGGTTCTCCAGAATCGTCGGCTAGGTGCGCGTAGTCGGCGACAGTAGCTATGTATCTCACAGAGTAACGGGTGCTGAGGGGGCTTCGCTGTGGGGAATACCCCCGGATCTCGGCGGGAAGCTGACCAGGCAGCATCAGGTCGCTAGACGTCGTGTGTTGTGCGGAAGGCGGGACTTGAACCCGCACGCTCGAAAGCACAGGAACCTAAATCCTGCGTGTATACCAATTTCACCACTCCCGCTGGCCGGTCAATCTTAGCGCGAGATTGAGCAACCGCGAATCACCTATGACGTAGCTACATTTTTGCTGTGCACGGCCCCGCCGACCCCGCAATCCTCGTGTTTTATGGGGCGGAGGGTGTAATTTAAGAAGTGTCTTCCCTATGGAGAACAACGTCCGCGACTGCGCCTTCCCAGGGCCACCAAGAGCAACAGCTTGCGCAGCGCACGAAGCAAGGAGAGCGACATTACCGTTCACGAGCTCCAATCGAGCCTTTTCACTGTCGACGCCGCCATGGCTGCTGAGATTCGTACCGCTGCTGAGCGCATTACCGCGCATCCTAACGAGAACCCGGATGACTTCGGTCGCCAGGCTCTCGCTGCGGCTTTCAGCCTGCCTGAAGAGGTCCGTGCCGCTGTTCTGAATTTTGCTGAGGTTGGCTCTGAAGCCGGCATCATGGTTGTGCGTGGCCTGTACGTCGATGAAGACCTCACAGACACCCCGCTGAACAACAAGAGCGGCCTCGGCGCTGGCACCGTTTTTGCAAAAGAAATGGGAATGCTTGCCCACCTTCTCGGAAGCATGGTTGCTTACGAGGCAGAGGGCAACGGCCACCTCATCCAAGATATGGTCCCCAACCCCAAGCTTGCTGTAACTCAGCAGTCGCAGGGCTCGAAGGTGGAGCTCGAAGCTCACACCGAGCAGTGCTTCTCTGACTTCAAGCCTGACTACGTCATCCTCGGTGCCCTTCGCGGCGACGAGAATGCCAAGACCTACGCTTTCTCGGGTCGCAAGCTGGTGGCAAACATGACTCCTGAAGAGGTTGCCAAGCTGCGCCAGCCGCTGTGGGCTACCACGATCGACGAGTCGTTCCAGCCGTACATTCCGAACCCGGATGACGTACGCGGGCCGTTCCCCATCTTGCGTGGGCCAGAAGACGACCCGTACATTCTGGTTGACCAGGACCTCATGCACGGCATCACGGCAGAAGCTCAGCGACTGCTCGCCAAGGTCGTCGAAACCTACATTGAGCACCGCGACGCCCACGTGCTTCAGCCGGGCGACCTGCTCATGCTCGACAACCTGCGCGCCATGCACGGTCGTTCAATGTACGAGCCCCGCTTTGACGGCAAGGACCGTTTCATCGCTCGTGGCTTCGTTGTTCGCGACCGCCGCAAGCTCTGGCCTCAGCTGCTCGACGACCGCCGCACCCTTGCTGCGGTTCACAGCTAAGAGGCTCAGCGAAAGCTAGCTAGTTCGTTACGACGCGGGTCGTCTGCTCCGGCAGGCGGCCCGCGTTTGTGCGTTTCGGGGCGATAGCAAGGAAGAGCGCGGCGACCGCAAAGAGTTGCCCGGCGATGCTGAGAAGCATGCCGGGGCCTGCCGCATCCGCACCGCTCACGAAGAAGGTGTCGGCGAGTCCCATGCCCATGGAGAAGCCGGCAAACCAGTGGAAGAAGATCGCAACGCTCAGAATTACACAATTGATGATGAGCATCCCGCGAATGGTGATGATGTTCGCGAAAGTGGGCAACGCCGTGAGGCCTGCGAAAGCGAGTGCGACGAGAGGCCAGAAGATAGCCCAAATCCACGGCAATGGGTCGGGCCCGAGTTCTCCCGCTGCGGCCATGGCGGCGTAGATTTCGTCGAGCGTGAGCCCGGGTGCCTTGGCAAGCGGGTTCCAGATGTAAATATTCAGGATTCCGATCGTGACTACGGCCATCATTGCCAAGACGGCACCGGCGCTAATCAGCAATCGCGTTCGACGCGAGAGCGGCGCGGTCGCCGACGGATCGAGCGTGTAGCGGCGGTCCTCGACCGTCTCTGCGGTGGCCTCTCGCGCCAGCTGTGAACGAGTGCTCCATGCGGCTGTGATCGCGAACCCTGTCATGACAGCGGCGAACGCGAGAAGCACGATCGCAAAAACTCCGACAGCGGCACCAACGACGGTGACTAAGACGGGAAACTCTGCCGGAGGTGTGCCGATTGCGCCGTAGCTGCCAAATAGGTACTGGTTGGCTCCGAGGAGGGCGGAGCTCAGAAAGGCAGCGATGGCCCAGCGTGCGAACTGGGCGGAGGTCAACGGCAACGCGATCATTCGCACAGCCTAAGCGCGAAGCATCCGAAGTCAAGGATTATTCAGCCGAGAGGGCGAGTCGGGTAACTCACCCGCCCGCTCGGCTGGAAATCGTAAAGACGGTGCGAACTACTTGGTGTGACGGCCGCGCAAGCGAGCGAAGAAACCGCGCGGGGCGGGTGCGGGTGCCGGAGCGCCCATTTCGTCGCTAGTGGCACCCGGGAGCACCCGCAGGATGTTCATGAGGCTCAGTGCGGCGAGCAGTGAGTTCGCGGCGACTTGCTCGGTCTCGGCGATGGCGGAGAGTTCCTTTGCCGACAACGGTGCGTGGCTGAGGATGGATGTCATCCGCAGCTGGTCTGCATCGTGCGGGAGGCTCGTCATGTTGGGCCAGCGGCGCAGACGGTAACGAGCGCCGTCGGTGAGCCACGGAGCCGCAGCGTGAGCGTAGCCGGTGGTGCCGATCATCCACAGCAATGGGTTCAGGTCAAAGCCAGCGCCGGTGGGCATGATGACTTCTTCGCGAACGTGGGTGCGGATGCTGATGTCGGTGGGGAACATCGGAAAGTCAGCCAGTTCGGCCTTCCACCAGTACGCGCGCTCCGAAACGTCGATAACGAGCATCGGGAAGCTGGGCGAGGTGATGGCAAGAACGGTCGGCTGAGCGCTACTTGCGGCCACCTTGATGGCTTCAGCAACCGGGGCCCACTCCGAGGTGATGGCGGTGAGGTCAGAGTCGTCGTCGTTGTCGCGGTAGCCCACGGTGGGCTCTCCAGCGCTCGCGGAATCGACGGCGGTCTCGGCCAACGGTGCCTCAAGCTCGCGGAGCGTGCTGGCGAGGTTGGGCTCGGGTGTCGTCTCGCGGGCGGTCGGCGTGGAGGCGGCGACGCGTTGAGGTTCTTCGTCGAACTCGACCTCGGTCGGGTCGGCAAATTCGACGTCGACCAGCTGGTGCACGAGCGGTGCGCGTGCTCCAGAGATCTCGTCGGTCCACGTGTGGTTGTCCCACCAGCGCAGCTGAGGGAGGCCAAGCGGGTCGGGGTACCAGCCGGCGGGGATATTTGTTGTGTAAGTAGTCATCTTCACGCCTCCTGCGTGAATTCTGATGCAATGCCGAGGGTGCATTGCGGTCAAGCTTTCTCGGGTAAAAATCCTCGAGTCAGGAAATGATCTGCGGGTTAGACGGTGATCACACCTGTTCGTAGTTCCTGGTCCTACTGCGGGTTATTCGGGTGGTGCGTGCTCTGGTTATTCGGATGGTGCGGGTTGCGGGTTTGGTTTTACTTTGCCATCAGCAGGGTGTTGAGCCTTCGCGCGGTGCGCCGCGCGGCGGTCAGTGACGTGCCGATGGTGGCTTTGTCGGTGAACAGGGCTGCGAGCACCAGCGGGTGATCTTCGACTCGCACCTGAACGACGTGGCCCTGTTCGGCCGCGACGATAACGAACTCGTTGTCTCCGAGTCGCAATTCTCGAGCGACAGCATCGGCGAGAGCCTGGGTCGAACTGGCCATGCTCGCGAAACGATTGCTGTCGAATTCCTTTCCCGCCACGTTTACGACGCTGAATCCATCCTCCGTGAGGAGCGAGGCATAGCGAAGAGACGGGGCAAGACTGCGGAGTCCACTGAGAGCGAGTTCGCCTCGGGAGATGTACTTGGGGTCAAGGTGGGTGACGATGCTCATCGTGCCCTCCTAGAAAGTGTTGGCGCGATCGCTTGCTTGAGCTCAACGTTGGCAACGAGAGTCATCAGCAGCACGGTCATGTCGGCGTTGGAGCGGCCATCTACCGTGAAGACCGGGATCATGACGTCGGGCATTTCGTCGGCCAGCGCGTTCGCGTATTCCTCAATGAGGGCGGTGGGCACGAGGTCGGCGCGGGTGAGCCCGATGACGATTCCGCCACGCTCGTAGAGAGCGAAGAACTCTTTGACGTACTCGATGGCGGTCTCGACCGGGTTTTCGGCATCCGCATTGACGAGCAGGATCACGCCTTCAGCACGCTCGGCAAGGATCGTCCACATGAAGTCGAAACGCTTCTGGCCGGGAACGCCGTAGAGGCGAACTTTTTCAGCCTCGTTGACGCTGATCTCTCCGTAGTCGAGAGCGACGGTGGTGGTGGCTTTGGCGGCGGCCGCTTGGTCGCTATTCGTAGCCTCGGTACTCACGACTTCGATCTCGCTGAGGGCGCGGATGGCAGTTGTCTTTCCGGCGCCCATGGGGCCGGCAAACAGTATGACGTGCTCTGACATCTGATCCTCCCCCCAGGAGTTCGTTCCACGGTTCTCTACGGTTCTTGCTTACTGAAGCATGCAAGCCCCCGAAGCGGGGTAGTAGACCCCCATTTGGGTGTCGTTCGAAATAGTCCGCATAAATGCTGACCAGAACGTTCTGTCTGTCCCCTCAAAACGTGCCGTGTTTTCAGGGGTTTCGGGCGTTTTGCTAGACCAATTTTTCACTGGTCTCGACGTTCGCGGCGTTCGCCAGCGGGTGCCACTGACGGCTTTCGAGATGGGATTTGTGCCCCGACAATGGCGGTGAGCGCGAGGGCAAAACCGAGTAGTTGAAGCGGGCTGAAACGTTCACCGAGAAGCAGGGCGCCGAGCAGCGCGGCGGTGAGTGGTGAGAGCAGTCCGAGCACGGCGAGCGACGCGATCGGCACGATACGAATGCCGCGGAACCAGAGCGTGTACGCCACGATGCCGCCGACGATCCCGAGCCAGGCGTAGCCGGCAATCGCGGGACCGGTGATGCTGCCGGGAATGCCTTCGGCGAGCAGGGTGATCGGCAGCAAGAAGAGTCCGCCCGCGGTGAGGAGCCAGCCTGCGTAACTGAGCGCAGAAACTGCCGGCGGCTTACCCCAGTGCTTGGAGAGGATTAGGCCGAGGGCCATGGATGCGGTGCCGCCGAGTCCGGCGATCAAGCCGATGGTGTCGAGCTGGGCACTCGCTCGCAGCACGACGAGCGCCACGCCGAGGGCTCCGACGAGGCCCCATGCAACGAGCCGCCACGGGGCGCTCTGGCGCAGGATGACGACGATCAGCACCGCAACGATGAGGGGTTGGGCGGCGCCGAGAGTGGCGGCAACCCCGCCCGGCAGTCGATAGGCGGCGATAAAGAGCGAGGGGAAGAATGCTCCGATGTTGAGTACGCCAAGCACGAGTGACTTCCACCACCACGCACCCTGCGGGAGTTGTCGCGTGAGGGCGAGGGCGATCAGGCCGGCAGGGAGAGCGCGAACTAGGGAGGCGTACAGCGGATGCCCGTCGGGCAGTAGTTCGGTCGTGACGATGTAGGTCGTGCCCCACGCGATAGGTGCGATCGCAGTGATGAGGGTGTCGCGCAAGTGCATTGGAAGTCCTCAATGTTCAATAATTCAACGTTAAACAATCTAGAGGGTTATGCTGGAACCGTCAAATAGTTCAACGTTGAAAGATCGAGAAACCATGACAGACAGCGTCGACCGCATCCTTGCCCAGTGGGCCACCGTGCGCCCAGAGCTCGACGTGAGCGCCATGGGCGTGCTCGGTAGGCTCTCGCGCCTCACGCGGCTGCTCGAGCGAGCGCAAAGCGATGTCTTCGAAGCGCACGGTTTGCAACCGGGGGAGTTCGACATCCTTGCCACTCTGCTGCGAACGGATGCCGGCCCACGCGGACTCACCGCTGGCGCGCTCACCGACAGCGCGATGGTCACCTCGGGCGCGATCACCAATCGACTCGACCGCCTCGTGACCAAGGGGCTCATCTCACGCGAAACTGACCCGGAGAACCGGCGCACTGTTCGCGTTGCTCTTACGCCTCACGGCGCTGAAGTGATTGAGGGCGCGCTCGCCGCCCACTTTGAGAACGAAGAACGGCTGCTGCAGTCGCTCGGTGGCGATGAGCGCGACCAGCTCGCGAGGCTACTCAGCGGGTTGCTCAGCGCGCACGAAAGCGACGCCGGCTAGAGGGCGTAGCGCGCGTACTGTTCGCGAATGACGGGACGGTGGTCGGATGCGGGCTCCGCGACGGTGGCGATTGTCCAGTCGGGGCGCGTGCCGTCGAGCACCCACGCCGCCTGAGCTGCGGCGCCGAGGGCGACGTACTCTCCGGGCTCGGGAACCATAACCGGCACGGCGAAGACCTGCGACGCGATCGTTGAGACGGCAGGATTCTGCGCCGCTCCACCGATGAGGAGGATTCGCTCGGCGGTGACTCCCTGGCCCACGAGAGCGTCAAGGCCATCCGCGAGACCGCACAGCAGCCCCTCGATGGCGGCGCGCGCGAGTGATGGCCGTGTCGTAGAGGCGAGCGTCATGCCGAACAAGGTTGCCGTGGCATCCGGCAAGCCCGCCATCTGCTCGTGGCTAACTTCGGGGTTCACGCCGAACAGTTCAGGGCGCTCGAGGGTTTCGATGAACGCAATGGCGTGACCGACGGTCGACAGCAAGATATCATCACGCGGCTCGTTGGGCTTGGGCTCAATAGCGAAGCGGATGTCGTAGCCCTTTTCGGTGACATAGTCACCAAAACAGGTTGAGAGCTTCGCGGTAGCGCTCCAGAGCGGAGCGCACGTCTTTCGCGGAGTCGTACTCTGCTCCCTCGCGGCCGCCCCACATGACGAAGGTCTTAGCGCCCAGCTCTACGCCGAGTTCAAGCTGACGCATGGCCTTGCGCCTGGCGAAGCGGCGAACGTCGCGATCATTGGAGGTGAAGCCGCCAGCTTTAAACACGGGCGCACTGAAGAGGTTGGTGGTGAGCATCGTCACAATGAGGCCGGTGTCGCTGCGGTCGCAATCTTGGCGCTCACCTTTCCAGCTTTCTGCGTACCGCGGAACCCGATCATCCTGATCATCTTCGCCGTGGTGTTCGACGTCATGAGCAAGCGTCGTGCCGGGCGTCGCTAGTCTTAGCATCAACGTTTTATTGCCAACCGAGTGGAACCGCCCGTGAACCAGAACACCCCGCCCTCGTCGTCGCTGCCGTCGCCGACCGGCACGGGAGGGCGCGGCGATCGCACTCGGCGGCACAATCTGTCGCGCGTGCTGACCCTGCTTCATCGTGGGGCTCAGCGCCGCTCACAGTTGACCTCGCAGACGGGGCTCAACCGCTCGACTATTGCGGCGCTCGTGGCCGAACTTACCGAGTTGGGTTTGGCGTACGAAAGTGAGCCAGATCCCACTCGGCAGGTCGGTCGCCCGTCGCCGATGGTGAACGCGGATGCTCGCACGGTGGCCATTGCGGTCAACCCCGAGATCGACGCCATCACCGTCGGGGTCGTAGGGCTCGACGGTTCGCTCTTGAAGCGCATCCGCTATGAGACGGAGGAGCCGCCGACTGTTTCGCAGTTCGTCAAGATCTCCAGCGTGATCATCGAAAGCTTGCGGGGCGAGTACGAAACGACGGGGCGCATCGTGGGGATCGGCGTTGCTGCTCCTGGTCTGGTGCGCGTCGAAGACGGCCTCGTGCGCTGGGCGCCTCACCTTCACTGGCGCGATGAACCCGTGAGCGAACTGCTTGCTGAAGCAACCGGTTACCCCGTCTCCACCGCCAACGACGCGAGTGTGGGTGCGCTCGGCGAGCACATCTACGGCGCCGGCCGCAACATCGATGACCTCATCTACCTCAATGGTGGTGCCAGCGGTATCGGTGGCGGCATCATCAGCGGCGGGCGGCCCCTCACCGGTCGTGCCGGCTATGCGGGAGAGTTTGGCCACGTTCGCGTCGAGAACGGTACTGCCGAGAAAGGCACGCGTGAAGAGGGAAGCCTCGAGACCGAAGTGAACCGCGCCGACTTGCTGCAGGCTCTTGGCCTCACCAACGTTG
This sequence comes from Salinibacterium sp. VpJ6, assembly GCF_059767345.1. Classification (NCBI taxonomy): domain Bacteria; kingdom Bacillati; phylum Actinomycetota; class Actinomycetes; order Micrococcales; family Microbacteriaceae; genus Salinibacterium; species Salinibacterium sp. VpJ6. The sequence continues at coordinate 339,750 of NZ_JBSOQL010000002.1, forward strand.
ATTCCGAAACTCTGGATGCTGCACTGCGCGAATCCACGGATCCTGCGGTGAGCGCGCTCGTGCACCGACAGCTGCTGTCGCTCGGCACGTCGCTGCGCAACGCAGTGAATGTATTGAATCCTGAAGTGATTGTGCTCGGCGGTTTCTTGGCATCCATCTTCGCGTTTGATCCCGAGTTTTTGATTGAGCGGGTGCGCAGCCAGTCGCTCGAAGCATCGTTCGAGGGCGTGCAGATTGTGCCGGCTCAACTCGGTGCGGACCTGCTCATGATCGGCGCGGCCGAGCTCGCTTTCGCTGCGCTCCTCGAAGACCCCGCGGCGCTCTAGTTCTTTCTTGACGTAACCTCGGGATAGTTTCGGCCAAATCGAAGCTCCCGGTCTTAGGGTTGCAAGATGAACTCCGATTACCGCGATTCTGGTCTCGTTTTTCCGCCGAACTTCATCGTCGGCTCCGCGACGGCGGCGTATCAAGTGGAGGGCGCTGCGCGTGATGGCGGGCGCACCGAATCTATCTGGGATACCTTCAGCCACACCCCGGGCAAGACCTGGAACGGCGACACCGGCGATGTTGCCGACGACCACTACTACCGGCTCGAATCCGACCTAGATCTCATGGCCGAGCTGGGGCTCGGCGCCTACCGTTTCTCCATCTCGTGGCCGCGCTTTCAGCCGGGCGGGCAAGGGCCGATCAACCCGGAAGGAGTGTCGTTCTACTCGCGTCTTGTCGACGGATTGCTGAGCCGCGGCATCCGCCCCATCGCTACTCTGTATCACTGGGATTTGCCGCAAGAACTTGAGGATGAGGGCGGCTGGCCTGAGCGCGATACTGCCATGTGGTTCGCCGAATATGCCGAGCTCGCGGCCACTGCCCTGGGCGATCGCGTGCACACGTGGACAACCCTCAACGAGCCCTGGTGCTCCGCCTACTTGGGCTACGGTTCGGCCTCGCACGCGCCCGGTCGCACGAGTGATGCTGACGCGCTGGCCGCAGTGCACCACCTCAATCTGGCCCACGGAATGGCCGTGCCGCGCATCCGTGCCGCCGCGACGAATTCGCCAGAAGTGTCGGCGACGCTCAACTTTCACGTGATTCGCGGTGAGGATGCCGAGGCCAAGCGTCGCATTGATGCGCTCGCGAACCGCGCCTTCACGAGCCCGATGCTGCTCGGTCGCTACGACGACGACTTCATTGCCGACACGAGCGAGGTGACCGATTGGTCGTTCGTTCACGCGGGCGATTTGGCGACCATCCATCAGCCCCTCGATTTCTTGGGCGTCAACTACTACTCCACGGTCACGGTGAAGATGTGGGATGGCGTGAGCGAGCGGGCGATGAACGATGGTCACAAAGACATGGGTGGTTCCGCTTGGCCGGGCAGCCGTAATGTCGAGTTCTTGCCGCAGGACGGCCCGTACACGGCGATGAACTGGAACATTGCCCCCGATGGTCTTGAAGAGTTGCTGGTTGATCTGAGCGAGCGGTTCCCTGACCTGCCGTTGATGATCACCGAGAACGGTGCTGCATTTGACGACGAGGTGACAGATGGTCGGGTGCACGATGCCGACCGGGTCGACTATCTCAACCGGCACTTCACGGCCGCGCACCGAGCGATGCAGCGCGGGGTGAACCTGCAGGGGTATCTCGTGTGGTCGCTGCTCGACAACTTTGAGTGGGGCTACGGCTACTCGAAGCGCTTCGGAATCGTGCGCGTCGACTACGACACTCAAGAGCGCATCGTGAAAGACAGTGGGCTGTGGGTTTCTGAGGTCGCGAAGAACAAGGCAATGCCGGCGCTGAACTAGCGCGCGAACTGGCTAGCGGCCTAGCGGCCTAGCGAGAGGCCGAGTCAGCGCGCCAGCTCCGCGCGACGAATGTGCGAGCGGGCGTGCTCGATCGCGGGCTCGAGCTCTTCGAACAGGTGGTTCGGATGCCGCAGCGAGCGGATCACGCCGAGCCGCTGCAGCACATCCCGGTGTTCGGGGCGGATGCCCTTGATGATCACGGTCACGCCGCGGCGTTCGAGGGCAGTGATGAGTTCGGTGAGGGTGTGCGCGCCAGTTGCGTCGATCAGGTGCAGTTGCGAGAGGCGCACGATCACGACTTCGATGCCCTGATGCTCGTTAATGCGGTCGATGAGGCGTTCGGCTGCTCCGAAGAACAGGGACCCGTCGATGCGGAAGAGGGCGATGCGTTCGTCACCGGGCTCGGGGGAGCCGGGGAGTTCTTCGCGGTGCACGCCGCTGGCTTTGCTGAGGGCGCGGAGAGCGAAGAAGGCGGCGACGGCGATGCCGATGCCGACGGCGATGATGAGGTCGAAGCTCACGGTGATAATGCCCGTGATCACGAACACGGCGGCTTCGGCCTTGCCAGTGCGCATCATGGTCTTGATGAGGGTGGGGGAGACCATGCGGGCGGCGGTCGCCATGAGTACGCCCGAGAGTGCGGCGAGAGGGATCACGGCCACGACTAGAGCGGCGAGGTAAACGACGATCAGCAGGGCGAGGGCGTGCACGATGGTGGAGGCGCGAGTGCGAGCCCCGGAGCGCACGTTCACGGCAGTGCGAGCGATCGCACCGGTGGCCGGCATCCCGCCAAAGAAGCTGGAGGCGATGGAAGCGAGCCCCTGGCCGACGAGCTCGCGGTCGGCGTTGTAGGGCCCGGTGTCAGACATGCTGGCAGCGACGCGGGCGGAGAGCAACGATTCGATCGCGGCGAGGGCGGCGACGGCGAACGCCGGTCCGATGAGCGCGGTGAAGTCGAAGTCGAACGAGGGAACGGCGGGTGCGGGCAAGGAAGCGGGGAGTTCGCCAATGGTCGTCAGCGGCAAGTTGAGGGCTTGAGCGGCAATCGTGACAACGACAATGGCGATGAAGGAGGCGGGCAGGCGGCCGCTGATGCGGGTGAGCAGCAGCATGATCGCGATCACGGCGGCGGCAACGCCGAGGGGGAGCAAGGCAGCGGGCCACTCGGCAGCACCGATGAAGGCGCCGGCGGCGAGCACGGCGTTGGTGGGGTGTTCGGTGCCTTCGGTGCCGAGCGCGGAGGGCACTTGTTGAAGGAAGATGATGATGCCGATGCCGACCGTGAAGCCTTCGATCACGGGCCAGGGGATGTAGCTGACGGTGCGGCCGAGGCGTAGCACGCCGGCGACGACCACGATGATTCCTGCGAGCAGGGTGACGATGGCGACGGCTTCAACACCGTGGCTGACGACGATGGGGGCGAGCACCACGACCATGGCGCCGGTGGGGCCCGAAACCTGCACGTTGGAGCCACCGAAGACGGCAGCGACGATGCCGGCGACGATCGCGGTGATGAGCCCGGCTTCAGCACCGACTCCGGAGCTCACTCCAAAGGCGAGCGCGAGGGGGAGGGCGACTATGCCGACGGTGACACCAGCGAGCAGGTCTCCGCGCCAGCTGGTGCGCAGTTCGCGGTAGTCACTCAGGCTAGGGAGCAGGGTGCGCCAGGAGCGTTTCATCGAGCATCCGGAATCGCAGGAAGACTGTTCACAAGCTCACGTTGGCTGTCGGCGTCGGTAAGAATTTCGCCGAGCAACACGCGCGCTACGCGCAGCAGTTCGGCGATCTGGGGGAGGGCGAGGCGGTAGTAGACGACACTCGCGCGGCGGTCAGAAACGACGAGGCCGTAGCGGCGCAGCACTGAAAGATGTTGCGAGAGGTGGGATGCTTCGAGCCCGGTCTCGGCAAGCATGTCGGCGACGGATGCTTCATCAGCGGCCGACAAAATCTCGAGCACCCGGATGCGGTACGGATGCGCGAGCCCTTTGAAGAGGTTCGCCTTGATTTCGTAGAGCGGCCTGCGCTCATCGAGAACGACCATTGCTGTGCTCCTGATCGCTGCGTGTGGTGTGGGTGCGCTGCGGCAGCAAGTAATCAGCCACTTGCTGAATTGATGTAATCATCATATCAGTTTTGCGGGCGCGCGAGTGGGGAGCGATCGGGAGCCGGTGCCCACAGGGGGAATACAGTGTGAGAATAATTCTCGGTTTTTATCGACGCGCCACGCCTCATAAAGCTGCGCTGCGAATACACTCTGCAGGATGGAGCAATGGTTCCGATTTTTGAGGGGGATCATCAAGGTGGCACGAGAGGCTCCGGAGGAAAAACGGATCAGGAAACCTCGGGAGCGAATGCGGGGGTGGTGGTGGCCTCTGATCCTCTTGGGCTTCGTTGTTCTGGCCCAAGCGAGTGCGGTGTTGTATGGAGCTGCTCTTTTGGTTCTGTATGAGGTGTGGCCCGCCGAAGCTTTTGCTGAGTGCGTCGGTGACGCTGCCTGTGTGCTGGGCGTGAGCTTCACTGACGGTTTGCCCTTGTGGATCGGACTCGTGTGGGCCTATGTAATTGGCATGATAGTGGTTGCTGGTTTTCGAGTTGAGCGTCCGAAGGGCTCGCCGTCGTTGGTCTACAAACGGCTGTTGAGTCGGCGTCACGACAAGAAGCAACAGCGTATTGGTCAGGTCACAGGTTTGGTGCTTGTGGGGTCGCTGTTTGCAGCGTTGGCGACGCTGCTGCTGGTGCCAGCAACAGTTGGGTTGGTGGCGGCTCTCGCGTGGCCGAAGGATCGCGTGCAAGCGTGCGGCGACGAGAGGGGATGTTTGATTTCGTTCCTGCCTGACAATGCGCTGCCGGTGTGGATAGCCTTCGTCTGGGTCGCAATCATTGCAGTGGCGATGGTGGTGTGCTGGCCCCAGGAGCGATGGTGGGAGCCCGATCGCACCAAGCCCTACACGGGGAAGGTTTACAACTTCACGTCGCCGATGTTCATCGGCATCCACGCGGCACTTGCTGCGTTCTTTTGCTTCAGGATCGGCTTTGGCGTACAGGTTCGCGGTGTCGACGTGCCAGTTTTGGAGTACTGGTGGCCCAGCTTTGCAGGGTGGACTATTGCCGCGATCTGCTTCTACCGCCACCGCAAGCTGACCAAGACACCGTCCTACGGCCTGAGGTCGGACGTGGCTTTGGTTATCTCTTCCTGGCTCAGGATGCTTACTCCGAGCTGGCACGTCCGCCGCCGAGAACTGCAGCGCCGTCGAGCAGAGCGTGCAACAAAGCAGGCACAGGCTGAGACTGTTTCGGCCGGCACCTCACCGAACGAAGGACTGAAATGATGAGCAGAATAGGCGGAACTCGTAGCGCTCGGTCACTGCGGCAGCTCAGCGGCATCGTTGTTGCCTCAGCGCTGCTGGTGTCGATGCTGTCGGGATGTGCGCTCTTGTTCAGCGGCCCGACGCGGGAAGAGATCATCGAAGATATCCGACAGGGGATTCTCGAGGAGGTGCCATTGGCTACCGATGCGCTCGTGTCGACGTATTACTCGGGTGTGCGGTCGGTGTACTCGGTGAAGGTCTACCTGTCGGAGCATCCCGAAGATGAGGGAACGGAGGCGCTCGACCAGGCGTTACGAATTGTCTGGACGCGAACCAACTTCGAGCCAGTGAGCGTCTACATCGCGCTGACGGTGGGCGATAGACCCATAGGTGAGCGCGAGAGCACTTCTCGGGTCTCTGATGACGGAATTGATCTCACAACAGCAGTCAACGAGTTGGGCTTCCTCGGGATTGATACAGAGAGGTCAGTAATCTATCTGTGGCCCGGCGGTCTTGAGCAAAGATATGGCGAGTGGGGGAGTGAGCGGTTGCCTCGTCGAGAGTAATTCTTACCCGCGGCCCTGTGGACAATAAGCGCAGCACCGCCGCCCACTCCGCACAATATGAGCATGCCTAACGCTGTGACGACCATTGCCGATCAGGTTCGCCAGAGGGTTCGCCGCGACGGAGTTGATCTGTCGCGCGACAGCGAGTTGGCGTCGCGATATGTGCGCGACGAGGTGCGTCGCTATAGCGAGCGTGCGCTGGGCGGTTCGGTCCCGCTTCTCACGGATGAAGCCCAGGCCGCCCGCGAGGTGGTGGCGGCGTTGACCGGGTACGGTCCGCTCCAACCGTTCTTCGACGACGACACCGTCGAGGAGCTCTGGATCAACGGGCCCGAGCACGTGTTCGTCGCTCGCAACGGGGTGCCCGAGTTCACGGGCATCCGCCTCACTGATGGTCAGGTTCGCGATCTGGTCGAGCGGATGCTGCAAACCTCGGGTCGCCGCGTCGATTTGAGTTCCCCGTTTGTTGACGCGTCCCTGCCGGACGGTTCGCGACTGCACGTCGTGATTCCGGATGTCACGCGGCGCCACTGGGCGGTGAACGTGCGCAAGTTCAGTCAGCGCATCCGCGATCTGGATCGTCTGGTCGAGCTGGGCAGCCTGCCGCAGCACGCCGCTGACTATCTGCGATTGTGTGTGCTCTCCGGCCAAAATATTGTGGTGTCGGGTGCGACCCAGAGTGGCAAGACCACGATGCTCAACGCCCTGCTCGCGGCGGGCAAACCGACCGAGCGCGTCGTCACCGTCGAAGAGACATTTGAGCTGAGCGTTGCTGGTCACGACCACGTCGGTATGCAGTGCCGCCAACCCAGCCTCGAGGGCACCGGCGAAATCAGCCTCCGCCGCCTCATCAAGGAAGCACTCCGAATGCGCCCCGACCGCCTCGTCGTCGGCGAAGTGCGCGATGCCGAATCCCTCGACCTCCTTATTGCTCTCAACTCTGGGCTGCCGGGAATGTCGAGCATCCACGCCAATAGCGCCCGCGAAGCGCTCGTGAAGCTGTGCACCCTTCCGCTGCTCGCCGGTCGCAACATCGACTCCAGTTTTGTCGTGCCGACCGTTGCCAGTTCTGTGGATGTCGTCGTCCACTGCGAACTGACCGCCAACGGCACGAGGCGCGTGGTCGAGATCTTGTCGCTCACGGGTGACGTCAGCGACGGGGTTATCGACAGCAGTGTTCTCTTCCGCCTGTCGGAGGGCACACTCTTCCACACCGGCGCCGTGCCTGCGCGGCTCGCCAAGTTTCAGGCAGCGGGCATCGACCCGGTGTCGCACCTACTCAAGGCTGTCGCATGAGTCTGATCCTGGGCATCATCCTTGCGGTGGGCGTCACCCTTATCAGCGCGCCGTTCCTGTGGCCGACGCAGGGTGAGCGTCACGTGCGCGGCCGCTCAGCGTGGTCGCTTCGCCTGCGGGAGCGTCTTGTGCAAGCAGGGCTCCCGACGACCAGTCCATCCATTGTCGTGATCGTGTCTCTGGTTTTCAGCATCGCCGTCGCCGCCATCACGTTCGTGCTCACCTCGGTGATTGCTGTGGTCATCTGTGCTGCTGCCGCTGCACTCGTGCTTCCGGCGCTCGCGATCAGCTGGCGGGCTCGCGCTCGCCGCAAAGCAACGCAGGTTGTCTGGCCCGACGTCGTTGACCAGCTCGTGTCTGCCGTGCGCTCCGGGCTCGCCCTTCCTGACAGCCTCATGACGCTCGCGCACACCGGCCCCCTCGTCACGAGAACCGCCTTTGCCGCGTTCGCTGCCCGATATCGGGCCACGGGCAACTTCGCTATCGCCGTCGATGAATTGAAAGTCGCGCTCGCCGACCCGGTTGCCGATCGAATCCTTGAAACCTTGCGGATGTCACGCGAAGTTGGCGGCAGCGAACTCACCAACGTGCTTCGCAGCCTCAGTGTCTACCTGCGCCAAGAGGCAGCCATCCGTTCGGAGATAGAGGCTCGGCAGGGGTGGGTCATGAATGCCGCCCGGCTCGGATTGGCGGCGCCGTGGGTCGTGCTTTTCCTTTTGACAACTCGCCCCGAAGCAGCGCTCGCCTACAACTCGGCGGGTGGCGTCGCGCTCATCGTTGCTGGGCTCGTTCTCTCGGTTATCGCGTACCGCATCATGGCGGGCATCGGCCGCCTTCCCGAACAGCCGAGGTGGTTCGCATGAGTGATGCGCTCGCGTTGGCGATTGTCGCCGGCATTGCTGGTGGTCTTGGGCTCTGGTCGATTCTCAGTCTCATCCCGCGTCTCAGCCGCCCCACCCTGGCGACTCGTGTTGCCCCGTATGTGATCGATGTCTCATCGGGTGCTCGGGAGCATCTTGCTCCGCGCTCAGTCGGCCCGCTTCCCGTACTGGGAGTGTTGCTGGTCCCTGCTGCGCGCTGGTTGCGCGAGACCCTCGCGTCAGTGGTTGGTGGGGGAGACCTTATCGCGCGCCGACTTCGGCAGGCTGGCTCCGAGCTCACCATTGAGGCCTATCGTTCACAACAACTGCTGGCAGTCCTGGCCGGTGCCATGCTCGGCGTGGTCTTCGACATCGCGGTCGCTAACCAACAACAGGTGCCGCTGATCGCCCAGGCCGTTCTCGTCGTAGTCGGCGGCGTGGTGGGAATCACCGCGCGCGACTACCTGCTGCAGCGCGCAGCGAAGGCCCGCATCCGTCGGCTCACCGCCGAGCTACCCGTCGTGTTGGAGTTTCTGGCGCTCAGCCTTTCCGCGGGCGAAGGAATCTTGGATGCGGTGCGCCGTGTCTCGCAGGTCAGTGGCGGTGAGCTGTCCCGCGAACTCGCTCGCGTCGTCTCTTCGGTCAACACGGGGCTCCCATTTGGCGAGACCTTGGGGGTGCTCGCCCGAGAACTCGAGCTGCCGCCGTTCACCCGCTGCGTCGATCAGATCCTCGGTGCGCTCGATCGGGGAACCCCACTGTCTGAAGTGCTGCAAGCCCAAGCTCAGGATGCTCGTGAAGAGTCCAAGCGCGAACTGCTTGAACTAGCGGGCAAGAAAGAGGTCGCGATGCTGTTCCCGCTCGTGTTCCTCATCCTGCCCATCACGATCGCCTTCGCGATCTTCCCCGGCATCTTCGTGCTGCAGGTGGGGTTCTAGCGGTTCGCCCGATTGGCGCGCTCTAGCGCCGCGCAACCTGCAGCGCGGCCGACACCGCCCGCGCCTGCTCGAGCGCTGTCGCGACGGGAGTCACGACATCCCGCTGCACAACCTCGGTCACCGCGATAAGAAGACGGCGGCGGGCACGGCGGCGGCGGCCGGCAGCGGCTACCGCGCTGAGCGCCGCCGATAACAGACCGAGCACAATGCCCACGAGCACGGCTGCAAGCAGCAGCAACGTCGGTATCGCCCACCCGGTGAGCGGACCTTCCTCCACCGTGGGGAGCGGGAACGCCGGCAAGCCAAACGTCGGCAGCAGCGCGGTGCCCACCAACCACAGGGCTCCGCCCAATCCGGCGATCGTAGCAATCCACTGCACAATGCCGACGAGCACCCACCACCACGAACCCTTCGCGGGCAAAGGCGTGCGGGCAATCGCGAGATCGAGAGTGGCCGGCAGAGCGTCGAGAGCGTGCTCCGCCGTAGTGCGCGCGGCAGCACGCCACGGGGCAGAAACTCCCGCGCCGGCTTCGTCGGTGAATGTGCGTACCGCCATCGACATCCGAGCCTGGGCGCCGGCGCTCAGCAGCGGCATGCTCGTGCGATGCACGTCAGGGTCGTCGCCACGACGCTTCGGCCCGAGACCCAAGCGGGTGAGGGGGTCGGCGCGCAAGCGACCGATCCAAGAGACGAGCGGCCACCCGGTGGCTTGCCCGGAACGTTTGCGATACGAGCGGGCAACAGCGGATGCCACGATGTCGACGCCCGCGGCCGTACCGACCTCATCGCGCAGTCGAGCGGTGCTCTTCGCGCTGACCTTCTGCGGGGAACCAGGATCGTCGATGCGCGCAGCGATGGTCTGCACGTCAGCGCTGAGCCGCGCATCCCGCACCGCCTTCGACGCGGCAAGGTCGCCAATGGCCTGACGCAACGCATCGACACCCTCACCAGTGCGGGCGCTCACAGGCAGCACGCGGGCGCGGGGAAGACCGTCGCGCTCCACAATGGCCTGCAGCGACGTCACGACAGCGGCACGATCATCCGTGCTCAACAGATCGACCTGGTTGAGCACGACCAGAGTCACGGCGGCGTGCTTGGCATGCGGCGCGATGAACTGCGCGTGCAACACATCGTCGGCATACTTTTGCGGGTCCACAACCCAGATCAGAGCATCCACTTGACCGGCAAGTCGTTCGGCGACCGCACGATTGCTGGCCTCCACAGAATCGACGTCGGGAAGGTCGACCAGTACGAGCTTGCTGGCGCGAGAATCAAAGGGTGTCGACCTCTCGACCCGCTCACGAACCTCAAGCCAGTCGAGTAGTTCACTTGCGCCGGCGGCCTCCCACGTCACAGCGAGAGCCTGCGAGGTAGTCGGGCGGCGAACGTGCGCCACCGCAACCTCATCGCCCACAAGAGCGTTGACCAGGCTCGACTTGCCCGATCCGGTAGCGCCAAAGATGCCAACCACAGTGTGTTCGGGGGAGCGGGAACGGCGCGCTTCCGTCTGCGTCAGCAGCGCGCCGGCATCGTCGAGTACCTCAGCCGGGATGCGACCGGCGCCCGCCTCGGTGACGGTGCGCAGCGCGGCAATCCGCTCGTCGAGGCTCGGCTTGGCGGCGCTCACGAGTTGTCTCCCGCCGCATGCGCGACATCGTCGAGCAGGGCTTGCGATTCCCGTCGCAGCGAATCGGGAGTTGCACCGAAACGCAGCGGCTCCAACGCGACACTCAAGCGAGCGATCTCCGCATCGAACAGAACACGAACGCGCGCATGCAGGTCTTCGCGGGCCTCGCTTGCGAGCCGGCGCACGGCATCCTCACCAAAGATCGTTTCGAGCAGCTTCTGGCCGAGCACTGCCGAACCGCCCGCAATGGCAATTTCGCCCCCGGTGAGGCCGCCGGTCGAGGCGAACACCACGATCATGAGGGCGACCGTCACCACGTTCAGACCGAGCGAGAGAATGCGGGCCCGGATGCGCTTATCTCCCGCATTGTCGTGAATGAGCTGCATGAGCGCACCCTGCCATTCGCGAATCATCGCGGTCGTCGCCTGCGGCAGTTCTGGGCTTTCGCTGGCGAGTTCCGGATGCCGTTCAGCGATGGCCTTGCCGGCCGCGCTTCGTTCGAGCCCGGCCCACGCTGCCGCAGCAGCGCGCCCCGCTTGGTCGACGATCACGGTCTGCAGCCCGGTTTCGATTTGGGTTTCGACTTCCACCACGGGGCTGGGTTTGCCGGTGATCCAGGCAGTAGCGCGGTCGCGGGCTGCCGAGAACCACGAGTCAACTTTTCGGAAGAAGTCGGAGGTGCCCACAAAGTCTTGCCAGCGGGCGAGCACTTCGCCGCGCATGAGGGCACCGTTCTGGGTTGCGGCGTCCACGGCTTCGAGCGCGGCTTCGTAGTGCGCAGCGGCGGCCGCGCGTGCAGCGTCGAGCCAGTCGAGTTGCTGCTGACGGGCATCCGCAATCACGACCACTTGGCGGTCGAGTTCGCTGATGGCGCCGCTGAGAGTGCGCGCTGCGATGCGGGACCGTTCGGCACGGTCGCCCGCGATGGAGCTCAGCCATTCACGCGGGCGTTCGACGGCACTGGCAGGCAGCATGCCCAGTTCGTCGAGGCGCTGTTCTTCGATGGAGAAGATGGGAGCGTCACTGAGGCCGCGGTCGGTCAGCATCGACTGCAGGTCAGGAAGAACCTCAGCGAGCGCGCCAGGTGGCACTCGGTTGAGCACGATGCCGACAGTGATTGACCGGGCGGCGGCGCTTTCGAGAAGGCGCCACGGCACGGCGTCGGCGTAACGATTGGCGGTCGTGACGAACAACCACAGGTCGGCAGCTGCGAGAAGTTGGGTGGCGAGGGCGCGGTTTTCGTCGGCCACGGAGTCGATATCCGGAGCGTCGATGATCGCGAGCGAACGGGGAACACTCTCGTGTTCGAGCAGCATGAGCTCGCCGATGCGTGACTCTTCCGGAGCATCTCCCGCGCTCGAGGCGGGCGTTCCGGGAGCGCTGATGTGGCCGCGCACGCGCGCCAGCCCGGGAAGAATGCGATCGCTCGCGAACCATCCCGCATCCACAGGAGCGTGCACCAGAATCGGCTGACGCGTTGTGGGGCGGATGACGCCGGCCCGAGTCGTCGCAACGCCCAAGAGCGCATTCACGATTGTCGACTTACCCGAGCCAGTGGAACCACCCACAACCGCCAGCAGCGGTGCATCGAGATCAGCCAAGCGGGGGCGGATGTAGTCGTCAATCTGGCGGACGGCGGCTGCGGCAGCTTCGCGCTGCGTTACAACACCGTCGAGATCAAGGGTCAATCCAGCATCCGCCAGAGACGCCCGCAGGCGCTCAAGCGAGAGGATCGCGGGCGCACTGTTGTCGGTCACTGCTTAAGCATGCCGGGTGCCGGGCCAGTTCGCTAACTTTTGTTGCTGTGCGCTACCGGTATCGGCCCCTTCGCCCGTTCACTACACAGTCCTAGACTGGTCGAGGCCTGCGCTGCCGCAGTCCTCCCCAACGAGAAGGATGCTTGTGTTCCCCACCACGTTCCCGGCCCCGATCATTCCTGCAGCAGACTCCGTTCCAGCGCTGCGCTGGGGCATCATGGCTCCCGGTGGAATCGCCGCGACGTTCGCGGAGGCGGTGCAAGCGCACACTGAGCAGAAGCTCGTGGCCGTGGCATCCCGCAGCCTTGATCGTGCCCAAGACTTTGCGAACACCTGGGGTCTCGAGAAGGCCTACGGCGACTATGCCGAGCTGCTGGCCAACCCCGACGTCGACGTGATCTACATCGCCGCGCAGCAGCACGTTCACCGCGATCTAGCGCTGCAGTCGATCGCTGCGGGCAAGCACATTCTGGTGGAGAAGCCGTTCGCCATGACCGGTGCCGAAGCTCGCGAGATTGTGGCCGCTGCCCGGGCCGCCGGGGTGTTCGCGATGGAAGCGATGTGGACTCGCTACCTGCCCCAAACCTCAATCATCAACCAACTTGTTGCCGATGGAACCTTGGGCGATATCCACCTCGTCACCGCCGACCACGGTCAGCACATTCCCGAGGGGCACCGAGTTCGCTCGCTCGACAGCGGGGGAGGAGCCCTGCTCGACCTCGGCATTTACCCGATCGCCTTCGCGTCACAGATTCTGGGCGCGCCTTCTGCCGTGCACAATGTCGGCGCGCTCATCGAGAGCGGGGTGGATGCTCAATCCCTTCTTACTCTCAGCTACAAGAGCGCGGTTCAAGCCCAGCTCAACACCACGCTGCTCGCGCGCACACCCATCACGGCATCCGTCGCGGGCACCGACGCCCTGCTGCAGGTGGGCAATGGCTTCTTCACGCCCACCTCGCTGACCCTCTCGAAGCCGGGCTTCAACGGAGAATCAATTCACTGGAAAGACGAGACGGGTGTGGTTGGCCACCGCGGGCTCAGCTATCAAGCCACGGCGCTCGCCGGATTTGTGGCGCAGGGTCTCACCGAGTCGCCGGTGCACTCGCTTGACGAAACCGTCGCCATCCTCGACACGATTGATTCGGCTCGCTGGCAACTCGGTTACCGCTTCGGCTCCGAACAATAAAGCGATGGGCGCGGCCGACGCTGCGCCCGCTAACCATGTAACGCAGACTGCGATTACGCTACTAGAACTCGATGTCTACGCTCGTAGCCCGTCGAGCAGCGACCCCACGCGATCGGAGATCTCATGACCGCAGAATCGACCATCCCCGCAGAGCCCGAGGTTCCGGACCGTCCGACCGCTACACGCATGCTCGCACCGTGGGTCTTTTGGCCCGCAGCGGGACTCATTATCGCGATTACCGCGTTCTCGATCATTGCTCCGAACCTCGCGAATTCAGTATTTAACACGCTGCAGTCCAGCGTCATCAACTCATTCAGCTGGTACTACGTGCTCATTGCGGCGTTCTTCGTTGCTTTCGCACTGTGGCTGGGCTTCAGCCGCTACGGCGACATCAAGCTCGGCAAAGATGACGATGAGCCCGAATTTTCGATGATCGCCTGGATCTCCTTTCTGTTTGCCGCGGGCATGGGAATCGGTCTCGTCTTCTACGGCGTCGCCGAGCCCCTCAGCCACTTCGCAAACCCGCGCCCCGGGGTGAGTGGCACCGAGATCCAACTTGCGCAGCAGGCGATGAGCCAAACCTTCCTGCACTGGGGAGTGCACGCTTGGGCTATCTACGTCGTTGTCGGTCTCGCGCTTGCCTACGCCATCCATCGTCGCGGGCGCCCCATCTCGATCCGCTGGACTCTGGAGCCGCTACTCGGCAAGCGCGTTCGCGGTGGCTGGGGCAACCTCATCGACGTCATCGCGCTCGTTGGTACGGTATTCGGCGTTGCGACTTCGCTCGGTCTTGGTGTTCTTCAGATTTCTGCCGGTCTCGAGAAGACAGGGATTGCCGAGTCGAATCTCACGACTCAGATTGCCGTGATCGTCGTTATCGTTGCCTTCACGATTCTGTCGCTGGTGTCCGGTATCGGCCGCGGTATGAAGTGGCTGTCGACCACCAACCTTCTGTTGGCCGCTGTACTCCTCGTGTTCCTTCTCATCGTGGGTCCGACCGCATTCCTGTTCCGTGAGTTCGTGCAGTCGATGGGTAACTACCTGCAGAACTTCATCGGGCTGAGCTTCAACGTCAGCGCCTATGCGGGCGAAGCTGGCGAGAAGTGGCAGGCCGGTTGGACAACCTTCTACTGGGGTTGGTGGATGTCGTGGGCCCCGTTCGTCGGTGTCTTTATTGCGCGTGTCTCCAAGGGCCGCACTGTGCGCGAGTTCGTGGGCGGCGTCATGCTCGTTCCCACGGTGCTCACGTTCCTCTGGTTCAGTGTTCTGGGCGGCAACGCGATCTACCGTGAGCTCTACGGTCAGGGCGGGCTTGTTGCTGCCGATGGATCGGTGGATGCCGATTCCGCTCTCTTTGATCTGCTCGCCGGTCTCCCGGCAGGAACCGCGCTCACGTTCGGAGCCATCCTGTTGATCGGAATCTTCTTCGTCACCTCAGCCGATTCCGGCGCGCTCGTGATGTCGATGATCGCCACCGGTGGCTCTGCAGAACCGCTCAAACGCATCCGCGTGTTCTTCGCACTATTGGCGTCGTTCTTGGCTATCGCCCTGTTGGTCACGGGTGGGCTTCAAACCTTGCAGACCGCGGCAATTCTGTCGGCGCTACCCTTCAGCGTGGTGATGTTGATGATTTGTGCGGCAACCGTAACGGCGTTCAGTCGAGAACGGCGAGCGTACGACCGGGCTCAGCGGGCTCAGTTCGTGGATCACATTGGAACGTTCTACGGCCTTGAGGTCGAAGAGCCGCTGATGCGAGACACTGTGCACCCGCTTCGCGCTGCGCTTGATCGTCTTCGTAAGAAGGCCGCTAAGTCGGGCGGTGGGATCTCGCAGGTCACGGAAGATGCGATTCTGGCTGACACCGGCTTGGTCTCGCCCGACAACATCGCCCAGGCCGATGCGATCGTCGAAGACGAAGTGGCGAGGCTCCAGGCTTTGCAATCGGAGCTGCGGTCCAAACTCCCGCGCGACACCTCTTCCGAATAGTGGGTGGCGAGCGGCCGGAGCCGATCCTGGCCGCTCGCTTTCTCGCTGTGGAAAGTCTTCACGCACATTTGTGTTTCGCTCAATGATTGCAGAGTGAAATCATCTCAATTGCTTCTGAAGAGCGGGCTTACCCGAGGCACCCGATCGCTCACCTCGGAGCGAGGAGACGTGCCGGGCTGGGTGCTGATCACGTTGATGACCGCAGGTTTGGTCATCATCATTTGGGGCCTCGCTGGCCCCGCACTCAGCTCGGTTTTTCAACAGGCTATTGATCGCGTCACCGGCTTCTAATGCGAGCGCGGTGGCGCCAGAGCGTGCGCCGGCTGCACGCTGATCAGTCCGGTTCGGCGGTCGTCGAGTTTGTTCTCGTCTCAGCGCTGCTGACGGTGTTGACGCTCAGTGTTATTCAACTGGCGCTGGCCCTCCACATCCGCAATACAGTTCTGGATGCCGCGGCAGAGGGTGCGCGTTTCGCCTCCCTGGCCGACACATCGTTGGGTGATGGTGTGACTCGCACTCGTGACCTCATCTCTACGGCGCTGTCTCCCGGCTATGCGTCGGATGTCAGCGCCGCCACCACTACTCACCTCGGGCAGCCCGCGGTCATCATCACCGTCAACACCCCACTGCCGCTCATTGGTTTAGTTGGTATCGAAAATGGGTTGGAGGTGTCAGCTCATGCAGCTATCGAACAGGTTCGCTAGCGAGCGCGGCTCGGCATCGCTCGAGTTCATCACGGTGGGTCTCGTGATGCTGGTGCCGCTCGTTTATCTCGTGCTCACCATGTCTTCGATTCAGGCGGGAGCTCTGGCGGCAGAGGGAGCCGCCCGGCAAGCTGCCCGAGTCTTCGTGCAGGCGCAGACTCTCGAGCAAGCGAACGCGGCGGCGTCGAGCGCGGTGCAATTCGCCCTCGACAATCACGGTGTTGATGCCTCCGATGCTGCCGTCACAATCACGTGCGCACCCGACCCCGGCGACTGCCTCGCGCGTAAGGGCTTCGTCACCGTGCAGGTCGCGATCACGGTTGATCTCCCGCTGGCCCCGCCCGTGCTCACCGGTAACTTTCCGCTTCAGGTCCCGCTGGATGCCGCCGCGACTCAGCAGGTGTCTCAATTCGCGGGGTCTCGCTAATGAACACGTCGCCACGGATGCGCGACGACGACGGCTCGGCGCTCGTACTCACGATCTTCTACGGCTTCCTTTCCCTCGTTCTCATCTTTCTCGTTGTCGCGGCAACGTCGCTGTATCTCGAACGCAAACGGCTGTTCAGCCTCGCGGATGGTGCGGCTCTCGTGGGCGCAGAATCCTACGATCTCGACGATGTCGTGCGCACACCGCAGGGCTTTCGGCCTCAGCTCGAGCCAGCGAAGGTAGCGAGTGCGGTGGGGGAGTATTTGGCCGCAGCGCCTACTGCCGAGTTCGAAGGACTCAGCGTGGAGCAGGCGACGACTCTCGACGCCTCAAGCGCGACGGTGTCGTTGTCGGCGTATTGGCGGCCTCCCTTCGTATCGCTGCTCGTTCCGGAGGGCGTGCGCATCGAAGTGACGGCGAGCGCCCGCTCAATTTTTTCGTAGCGATGCTCAGCCGGCGTGCGGTGGGCGTCGGGCGTGCGTTGGGTTGCCACACGGCAATCTCGAGAGCAGCGGTCGAGTTCTGTCCAGCCAACAGTGAGCTTGGCTCCGTAGCGTTGGAGATGCACCCCTCGCGGGTGCGCCACCGAAGCAAAGGAGTTAGCCATGAAACGTATCGCTATCGTCGGAGGTCACGGCAAGATCGCCCTGAGCCTGGCCCAACTTCTCACCTCGCGCGGGCACCACGTGCACTCGCTCATCCGCAAACCGGAGCAGGAAGCTGACATCAGCGCCACCGGAGCAATGCCGGTCATTGCGGACGTCGAGCAGCTAAGCGCCGAAGAGTTGTCCGAAATTTTCACCGGCCATGACGCGGTTGTGTTCTCTGCGGGTGCTGGCGGCGGCAGTGCCGAACGCACCTATTCTGTCGACCGCGATGCGGCCATCCGAACCATGGATGCCGCGGCTCACGCCGGTGTCATGCGGTACGTCATGGTTTCCTACAAGGGCGCTGGTTTCGACCACGGTGTTCCCGAAGACAACGATTTCTTCGCGTATGCCGAGGCTAAGGCGGCGGCCGACGATCACCTCCGCAAGGGTCCGCTGCACTACACAATCGTCGGCCCGGGTTCTCTCTCAAGCGAACCCGCTTCGGGATCGATTGGCCTCGGAGACGAAGCCAACGATGAGCACACGAGCCGCGACAACGTTGCTCGCGTTCTTGCCGAAGTGATTGACGCCGACAACACCATCGGTCAGACGATCGAGTTCACCGATGGCTCAACGCAGATTTCGGATGCGATCGCCGCTATTCGCTAGCGTGCGGAATGAACAGTGATCCCACTCCCAGCGCGATCAGGGCTATGCCGCCGATCGCGCTGAGGGTGGCGATTCGCTGAGGGGAGCGTGCGAACCAATCGCGCGCGAACCCCGCGGCAACTGCCCATGAGGTGTCTGACACGACAGCAATAGCCATGAACAGCAGGCCGAGCACAAGCAGTTGAACTTGCACCCCGCCGGCTCCGAAGCTCACGAACTGCGGCAGCACCGCCACGAAGAACACGGTGGCTTTCGGGTTCGTGATGCCCACGACAAAACCCTGGCTGAAGATTCGCCAGCGTGATTGCACGCGGGGAGCCGCGGCATCCGTCGCGGTGTGGTCGTTACGGTGTCGAATCGCCTGTACTCCCAAATAGATCAGGTAGGCGGCGCCCAAGTACTTGACGATCGTGAAGGCGACCACCGACTGAGCAATAACGGTTCCCACGCCGAAGGCGACAGCGAACACCAGAACGACGCCACCGGTGGCGTTGCCGAGCGAACTGATGATGCCGCCCATCTTGCCGAGCGAGAGCGACCGGCCGATGAGAAACAGCACACTCGGTCCGGGGATCAGAATGATCGGGAGTGCCACCAGCACGAATGCGATGAGGTTGCTGGTGGGGATAGCGGTCACGGTGGCTACCGCTGAGGTTTCTGGATGTAGCGGGGCACGTAGCGCAGCATGATGCCGGCGCCGACGAGGCCAAGAATCCCAATCGCTCCGGCCGCGACCGAGATCGACGCGAGTGCAGTAATTCCCGCAATAAGCAGCGGTGATGCTGCTTGACCAACGCCACCCGTGAAGCGCCACGCACCAAGAAACGGAGCGGGGTTGGCCGGGGGAGCGAGGTCCGCGCCGAGCGTCATCAGAATTCCGCTGCCAAGGCCGTTCGCGAGCGACAGGAACATCGCGGCGAAAATGAACCACGCGGTGTTCGCGCTCACATCGTGAGTGACCGAGAGCACGAGGTGGCCGAGTCCGAGGCCAACGAGCGAGGGCACTGCTGTCCAGAGGCGGCCGAAGCGGTCCATGATTTGGCCACCGGTATAGAAGAGTGCGAAGTCCACGGCGCCGGCGATACCGATGATGATCGCAGTGTTGGTGTCGGCGAGGCCGATGCTCACGGCCCAGAGCGGCAAGATCACTTGGCGGCTCGCGCGCATCGCGCCGATCACTGCGGCACCGAGGCCGAGGCGCGAGAGTAGGGCGCGGTTACGGCGAACCGTTGCGAAGAGACCGTGTGATTCCTTCTCAACGAGCGCCTCGCCATCCCGCAGCACACGGTTATTGACGCGCGTGGTGTGCACGGCGCCAAAGGTTGTTGCGGGGTCGGGCAAGAGGAGCAGCACGGCGGCGGCAGCAATAGCGGCCACCACGTGAATCCAGAACGCGGCGAACACCGTGCCGGTGAGATGGATGACGCCGGCCGAAATGAACGGACCGATGAAGACGCCGAGGCGGAAAGTTCCGCCCAGCGTCGACAGGGCGCGGGCGCGATACGAGACCGGAACGAAGCTCGTCAGGAAGGCATGCCGGGCGAGGGCGAACACGGCGGCGGCAAGGCCGAGCAGCAGCACGCCGAAGCCGAGTGCCACGGGGTTGGGCGCAAGAATCGCAATCACGACTCCGATGATCGAGAGTGCGCTCGCGCCGATCATGGCCGGTCGTTCGCCAATGCGGGAGATGAGCCATCCGCTCGGGATGTTGCCGAAGAGTTCGCCAATGGTCAGCACCGCCGCCACCAGACCAGCAATCGCGAGCGTCGCTCCCAAGCTGTCTGCGGCAATCGGAATCAGCGGAATAATCGCGCCCTCACCGATAGAAAACAGCAGCGTCGGCAAAAGAACGGGCAGTCCGATCGAACGCCAGCTAAAGGGTTGTTCTGTTGTGCTCATCGCCCTCAATCGTAGGGCGTGAGCGTGCATCTCCGAGTATCGCTCGCTGGTGCAGAACCACGTGCCGGTCAGCCTTCGCGGGTAGTCTGGTGAGCGACATGGATGAACTGGACTTTTCTGACGACATCGCGGCTCTGCGTTCCACTTTTGCGGACATTTGCCAGGTAGTCGACCCTGACCGCCTCGAGTCGGAGATCGCACGCCTCAGCGAAGCAGCCGGTGCCCCCGATCTGTGGGACGACACCGACAAGGCGCAGAAGGTTACGAGCGACCTCAGCCACCGTCAGGCCGAGCTCGCCAAGATCAACTCCATCTCCAACCGCCTTAACGACCTCGAGATCATGGTCGAACTCGCGAATGAAGAAAATGACGAACAGGCTGCAGCGGATGCTCGTACCGAGCTCGCTGGCATCCGTAAGACTCTCGGCGACCTTGAGGTACAAACTCTCTTGAACGGCGAGTTTGACCAACGGCCTGCCGTCATCACTATTCGCGCCGGGGCCGGAGGCGTCGACGCCGCCGACTTTGCCGACATGCTGTTCCGCATGTACCTGCGCTACGCCGAGCAGCACTCGTACCCCACGCGCGTGCTCGACACGAGCTACGCCGAAGAAGCGGGCATCAAGTCGGCAACCTTCGAGGTTGACGCCCCGTTCGCGTTCGGAACGCTCAGTGTCGAAGCCGGCACGCATCGCCTCGTGCGCATGAGCCCCTTCAACTCGGCGGGCAAGCGCCAGACCAGCTTTGCGGCAGTTGAAGTTGTTCCGCTAATTGAGACGACGGATGTTGTCGAAGTTCCCGAGAACGACATCCGCGTCGATGTCTTCCGTTCCTCCGGTCCTGGTGGCCAGTCGGTGAACACGACAGACTCCGCGGTGCGTATCACTCACTTGCCGACCGGCATCGTGGTGAGCTGCCAGAACGAGAAGAGCCAGATTCAGAACCGTGCGGCCGCTATGCGCGTGCTGCAGTCGCGTTTGCTCCTCTTGCAGCGTGAACAAGAGGCCGCCACGAAGAAGGAAATCGCGGGTGTCATCACTGCGAGCTGGGGCGACCAGATGCGCAGCTACGTTTTGGCGCCGTACCAAATGGTGAAAGACCTCCGCACCGAGTACGAGGTCAACAATCCTTCGAACGTGTTTGACGGCGATCTCGACGGCTTCATCTCGGCAGGAATCAAGTGGCGCAAACGCGTCATCGACTAAGACCTCTATGGGCTGACTGTGCCCTGAACTGGGCCACCCTGTGAGTCCGGGCCTGCGGTGCGTCGCTGCCGCGTTCTGGAGCACTGCTCCTTAGGCTGGCTCCAAATGATTCGTTTTGATTCTGTTTCGAAGTCGTATCCGGGCACGACACGACCGGCGCTGAACTCTGTTGACCTTGAGATCCTCAAGGGCGAGTTCGTGTTTCTTGTTGGCGCATCCGGCTCGGGTAAGTCGAGCTTTTTGCGTTTGATCCTCAAGGAGGAGAACCCCTCGAAGGGTTCCATCCATGTGCTCGGTCAGCACCTGAACACTCTGTCGAGCCGCAAGGTGCCGTATTTCCGTCGCAATTTGGGAGTTGTCTTCCAGGACTTCCGTCTGCTGCCGAACAAGACGGTCTTCGACAATGTTGCCTTCACGCTGCAGGTCATCGGTAAGAGCCGTGGTTTCATCCAAGAGGCTGTTCCGGATGCTCTCAAAATGGTTGGTCTTGCTGGCAAGTCAAACCGCTTCCCTCACGAACTTTCGGGTGGTGAGCAGCAGCGCGTCGCGATCGCCCGCGCTGTCGTCAACAAGCCCGCCATCATGCTCGCCGATGAGCCCACAGGAAACCTTGACCCGGCTACTGCTGCGGGCATCATGACTCTTCTTGAGCGAATCAACCTCGGCGGCACTACCGTCTTGATGGCAACCCACGATGCTGGCATCGTCGACCAAATGAAGCGCCGCGTTATCGAGCTCATCGGCGGCCAGATTGTGCGTGACGAGCTGCAGGGCGGGTACCAAACTCAGGCTGTTCCTACTCAGGGGCGAGTTCCGCATCCCGCCGCGAGCAAGCCGGCGTCCGCCACGACCACGCAGGCTCCGCCGCAGCGTCCTACCGTGCAGTCGTCTTCGCAGGGTGAGGGGCTCGACGCATGAGGCTCGGTCTGATTCTCGGAGAGGTCGGCAGCGGGCTCCGTCGCAACCTCTCGATGGTGGTCTCCGTTGTTCTGGTGACCTTCATTTCGCTGACGTTTGTCGGCGCATCCATTCTTTTGCAGATGCAGATCGGCCAGATGAAGGGCTACTGGTACGACCGAGCCCAGGTCGCGGTGTACATGTGTACCGAAATCGACACCACCGGCAACTGCACCCTGGCTGAAGCTACGGAAGACCAGATTGCGGCGGTTCAGCAGCAGCTCGATTCGCCAACGCTCGCGCCGTACATCAACGAAGTGCAGTTCGAGACGCACGAGCAAGCGTACGAAAACTTCAAGGAACAGTTCGCGGACACGACCTTCGAGGGCATCATCACGCCGGAGTCTTTGAACGAGAGCTTCCGGGTGAACCTTGTCGATCCGGAACAGGCGGATGTGCTCATCGAGAGCTTGTCAGGCTTGGCCGGGGTCGAGAGCGTGGAGGACCAACGCGCCTATCTTGAGCCCATCTTCGCAATTTTGAACGCGGCCAGTTATACAGCGATCGGTGTCGCCGGGCTCATGCTCGTCGCTGCGGTACTTCTCATTGCGACCACAATTCGACTCAGTGCCTTCTCGCGAAGGCGAGAGCTCGGCATCATGAGGCTGGTGGGGGCGTCAAACCGCTTCATTCAAACGCCGTTCATTCTCGAGGGAGTGTTCGCGTCGTTGATCGGTTCAGTGCTCGCCGGTGGTGCGATCGTCGCGATCGTTCAGTTCTTCGTTCGAGGTTATTTGGCCACGACGTTGCCCGTCAATACGAGCTTGTTGGGAATGGAAGAAGCGCTCCTCGTTGTGCCGATTCTCATCGCGGTGGGTGCCGGGCTTGCCGCCATCTCGGCGGGCGTCGCCATCAGCCGGTACTTGAAGGTATAGGTCGCTACCTCTGGGTGTAGCCGCGGGGGCACTCTCGCGCTAAACTGGTCTGCTGCACTGTCGGCACTTGCCGCAGTCGCGTGGCATCCGTATTTGAGAGAGAAGTGAACCATGCCTAAGGAAAGTGAGCGGAAGGTTGTTGCCAGCAACCGCAAGGCCCGCCACGATTACAGCATCGAAGACACCTATGAGGCTGGTCTTGTGCTGTCGGGCACGGAGGTCAAGTCTCTTCGGCTAGGGCGCGCCAGTCTCATCGATGGCTATGGCTTTATCGATGATCACTCCGAAGCCTGGCTGGATGCCGTGCACATTCCGGAATTCTTCCAAGCATCGTGGACCAACCATCCTCCACGTCGCAAGCGCAAAATGCTGCTGCACAAAGAGCAGATCCTGAAGATCCACAACAAGATCAAACAGGGTGGTTACACGCTCGTGCCGCTATCCATCTACTTCTTGGATGGCCGGGCCAAGGTCGAGCTTGCTGTTGCGAAGGGCAAGCGAGAGTACGACAAGCGCCAGACGCTGCGTGAGCGCCAAGATAAGCGCGAGTCAGATCGTGCCATGGCGGCTCGCAAGAACATGGGCGAGTAGCGGGGTCTTTCTCGCTGGCTCGCTGCCTTTCTGTCGCGCTGTCTCACGACAACGCGTTCTCGTCTAGCTGGCGTGGAAGCGAGCCTCGACGCTTGCGGCGACGGAAATCTTCTCTGGCTTGAGTGCCAGCTGGCCCCCGTCACCGGGGGCGCCCATCATCCGCAGGGATGCCCGTGCTCCGCTGCCGGCAGAGTCAGAACCGGGGCCGACGTCAGCGAGCATTCCCGGATCGGCGATTGCTGTGGTGGTGACTTCAGAGAGCCCGACGCTTTCGGCATACTCGCGAGCCTTGGTATAGGCATCAATAACGGCGAGGTGCCGAGCGTCAGCGAGGGCCGCCCGAGTGGCTTCCTCGGTGAGTTCCCATTCGACAAGCGTGACGGTCGTGTGGTCGACGGCGCTCACATATTCAATGAATAGCGCCAGAGCGTCGAAATCTCGAAAGCGAGCGATGTATCCGATGACGGCGGAGTAGACCAAGGGGAGTTGCTCCCCGGCGTTGTTCCACGGCCGTTGTGATGTCACGCGAACGGTGTCAGATGACCAGCGCGTAATCGCACCATCGTTCGAGGCGAGCTGAGTGAGGAGGGCATGAACCCGGCCCGATGCCTGCATGGCAGCATCGAAGACTTCACTCCGATCGGGGCCATCAATGGCCACCGATAGGTGCACAATTCCGCGTTCGGCAGCGTGCCACGACTCGTGCTCACCTCGAACGGTGATGACAAGAGGCATTGCTAGATAGCGCCGAGCTCTGCCAGCTTCGTCTTGAGGTCGTTATCGCTGGGCTCGACCTGGAAGGTTCCGTCAGTGAAGTGAACAACGGGAATGTTGAGGCGACCGCTGATGGCGTGTGCACGATCGGCAGCCGTCGGGTCCTTCTCAACGTCGATCTTCTCCCACTCAATGTCGAGCGAGTTGAGCAGTGCTTCGGAGCGGCGGCAGTCGCGGCACCAGTCTGCTCCGTACATCGTCACTTTTGCGGGGTTCGCTGTGGTTGATTCACTCATAACCCCAACTTACTTCTCGTCGGCTGGATGTGGGCGGTCCGTTCGCTGGCAGCGTGCGCTCACCAGCGTGCCCGCTCGTTATCCCTCGACCGATCCTGTGTGCTTGCTCAACGCGCTGGTTTGTTGCAGGTTTCTGACCTATCATTGAGGGCTGCCCATTCGTGAGCAGTATTGATAACTCCACAGCGCGACAACGACCCACACAGGGGGATGATCGGTTTCGACATTGCCTGCAAAACTGTGAGAAGCGGGTCGAGAATGCAGCCTTATCTCGTTAACGATGACTGCAAACTATAAGTGCCAATTCAAAGCGCACTGACTTCGCCCTCGCTGCCTAAGCGAGCGCACTAAAGAAGTCCGTCAGACCGGGAATGCTCTCTACTCGGATTCTGGCGCAATTTAGAGAGATTGCTGCGTAGTTACGCCCGAGGGCTACGTGGGACTTGCACTCTGGCTGGGCTCGTTGACCTAGGTGCTTGTGGCAAAGGTCAGAGCCGAGTAGAACGTCTGCACAAGCTACACCCGTAGAAGGCACGGAATTACAGCAGTGGACGGGGGTTCAATTCCCCCCATCTCCACCACCGGTCGTTGTCGCGTTGTGAGAGTTCTTTCGCCAGCAGAGCAACTCTGCTGGCGAAAGTTTTTTCCCACGAATCGTTCTGTGGGCGCTACTTTTTCGTGGCTGTTCCGCTGGTGCGCTCGGCACCGCGCGACGGAGTCACCGTGAAGGTGACGGGTGCCGTATAGCCAGCCGCGGCAAATGCTGCGTGAACCGCAGTTTCCACGGTCGAAACGAGAGCGTGCGGCACGAGGGCGATTGCTGCTCCGCCAAAGCCACCGCCGGTCATCCGGGCGCCGATGGCTCCGTTGTCGCGTGCCGTTTCCACGGCGAGGTCGAGTTCGGGAATCGAGATCTCGAAGTCATCGCGCATCGAGACGTGCGAGGCATCGAGCAGCGCCCCGATGGCGAGCGGGCCTTCGTCGCTCAGAGCCCGAACGGTGTCGAGCACTCGCTGGTTTTCGGTGACGACGTGGCGCACCCGGCGATAGGTGACGTCGTCAAGCAGCTCCTTCGCGCGATCGAGGTCGGTGACGTTCACCTCGCGCAGCGAGGAAGCACCCATTGCGGCAGCTCCTGCCTCGCACGCGGCGCGACGTTCGGAGTATCCGCCGGTGGCATGCGAGTGCGATACGCGCGTGTCCATGACAAGGATGCTCAACTCGGCTTTCGCCAGGCCAAGTGGCACTACTTCGGCGTCGAGCGAGCGGCAGTCGAGAAAGACCGCTGAATCGGTGGCGCCGAGGAGTGACGCCGATTGATCCATGATGCCGGTGGGAGCACCAACAACCTCATTTTCGGCAAGCTGCCCGACCTTGGCGAGTTTTTCGCGTGTAAATCCGAGGCTCCAGAGATCGTTGAGCGCTAGCGCAACCGAACTTTCGATGGCGGCGGATGACGACAACCCTGCGCCCACTGGAACGGTCGAGTCGATAAGAATGTCCACGCCGCTGACGCGGCTCAGGTCGGCGCCGTGCTGGCCGAGCGCCCAAGCGACCCCGAGCGGGTAGGCGCTCCAGCCGGTGATCTCACCCGCAGCGCTGGCAGCATCGAGAGCGGCGAGCTCGAATTGAACCGAGGTGTCGTCGAAGGTGCTCGTCACTCGAATAGTTCCGTCAGCGCGCAGTCCGACAGCGGCGCGGGTGCGCCGGTCGATCGCGAACGGCAGCACGAAGCCTTCGTTGTAGTCGGTGTGTTCCCCGATGAGGTTCACGCGTCCGGGCGCCGACCAGATGCCTTCCGGTGCGTGGCCGGTCAGTTCGATGAAGTTCGTGATGACGTCGTGTTCGGTGGTGCTCATGCTCGTTCGATGGCCTCTCGGATGGTGGCGGCTGCGGCTTCGGGCGTGACGTCGCCAATCCAGGCGCCCATTGCTGACTCGGAGCCGGCGAGGTACTTCAGCTTGTCTGCCGAGCGTCGCGGCGACGTCAGTTGCAAGTGCAGGCGGAAGGTATCGCGTGCTCGATTGACGGGGGCTTGATGCCACGCCGCAATGTACGGAGTGGGGGTGTCATAGATGGCATCGACTCCGCGCAGCAGTTTCAAGTAAAGACCCGCGAGTTCATCGCGTTCCGCTTCGGACGTCGAAGCGAAGTCGGGCACATGACGGTGCGGCATCATATGAATCTCGATGGGCCAGCGCGCGGCGAAGGGCACGAATGCGGTCCAGTGCTCTCCGCTCAAGACAACACGATCACCGGCCCGTTCGAAGTCGAGAATGTCCTGAAACATAGTGGGCGAGGTGCGCTCGATGGAGTCGAGGGTCCGCTGAGTTTTCGGCGTGATGTAGGGGTACGAGTAGATCTGGCCGTGGGGATGATGCAGGGTCACGCCGATCGCTTCACCTCGGTTTTCAAAGGGGAAGACCTGCTGCACGCCGTCGAGCGCGGAGAGCGCTTCAGTGCGGTCGGCCCATGCTTCGATCACCGTGCGGGCGCGGCTTTCGGTTTGTGTGCCGAATGATCCTTCGTGGTCGGGGCTGAAACATACGACCTCGCAGCGTCCGATGGACCTGCGTGTGCGACCCAACCCGAGCTCTGCCAGATCGTCAAGCCCGGCGGGAGCGTTCTCGCTCCCGGCAAGGGCGGGTCCAAATGAGGGCGAACGGTTCTCGAACACCGCTACGTCATAGAGAGCCGGAACCTCGGAGGGGTTGCTCGCCGTTTGTGGCGCGAGTGGGTCCTGATCGGCGGGCGGCAAGAACACACGGTTCTGGCGCGCTGCCGCGATCGATACCCATTCGCCGGTGAGGATGTCTTGGCGCATGGTGGCTGTGGCGGGGCGAGGGTCGAGCGTGCGGCTGTCGACCGAGCGCTCGTCGCCGAGCGTCGTGTCCGCATCATCGAAGTAAATGAGTTCGCGACCGTCGTTCAAGGTCGTCGGGCGCTTGGTGATCTTTGCGGTCATTCTGCACTTCCTTCTTCTGCGCGCAGGCGGGCTTCCCAGGCGCTGCGGACCATCTCTTCGGCGGTGTGACGCATCTTCCAGTCCAGATCGCGGGCGGCAAGGTCACCGTTCGCCACGATGCGCGGTGGATCTCCGGCACGGCGATCGGCGATTTCTGGGGTGAAGGGGATGCCGGTCACGGATGCCACGGCCGTCATGATTTCGGCAACGGAGAGTCCGTCTCCACTTCCCAAGTTGTAGGCCGGTTCGATGCTGTCGTGCGCTTCGAGGCGCTGTGCTGCAGCCACGTGGGCTGCAGCGATGTCAGCAACGTGAACGTAGTCGCGCACGTTGGTGCCATCCGGGGTGGGGTAATCGTTGCCGTTGATCCGTGGCGTCTTGCCCGCAACGAGCGCTTCGAACACGAGCGGGAACAGGTTGTGGGGGCTCGTGTCGTAGACCGCGGCATCTCCGGAACCGACAACGTTGAAGTAGCGAAGTGAGGTGTGGCGAAGACCGGTGGCGACTTCCTGGTCGCGCAGCAGCCACTCGCCGATGAGCTTCGATTCTCCGTAGGGGGAGAGGGGCGCCTTCGCGGTCGCCTCGGTGACCTGATCGACATCCGGGGTTCCGAACACAGCGGCGCTCGACGAGAAGACGATCTGTTCGACGTCGCACTCGGCCATCGCCTCGAGCAGCGCGAGGGTTCCGGTCACGTTCTGGGCGTACGTGTGAAGGGGACGGTTCACAGAGACGCCGGCGTATTTGAAGCCCGCTACGTGGATGACTCCCGTGACGCGGTGCGTCTTCATCGCATCCACGAGTGCGGCCTTGTCGAGGATGCTCGCCCGAACGAGCGGCACGCCCTCGGGAACGAACTTCTCGAATCCGCTTGAAAGGTCGTCCACGATTACGGTGTCTAATCCCGCGCTGATCAGGGCGCGCACCACGTGTGCGCCGATATAGCCGGCACCGCCGGTCACCATCCAAGTCATCGTTGTCCCTTGTGTTGAAGCAGCGGTGGAGCGGCGATTGCAGCTCTACACCCTGTGATTGTCCAATAATATGATTATTGAGTGCAGGCGTCTACTCTGGGCGCCTGAACCACGGGTTACGTGTCGGGGCGCCGGGTTGCCATGCTCCCAGGATCGCTAACGACGAATAAGTCGAAGTTCCCGGATGTTCGGATTGAAGTCCATCTCCCGCACCATGCCGTCGCGCATGAAGCGGTTCTTGGCATAGAAGGCACGCGCGCGAGGATTTTGCTCGAGTACCCACACGCTAGCGGGGCCGCCGCCGAGCGCCGCGTCGATGAGGGCTTGGCCGGCGCCAGTGCCGTGAGCGCTGGCCAAGACATAAATCATCTTGAGTTCTTCGGCAGGGAGATCCGCCTCGTCGCGATTGTGTTCTGCGTGCGCCAGGCCCACGATCACACCGTCAACTTCAGCGACGACGGAGGTGGTGTCGTGGTCAGTGAGCAATACATTCCACATTGCCTCGCGGCGGGCGCGAGACTCGGCGCTCCACGCTTGAGCCGGGAACAAGCCGGTATAGGTCTCTTGCCATGACTGTGTATG
Source organism: Salinibacterium sp. VpJ6 (assembly GCF_059767345.1). Lineage (NCBI taxonomy): Bacteria > Bacillati > Actinomycetota > Actinomycetes > Micrococcales > Microbacteriaceae > Salinibacterium > Salinibacterium sp. VpJ6. The sequence goes on from NZ_JBSOQL010000002.1 coordinate 368,524, forward strand.
CACGGCGGCGAGCTCGGTGGCGTCGTCGAGTCGCGCGGCTCTGGTGGTGAAACTGGGCACCCAACTATCTTGGCGCACAGGGGGAAGTCGCCGGCAAAAACACAGCCCGACACCGGCCCCTATTTGA
>NZ_JBSOQL010000003.1:0-240314 GCF_059767345.1 Salinibacterium sp. VpJ6
CGGGTGTGGCTTTCTTGCGTTAACCAACCATTGTCGACAACCACCCGAAGTGCCGATAGCTAGCGCATCGGCAGGGCCTACGGCGCTACATCCACCCACTCGGCGCCCGCGGGCTCGAGAGTGCCAGCGCCGGCCGTGACGCCGGCAACGCGGGCAGCGAGATCAACTGCGCCCGGAGCGTCCGTTGCTAGCGTGAGAACCGCCTGCGCCGCGTAGTCCGTGCCGAGAACTGTCACTCCGTGCTGGCGCAACTCGGCTTCTACGCGTCCGGCATCTGCGTGGGACAAGGCTAAGCGAAATAGCTCACGTCGTTCGCGGACCACGAGGCGGTGCTGGGCTCGAGCTCCATCGATGGCTAGTGCCGCGGTATCTGAGTAAGCACGAATCAGGCCACCGGTGCCCAGAAGGGTCCCTCCGAAATAGCGGGAGACCACGGCGACGCAATCGATGAGCTTGCGGCCATTGAGCACATCAAGGATGGGTCGCCCTGCAGTGCCGGAAGGTTCGCCATCATCATTGGAGCGTCTCACTTGCGAGGGCTCTGTTGCTGAGCCGAGTACGAACGCGGAGCAGTGGTGGCGGGCATCCCAGTGAGCCTTGCGCGCGAGTTCAATGACGTCGCGGGCATCCTCCTCGCTCTCGACTCGCATCACGGTGCAGAGAAAGCGGGAGCGCTTTACTTCGAGCTCGGCTTCAGCCGTGGCGCCGTGGCCTCCGCGAAGCGTGTATTCGAGCATCCACCCATTGTGGCTCATGGGGACAGTGTCTGATGCTTGGCTCTTGGCTCTTGGCGCTTGACGGGTCACATGTGCTGGGTGCTGGGTGCTCTGCGTCGGGCGTAGGCTTGAGAACCATGGAGTTGTTTGCCGTAATCGTTCTATTCGTCAGCGCACTGTTCAATGTCGTCGCCTGGCCCCGCTTCCTCAAGCGTGTGAGCGGCGACCCGCGAGCTCGCGATTCCGCTGGCAAGCCGACGGCGTTTTATCGGGTGCATGCGGTACTGCTAGGGATTGCGATGGCGATCGCAGCGGCATCCGTGTTCGCGGGTATTTTGCTGCTCAGCAGCTAACGCAGCGTTGTCGTCGGAGCGGGTTTTGCTCGCATCCGTGGCGACACTGCCGGCTGTAAGCGGTCAAGGGCGTTGAGGAGATAGTCGCGGAGCACGTTCGCGTGGAGGTATCGTGATCGTGGTTCCACCAAGTGGGCAGCTCTGTAGTCGGCGCCGCGTTCGTGACGTTCCGTGGAAGTTCTCGGCGTTAACCCGGGTATGTGGGTGGAGTTGTCAGTATCGTCGCCCAGTATAGGGAGTATGAGTTTTGTGCTCCCTTCGCTGCGGAACCCCCGCCGCACCATCGGTGATCGAACCTTCGATTTTTCGCAGCGCGTGGCGGTGATGGCGATCGTCAACCGCACGCCCGATTCCTTCTACGACGCCCGCGCAAACTATGCGCTCGAAGATGCCGTGGCAGCGTCGCTGCGAGCGGTACGCGATGGCGCTGACTGGATCGACATCGGGGGTGTGCCGTTCGCTCCGGGGGAACCGCTCAGCGTCGAAGAGGAGTGCGACCGCGTGGTGCCAGTTGTCGAGGCGCTACGAGCAGAATCCGACGTCATTATCTCTGTGGACACCTTCCACTCAGAAGTTGCACGGCGCAGCATCGCCGCCGGAGCCACGGTGATCAACGACACCACGGGGCTCAGCGATCCCGATCTTGCCCGCGTTGTCGCCGACAGCGAGGCGTCGCTAATCCTGGTGCATTCGCGGGCCCAGCCACGAACCCAGTTCGCTCGTCCGCAGTATGACGATGTCGCTATTGAGGTACGGGACTTTCTCCAGAGCCGAGTCGAGCGGGCTATGGACGCGGGGGTTCCGGATGACCGTCTCTTTGTTGATCCCGGGCATGACCTCAACAAGAACACGCTGCATAGCCTTGAGCTCACGCGTCGCCTCGATGTGATCACCGACCTGGGTCTGCCCACGCTCGTCGCCCTATCGAACAAAGACTTTATCGGTGAAGTGCTCGAAAAGCCGAAGCGCCAGCGTCTCGAAGGCTCACTCGCGGCCGCAGTGGCTTGCGTCCTGAACGGCGCCCGCGTCGTGCGCGTGCACGAAGTGGCCGAGACGGTGGATGCCGTACGAATGGCTGAAGCGATTCTTGGGCTCCGCGAGCCGGCGGTGCTGAAGCACAACATGTCCGACGCCAACGAAAGATAGACCGTGGCCGCTGCATCCGACATCCACTCCCTGACTGCAGGAACTGCACTGACCGACGAGCAACTGCTCGCGAGCTACGCCGTGGCTGATCGAGCGAAGCCGTGGTTGCGCGCTAACTTCGTGTCGAGCATCGACGGGGCCGCTACTCACGAGGGCGTTTCGGGAGGTCTCGGAACACCGGCGGACGGTCGCGTGTTTCCGCTGTTACGCAGACTCGCGGATGTCATCGTCGTGGGAGCGGGCACCGTGCGTCACGAGGGCTACCGCAATCTCGCCCTCGACGAGGAGTCGGTGTCCTGGCGAACCGCAAATGGACTCAGCGCGCAGCCGCCCTTCGCGATTGTCACCGCATCACTGCGGCTGGAGCCAAAAGACCTCGAGTCGTACGCCACACGGCCGTTCGTGATCACCACCGAGAAAGCCTCCGCTGAGCAACGCAAACGTATCGAAGAAGTCGCGGACGTCATCGTTGCGGGGGAGTCGCAAGTCGACACGGTGGAGTTGAAGCACGTGCTGACGGAGCGCGGGTATCCTCAACTGCACAGCGAGGGCGGGCCGACACTGTTTGCGACGATGATCGCTCAAGGGGTTGTCGACGAGCTGTGCCTTACGGTGAGTCCACGCCTCGAGGGCGGTTCTGCGCGCCGCATTGTCGACGCCGCCGATGCGACCCCGCAAGACATGATGCTGGCCCACGCGCTAAGCGCTCCCGATGGGACGCTGCTGCTGCGCTACACGCGCCCGTAATCGCGCTGGCTCCTAACACTCGACGACGTTGACGGCGAGGCCACCCATCGACGTCTCTTTGTAGCGCGAGCTCATATCCTTGCCGGTCTCGGCCATCGTGATGATGACCTCGTCGAGCGAGACCCGGTGGGTGCCGTCGCCCCACAGCGCCATCTTGGCGGCGTTAATGGCCTTGGCCGCAGCAATGGCGTTGCGTTCGATGCAGGGAATCTGCACTAGGCCGCCGATGGGATCACACGTGAGTCCGAGGTTGTGTTCCATCGCGATCTCCGCAGCGTTCTCGACCTGCTCGGGCGTGCCGCCCAAAATCTCGGCCAAACCCGCAGCCGCCATAGAGGAGGCTGAGCCGACCTCTCCCTGGCATCCGACCTCTGCGCCCGAGATGGAGGCCATGCGCTTGTAGAGCACGCCCACAGCGGCGCTGGCCAGCAAGAAGCGCACGGTAGCGTCATCCTTCATCGCTTGATCGGCGTCTTTCATGCCGGGAGCGTAATGCGTCGCGTAGAACAGCACGGCGGGGATGATGCCAGCAGCGCCATTAGTGGGGGCGGTGACCACGCGGCCACCAGATGCGTTCTCTTCGTTGACCGCGAGGGCAACGAGGTTGACCCACTCTTGCCAGAAAGCCGGGTCGCGATCGGGGTCTTCGGTGCGCAGTCGCGCGTGCCAATCAGGAGCGCGGCGGCGCACATTGAGTGTGCCCGGCAAGTTGCCGGTTCGCTCGAGGCTGTTGTTCTTGCACTCGTCCATGACGTCGCGGATGTGAAGCAGGCCGGCGCGAACCTCCGCCTCAGAGCGGCGGGCAAGCTCGTTGCGCAACATCACGCCACTGAACGAAAGGCCCTCGGAACGGCAGTGCGCGAGCAGCTGCGCCGCCGTGCGGAAAGGCAAGGGATCCGCAACGTGATCGAGACCGTTGCTGCCATCGCGGTTGTCTCCCTCGCGATAGATGAAGCCACCGCCGATGGAAAAGTAAGTTGCTTCGAGAACGGGCTCGCCGGCATCCGAGAATGCGGCAAAACGCATACCGTTCGGATGCCCGTCGAGCACAGTCAGCGGGTGCAGGGCAATCTCGGCCTCGCGGAACGGCACTTCGCGACTGCCGGCCAGACTGAGAGTTCCGGTCTCTTCGATCCTCGCGAGAATCTCTTCCATCTCGGTGGGAAGAACTCGGTCGGGGAGTTTGCCCTCCAAACCGATCAGCACAGCGCTCATCGTGCCATGGCCTGCACCGGTTGCGGCGAGGGAACCATAGAGGCGCACATTCACTGTGGCGACAGAGTCGAGCATCCCGTGCTCGGCAAGATCAGCGGCGAAGGACGCCGCAGCGCGCATAGGGCCAACGGTGTGAGAACTCGAAGGGCCGATGCCGACCGTGAAGAGGTCGAAGCTGCTGAGCGGCACTTCTTCGAGAGAAGGAGTGGGTACTTCGGTGGTGGGGGTCAGATTGCGAATGGCCACGGTGACTCCATTTCTTCACCGCACAGCGTCGTACGGGCGTCGTTGAGTCCTCTCCGCTCTGTATTGGGCCTGAGAGTTTCCGCACGCTTGTGGCGTCGCGTTGCCCCGTCGGCGAGTCGGGCAGGGCCGACTACTTTTCAGAGTTGCCTATCCACTGCGGTACTGGGGCCTGAGAGATTCCCGGAGAGGGTTTGCTCCTACGGCGCCAACCATCGATCGGAAGGACTCTCCCGCGGCGGAATGACGGCTGTTCACTTGTGCCCTCAGCATACACTCGGGGCCGATTTGGCGGCCGGAAATGTGCACTGAAACAGGTGCTCAGTCGAGCACGCGCGGCCGACGGAGAGCCGTGCTCGCGCGTGCCCGCTGTGTTCGTTAGTCTTCGGGGTCGCTCGGGTCGATGGGAGCGTGGTGATCGGCATCCGTGACACCGCGACGCCAGTAGCCGTCGGCTGTTACCTGCTGTTTGGGGAGCCCCAGCTCGCGCCGAAGGTAGCGGCGCAGCGGCACCAAGGTTGTCGCTTCGCCGGCGAGGAACACGAAGGTGGATTCGCCAATCTCACCGAGGGCACGCAGCGCAGCTTCCAGCTGTCCGAGGCCATCGCGACGGTAGAACCACTGGGCGTCCATACGGGCTTTGAGCTCCTCGCTGAAGTAACTCTCGACGCTCTCGTCGGCCACGTCGAACAGCGCGGTGATGCGCACCGAGGTGGGCAACATTTCGATCCAGCGCGATGCAGCCGGAAGCGCGGTTTCGTCGGCGATCAGGATGACGTGCGTTGCCCCCTGCGGGAGAAGCTTCGAGCCGCGCGGTCCAGCAATGACGATCTCGTCGCCGACTTTTGCCTTTCCGGCCCAGGCGGAGGCGGGACCTTCGTCACCGTGGACGACGAAATCGATGTCGAGTTCGTGGTGCCCGTCGTGGCTGCGGAAGCCGAGCGGGGTGTAGTCGCGGGAGAAGACCTTACCCTCGCCGACGCGCTTGAGACCCTCTTCAGTCATGGTGGGTGCCGTCAAAACACCGGTAGCGGGGTCGGGGAAGAACGCCTTGACGTGATCGGTGGGGCCGCTGCTGATAAACCCCTCGAGTTCGTCTCCGCTGAGCGTGATGCGAGCGATCGACGGGGCGGGGTAGTTCACGGCGCTCACCGAAAGACGGCGTGCGGCGAGAGGGTGCTTGACGGATTCGCGTTCAAAAGTCATAGATTGTGGGCGCGAGGCGCCGGCTCATTTCGCTAAGAAGTTAGGGTTACCTAACTACTGTAGCTCGCCGGGCTGGTGAGGGCTAGGGAGAGTTGCTTCGAATTGCCTTGAAGCGTCCACGCGCTGAGGTTCTTAGCCCTGAGGCTACGAGCCGTTGCGGCGTTCTAGCTCTGGGCGGCCAGCGTCGTGCTGATCGAGATTTCGCCCTCGAGCGAGCGGTGCACGGGGCACTTATCGGCGATGACGAGGAGCGAATCGCGTTGCTCGTCGGTGAGATCACCGTCGAAGGTGAGTTCGCGCGTAAAGTGCTCGACCATTCCCTCGGTCGACGTGCAGTGGTCGCAGTCGGCGGCTTTGATCCGTTCGCGCGTGAGCCGTACGCTGACGCCCTTGAGAGGCATCTTTTTGCGATCGGCGTACATACGAATCGTGATCGAGGTGCAGCTGCCGAGGCCCGCCAAAATGAAGTCGTACGGGGCCGGGCCGTGGTTTTCGCTAAGCGGTGCGGGTTCGTCGGAAATGATCTCGTGACCGGAAGCAAACACGCGCTGTTCGTAGCGCGCGGGGCCGCTCTCGGTGACGATGACCGCACTGCCGTCGACTGTCACTGTGGCGCTCGGGTTGACCACAGACGCTGACGTAGTTGCCGATGCAGGCGCTGACGCAGTTGCAGACGCAGTCGCAGGCGCCGCTGCGGTAGAAGCCGCAGTCGAGTTCGAGGGCGCGGCGTGAGGTGCGGCAGTAGCATCGGCGCGATCGAAAGCGTAGCGGGCGGCCCACGCGGCAATCATGCTCGCAGCGAAGGCAGCGTCATCCCGGTCGCTCAGTAGGTGGTCGGCGCCATCCAAGGCGACGAAGGACTTCGGATGCCGTGCCGCATCGAAAATTTCGCGAGCGTTATCGACGCCCACCGTCTGGTCAATCGGGGAATGCAGCACCAGCAACGCGGCATCCAAGTCCCGTAGGCGTTCGCTTTGCGGCTGAGAAGCGATGTCGTCGAGCAGTTGCTTGCGGATGCGGAAAGGGCGGCCGCCCAATTGAACCGTTGCTTCTCCCTCGGCCACAATCTCGGCGCTGGCGTGGGAGAAGAGGTTGCTGATGTGAGCGGGGTCGCTCGGGCTGCCGAGAGTTGCTACGGCGCGGACTGAGGGCACGCGGTGAGCGGCCGCCAACACAGCGGCACCTCCGAGAGAGTGACCGATGAGGATGGTCGGCGCGCGGTAGTTGTCACGGAGATACTCGGTGGCGGCAACGACGTCGTCAATGTTCGAACTGAAGTTGGTGTTGGAGAAGTCTCCGTCGGATCCGCCCAGTCCAGTGAAGTCGAAACGTAGTACGGCGATGCCGTAATCGCCGAGTGCGCGAGAGATGCGAGACGCAGCGAAAGAGTCTTTGGAGCAGGTGAAGCAGTGCGCAAAGAGCGCATACGCCGAGGGCGTTCCCTCGGGAAGGTCGAGACGGGCGGCAAGCATTGTGCCGTTGGAGCCGGGAAATTCAATCTTCATCGTTCGCTACCGCCTTGTTCTTTACTGCTCCCAGCGTCTCGCAGGGAGTTGCAGAGTGCAACGTCGCCGGGGGCGCGGTTTCTTCCCTTAACCGCACAACGGCCGGCGAAGAGCATGTCTTCGCCGGCCGTTGGAGTGTGGCTAGTTACAGTCCGGAGCCTGCGAGCGATCCGGTGATCTGGTCGCCGGAGGGGTCGTAAATGAGGCACAGGATCTCGCGGTCGCCCTCAGACCAGCTGCCCTCGGTGGGGTAGTACCAGGAGAAGTCGTACACGGAGTCGTCGTACTCGACACCCATGAAGGTGCTGAACTCGGCGTAGCAGTCGTTAGTGGCCTGCTCTTCGATGACGCTGTCACCGGGGAAATCGCCATCGGCGAGGTACGAAGCGGCGTACACTTCAGCGTCGTGCGGCTCAGCGCAGTCGATGGTCTTCGTGCTGGAGACCTCTCCACCGTCTTGGTTGCCGACTTCGCAGTCACCAATAACGAGGCTGAAAATGTCTTGCGTGGTGCCCGGGCCGGAGTCAACGGCGTCACTGATTCCGTTGGTGACCTGATCGAGGATGCTGCATCCGCTCAGGGCCACGGCGGCGGCGGCTACCGCGGCAATGGCGATCGTGCGGCGCCAGATTGTCTCTGTCGACATAGAAGTAGGTCTCTTTCGTGTGAATGTGTCGCGCTTCGTACTGCATAAGCCTACTTAACACAGGCTTTCCACAGGTAACGAAAGAGGGTGAACTTCTAGTGAGATCGAAGAAAGTTCAACGAATCGTTATGAAGAATGCCGTTGGTGGCGAGCGCACTGCCGTGCCAGGGGCCTTCTTCGCCGTCAATCGAGGTGAAACGTCCGCCGGCCTCCTGCACGATAGGGATGAGCGCCGCCATGTCGTAGGGCTGCAAATCGAATTCGCCCACGAGATCTAGCGCGCCCTCAGCGAGCAACATATACGCCCACATATCGCCGATGGCACGCGAACGCCACGTGGCGCGCGTGAGCGCAATAGCGGCATCCAAGCGACCTGCGCCATCCCACCCCGACAGGCTGTTGTAGCTGATGGATGCGGCATCCAGCGCAGCAACCTTGCTGACGAAAATCTGCTCGGCCTCGCCATCGCGGGCCTGCGCGAACGCCCCGTGCCCGGTTGCGGCCCACCAGCGCTTGCCGAGAGCCGGCGAGCTCACGACACCCACTTGCGGAACGCCGTCGATCACGAGCGAAATCAGGGTGCCCCAGATCGGTACTCCGCGCAAAAAGTTCGAGGTGCCGTCGATCGGGTCGATGATCCACTGACGGTTCGAGTCACCGGCCTCGCCGTACTCTTCGCCGAGAATCGAATCGCCCGGGCGTGCAGCAGCAATGCCGGCACGGATGCTGCGCTCGACAGCCTTGTCGGCATCCGTTACCGGAGTGCGGTCAGGCTTCGTCGTGACCTCAAGATCGAGCGCGGTGAAGCGGTCGAGGGAGATGAGGTCGGCATCGCCTGCGAGAGCGAGGGCCAGAGAAAGATCGTCGGCGAGAGTGTATTCGGTCACAGTTACACGCTAGCGGAACCGAGCGTCGTGATGAGCCGTTGGAACGAGTCAAGACGTAGCCGGCCGACCTCGCCAAGAGCGCCGGAAGCGACAGCCTCGGAGATGGCGCAGTCGGGAGCATCCGGCAGGTGCGTGCAGCCGCGGGGGCAGTCTTCAGCGAGTTCGGCGAGATCAGTGAATGAAGAAAGAATCTTGCTCGGGTCGATGTGCCCGAGCCCGAACGAACGTACACCCGGGGTATCAACGACCCAGCCAGAGCCGACGCGGTACGACATCGTTGACGATGAGGTGTGGCGCCCACGACCGGTAACCGAGTTGACGCGTCCCACCGCACGATTGGCATCCGGTACCAGGGCATTGACGAGCGTGGACTTGCCCACGCCCGAGTGCCCAACGGCCACCGTCGTGTGGCCTTCGAGAGCAGCGCGCAACTCGTCGAGGGGAACCTCATCAGAGCGGCTCGCGATGACCTTCAAGTCGAGACCGGCAAAGTTCTCCAAAAACGGCGCCGGATTTTGCAAGTCAGTTTTAGTGATGCAGAGAATCGGATCGATTCCAGCGTCGTACGCAGCAACAAGATAGCGGTCGACGAGTCGCGGTCGCGGCTCCGGGTCTGCTGCGGCAACAACAATGAGCATCTGGTCGGCGTTAGCGACAATGATGCGTTCGACGGCATCCGTGTCGTCGGCGCTTCGGCGCAACAGTGTGGTGCGTTCGCGAATGCGCACAATGCGCGAGAGGGTTCCTTCGGTGCCGCTCGTGTCGCCGACGAGATCAACCCAGTCGCCCGTGACAACAGAAACCTTGCCGTGCTGGTTGCGGCCTAGCTCACGAGCGCGGGCGGCAATGATCTGGCGTTCTTCGGGGGTTCCTTCGGCAACCCAGACGCCGTAGCGGCCGCGGTCGACGCTGAAGACGCGCCCTTCGATGGCATCCGAATGCTGCGGGCGAATTTTGCTGCGTGGCTTGTTGGCTTTGGGGTTCGGGCGCATGCGCACCGAACTCTCGTCGTATTCGCTGTAGGCGCGGTCGTCATCATCGTCGTCACCTGTGAGCCAACTCATCGTTAGAGCAGCCCGAGGGTGTCGGTGGTGAGGGGTGCGTCGCCGACCAGCGTGCGCCACAGCTCGGGGAACTGGGGGAGCGTCTTAGCGGTTGACTCGATGCCCTCGATTTCGATGCCCTCGATGGCAAGGCCAATGATGGCGCCGGCTGTCGACATCCGGTGATCTTCGTAACTGTGCCAGATGCCGCCGTGCAGATCGGCGGGCTCGATGTGAAGCCCATCGTCGAGTTCGGTGACGGATCCGCCGAGTGCGTTGATCTCGGTGCGCAGAGCAGCAAGACGGTCGGTTTCGTGTCCGCGCAGGTGGCCGATGCCGGTGATTGTGCTGGCGGAGGACGCCAGCGCTGCAAGAGCGACGATCGCGGGAGCGAGTTCGCCGCCCGTGGAAAGGTCGAGCTCGATTCCCGGGTAGCGCTGACCGCCAACGACTCCCGCGCCTCCGTCGATCGTGAGCGCGCCATCCTTGCGAATGGCGGTTGCGCCGAACAGCGGAAGCAATTGCTCAAGATCGGCGCCCACCTGCGTGGTGGTATCGGGCCAGCCCTCAATCGTGACTGTTCCGCCCGCGACGACAGCGGCAGCCAAGAAGGGAGCAGCGTTAGAGAGGTCAGGTTCGAGAACGACATCGATGGCGCGGATCGGTCCAGCGGGAACAACCCACACGCCAGGCTCGGGGCTTTCGACAACAACGCCGCGCGCAGCGAGGCACTCAATCGTCATCTCGATGTGCGGCATGCTCGGTAGTTTTTCGCCGGTGTGACGCAGCGTCAAGCCACTCTCAAAGCGAGCCGCTGCGAGTAAGAGCCCAGAGACAAACTGGCTGGATGCGGAAGCATCGATGCTGACTTCGCCACCGGCTACCTTTCCCATGCCGTACAGGCTGAAAGGAAGGGTGCCGCGGCCGTCGTCGGAAACATTGACGCCCAAAGCGCGCAACGAGTCAATCGTGGTGCGCATCGGGCGACGGAGAGCTGCTTCGTCACCATCGAACGCGACAGGGCCGAGTGCGAGAGCGGCAACGGGGGGAAGGAAGCGCATGACGGTGCCCGCGAGGCCGCAGTCGATGGATGTTCCGCCCTCGAGTTCACCGGGGGTGACCTGCAGGTCGGGGCCGAAAGCATTGCCGGTCGGGATCTCCGTGATTCCGACACCGAGCGCGCGCAAGGCCTGGATCATCAGGGCGCTGTCGCGGGAGTGCAGCGGAGAGTGCAGGCGCGAGGGGCCATCAGAGAGCGCCGCCAAGATCAATTCGCGGTTCGTGAGGCTCTTACTGCCCGGCAAACTCAGCGATGCCGAGAGTGCGTGAGTGACGGTCGGCGCCGGCCAGTTTCCGGGCACCGTGGTGTCTGGCACCGTCTCGTCGTCATACGGGCTGAACTCTGGGTTGGAATACTTAGATACGAACATCAGTTACTAAGAGTATCGGCGTTTTAGACCCCACGGAGGAGGCGCCCGTATGACAGCAGTACTGAGTACTCAGCAGGATGTAGTGATCAGCGAACTAGAATTGTCGCTAATGACTACCGACAGAGTTGAGCCCAGCGCCACTGATGCTGCCGCTGACGACAAGCGACGACAGTTTGAAGAGCAGGCGCTGCCCTTTATGGACCAGCTTTTTGGCGCCGCAATGCGCATGACCCGCAATCCCACCGACGCCGCAGATCTCGTTCAAGAGACCTTTGTCAAGGCGTTTCAGGCATTCGGTCAGTTTCAGCAGGGCACAAACCTGAAGGCCTGGTTGTACCGCATCCAGACCAACACGTTCATCAACATTTATCGTAAGAATCAGCGGAACCCGTATCAGGGCACCATCGATGAACTCGAAGACTGGCAGTTGGGCGGCGCAGAGTCGGTCACTCAGTCGGTTTCGACGCGTTCGGCTGAAGCAGAAGCCATCGATCACCTGCCTGACAGTGCGGTGAAGGATGCCCTCCAGTCGATCCCCGAAGACTTCCGCCTCGCGGTCTACTTCGCCGACGTCGAAGGCTTCTCATATCAAGAGATCGCCGACATTATGAAAACCCCTGTAGGCACCGTAATGAGCCGACTGCACCGTGGCCGTCGCATGTTGCGTGAACTACTGGCCGACTACGCGCGTGACCGCACCCCCGGCACGCCAGCAGCATCAAGGAGCACCAAATGACCGACTGCGGTTGCGAAAAAGCAAAAGCCGAACTCGAGGAATACCTCGACCGCGAACTCAACGAAGCCGATTTTCAAGATGTTTCGGATCACCTTGACAACTGCGAGTCCTGCTCAAGCGAACACCTCGTTGCTCTCGCACTAAAGCTCAAGGTCAAGCAGGCCTGTCGTGAGACAGCGCCCGATAATCTGCGGAGCGCAATTCTGTCGAAGCTGGCAGACGCCTAACAAGAACTCCCACGCTGAGCACCCTGAGTGCTCACCGCATAACAAAAGCGGGCATCCTCCGAAGAGGATGCCCGCTTTTCGTTAACGCGGTTGCAGTTACGGCTGGGTAATCGCGTGGTCTATCAGTTCAGCCTGCTCGAGAGCGCTGCGCTTCGACGAACCGGTCGCCGGTGAGGCGGATGCCGGACGCGAGGCGAGCTTGATGTCGCGCGACTGAATGTGGCGCTGCAGTTCCAAACTAATGAACGGCCAAGCACCCTGGTTCTCAGGCTCATCCTGAGTCCACACGATGTCAGCGTTCGGGTACTGGTCGAGCACCGTCGTCATGTCGGCAACGGGGAGCGGGTAGAACTGCTCCATGCGCACGACGGCGATGTGCTTGATCTCGCGCTTGTCGAGCTCAGCGACGATGTCGTAGTACGTCTTGCCCGAGGTGACGATAACGCGAGTGACGGCCGACTTGTCGTCGAGACGAACATCGTCAATAACGGGTTCGAAGCGACCACTCGTGAAGTCAGCGACGTCGCTCGTGGCACCGCGCAAGCGAAGCATCGCCTTGGGGGTGAACACGATCAACGGGCGACGCGGACGCGAGTACGCCTGACGACGCAGCAAGTGGAAGTACGACGCGGGAGTCGACGGGCGAGCCACGATCATGTTGTTCTCGGCACACATCTGGAGGTAGCGCTCGATGCGGGCAGACGAGTGATCGGGGCCTTGACCCTCGTATCCGTGCGGAAGCAGCATGACAACGCTCGAGCGCTGCGACCACTTCTGCTCGGCGCTCGAGATGAACTCGTCGACGACGATCTGGGCACCGTTGGCGAAGTCACCGAACTGGGCTTCCCACATGACGAGTGCGTCGGCGCGCTCTACCGAGTAGCCGTACTCGAAGCCGAGTGCCGCGTACTCGCTGAGCAGCGAGTCATAGATCCAGAAGCGTGACTGGTTCTCTGAGAGATTCTGCAGCGGCAGCCACTCTTGGCCGTTTTCGCGGTCGTGAAGCACCGCGTGGCGCTGCACGAAAGTGCCTCGACGAGCATCCTGACCGGCCATACGAACCGGGGTGCCCTCGAGGAGCACGGAACCGATGGCGAGCAACTCAGCGAAGGCCCAGTCGATGCCACCCTTGCGGCTCATGTCGGTGCGCTTCTTGAGTAGTGCCTGCAGCTTCTTGTGAACCGAGAAGTTGGCCGGAGGGTTGGCGTGGGCGTCACCGATGAGGTGAACAACGCTCTCGTCGATTCCCGTTGTGATGGGCTCGCCGATGGCGTCGTCGCGCTGCGAACCGGGACGCTCAAGGTCAGAAACTCCATTGCCGTCCTTGGTGAGGATAGGAATCGAACCGGTCTGAGCGGCATGCGTTTCGGCGAAAGCGCGCTCCAGGCGGTCTTGGAAGTCCTGGTGGCTTGCTTCGTACTCTTCCTGAGTGATGTCGCCACGACCGACGAGGCCCTCGGTGTAGAGGGTACGAACGGAGCGCTTGGCTTCAATCAGGTTGTACATGAGCGGCTGCGTCATCGAGGGGTCGTCACCCTCGTTGTGACCGCGGCGGCGGTAGCAAATCAGGTCGATAACAACATCGCGGTGGAACTTCTGGCGGTACGCGAACGCGAGCTCTGCAACGCGAACAACGGCCTCAGGGTCATCACCGTTCACGTGGAAGATCGGAGCCTGGACCGTCTTGGCAACATCTGTCGAGTATTGCGACGTGCGGCCTTCGCTCGGCGGAGTCGTGAAGCCAACCTGGTTGTTGATGTTCACGTGGATGGTGCCACCCGTGCGGTAGGCACGCAGCTGCGACATCTGCAAGATTTCAACAACGATTCCCTGACCAGCCATCGCGGCATCGCCGTGAACCATGACGGGCAGAACGGCGTACGAGCCGATGGGGCGACGGTCCTGCTTGGCGCGGACAATGCCTTCAAGCACACCATCGACAGCTTCAAGGTGCGATGGGTTGGCCGCGAGGTAGACGGGAATCTGGCGACCGTCAGCAGCGGTGAAAGTGCCCTCGGTGCCGAGGTGGTACTTGACGTCACCCGAACCCTGAACGGTGCGCGGGTCTTGGGTTCCCTCGAACTCGCGGAAGATCTGACCATAGGTCTTTCCGGCGATGTTCGTGAGCACGCTCAGGCGGCCACGGTGAGCCATACCGATGGCAACCTCTTCAAGGTTGGCTTCAGCGGCCTTCTGAATGACGGCATCCAGCAGAGCAATCGTGGACTCGCCACCCTCAAGGCTGAAGCGCTTCTGCCCGACGTACTTGGTCTGCAGGAACGTCTCGAAAGCTTCTGCCTCGTTGAGCTTGCCTAGGATGCGCATCTGCTCGTCGTGGGTCGGCTTCGTGTACGGCTTCTCAACATGATCCTGAATCCAGCGACGCTGTTCAGGGTCTTGAATGTGCATGTACTCGATGCCAACGGTGCGGCAGTAGGCGTCGCGCAGCATTCCGAGAATTTCGCGGAGCAGTGCCTGGCGCTTGCCACCGAAACCACCCGTGACGAACTCGCGATCGAGATCCCAGAAGGTAAGACCGTGGCTCGAAATGTCGAGGTCGGGGTGCGAACGCTGACGGTACTCCAGCGGGTCGGTGTCAGCCATGAGGTGACCGCGAACGCGGAAGGAGTTGATGAGCTCGTGAACGCGCGAGGTCTTGTTGATGTTGTCAGCAAGGTCGACGCTGATGTCGTTCGCCCAGTGGATGGGGTCGTACGGGATGCGCAATGCGGCGAAGATGTCTTCGTAGAAGTGGTTCTCGCCGATGAGACGCTCGTGAATCTTCTTGAGGAACTCGCCGGAACCAGCACCCTGAATGACGCGGTGGTCGTAGGTGCTCGTCAGCGTGATGGTCTTGCCGATACCCAGCTCAGTGAGGGTGCGAAGGCTTGCACCCTGGAACTCTGCCGGGTACTCGAGGGCGCCAGCGCCAACGATCGTTCCCGAACCGCGCATGAGGCGGGGAACCGAGTGTTCGGTACCGATGCCGCCGGGGTTGGTGAGCGAAATGGTGTTGCCCATGTAGTCAGCGCCGGTGAGCTTATTGGCGCGAGCGCGAGACACTACATCTTCATAGGCGGCAAGGAACTCGCCGAAGCCCATGGTTTCAGCATTCTTGATGCCGGGAACAACGAGAGAGCGCGTGCCGTCAGGCTTCGGCATGTCGATGGCGATGCCGAGGTTGATGTGCGCGGGAGTAACAACCGAAGGCTTTCCGTCGGGCTCGTCGTAGAAGACGTTCTGGCTCGGAAACTCCTTGAGGGTTTCGATGATGGCCCACGCGATGAGGTGAGTGAACGACACCTTGCCACCGCGAGCACGCTTGAGGTGGTTGTTGATAACGATGCGGTTGTCGATCATGAGCTTCGCCGGAATGGTGCGAACGCTCGTGGCGGTCGGAACCGTGAGGCTCGAGTCCATGTTCGAGGCGAGAGCCTTGGCTGCACCGCGCAGTGGAGCGACGACGTTCTCGGCCTTGGGCTTGGCGTCAGCCTCAGCCTTCAACGTCTCGATGGGAGTCGTGGTGGGGGCCTCGGCCGGAATTGGCTGGGGCTTCGCTTGGACCGACGTCGTGCGGGCGACAGGCTGGCTGCCCGTGCTGGGGTTGCCCTCATCCACGAACGGCTTCTCAGCGGGTGCTGCTGTAGGAGCTGCAGGAGCGGCTTCGCTGGCGGCCTGCGGTGCAGCGGGCGTCGTCGCCGGTGCTGCAGCTGACGCATCCGGCGTCGTTGACGCGGGAGCCGGTGTGGTGGGAGCTGAGTCTTTCGAAGGGTTATAGGTCTCGAGGAAGGGCCACCACGCCTCATCCACAAGATTCTTGTCTTCGAGGTACTTTGCGTACATCTCGTCGACCAACCATTCGTTGGCCCCGAAGTCGCCCGAGGAGTCTCCGTCCGCTGCGATTCCGGTTACTTGGCCTGACACGTCAAACCGCCTACTTTCAGTTCTGGTGTTCACTTCAACGACGCGCAGTCTGCGCGCCAGACATCCCCACCAATGTTAATCGCTTTGTTGTGCGTCTGCTGGTCGTGAGGCGGCGATCTTCGTTATTTTCATGACTTTTTTGCAGATTGTTTTCGAGTAGTGACCTTTAGGCTCGTGACCATGGATTTCTACGAGACCACGCCCACCCACGATTTGACCTACTCAGACGTGTTTTTGGTGCCGAGCCACTCGTCGGTGGGGAGCCGGATGTCGGTTTCGCTCGCCCCGGGAGACGGTACCTCGGCCACCATCCCTCTCGTTGCTTCGAACATGAACTCCGTCACGGGCCCACGCTTGGCCGCGAGTCTCGCTCGCCGCGGTGGACTCGGAGTGCTGCCGCAAGACCTCAGTGACACCGACATGGCGGATGCTCTGGCCTGGGTGCGCGCCCAGCCCATCGATCTCGACTCCGCGGTGTTCTTGAGCCCGCAGGACACCGTGGAGCAAGCGCTACTTCTGGTTCCACCGCTCGCGGGCCACGGCGTGGTGTTGATGAACGACGGCGCGCTCGCCGGGGTGGTGGATGCCGAACGTCTGGCCACTGCGTTGCCCGGTGCTGAGCTGGGCGATATCGCCGGCGCTGACACCCACGCCATTGAGCGCGCAGACTTCGGTAGTGCCCGCGAGCTCTTCGATCTTCTGGTGGAGCGCGACCTTAACTTCGCTCCTGTTGTGGATGGTGGCGCGGTAGTCGGCACCACAAGTAAGACAAGCGCGCTCCGTTCCACTCTCTATATGCCAGCGCTCGACAGTGAAGGCAAGCTCGCCGTCGCTGCCGCGCTCGGAATTAACGGTGACGTTGCCGCGAAGGCTCGCGCCCTCGTCGCTGCTGGCGCGAGCACCCTCGTTCTTGACACCGCGCACGGCCATCAAGAAGGAATGGTGCGAGCTGTTGAGATCGTGGCCGCGCTTGACTTGGGCGTACCGATTGTCGCCGGCAATGTCGTGACGAGTGCCGCCGTTCGCGATCTCGTGGGCGCGGGCGCCACGATCATCAAAGTCGGCGTTGGGCCCGGCGCCATGTGCACCACGCGCATGATGACCGCGGTCGGTCGCCCCCAGTTCTCTGCCGTGCTCGAAACCGCGGCAACCGCTCGTGAACTCGGCGCGCACGTGTGGGCAGACGGCGGCGTGCGCTACCCGCGTGACGTGGCGCTCGCGCTCGCGGCGGGCGGAGCATCCGTCATGATCGGCTCGTGGTTTGCCGGCACGATCGAAGCGCCGGGAGAGTTGCGCACCGACGACGTCGGCGCTCTCTACAAGACCAGCTGGGGAATGGCATCCACAAAGGCCGTACGCGCTCGCTTCGGCGGGCTCGACGCCTACGAACTCGCGCGCAAGGAACTCTTTGCGGAAGGTATCTCGGGCTCGAAAATCTACCTCGACCCGGCTCGCCCGTCGATCGATGACCTTGTTGACATGATCACCTCGGGAGTGCGCAGTTCGTGCACCTACGCCGGTGCTGCAAACCTGCGTGAGTTTCGGGAGCGCGCCCTCGTGGGAATCCAGTCGGCAGCAGGGTACGAAGAGGGCAAAGCCTTGCCTGTGAGCTGGTAACGCAACTCTCGTTTCCCAGCGATTTGTCCTATACTCAAGCCCATAATGGACGACCCTCCCTCTAGTTGTCGCCGGAGCCACGCTCCGTGCGACCATCACTTGTTTTTCGCCCGTTCTCTACCTACCTCCGCGGCTGGAGGTGATCTGTCATGAATGAATGGCTTCTCTTCGCCGCTGGCCTCGTGCTGACTGTCGGCACCGGCTTCTTCGTCGCCTCCGAATTCGCGCTCGTGAACCTCGATCGTTCAGACCTCGAAGCTCGTCAAGAGCGTGGCGAGAAGCGACTCGCAACCACCATCGCGGCGCTCAAGCACACCTCGACTCACCTCTCGAGTGCTCAGCTCGGCATCACTCTGACGACACTGCTTGCGGGCTACACCCTCGAACCTGCTTTCAGCACCTGGCTAGAGGCACCGCTCGGTACCGTCTTGCCTGACGCAGCAGTGACCATCATCGCGAGCATCCTGGCCGTCACCTTTGCCACACTGCTGTCGATGATCGTTGGCGAGCTCGTGCCGAAGAACTTCGCGCTTGCGCTCCCACGAGCCACAGCCAAGTTTGTCGTTCCCTTCCAGGTGCTCTTCACGACGGTGTTCAAACCCGCCGTCAGCCTGCTCAACAACACGGCAAACGGCATCCTTCGTTCTGTAGGAATCGAGCCGAAAGAAGAACTTTCTGGCGCCCGCACCGCTGAAGAACTGACCTCGCTCGTGCGCCGCTCGGCCAGCCAGGGCAGTCTCGAAGCGGACACCGCAACGCTGTTGGCACGCACGCTGGCCTTTGCCGATCACACAGCGCAAGACGTGATGACTCCGCGACCGCGGGTCGACAGCATCGACCGCACCGACAGCGCTCAAGACGTGATCGACCTCGCCAAGCGCACCGGTTTCTCTCGCTTCCCGGTAATCGACGGCAGCATCGACGATGTTGTGGGTCTCGTACACATCAAGCAAGCCGTTGCGGTGCCCCACAAGAAGCGTGCCGACGTGCCCGTTTCGGCTCTGCAGACTGAAGCGCTCCAAGTGCCAGAAACGATGCGACTGGATGCCCTGCTCGCCGAACTGCGCGGCCGCGGTTACCAAATGGCCGTCGTCGTTGACGAATACGGCGGAACCGCCGGAGTCGCGACGCTCGAAGACCTCGTGGAAGAACTCGTCGGTGAAGTCTCCGATGAACATGACCGCTCGAAGGCCGACGTAGTCCGTTCTCGCGACTGGTTTACCTTCCCCGCAATTCTGCGCCCGGATGAGCTCCTCGAGCGCACCGGCGTTGAAGTTCCCGAAGAAGGGCCCTACGAAACCGTGGCCGGTTGGCTCATGAGCGAGCTCGGTCGCGTTCCGCGCACGGGCGACACGATAACCGCCGCAGGCGGAGTGTTCCGCATTGAACGACTGGAAGGTCGACGCATCGACCGCGTGAGGTTTACCCCTGATCCGATTGTCACCGCTACCGATGCCGAGGTGGTGAGCTAATGGACGTCTGGGGAATCATCTGGCTATTCGTACTGCTGCTCGTCAACGCCTTCTTCGTTGGCGCGGAATTTGCCGTTATCTCGGCACGTCGATCGCAGATCGAGCCGCTCGCGGCATCCGGTTCACGTTCCGCAAAGACTGCGTTGTGGGCGATGGAGCACGCGACGCTCATGCTCGCGGCCTGCCAGCTGGGCATCACGGTGTGTTCGCTGCTGATCCTGAATGTGTCTGAACCTGCGATCCACCACTTGCTTGAAGTGCCGCTGGCGCTGACCGGTTTGAGCGAAGAGCTGATCAGCACCATCGCGTTCATCATGGCGCTCATCATCGTCTCGTTCCTGCACGTTGTGCTCGGCGAAATGGTGCCGAAGAACCTCTCGTTCTCGGTGCCCGACCGCGCGGTGCTGATTCTGGCTCCGCCACTCGTGTTCATCGCAACAGTGTTCCGCCCGATCATTGTTGCGCTCAACGCGACAGCGAACGGCATCCTGCGCCTCTTCAAGGTCGAACCTAAGAACGAAGCGAACAGTGTTTTCACGCTCGACGAAGTGGCGACGATCGTCGCGCAGTCGACGCGCGAAGGCGTGCTGACGGATGCCGGTGGCACGCTCACCGGTGCGTTCGAGTTCACGTCGAAAAAGGTTCGCGATGTCGCTATTCCGATGTCGGGGCTCGTCACGCTGCCCGAGGACGCCGCCCCGGCGGACCTCGAGAAGGCTGTAGCTCAACGAGGGTTCTCGCGCTACATTCTGCTGAACGATGCAGGGGAGCCCACCGGCTACCTTCACCTCAAGGATGTTATCGATCTCGACGAGAGCGAGTTCCACGAGCCTGTTCCGCCCAAGCGGATTCGCCAGCTCATTTCGATGTACTGCGAAACCGACCTCGAAGATGCCCTCGCGACTATGCGTCGCTCGGGCGTTCACGTGGCGCGCAGCTTCGACGCCACCGGCGAGACCACCGGTGTGCTGTTCCTCGAGGACATCATTGAGGTGCTCGTCGGCGAAGTGCAGGACGCCACCCGGCGTCGCTAACGACGTTCTCAACTATCGTTGTCATCCATGGATGCTGAGTCGATGTGGAGTGCTGCTGACGCGGCACGCCACATCGCTCTGCCCCGGGAAAGCGACGACAAGTACTCCCGCGGTGTACTCGGCCTGATCACAGGATCGGCCCAGTACCCGGGCGCCGCCGTGTTGGGGGTCGAGGCCGCCGCGCGTACAGGTGTCGGCATGATTCGCTACCTCGGAGCGCAGCGTGCTCAAGACCTTATTCTGCAGCGACGACCCGAAGCCGTGATGGCCGATGGCAGGGTGCAAGCGTGGCTCATCGGTTCGGGCATGGATCATGCCGCGAGAGAGCCAGATGCCGAACGCCACATCACTGCTGCGCTCGGCCAGAACGTGCCGCTTGTGCTCGACGGGGGAGCCCTCGACGTGGTGCACCGGGTCACCACGCCCACCGTGGTCACGCCGCACTACCGTGAACTGGGCCGGTTGCTCGACGAACCCACGGAGTCAATCGCGGCAACCCCGCGCGACTGGGCGGAATCCGCCGCCACCCAACTCGGCTGCACCGTGCTGCTGAAGGGGCACACGACGTACGTGTCCGACGGCACGACGACGGCCGCGATTGCAGCTGCTCCCGCATGGTTGGCTACCGCCGGCGCCGGAGACGCGCTTGGCGGCATTCTGGGGGCCCTCGTAGCCACTCATAGCCCTGCGGTGCTGGCAAACCCCGCACTACTCGTGGGGCTCGCTGCCACAGCCTCCTATGTGCACGGGCGTGCGGCAGCTCTCGCGAGCGACGGCGGCCCACTCACCATTCTTGATCTGTGCAGCAACGTCTCTCAGGTCGTCGCTGAACTTGCCGCGGCCTGCACGGACGCGGTCGCGACTGACACCCGACCGCGGTGCTGACCCGTCATGCCGTCAGCGCCATTGGGCTCTGGCTGCTGTTTATCGCGGCTCACCTCTGGCTCGGGCTGCTCAATCTCCACGGGCCCGGTAATCCGTTCGGTGACGTCACCATCGTTTACGCGGGGTGGGCGCAGCAGGCGTACGCCGCGGGCATTGTTGTGGGCGTGGACATCCCGTGGGTATATCCGCTGCTGGCCATTGTGCCGATCTTGGCATCGGTGAGCTTTGGCATTGAACTCATCGGAGCGACCTGGCTGACGCTCGTCATGCTGCTCAATCTCGTGGCGCTCGGCTTTCTCACCCGCTGGGGCCGCTCGCGTTCGGGTGTGATCACCGGATGGTGGTGGCTGGCCTTCCTCGTGGCCCTCGGCCCGATCGCGCTCGGCCGCATCGATGCCGTCACCGTCGCCATCGCCATGGTCGGAGTACGCCTCGTGACGAATCACCCTCGCGTTGCCGGAGTAGTTCTTGCCTGTGCCACGTGGGTGAAAGTGTGGCCCGCAGCGCTGATTCTGGCTGCGTTCATTGCCCTGCGTGAGCGTTGGGCCATCGCAATCGCAGCAGCGGGAACCACAGCGACCGTCGTCGTCTTCGCCCTGCTGGCCGGGTCGGGCGGCAACGTATTCAGTTTCGTGACCGAGCAAACGGGCCGAGGCATCCAAATCGAATCCCCGGTGGCGGGCATCTGGCTCTGGCAGATCGTAGCGAAAGTGCCAGATTCGTTTGTGTACTACGACTCGAGCATCCTGACCTTCCAAGTCGCCGGCCCGGGAGTGGATGCCGTGGCTGCCATCATGACGCCGTTGCTGGCTCTGGTGGTGCTCGCGATTGCCGCGCTCGGAATCCGCGCTGCCCGCACCACAGCGCGCCACGGAGGCAGCGCGCTGCCGGTGCTCGCGCCCCTGAGCCTCGCCCTCGTCCTTGCCCTCATCGTCGTAAACAAAGTCGGCTCACCGCAGTTCGTGTCGTGGTTGGCGGTGCCTGTTGTGCTTGGACTTCTCAGTTCCACAATGCACTCCAGCTCCAGCTCCAGCTCACCTGTGAGCGAGGGCATTCGTGCCCACACGAGCTTTCGGATGCCGGCAACGCTGAGCATCGCCATCGCCGTGCTCACGCAGCTCGTGTATCCGTTCTTCTATGACCGCTTGCTCTTCGCCGATCCGCTTCTGGTGGCGATCGTGAGCGCACGCAATCTGCTCGTGGTGACCCTGATGGTGTGGGCGATCGTCGAGCTCGTGAGGCTTGGTCGCCCGGCTTTCAGGCTTCCTCACGCCACCCCATCCACTGAAAGCCCTATGGCAAAGGAGTCAGCATGATCGTCGCATTCTCAATCGCACCCAGTGGTGGTTCGGATGGAACCGATTCGGTTCACGATGCGGTCGCCGCAGCCGTCAAGGTCGTCCGCGACTCGGGGCTGCCCAATCAGACCGATTCGATGTTCACGACCATCGAGGGAGACTGGGATGAAGTGTTCGCAGTCGTCAAGGCCGCGACCGAAGCAGTCGGCCAGTTTGGGTCGCGCGTTTCGCTCGTACTGAAGGCCGACATCCGCCCCGGTCGTACTGGTGAAATGACCGGAAAGGTCGAGCGCCTCAAGCAAGCGATCATTCGCGCCGAGAGCTAACAACCAGCGCACTGCTGCCGCACAACACAATCGCCCTGACCCACACGAGTGGGGTCAGGGCGATTGGTGTTAAGCGTGGTGCGACCGGATGCAGCCTATGAAAGGCGCAGCCTACAAAGGGTGTGGCTTAGAGGTGGTGCATCGTGTCGGTCTCGATCAGGATGCCGTCTTCAAGAGCGCGCTTACGCAGTGCAACCTTGGTGCCAACATCGAAACCCGCGACGCGGTACTTCTCGCGAATGCGCTTGAGGTAGCTCTTGGCGGTCTCTTCAGAGATGCTGAGCTGGTACGCCACCGACTTGACCGGCTCGCCGCCGCCGTAGAGCGCCATGACGCGACGCTCTTGAGCGCTGAGCTTGGGAGCGCCACCGATCTCATCGGCGTTGATGGCCAAGTCGAGCTCAGCGGAGATGAACGACTCGCCCTTCGACGCTGCGCGGATCGCTTCAACGATCATGTCGGCGTCTTCGCTCTTGACGAGGTACCCGAGCGCGCCAGCAGCTAGGGCTTCGCGCACCACGTTCGGCTCAGAGTAGGTGCTCATGAGGACGACGCGAACGTTCATCGACTTGAGGGTGTTGATCTTGAGCGAGACGGGGATGTTGTCTTTGAGGTCGAGGTCGAGCAATACGACGTCGACGGGGAACTCAGGGTGAATGGTGAGTTCGGGCCAGGTGGGAACGGCAACGACCATGTCGATGTCTTCCGCAGCTTTGCGGATCCACTCGGTGAGCGCACCGAGCAGCATTCGGTGGTCGTCAACGAGTGCGAGCCGGATGCGCTTTGTTGGTTCAGTCACGGTGAATTCCTCTAGTAGATCGTCTTATCTTACGAATTTATTGGTCTGCTGGGTTATCGACAAGGCATTCGATGTCGAGACGCACGCTCGAGTTCTCGATGGAGTCGGTGTAGGTTCCGACCTTTGCGACTGCCTCCCACGTTGAAGCATCCACTCGGTTTCGTGCAACTCCGCTCGACGTGATCGAAATGCCGACCGCCACTTTGTCTTCGAAGCTGGGCGCCAGAACGGTAGTTGATGGCGCGATTGTGATGTGGACGGAGTTTTTGGCTCCGCGCTTCGTGGTGTCGGTGACAAACAGCCAGGCGGTGGAGAGCAGGCCGTCTCGCTGTACTGGGTCAAGAAGGCCAGCAAGGCTGCCCTTGTCAGTGAGCGTGACTGATTTGCCGAGCAGGTCGGACTCGGTGATGGCGTGGTACAGCCAGGTTTCGCGACGCCCCTCGATGAGGTGCAGTCGCAATTCCGTAGCAAGCGACGCCGCTGTGGATGCGATTTTGGGTTCGAGCGGCAGCTTGGTGGTGCCATTCGCTACGGAGTCGAGCAGCTTTTCGGCGGCAAGGTCGAGACGAGCCAGTTCTTCGGATGCCATCATGCCGACCGCAAAGCGAGGTGCGGTGAGCGTGCTCTGCACCAGCACTCGGTCGAGTTCCACTTGCACGAGTTGCCGGAAGTTCGTGATGAGCGAGAGGCCGATCACGGTGGGTAATACAGCGAAGGCGACCGTGGTCACTTGGGGTGCCAGGTTGTCGGTCGTCAGTGGCACGTTGATCAGGATGACCGCGGTCAGGCCAACGCCGACGACAGAGACCGCGACGATGAGCTCAGTGGTGGGGCGCACTGTGAGAACGAGCAGCAACGCCATTCCTGCAGCGACTGCCGCCGTGGCGTAGCCGCCGATGTCGTGGAGCTCCCAGACCGCGTAAATGTCGAGAGCCATCACGGCGGCAAGACCGACGACGAACAAGTAGAAGATCCACTGCGGGAGCTGTCCGCTCGTGAGCTGAACGATTGTGATGGTCGCCGCAATGAGCAGAACGAGGAGACCCCAGGCCACCGCCGCAATGATTGGGTTGGGATAGATGTCCCATTGGATGACGAGCCAGACGAGCCCGTAGATGGCACGGAGGCTGACGAGAATAGCGGCGCCGACGCCGACGAAACCGGTGCCGAGGCTGGTGAGTCGGGGACTGTCATCCCGAGCAAGGCGACGGACTGTGGCGCTCTTGGAGTGGCGACCCTTCTCGCCGACGATAACGCCGAGAGTGTTCTCTTCGGGGGGAGCGTAGGTCATCGGGGAACCTCCAGCACCACGGTCGTGCCTGAGCCAGGGGTCGAGAACAAGCGGGCCTGACCGCCGACCTCTTTGAGACGAGCAACAACCGACTCTTTGAAACCGAGGCTCGCTGAATCGACGTCGTCGAGAATGAAGCCAACGCCAGAGTCAGTGATCATTGCCCGAACGGTTTTTTCGTCTTCGGTAATGGTGACGTGCGCTTCGGTGACTCCCGAGTGGCGACGAACGTTCTCGAGGCACTCAGCGAGCGCGAGCAAGAAAGCGTCGAGAACATCGCTGGGCAGGAGTACCTGACCGGTGCCGTGCCAGCTGACTTCGAGCCCCATGCGTCCGAAGCGTTGCTTGACCGATTCCAACGTCGTTCCGAGAACGGTTTCGCTAACGGGGGCGCTGAGGTTGTAATCACCGGAGGCCTGCGGCGTGGGGGTTGCCCCTAGACGCAATTGGCGTAGCAGGCGAGCGTCATCCCCGGCTTGCTGGCGCATTGCCTCCGCGGAGACGCCGACCCCGGAGTGGGCGAGCAGCGTGAGCGTCGCCAAGACCGTGTCGTGCAGCAGGCGGGCACCCTGGCGGCGCTGAGCTTCCGTCTCGCTTGCTTGTCGTTCAGCACGGTGTGCGCGCCCGATGCTCGCGATGCGGCGAACGGCCTGCGGAACACCGGAGCTGATCCAGAATCCGATGAGCGCCGCGAGAATCCAGCCGAAAACCAGAAGAGCCAGCGTGCGCACGGGAGTCTGGAACGGCTCCATCGAGATGACAGTGACGCTCGACACAGTGACGAAACTCACGAGCAAAACTATGCGGCGGATGAGAGTGGTCGTCAGTACGATCGCGAGGCAGGCGAGCGACGCCGACGACAGTTGCGCGACAGCGGAGAGGCCGGCCGGGGTGGGGCCACCGGGAGTGCCAGCGACGAGCAGAATTACGATGCTGCCCGCAATGAACGAGGGAATGACCCAGCCGAGGGAGCGGCTGTTCCCCATCTGAAATTGCACTACAGCCATGACCGCATACAACGGGAGACAGAGGAACAGGGTGACCGTCGCGACGGCTCCGGGGATGCTCAAGCAGATGACCGATACGGTCAGAAAGCTGAGGCTCGCTACGCGCGCAGTGCGCTGCAGTAGGCGATCCCGTTCTTTAGCGATGAGGTCCATTTGGGGCAATGTTTGCACATTTCGTCCCTCTATCGGGGGTGACGCACCGCCTTTCGCATGAGGTAACGCCATTTTTGACTAACACGCGCGCCTTCGGGCGATTCTCAGCAGGGTTACACGGCAAGCAGGCGCGTGAGTTGTTCGCTCATGAGTTCGGATTCAATGAGGAAGCCATCGTGGCCGAACGGCGAGTGGATGACGTGCGGAACGTTGCCATCGAGGTTGCCGGGCAGGTGCTCGGCAATAATCTCTTGACCGGAGACCGGGAATAACCGGTCACTGTCGATGCCGAGTACGAGCGCGGGCATGGTCGCGCGCGCAAGTGCCTGCTGCACCGTTCCGCGACCGCGCGCCACGTCGTGCGAGCTCATGGCTTCGACAAGGGTGATGTAGCTGTTCGCATCAAAGCGGCGGGCGAACTTGTTGCCGTGAAAATCGAGGTAACTCTCTACCGCGTAGCGGCCGCCCTTGCCCCACGGGCTCACTTCGCTCTGCCACGTGCGCTCAAAACGGTCATTGAGCTCATCGGAGGAGCGGTAATTGATGAGGGCCAATCGGCGGGCGAGGGCTAAACCGCGGTGGGGACCATCGCCATCCGCTGCGTCGTAGTAGGCGCCGTCGGCAAAGGCGGGGTCGGTGCGAATCGACTCGACCTGCACCGAGTTGTGGGCGATCTGGTCGGCCGTCGATACGGGCGGTGCGGCCAGAATCGCGACCTTGGCGACACGCTCCGGATGCCCGACGGCCCACTCGAGGGCGTGCATGCCGCCCATCGAGCCACCGATCACGGCCGCCCAGCAGTCGATGCCGAGCGCATCGCTGAGCGCGACCTGCGCCGCGACTTGATCGCGGATGGTGACAAAGGGAAAGCGGGCGCCAAATTCAGCACCGTCGGGGGCGTGGGATGCCGGACCGGTGCTGCCTTGGCAGCCTCCCAAGATATTGGGGGCGACGACGAACCAGCGGTTGGTGTCGATGGCCTTGCCTGGCCCGACGAGATCGTTCCACCATCCGCCCGTGGCGTGACCAGCACCGGGAGCTCCGATGATGTGGCTGTCGCCGGTCAGCGCGTGAGCGACGAGGATCGCGTTCGAGGCGTCATCGTTGAGCGTGCCGTGCGTTTCGTACGCAATGCGAGCCGAGGGCAGCTTTCCGCTGAACTCGAGCGGGAGGTCGGTGACCGTAACGAACTGGCGCTCGCCCGTGGGATCTCCTTCTCGCCAGGCACCCGTCGCCGGGGGCTTGCCGAGGAGCGAACGCACGTTTGCGTCAGTGATGAATGCCGAAGGAACAGTGTCTTCAGGTGTCTGCCAGTCCATGTCTCTCCCAGTATCGCGAACGAACCTGTACGGCACGAAATTATTACGCCGGTGCGGGAGAGCTATTCCGATGAACGACAAGCGATTCCGGTGAAGGGTGAGCGCGGATGCCGGATGTCGGATGCCGGATGCCGACCAATTCCTTAACGCAGCGATGGCGGTGACCCCCGTGAGGAGTCACCGCCATCGTAAGCAGTCGCCGAGGTCGGTTGCGACCTAGGCGCTCGCGCGGAGCTCTTCCGTCTTCGCGCGGGCGGCAGCGAAGCCAGCCTGGAGGTCAGCCTTGATGTCCTCGATGTTCTCGAGGCCCACCGAGAGGCGAACGAGCCCAGGGGTGACTCCAGCGGTCAACTGCTGCTCGGGGGAGAGCTGCGAGTGAGTGGTGGATGCCGGGTGAATGATGAGGCTGCGCACGTCACCGATGTTGGCAACGTGACTGAACAGCGAGACACCGTTCACGAAGGAGCGACCAGCGTCGACGCCACCCTTGAGCTCGAAGGAGAGAACTCCACCGACACCCTTGGGCGCGTACTTGTTGGCGCTGGAGTACCAGGGGCTCGAGGGGAGACCGGCGTAGTAGACGGTGTCGACATCCTCGTGAGCGTCGAGCCACTCAGCGATTGCTTGAGCGTTCTGAACGTGACGTTCAATGCGCAGGCTGAGGGTTTCGATGCCCTGAATGAGCGAGAACGCGCTATCGGGGGAGATGGCGGCACCGAGGTCACGCAGCAGCTGCACGCGCGCCTTGATGATGTAGGCAATGCCGTCGCCGAGTACTCCCGTGTAGCTCGCACCGTGGTACGAGGGGTCGGGCTCGGTGAGGCCGGGGAACTTGTCGACGTTCTTTGACCACTCGAATTTGCCGCCATCTACAATGACGCCACCCAGAACGGTGCCGTGACCGCCCAGGAACTTCGTGGCCGAGTGCACCACGATGTCGGCACCGTGCTCGAGCGGGCGGATGAGGTACGGGGTGGCGATGGTGTTGTCGACGATCAGCGGAACTCCGCTGGCGTGAGCAACGTTGGCCACGAGCTCGATGTCGAGAACGTTGATGCGTGGGTTACCGATTGTCTCGGCGAACAGGAGCTTGGTGTTGGGGCGCACGGCGGCGGCCCACTCTGCAGCGTCATCCTGGTTCTCAACGAAGGTGGTTTCGATGCCGAGCTTCGCGAGCGTGTACTTGAAGAGGTTGTAGGTTCCGCCATAGACCGACGACGACGACACGATGTGGTCGCCCGCCTGAGCAATGTTGAGAACAGCAAACGTGGTGGCCGACTGGCCAGACGCGAGCAACAGTGCTGCGGTTCCGCCTTCTAGGGCGGCAACGCGCTGCTCGACGACATCCTGAGTGGGGTTCTGGATGCGGGTGTAGATGTTGCCGAATTCGGCGAGCGCGAAGAGGTTCTTGGCGTGATCCGCGTCGTTGAACACGTACGCGGTCGTCTTGTAGATCGGAGTGGCCCGCGAGTTGGTCGTGGGGTCAGGCTGCGCGCCCGAGTGGATCTGCTTGGTTTCAAAGTTCCAGTCGCTCACGGCGGCCTCCTCGTATCTCTGGGTGGGTCGGGACATCCGCCACACTGTGAGCCTAAGGAGCCCCTGTGGGGCGGTCAATCACTCGTGAAATATGTCGTAACTCAATGTTTTTGGGTAGACAGATCGGTCTCTTTGGGTAGGGGAACAAAGACCCAGTTGGGTTTTGGCTCGATAAGAGGGCGGAAGATCTTCTTCACGATCGGCATCGAAAGAACGAGGGCGATACCGATGGAGCCGAGGATCATGCTCACGAGCCACATGGCCGAGGCCCGCTCATCCAGCAGCAGTCCGCTCTCGCGCAGCGGGTAAAGAACGAAGCTGTGCAGCAGGTAGACGTACATGGTGGCTTGGCCGGCATCCGTGACCCAAGTGTGGCGGCGGGGCACGAGAGCGAAGAAGGCGGCGCTGAGAATGACGGCGAGCACGATGAGGCCCAGCCGCACTCCACCCGCCCACCACTGGTCTTCGCCGAGCCCGTGATAGGAGGCGTCATAGAAGAACCAGAAGCGCAGATCGATGGTGCGCCAGAGCTCGATGTTGCCGAGAATGACCGCCATGAAGCCCGCGAAGACCGTGACCGCGAGCGCTCGCAGTAGTACGACGAGGCGCTCTGCGACGTTCCAGCGATCCATGAGGCCCCATTCGCGCAGTTTCCAGCCGAGCACGAAGAAGGGGAGGATGCCGATGGCGCGAGAGAGCGAGAACGTGCTGTCGACGTTGTCGAGATACCCGACACCGATCGACGCGATCACCGCCCAAAGCAGCGGCCAGCGCACTTGGGAGAGGTACGGCAAGATGAGGCGGAAAATGCCGAGCGCAAGCAAGAACCAGAGAGTCCAGCTCGGAGTAGAGGGGTTGAGGTCTGTTTTGCCTTCAACCAAGAACTTCACGAGAGTCCAGATGGTCTCCATGATGAAGTACGGCACGATGATGTCGGTGATGACCCGGCGCATCTGAAGCGCGGTCGGCGCGCCGGGCTTCGAGAAATAGCCGCTGATGATCGCGAACGCGGGCATGTGGAATGCGTAGATGAAGAGATACAGCGCGAGAGCGTAATTGGAGTCATACGTCATCCGCTGAATGCCGTGGCCGATCACGACCAGAGTGACCGCAAGAAAGCGTGCGTTATCCCAGTGCGGCATGCGCACCTTGGCGGTGCGAGCAGGCTGGGGCGTAGTGAGAGAAGCTCCGGTCATTCGTCGAAGTGTAATACCGCTACTTTGGAAGAATGGGGAATCGGCGAGTAGTAGTTACAGGAGCAAGTTCAGGCATCGGCGAAGCGACCGCGCGACGGTTCGCGAAACATGGCTGGCAGGTGGTGGCTGTAGCGCGTCGCGCTGATCGACTTGCCGCTCTCGCCGCCGACACCGGCATCGAAACCTTCGTTGCCGATGTGACGAAACAGGATGACGTCGAAGCGCTCGCCGCTTTCTTGCGTGAGCTCGGCCCCATCCACGCTCTCATCAACAACGCGGGTGGTGCGCTCGGCGTCGCTAGCGTAGAAGAGAGCGATGCGGATGACTGGCTGCGGATGTTCGACGTGAACGTTGTCGGCACCAAGCGCGTCACGAGCGCCCTGCTGCCGCTGCTGCGCGAAGCGATCGTGGAGGGTGACACAGCGAGCATCCTCATGGTCACCTCCATTGCGGCTTCCGTGCCGTATGAGGGTGGTAGCGGCTACAACGCCGCCAAGTTTGCTCAGCACGCGCTCACGGCTGTGCTTCGCCTTGAGCTTGCAGGGGAGCCGATCCGGGTGATCGAGGTTGCGCCCGGCATGGTGAAGACCGAAGAATTCGCTCTCGTTCGATTTGGCGGTGATGCGGCCAAGGCCGACACTGTTTATGAAAACGTGCCCGACCCGCTCGTCGCCGAGGACATCGCGGAGACGATTGTGCACGCGATCGAGTTGCCGCCCTTCGTGAACCTTGACCTCGTGACGGTGAAGCCCGTTGCCCAGGCCGCACCGCACAAGATGATCAGAGGCGAACTCAAGCCGCGCTAGTCGGCGACGGTAGCTTCGTTGCTCGCTTCGCTGCTAACTTCGTCGCTCGTTTCGGTTGGTTGGAGTTCCTCGAAGTCGTCAACGACATCCGCAAACGCGAGCTTCGGTACCAAGAACAACAGCACGGCTGCGACGAGAGCGCCAGCACCGCAGATCGTGAACACCGTCAGGTAGCCGAACAGGCTTGATGCCGTTTCGGTGACCGCGGAAGCAGCTCCGGCGAGTAGAACGATGGCGAAGATTGCCGAGGCGAACGAGCCACCGATCGTCTTCGTGGTGTTGGTCAGCGCCGTGGCGATGCCGGTCTGGCCGCGCGGGGCAGCAGCCGCGGCTGCGGCGGGGAGCGCGCCAACGAGGGCACCCGAGCCAAGGCCCGCGATGCTCATGTTGAGGAAGACGCTTAACACCGTGGTGTGGAACGGTAAGAACATCAGGTAGCCAGCGGCAACGAAGAAGGCGGCCACGATGAGTGCCACGCGGGGGCTCTTCCACTTCGACAGAATCGGGAAGAGAAGCGCTCCGACGATCATCGAGACAAGGTAGGCACCGATGATGTACGAAATCTCATCGGATTCCATGCCGAGGCCGTACCCGTTGATGGGGTCGGTGCCGGCGAAAGTCGCGAGCGGTGCCTGGGCGCCGAGCAAGCTGATGCCGACGAGGCCCGCCGTGAGTTGGATGGGCCACATGCTCGGGTCGCGCAACATCCGAAGATCGATCGCAGGGTCTTTCTGGCGCAGCTCGTAACGGCCCCACGGAATGAAAGTCGCAACACCAGCGAGCATGACGAGGTAGACCCACCAGGCGCCGGGCCCGTTGATGCGCAAGAACGTCAGGCCCGAGGTGATGAGCAACAGGCCGATCGTGAGGAGCACGAAGCCCCAGAAGTCGAGGGTGCGGCCGGGCAGCGGTTTCGATTCGGGGACTCCGAACAGGATGACGAAGAAGACGATCGTCACGGCAATCGCGGGGATCATCAGAGTTTGTTGAACGTTCTCGCCGAAGGCTTTGAAAATGCGGCCGCCACCGAGGGCACCCATGATGGCGCCGGCTTCGAGAGCGACGACGAGGAATCCCGCAGCGCGGCGGGTTTGCGACGCGCCCATGCCCGTTGTGCGTCCGCGGTCAAAGATCAGCGCGACCTCCAGCGGGAGCCAGACAACGTAGAAGCCCTGCAGGGCCCACGCAATGAGAAAGCTCGTAAAGTCACCCGTGAATGCAAGCCACCAGGTGGCGCCCGCGGTCAGCACGGTCGAGATCAGCAGAATGCGCTTGTGGCCGTGCATGTCGCCGAGCTTCGCCAGAATCGGCACCACGATGGCACTCAGTAGTAGCTGGGCGGCCTCAAACCAGTTGAAGTCAGCATCGCGGATGCCCAAATGCTGCACTAGGTCGGGAATGAGGGGGATGTAGTACCCCTGCAAGATTCCGCTCACTAGCTCGACAAAGAAGAGGTAGCCGATGAGGCCCACGGTGATAGCACCGGACTTGCCGCGCAGGAATGACATGAACGGATGCTATCGGTAGACAGGGCGCGCATTAGCGTAGTGACATGGACTTGAGCTGTGTCGACCCCGGGTGGTCTCGCGCACTACACCCGTTAGGGGCACAACTGGATGCTGTTCAGGCATTTCTTGACGCCGAGACCGCCGCTGGCCGCGACTGGCTCCCCGAGCCGGATGCCGTACTGCGGGCTTTCGAAGCGCCCCTTGATGACGTGCGAGTACTCATCGTCGGCCAAGACCCGTATCCGACGCCGGGGCACGCCGTGGGGCTCGCATTCTCGGCCGACCGAGCGGTGCGACCGCTACCGCGGAGCCTCGCCAACATTTACAAGGAACTGAACGACGACCTCGGCATCCCGCCCGCTACGCACCCCGATCTGAGTGCGTGGCAGAGCCAAGGCGTGCTGTTGCTCAACAGGGTGCTGACGGTGCGAGCCGGGGAGGCAGGCTCCCATCGTCGTCACGGGTGGGAGGCGGTGACGGCTCACGCGATTCGGGCGCTCGCGGCGAGGCCGCAGCCACTTGTTGCGGTGCTGTGGGGCAAGGATGCGGCATCCGTCGCGCCACTGCTCGGGGATACGCCGGCGATTGTGAGTGCTCACCCGAGCCCGCTCTCTGCCCGCCGCGGATTCTTCGGTTCGAAACCGTTTAGTCGAGCGAACGCGGCGCTTGAGGCGCAGGGCGCTGAGCCCATCGACTGGCGAATCGACCCGTCACCAGCCGCATAAAATAAGAGTCTCGTCACCCTCGGGGCGAGACAGTTTTCACCACTTACCTTCTTTGTCACGACACCTCGGGAGCAGCGATGGCACACCACTTCAGAGACGCCATCGCAGCGGATGATGTGGCGCTCGCCGAAATCTACGGCCACTACGTGAGCACGACCGTCGTGACCTTCGACATCGTTGAGGTTACGCCCGAGATCATGACCGCCAAGCGAGTCGCCGTAGAAGAATCGGGGCTGCCGTTCATCGTTGCGGTCGACGACACCGAGCGAGTGCTCGGCTATGCCGCCATGTTCCCGTGGCGCCCCAAGGCTGCCTACAAGCACACCGTCGAAGGGTCGATCTATCTGTCTCCCGCCGCCACCGGTCAGGGCGTGGGCGGCGCTCTGCTCACCGAACTGCTTGAGCGTGGACGGCAGATCGGCATCCGCGAAGTCATTGCCGTGATCTCGGATGAGGGCACCGAGGCTTCCGTGCATCTTCACCAGAAGCTGGGCTTCGAATCCATTGGGCACCTCAAGCGTGTCGGTTTCAAGTTCGACCGCTGGGTTGGCACGTACCTGCTGCAGAAGTCGCTCGACGCGTAGCGCATCACCCACGAACCACGACGTCATGAACGCACGGATGCCCGGCCTCCCGCGAAGGGAGAGCCGGGCATCCGCAGCTCTGGGTTGGTCTAGCGACCGCAGCCTTCGGACTAGGCCGCGTTACGCGGAGTTGCTCGCCGCAGCAGTGTGAACCCGGCCACGCCGCTGATCGCGGTGAGCACGAGGCTCCAAGCTGCGACTCCGAGCACGCCGAGGTCAACGAACGTGTCGCCGACCGCAAACCACGAGTCGGTAAAGGTGGTCAGCGCGATCAGGCCGACGAGGAGTGCCCCAACGATGATGAAGAACACTGTGACGCCGGTTGCCTTCCACCGCACCCAGACAGCAGCAATCGCTGAACCGAAGAAGAGGAAGAACAGGAAAAGCACGAACTGCACGAAAATGCGTTCCGCGATGCCCGCCCCGAAGTAGACGGGCGCAAAAATGGTGACACCCATTCCCCAGCCGTCAGTCATCGTTTCGGCGGCTGAGATCAGCGTGAGTCCGGCAGTGTAGATCACGGCTAGCACCACGAAAGCTAGTGCGCTGCCGAGGTAGTAGTCGCGGCGGGTAACGCCGTAGCCGAGTGCGAACGGGAACGTAATACTGATCGCCTGGATCGCCACGACCATCATGTAGATGTAGATGAAGAAGCTCGACCCAGAGAACTGGGTGCCTTCTAGTGCGCCAGCGCGGTCGGCAGGGTCGATCGCCGAGTAGATCAGCCACCAGACGGTGAGCATGCCCACAAAAATCACGCCGAGAATGATCCACGGCAAGCCGAGGGTCGTCCACGGGTTGGCGAAGTGCAGCTTGGCCACACTCGTGATGCGCTTCAGGGGGCTTGCCGGATGGGCGAGAGCCGTTGTTGTGGTGGTCATGCGCTGGCCTCGAATTCCTTGGTCTCGGTGCGGGTGAGTTGGATAATGAGCTGCTGCAACGACACCGGTGACAGTTCCAGCCCGGCAGCGTGCGCGTCGCGGCGCTCGCTCTCGCTGAGCCCGGCAACGGTTACGGAGCTGAGCCCGCCGATGCCGTCGCGGTGCAACACTTCGCGATTGCCGATGAACGCCTCGACGGCGGTCTTCATGCCGACCACGTTGGTGGCGCGATTGCGGAGAGTTTCGGCATCCTCGTTGATGAGGAGCGTGCCTTCGTCGATCACGAGAACGTGTTCGAGCAGGTTGCTGACCTCGTCAATGAGGTGAGTGGAGAGGATCACGGTGCGCGGGTGGTTGGCGTAGTCCTCAAGAAGGCGGTCATAGAAGATTTGGCGAGCCACGGCATCCAACCCCAGGTACGGCTCGTCGAAGAAGGTGAGCGGTGCGCGTGAGGCGAGGCCCACGATGACGCCGATGGAGGAGAGCTGGCCGCGCGAGAGCTTTTTGATGCGGCGGTCGAGGGGGAGGCGGAAGTCGGCGATCAGGCGATCGGCGAAGTCTTGGTCCCAGTTGGCGAAGAACCAGGGGGCGGTCTTGAAGACATCCTTGGGGCGGAAGTCTTCGGGGTAACGCTGACTCTCTTTGATGAAGCACGTGTTCTGCAAAACCTTGGCGTTCTCGACCGGAGGTTGTCCGAACAGCGAGATGGTGCCGCTCGAGGCAAACTCTTGGCCGGTGAGCAACTGCATGAGCGTGGTCTTGCCGGCACCGTTGCGACCGAGCAGGCCGTAGATCTTGTTCTCGGCGACCGTGAAGCTCACGTCGTTGACGGCGTTTACTTTGCCGAAGTGCTTGCTGAGGTTAGTTACCTCGATGGTGGAGGTCATGAGTTATTCGCCTCCTTGGCGATCATCTGGGTGAGTTGGGCGGAGTCGATGCCGAGCTTTTCTGCCTCGGCCAAGAGGGGGCGAACGTACTCGCTGCTGAAGCTGTCGCGGCGAGCACCTTTGAGTTGTTCTTGAGCGCCGGTGGCGACGAACATTCCGATTCCTCGTTTCTTGTAGAGAATTCCGGCATCGACGAGCACGTTCACGCCTTTGAGGGCGGTCGCGGGGTTGATGCGGTAGAAGGCTGCGAACTCGTTGATCGAGGGAGCCTGGCCTTCTTCGGGCAGTGCGCCGGAGATGATGTCGTTCTCAATGTTCTCGGCGACCTGCGCGAAGATGGGGCGAGAGTCATCCATGTGAGCCTCCTTTCTGAGTGCGGGTGGTGATCTAGCGGTGCTGCAGTGCTGCGGCGCCTAGTTGGTTAGTTGGTGATGTAACTAACCAACCAGCATGGCGGGTCGTTGTCAACCCCCTTAGGCTGAATCCGTGTCAGAACTTCATCGCCTCACCGCCCTAGAGCAGCTCCATCTCTTGCGATCGGGCGAGCTGAAGCCCAGCGAACTCGTGGAGTGCTACCTCGATCGCATCGAACGGTTGAACCCTGAGCTGGGCGCCTTTACGGTCGTGACTCCGGATGCTGCGCGCCAGCGTGCTGCAGAGCTGGAGGCCTCTGGCTCCCGCGCCGCCGCCCTCTGGGGCCTGCCCTCGGGTGAAAAAGACTTGTGGGCCCGCGCCGGAGTGCGCACCGCGTATGGGTCGCGCGCCTTTGCCGACTTCGTGCCCGAGGTGTCGGATGAGATTGCCGACGTCCTCGATAACGCCGGCGCGATCAGCCTCGGCAAAACAGCGACTCCCGAATTCGGCCTGCCCGCCTACACCGAACCGCTTTCGGATGCCCCGGCCGTGAACCCCTGGGACGTTTCCTTGGGTTCCGGCGGCAGCAGCGGGGGAGCGGCCGTCGCCGTTTCTGCGGGGCTCTTGCCTTTCGCGCCGGGCTCGGACGGTGGTGGCTCGATTCGCATCCCCGCCGCGGCGACCGGACTCGTCGGCCTCAAGCCTTCGCGCGGTCGCGTGCCCGCGGGCAGCGGCTTCGGTAGTCTCGGCCAGCTTCCGGTGACCGGGCCCATCGCTCGCACGGTGGCGGATGCTGCCTTGCTTCTCGACGGCATCGCCGGCCCCTCGCCGTTCTCGGTCGGCCCGCCCACGTGGGACGGCGGCGCCTTCCTCAACGCCGCGATCCGCGGTGAGGGCACCTTCAACATCGGCGTCATGACAACCTCGCCATGGGACGACACTTACGAGATCAGCGTCTCGCCGGAAGCTCAGGATGCTCTCACTCGCGCCCGCACTGCACTCGACCAGCTCGGCCACGGCAGCGAAGACTTCGCGCTCGACCCCTCACCCGAATACGCCGAAGCCTTCACGGTGCTGTGGCAAGCGGGAGCCGCCGGAATCCCGCTCGATGGTGAGCAACTCGAGCTCGTGGAACCCCTCACGAAATGGCTCATCGAAAGCGGGCGTCGGATGAGCGCGCGCGACGTGGGCGTCGCCATCGCGACCCTGTCTCGGTTCGAGCGCAGCGTCATCCGCCAGTTCTCGACCTACGACGCCGTGATGACGCCGGCGATGGCCATGACGCCACGCCCGCTCGGCTGGTTTCATGCCGAGGATGCCTTCGAGAACTTTGCCAAGCAAGTGCAATACACACCGTGGACGAGCTTCGTCAACGTCTCGGGCTTGCCCGCGATCAGTCTCCCCGTGCACGAAACCGCGGAAGGTCTGCCGATGGGCGTGCAGCTCATTGGCCGCCCCGGTCGCGAGGACGTGTTGCTCGCGATTGGTGCGCAGCTCGAGCGCCGCTTCCAATGGGGCTCGCGGCATCCGGCGGCGTTTGGGGCTTAGCGCTACTGGTTCGCTTTCCAGCTCTCGTCTTGGTCGGGGGCGAAATGCACGCCCAGCGACTTCGCTAGTGCTCGCATCTGTTTCGAGAGAGTGCGCCACTCCTTCTCGGTGATCTCGCCGATTTCGAACCCGACTCCGCGCACTGCGCCGTCGGCAACGAAGACGGTCGCACCTGCCACTGAGCCGAGGGCAAGATCAGCGTGCCCGGCAGAAAGCCACACGGCGGGATCGGTGATAGTGCCGCCGCCACCCAAGCTCGCATCCATCTCTAGGAGAGTGTGATGCAAGAACGCAGAGTCCAACGGTTGACCGGCGGCAAGATCGTCGGGGTCATAGTGGCGGGGCGCGACCATGAACTCGTCCTCTTCCAGTTGTGCTAAAGCTGGCGTCGACTTTTCCGGAGCGACCCTGGGCTCCGACACAAACTCCGGCGGGTTGCGCAGCGAATCGAAGTCGCTTAGAGGGCGCCCGGCCAACGGAGCTAGGATTGAGGGTCCGCGAGGGTCATCACCTGCCAGGGCGATCCACTCTGCAAACTGTGTCGAAAACCAGTTCATAAACTTAGCGAGGTCGACCCGCTCCGGTCGAAGCACCCCATCTGCTGCCCAGCCTTGGAGATTGTGCAGGCCGGGCGCCAACCCTGATTGCGACTCAGCTCGGTAGACCAGATCGTTGTAGTAGTGGTGATCTGTGCCCGCCCAGCGGTACAGGTCGATACGGGTTGCGGGATCAAGTCGCTGCAAAACGCTGAAGATATAGCTTTGCCACGCTTGGGCCACATAAGCTGTGCGTCGATATTGCAGGTCGGGCGCGAATCCGAACCCGATGGAGTAATCTGTTCGCCACTCCTCTGGAATCATCTCGACTGCTGCGGACTTGGTGAATGTTTGAGTCCAGTTCCACAGCGTTTCCACGCTTGCTAAAGACGCATCCATCTCGTCAATAGGCCCGCCGCTCGCGGCCATCCAATGCGCTAGCTCGGTGAGCCGAAACTCTAATGTCGCTTCAGCGCGCGCCAAGTGGCGGTTGGCTTGCTCGCGACTGAGGTCACGAGGTTCGATGAGGATCACTGAGTGTCCGATCGTTCAGGCCGGTCATGGTCTACCCCCGAAGGCTGTCGCTTTTTCTTGGTCACGAAGATAGCTGCCCGAACGCTCGCCGCGGCCAAGAAGCTGGCTGGCACTCCGAGCCACCACGCAGTACCGAGATCCTTTTCGACCACGACATAGTCAGGGTCGGTGGATGGCGCCTCGGCGTAGAACGAGCACTCAAGCGCGAGCGGCAGAACTGTAACCCGCGATTTGGTCTGCACGACATATTCCGAGGCGCTCAAACTCGCGGGAACATAATCAGCGCAGGACGACTGGCTGTTTCTCTCCGCCAAGCTCGCATACGCAGAGAGCGAGCCAATCCAGAGGAGTCCCAGTACTGCCAAAGAGATCGTAACTGAGCGCAGGACCTGTGGGCGTTGATTCGGCACAGCGTCACGTGGGCGGATTAGCGAAGAGTGCACTTCAGCTGCGCGACCACGATCGTGGCAGGTAAGCCCACACAATCTGCGCAGCGATCAGAACCACGATCAGAAGTGCGCTGGCGGCCATTAGCCAGATCGACCAGTACCAGATTGTGGACATCCATTCAGTCAGTGTTTTGCTCCAGTCGTGTCCTTGCGTGCGCGCGACCGAAGTGAATCCGAGGATGCCGAGATAGAGCGCAAGACTGATCCCCAAGCCCCAAAATGCGCCGATTGTTGCTCGCTTCATGGAGCCAGCGTACGTTCCGAACCTCCTATGAACAAGATGAATTCTCACAAACACGTGTAGCAGCGCGACGGAACTGAAGCCGGAGTATGCGACTTTCATTACCCCAGGACGTCCAGATAGGCCGCCGACGTTCGCTGCTTGGAGTCCGCCGAGAGGGCTTCGTCAT
This sequence comes from Salinibacterium sp. VpJ6, assembly GCF_059767345.1. Lineage (NCBI taxonomy): Bacteria > Bacillati > Actinomycetota > Actinomycetes > Micrococcales > Microbacteriaceae > Salinibacterium > Salinibacterium sp. VpJ6. Next base: position 39,180 of record NZ_JBSOQL010000003.1, read on the forward strand.
TTAGGTAAGGCATGCCTATACTGGGATCAATGTTTCCCGAACTCTTCACCCCGCAGATCGCCTGGAATCCCCAGTCGGCTGACCGCGTGCTGCTCGCGGGAGACGAAACCTCGATTGACGCCATCTCGATGATTCTTGCGACATTACCGGCCCGTTCACGCGGCCAAGTGTTCATCGAGGTTGACTCAGCTGACGACATCCAGCCGCTATCGGCTCCCGGCCGTTTCAGCGTGTGCTGGCTTCTGCGCGAACGCGGCCAAAGTGTTGCCCGTTCGGTCGACGCGTGGCTCAGTGAAATGCTGCCGGTGAGCGCATTCGGCGAAAGCACCGTTTACGCGTGGGTTGCCCATCAGGGCCCCGCACGCCTGCTCAGCTCCAACTAGCTCGCGCCCAGCATCCGCCTGCTAATTCTTCGGGCTGCCTTTCGGCGCACGCGATGATTTCGCGCGCACATAGCCACCCAACTCCAGCCCCGCCTCCACCTCAAAGCGGTTCGTCAGCGGGTTCTGTCCCGCCAACAGATACAGCGGGATGAACCACAACCCGTACCTGCGCCACTGCTCGCGGTGCACAGCCTCATGCGCGAGCACGTTATCGCTCGCGTTGTCGCAGGTCAGATACACGGCGCCAATCGTGGTGCCGCCACGACCAAAGGCCCAGCGAGGCACGTGCTCGGCAACGATAACGCCGCCCTGAGAACGCACCCGCAGTCCGCTCAGCACGCCGCCCCACAGCAGCCCGGATGCCGTAGCAAACCAGTAGCCGGGTCGCGTAACGACGGGGTGCAGCAGCACTCGCCGAGCACGCGGACTGTGTTCGGCGCGCGCGAGAGCGTGCCCGAGCCGCGTGCCCAGCGTTAGTGCTCGGCTCACGGTCGCCCGATCGTTTCGAGCAGTCGCAGCCAGACTTCACTGATCGTGGGGTACGAGGGAACCGCGTGCCACAGGCGCGCTATGGGAACCTCGCCCACGATGGCGATGGTGGCCGAGTGCAGCAACTCCGCGACATCCTGACCCACAAAAGTAGCGCCGATAATGACTTGACGTTCGCGATCAATCACGAGTCGCGCCTGGCCCTCGTAGCCGTCGGCCTGCAGGCTCGCGCCGGCAACCCAGCCGATGTTGTAGTCGACCACCTGAGCGTCAATTCCCTGCTTCTCGGCGTCGTGAGACATGACGCCCACCGAGGCGACTTCGGGATCGCTGAACGTGACTTGCGGCACAGCGCCGTGGTCGGCGGTCGCAACGTGTGCACCCCAGGGGGCGTCATCCACGGTTTCGCCCTTAGCGCGGGCAGCAATCACGTCACCGGCAGCACGCGCTTGGTACTTGCCCTGATGGGTGAGCAGCGCGCGGTGGTTGACATCGCCGACGGCGTACAGCCAGTCGGTGTCGGGCACGAGCATGGTGTCATCCACCCGGATCCAGTCGCCCGGAGTGAGGCCGACGGTTTCGAGCCCAATGTCGTTCGTGCGAGCGGCACGACCGGTAGCAATCAAAATTTCGGATGCCGTGAAGCTGCCTTCCGGAGTCTCAATCACGACGCCGTCAGCGGTGCGTTCCACGCTCGTGGGGGAGGCCGCAACGATCGTGACGCCGCGCTCCTTGAGCGCCTTCTCCACCAACTCGCCGGCGAAGTCTTCTTGACCGTTGAGGAGTCCGCTGCGGGCAAACAGAGTCACCTCGGCACCGAGGTCGAGGTAGGCAGTTGCCATCTCGACGCCCACAACGCCGCCGCCGATGATGGCGAATGATTCGGGAACAACTTTCACCGAGGTCGCTTCACGCGGCGTCCACGGCTTCGCGTCGATCAATCCGGGAATATTGGGAAGCTTCGGGTCGGAACCCGTGCTCACGACAACAGCGTGGTTGGCGGTGAGAGTGGTGACGGTTCCATCGTCGGCCGTGACCTCGACGGTCTTGGGGCCGGCGAGCCGAGCGTGACCGCGCTCAAGCCCGATGCCCGCCTTCTTCACCCACTTCACTTGACCCGCGTCATTCCAGTTGCTCGTAAAGCTGTTGCGGCGCGCGAGCAGAGCCTCGACGTTGATGCCACCTGTGACGGCTTCGGCAGCACCGGGAAGCTTCTCGACCGCCCGCAAAGCGAGACCGCTGCGGATAAGAGCCTTCGATGGCATGCACGCCCAGTACGAGCACTCACCACCCACGAGTTCGCTCTCTACCAGCACCACGCTCAGCCCGCCCTGAACAGCGCGGTCTGCCACGTTCTCACCGACCGCTCCGGCTCCGATGACAATGACGTCCCAGTTGTTCTCGGTCATGAGTGAACTCCTTCGCGTTGGTGGTGCGGATGCTGCGTCTCCTACCTGCCGATGAACTCGGCGGTGGTACGCGTCATAAACGCTTCCATGCCAATTCTGGCATCTTTGCTCTGAGCAACGGCTACGAGGGCGGGCTGAAGGCCAGCCTCAGCCGCGGCATCGCCCTCGCGAATCGCCAGGTTGGCGTTGGCGAGAGCCGCCTGAACCGCAAGGGGAGCCTGGGCCGCGACGCGGTGCGCCAGCTCAAGGCCACGCGCATATTGCTGGCCGTGGGGCACAACTTCTTGCACCATCCCGATGCGGTGAGCTTCGGCGGCGTCGAAGCTGTCGCCGGTGAGAATCCAGCGCATCGCGTTCGACCAGCCAACTTGGCGTGGGAAGCGAATGGTGGCCCCGCCAAAGGGCAGGATGCCGCGCGATACTTCAACCTGACCGAAGACGGTCGAGTCCGCAGCGACGGCAATGTCGCTTGCGAGCAGCAACTCAATGCCGAGCGTGAGGCAGGTGCCCTGCACCGCAATCACGACGGGCTTCGAGAGCTTTTCGCCCGAAACTTGCCAGGGGTTGATGCCGCCCTCGGGAACCATGTCGAGCCCGTCCGCTCCGATGCGGGGGCCGATGTCAGCGAGGTCGAGGCCACCCGTGAAGTGGTCGCCGTGGGCAAAAACGAAGCCGGCACGCAGCTCGGGATCGCGCTCAAGCTCGCCATACGCAAGTGCAAGCTGCTGCAACATGTCCATGTCGGCGGCGTTGCGCTTATCGGTGCGGTCGAGGCCGATGAGCAAGACGTGGCCGTCTCGCTCCACAGTGATCTTGGGGGTGCTCGAGTTGGAGTCAGTCATAGCCCCAGACTACGACTGCGCGGCGGCCATCGGTCGGGATGCTGGCGATAAGCTCATACCCACACCAACTTTTCGGAGGCTCCTGTGTTGCGATCCGCAATTCTCGTTTGTGCTGTTGCGACGGCGGCTCTTCTCAGCGGCTGCAGCAGCGAACCGCCCGTCGAGGTTTCCGCGAGCTCCATCGCCGCGACGGCCGCCTCGGCGCTCGAACAGGCCACGGGAGAATTACCCGAAATGGACTGCGGCGACGAGACCGTGGAGCTCAAGAACAACACCACGCTCGACTGCGTTCTCACCGACACGACCCTCAACGAAGAGTTCGACAGCGAAGTGACGATCACGGATGTCGACGGGGCGAGCTACTCGGTTTCAGTCGACGTCGCTGAAGAACCGCGCGAATAGCGACCGGCGCTGTTCAAAGCGCCCAGCAATCTCAGAATTGTGGGGGAGTCATCCACTGCGCTCGTCATCGAGGCGGGCGCAAATTCGGTGATGCCGGCGCCCGCAAGGGCATACTTGCCGACCACGGCACGAATCGCTTCGACGAGCACGGCGGCTTCGATGCCGAAGGGCACGGGGGAGCCGAGCCCCGCAAAATCAGCGGGATCAAGCACGTCGAGATCGATGTGGAGATACACGGATTCGGCACCCGTCGCCGCGATTGCGTCGAGCAGCGTCTCCGCCGAGAAATCGGTGGGGCCGAGCATCCGGATGCCGGACTGCCGGATGTAGTCATCTTCAGCGGTATCGATCGAGCGCACGCCCGCGAGGATCACCCGATCGGCGCGAACCGGATGCGCGGGTACAAGCTCGGAGGGACCATCGCCCAGGAGCGTGCGCAACACCATTCCGGTGAACGCGCCCGAGGGACTCGTCGCGGCGGTGTGCAGATCAGGATGCGCGTCGAGCCACACCACGGCGGGCTCGCTCGCGCTCACATGCTCGATCGCCGCGAGCTCGACGCCGCAATCGCCACCGATGGTGACATGCGTGTCGACACCAGCTTCGGTGCCCTCGGCGAGAGCGTGGCGTAGCCGGTCGCGCACGAGCAACAGCGAACTGTAGCGGTGCACGCCCGTGCCCTGGTGATCGCCCGCTTCGAGGGGAATGTCGACGGTGCGAGTCGATGCCGAGGGAAGATCTCCCCGAATCGACTCGGCACCGTCCACAAGTTGCATGGCACGGGACGAACCCGAACCCTGCCACTGCGGAACGACAACGTAGTTAATTGTCATCCGTTGAACTTTCGAGTCGTCGAACTACTCGCCTGCGGTGAGGGCCTGAGCGCCGCCGGCTTTGAGAGCCGCGAGGCGGGCCTCAACTTCGGTCTGCTTGCCGAGGTCTTCGAGGCCTTCGAACTGAGCGTCGAGGCTGGATGCTGCGAGCTCTTGCTGCCCCAGAACCTTGGCCTCTTCGCGGCGAATCTTGTCTTCGAAGCGGCCGAGGTCGCTTGTCGGGTCAAGAAGGTCGATCGACTTGAGCGCGTCGTGGACCTGCGACTGAGCTTCAACCGTCTTGGAGCGAGCAACAAGCTCGTCACGCTTGGCGGTGAGTTCGCTCAGCTTGGCGCGCATGCCGTCGAGGCCACTCTTGAGCTGGTCAACAACCTGAGTCTGCGACGCAATGGTCGGCTCAGCGGTGCGAGCTTCGTTTTCGGAAGAAACTTGGCGGCCAATGGCGATCTTGGCGAGGTTGTCGAACTTGTCGGCATCCACACTGTTGCCACCGGCACGCAGTTCGTCAGCTTTAGCGCTGGCCGCGAGAGCCTTACGGCCCCAGTCAGCAGCAGCGTTCATGTCTTCAGCGTGGTCCTGTTCCATGAGGCGCAGGTTGCCGATGGTCTGAGCTACAGCGCTCTCCGCATCCGCAATGGAGTTGGTGTAGTCGCGCACGAGCTGGTCGAGCATCAACTGAGGGTCCTCGGCCGAGTCGAGGAGCGAGTTGATGTTCGCCTTCAGTAGTTGTGAGATTCGTCCGAGAATTGACTGCTTTGCCATGCGACGTGCCTTTCGTGAGTTTTCTGAAGGAAACCGTAATTAGAATCTACCGCCGCGGCTGCGGCCACCACCACTGCGGCGAGACGATCCGCCCGAGCTGCGGCCGCCCGAACGTGAACCACTGCGCGAACTTGAACTGCCCGAGCGCGAACCGCCGCCCCAGGAGTAGCCCGACGAGGGGCGCGACGAGCGTGAGCCGAGGCTGCCACCGATGAGCCCACCGATGATGCCGCCGAGCACATCTCCGCCTCCTGAATTCGAGCCACCAAGCAACCCGCCAACACCGGCATTGGAACTACCGGAGAATTGGGAAACCTCGCGCTGAGCAATCTCGTACGCACTTGCCGCCAATTGGTCGGCCGTGCGGGCGTGCGTCACGGCGGTCACCGGGTCGGATGCCTGCAGCGCGAGCGCCTGCTTGAACTGACGATCCGCTTCCGCGATCTTGGTTCGCGCCGAAGATCCGACACCACCGCGACGTGTCGTGATGAACTGCGCCGTCGTGGTGATGCGAGACTGCGCTGCCGCCAGCGCCGCCGACAACTGGGTCGCTGCTTGAGCAATTGCTGACTGCTGGTCGCGCACGCCCACAAAGACCTTTTCGAGAGCAGCGTTGGCATCACCGAGTGCGCTCAAACTCGCGACAGGATCGGCGGTCGCCGACTGGGCGGCAGCCAACGCGGCTTCAGCACTCGCGATCGAGGGCTGCAGGGCTGCTGCCGTGCTGTCCGCGGGAAGCGCGCGGGCCGCAGCGATGTCGTTCGTGGTGTCCGTGATGGCGGCGGCAAGCTTCTGCTCTGCCGCCTGCAGCTCTGCGGTCAACGAATCGACGGCATCCATCAGCTGGATGGCCTGGCCGAGTTCCGCTTGAGCGGCGCGCACAGCGACAGCAGCTTCACTCGGTTTCTGCGCTTCTATGGATGCTTGTGCTGCGGTCGAGGTGCTCACAGCCGAGTTCAGCAATGCCTGAGCGCGCGTGCCATTGTCGGCAACGGCCTCTATCGCCGCGGGCGCGTAGTGCGCGGTGAGCGTTGCGAGCGCTGCCTCGGTAGCGGGGAGTCGGTGAGCGGCGGCCGCAATCGCGGTGGAGGTCTCAGCGAGTACCGTGGGGGCGTTTGTCTCAAGCTGGCGAAGCTCCTCAAACGCCTCAGCCTGCTCATCGAGAAGGTCGTCGGCGTGCTCGCACAGCTCGATGATCTCGATAGTCATGGCACGCTTCTGCTCGGCCGTTTCAGGCTCACTGTCATCGAGTTGCTGGCGGATGCGGAACGCCTTCGCCACAGCGGCATTCGCTTCGTCGAGCGACTTCTGGAACCCGGCGGTGGCAGCCGAACCGAACTGTGCTTCGGCAAAGCCAAGCTCTTGCTCGCTGGTCTTGACCGCGTCATCCAGATCAACCAGAGCGCTACCGGCCCGGCGGTCGAGCTCTTCTTGCGAAACCTCAGCGCTGGGAGCGGCGCTGCGGTCATCCTTGCCGCCACGACGCACACGGTAAATCACGTAGGCGCCGGCGCCAACAACCGCGACACCGCCCACAATCGGCAGAATCGGGATGCCGCCTCCTGCTAGCGAATTCGCGCCCGCGATGGCAGCCTCGCCCCAATTGTCAACGCGAAGCTCTGCCTCAATCGCACTCTCGGCCGCATCCAACTGCGCATCCGATAGTTCAGCGTCAGGGGAAACTGCGAGCGCGTATTGGCGTTGCGAAACGGCAACGGCAAGCAGCAGATCGTTGTCGCCGAGCCCGTTGTTGTCGGCGGTGGTGTCAGCCCAGTCAACCGGGTCGCTGGGGTTGGTGAACTCGTCAACGTAAACAACGAAAAGTTGGATGCCCTGACTTTCGTAGAGCGAATCCAGAGCACTATCGATCGCACTCGAATCGCCGTCGAGCACGCCCACCGAGTCGACAACGTAGCCGCCGTCGAGGCTCACGGGGTCATTGGCGAGAGCCGGCCCTGCGGTGAGCAGGCCGAGTAGAGCGGCAAGCGCCAGAGTGGTGCCCAGTCGAGCTTTCACGGGTGCTCCTTCGTCGACGACAGTGACACGGGGAGTCTAGCGAAGGCGACTGTGGTTACTGCAGTGTGATTGCTGATTTTGCGCTGCGAACTTCGGCAGCGGCGCCATCGGCGGGGTCAGTGGGCACAAAGGCGAGCGTCGCATTCACGGCATAGGTGCCCGGCTCCACCATTCCGCCGGTGTCGATCGTGGTGCAGTCGAAAACATCGATGGCGACATCAAAAGCGATGCTCTGGCCGGGCTGCAGATTGACGGGCATGACTGACAGAATCTGTACATCCGGGCTGTGCGAAATCACGATTGAGTCGCGCAGCAGGTTTACATCGGGCACGTTCGCCGTCGAGCCGGTCACCGGCTCATCGGATGTATTGGTCAGGCGCGCTGTGCCATAGGCGCTGCCGGAAGCCACAACTTCGGCGGGCAACTCTAGTTCGAGCGAGAGCCCAAACGGCGTTGTTTCATCGGTGCGGATGCTCGTGCCACACGCCGCGGTGATCAGGCTTGTGTCGGGGGCGGCCTGTGACTCGTCTGACGGGGCGGCGTCGCGTTCGCTGCCGGTGTCGAATGACTCGTCTGCGACAACCCCTGCCGTCGTGCTGATGGGGTCCGCCTGCCGGAACGTGCTGATGCCGGCGAAGACGAGCGACGTTGCCGCGAGCAGACCCACCGCTCCTACCGCGAACTGGCGTGGGAGGCGGCGACGTTTGCTGCGTGAAATCACTGCAGCGGTATCGATATCGATTGCGGGCAGTTCGGTGCCCGAAAACTGGGTGCGTAGTTCGTTCTCATCAACCACGGTGGCCTCCCAGATCGTGTGCGTCGGCGCGGTCTAGGCTCACGGCCATGCGGGCGAGTCCGTCGCTCAAATAGCGTTTCACGGCGCCCGAGCTGATATCTAGGGTCGCGGCAATGTCATCCACTTTGAGGTCTTCGTAATACCGCAGCACCACGCAGGCGCGTTCGCGCGGGCGAAGCTTCATCAGCTGTGACTGAAGGTCTAAGCGAGCTTCGGTGTCCGCATCCGCCGATTCATGGATGTCGGGCTCCACCGTCAGGTGGGCGATCTTGCGCCAGCGGCTGATCTTTCGACCGCGGTCAAGGTAGGTGTTCAGAATCGCTCGACGCACGTAAGCCTCGGCGCTGGCGATGCCAAAGCCGTTGCGCAGACGACCGAAGGTTTTCACGAGGGCATCGTGCACAAGGTCGGAGGCGTCGTCGCGGTTTCCTGAAATCAGGTACGCGTAACGCGTCAATGCCTCACCTCGCTCGGCGACGAGTTGTGCGGCTACGTCTTCCCAGCGGGCAGGGGTGTTTTTGGTCTCAGTCACTGAGCCCCTCCTCGCCGTCGTCTCTATTGTGGCCGAGGAATGGCCAATAGTTAGCGCAATTGTGGTCACACTAATAAAGACGAACGGCGAGGGGGTTTCGTTGGTTAGCTTGTGAGGCGTGCTTTCAACTGCTCAAGCTGGCGTGTAACGGCAGCGGGAACACGACCATCGAAGGTTGCAAAAAATTCTTCGGTGGATGCCGCTTCGGCGAGCCATGACTCCGTATCGATAGCAAAAAGCTGTTCCATGACGTTTTCGTCAAGGTCGAGGCCGTCGATATTGAGGTCGCCTTCGCGGGGGAGCAGCCCGAGGGCACTCTCCTGTGCAGCAACTTGACCGTCGACGCGTTCGAGAATCCACTCGAGCACGCGAGAGTTCTCGCCGAAGCCTGGCCAGAGGAACGAGCCATCCGCACCCTTACGGAACCAGTTGACCTGGAAAATGCGCGGCACCGTGCCTGAACTGCGGAGGTTCTGACCGACCGAGAGCCAGTGGGCCCAGTGGTCTGCCATGTTGTATCCGCAGAACGGCATCATGGCAAACGGGTCTCGCCGTAGTTCGCCAATGGTGCCTTCGGCGGCCGCCGTCCGCTCAGATGAGATAGTGGCGCCCAGGTAGACGCCATGCTCCCAATCTCGTGCCTCCACCACTAGCGGCACGTTGGTCGCGCGGCGACCGCCGAAGATTATGGCGTCAATGACGACGCCCTGTGGCGATTCCCACTCATCTGCGATGGTGGGGCATTGTGCTGCTGCCACAGTAAAACGTGAGTTCGGGTGTGACGACGGGGTGCCCGATTCGGGCGTCCAGTCGTTTCCCTGCCAATCGATCAAGTGCTCAGGCACCTCATCGGTCATGCCTTCCCACCACACGTCGCCGTTGTCTTTCAGTGCCACGTTGGTGAAGACGGTGTTGCCCCAGATGGTGTCCATGGCGGTCTCGTTGGTGGCGATTCCCGTTCCCGGAGCCACCCCAAAGAAGCCAGCTTCGGGGTTGATGGCGCGCAGGCGGCCGTCAGCTCCCTTGCCGAGCCACGCGATGTCGTCACCGATCGTCTCGGCCTTCCAGCCGGGAATCGTGGGCTTGAGCATCGCGAGGTTGGTCTTGCCGCAGGCGCTGGGGAATGCCGCAGCGATGTGGAAGATGCGACCACGAGGGTTCGTGAGCTTGAGGAGCAGCATGTGCTCGGCAAGCCATCCTTCGTCGCGAGCGATCACTGAAGCGATGCGCAGGGCGAACGACTTCTTCGCGAGAATTGCGTTGCCGCCGTAAGCGGAACCGAACGACCAAATTTCGCGAGTCTCGGGGAAGTGGCTGATGTACTTGGTCTGGTTGCAGGGCCACGGCACATCCGTGTCACCGGCAGCGAGCGGGGCTCCAACACTGTGGATGGCGCGCACCCACTCCGTGGAGTCATCAATCGACTGAAGAACGGCGGTTCCCATTCGCGTCATGATGCCCATGCTCATGACGACGTAGGGGGAGTCAGTGACCTGCACGCCGATCTTGGCGAGCGGAGAACCGAGCGGACCCATGGAGAACGGAACAACGTAGAGGCGGCGGCCTCGCATCGCGCCCTCAAAGAGGCCGTCAAGCGTCGCACGCATTTCTGTCGGGGCGGCCCAGTTGTTGGAGGGGCCGGCATCGTTCTCGTTGACCGAGCAGATGAAGGTGCGCGATTCGACCCGGGCGACATCACTGGGGTCGCTGCGGGCGAGGAAGCTGTGGGGACGGTACTCATCGTTGAGTCGGGTCAGCGTGCCGGCCTCGATCATGAGTTCGGCGAGCTCGTCAGCCTCTTCGGGGCTGCCGTTGCACCAGACAACTTCGTCGGGCTGCGTGAGAGTGGCGATCTCTTCCACCCAGGCAATAACGCTCTGATTTGTTCCGTCGGGTGCGGAGAAGTGGGTCCTTGTCATCTCGGCGATGCTCATTTCTACCTTCCGCTGAAGTGTTGTTGTAGTGAAAAAACTGTTGTTATTCGATGATGACCCACTTTTACCCGCCTTGCTGACGAATCGGGTGGAAAGAATCCTTGTTCTTTAGTTATAGTGAACGTGTGAATGATCTTGTGACTCTCGGGCAACGCATCCGACATTTCCGCACCACGGCCGGACTGACCCTCGACCAACTCGGCGACAAGGTGGGAGTCGCGGGTAGCCAGCTCTCTCTCATGGAGAACGGGCGGCGCGAACCCCGACTGACTCTGCTGTCGGCAATTGCGTCGGCCACCGACATCCAGCTCGCCGATTTGCTCGAAGAGACCCCGCCGACCAAGCGGGCCGCGCTCGAGATTGAACTCGACCGTCTGCAGCGCAGCACGATCTACGCATCGTTGGGGCTGCCGAAGATTCGCCCGTCCAAGGGCATTCCGGATGAGACGCTCGAGGCAATCGTCGGCCTTCACCATGAACTTTCCACGCGGTCGCGTCAGGCCATCGCCACGCCGGAGGAAGCGCGTCGCGCCAACACTGAGCTGCGTCAGCGCATGCGCACCCTCGATAACTACTTGCCCGACCTCGAGAAAGAGGCCGAGAAGCTCACGATCGCGGGCAACCACACGACGGGGGCGCTCACTCACCGCGCCGTGAGTCTGATGGCGGAATCGCTCGGCTTCGAGCTAGTTCACGTTCATGATCTGCCGCATTCGGCGCGTTCGGTCACCGACCTCAAGCACGGGCGCATTTACTTGCCGCCGGCATCCATCCCGGGTGGGCACGGCCTGCGTTCGATGGCGCTGCAAGCGATGGCGCACCGTGTTCTGGGCCACACTGAGCCGACGAGCTACGCCGAGTTCTTGCACCAGCGCCTCGAAATCAACTACTTCGCGGCGGCTGTTCTCATGCCGCTCAAGCAGTCGGTGGCGTTCTTGAGCCAAGCTAAGACGGATCGCAACATTGCGGTCGAAGACTTTCGGGATGCCTTTGGGGTCACCCACGAAGCAGCCGCATTGCGCTTCACCAATCTCGCGACATCGCACCTCGACCTCGAAACGCACTTCTTACGCGTCGGCGACGATGGCGCCGTGTACAAGGCCTACGAGAACGATGGACTTCGACTACCGGTGGATGTCACGGGCTCGGCCGAGGGCCAGTTTGTGTGCCGCAATTGGAGCGCTCGTACCGCGTTCACCCGCACCAACCGCACCACGGAGTTCTACCAGTACACAGACACTCCGGAGGGCAGCTTCTTCGAATCAACCCAAACGGGAACCACGGATGCCGAAGAGTTCTCCATCACTATCGGGGTGCCGTTTTCGCACTCCAAGTGGTTCCGCGGCCGTGCCACCGACGTGCGTCGTTCATCCACGTGCCCCGACGAAACCTGCTGCCGCAAGCCGGAGGGCGAATTGCGCGACCGCTGGGCGGGCAACGCGTGGTCGAGCGCCAAGCTGCACGCCCACATCCTGTCGCCGCTCCCGTCGGGAACCTTCCCCGGCGTCGACGACCGCGAACTCTACGAGTTCTTGGAGTCGCACGCGAGCGACGCGAGCTAAGCAGCGCGGGTGAGCTCCTTCTGGGGCTCACCCGCGCTGCTGGTGCTGATCTAGCTGTCGTGAAGCTGGACAGCCGCTCTGATCTGCTCGGCGTAGTTGTAGATCTCGTCGAGAGATCCAATGGCGTGCTTGGTTTCGACTTTGTCGGCGTCAAAAGTCCCGATGTACTTCTGCTTCTTGCTGTTGAAATGCAGTCGAGCGATGGTCTTTCTATTGTTGTCATCGAGCAGCACAGCGAAGTACGACTTTGCATCGCGGTGAACCACACGCTGTGGCTTTACTTCGCTGCATGCGATTGCCTTGACGATTTGGTAGCCCTCGAGTTCTTCGAGGGTGGTCTCAATTTCGGTATCGCGATCAAGATCAGCCTCGACAACGGGCTCGCTGCTGAGCTCTTCTGCTTCTGCATCCGTCTGAACTGAGGGATAGGTCGACGAGCCTAGGGCTGCTTTCAATCGGTCATTCACTTGGTCATTCAAGAACTGCTTCGAGGCTTTATTTACAAGCGGAGTGAATTGCTCGCGGACTTTCTGAGTAAACGACTTGTCATACACGCGGGAGGTGACGAACTTCACCCAATCGTCTGACGACTCGCGGAAGAGCGTTGCAATCGTGCGCTTGAGGGCTCCGACGTATTTGAGTTCCTCGGCAGCGTTTATGACTGAGTCAAGATCGAAGGAGTCCTTCGTTAGTTTGCTGAGTTCTGGAATCAGCGTCTCGTCAATATCAGCCAGGTCGAGAACCAAGAACGGCTTGTCGTCCATTCGGTTCGGTGCATCAAGGTCCGTGTAGAAGTGGTAAATCGCGCCGTTGGTGAGAACAGCGATACGAGCGTTGGTTACTGCGAAATAGCGATACAACTGGGATGCGTGTTCGATGCGCAGCGGTTCTTTCGACCTCTTGCACTCGATCAGAATCTGGACTTCGCCATCGCGCATAATCGCGTAGTCGATCTTCTCGCCCTTTTTCACCCCTACATCAGCAGTGAACTCGGGAACCACTTCAAGCGGATTGAAGACATCGTAGCCAAGAATCGTTGATATGAACGGCATAATGAACGCGTTCTTCGTGGCTTCTTCGGTTTGGATCGCTTCGCGCTGGTTTTTGACTTTGAGCGCTAATGCGGCGAGACGTTCTGCGAACTCCATTGATACCCCTTTGAAACAGTTGTTAAAAACACTAGGGGAATGGTCGCGAGAATATGTCAGTCCATCGCCCCCAGTTATGGCTGCAAGTTATTAATCACCAAGGACAACGAGCAATCTGAGAGAGCAGCGCGGGGTCCGGTAGTGGCCGGCGCGGGCGCGCCCGCTAGCAGTCGCAGTCGGGGCCGGCGGCTGGGGCGGTGAGCACGTCGGGCTCGCGCACGATGCGGCCCTCGTCGCTTTCGACGGGGAAACCTTCTTTGGCCCAGTACTGGAAGCCGCCGATCATTTCGCGCACTTCATAGCCGAGCTTCGCAAACTCGAGGGCGCCTTTCGTAGCGCCGTTGCAGCCGGGGCTCCAGCGATACACGACAACCGGAGTGCCGGCGGGGATCTCTGCTGCAGCCCGCGCCGCGATTTCACGCGTCGGCAGGTGGCGCGCGCCGACGGCGCGACCCTGGCTCCAGGCGACGTCGCCGCGGGTGTCCACGAGTACGAATGATTCGCCTGCGTGGATAGCGGCGTGCACGTCGGAGGGGTCGGTTTCGAATTCGAGCTTGCGCGAAAAGTGTTCGATGCGGTCGACGGCCGTGGCGCGAGAAGTCATGGCAACAGGGTAGTGGCGTGAGCGGTCAGTGCTGTCGGGTACCGTGAATTGTTCGCCAATGTTACGAGGGTGCGTCCGCATCCTCTCTCTGGCGAAGAGTATGAGAAAGAGCACCATTCATGGCCAAGAAATCTCTCACCGCCGCCCCTCGTTTCGACCAACTCGCGCTGACAAATCTGTCGACCGGTGATCCGGACGCTCTGGAGGCGCATGAAAGCTACAGCGGAGAGCGCTTCGAGGGAGTCGATCTCAGCGAGCGTGACCTGTCGGGAATCTCGCTGTCTGAAACAGAATTCGTTGACCTTGAAGCCAACGAGGTGGTGTTCCGTTCAGCGGACTTCGTTGACACTCGCTTCGAGAAGCTCAACGCGCCCATTTTTGCGGCGCCGCGCACGAGCCTGCGCGACGTGAGCTTCGAAGGATCGCGTCTTGGCTCTGCTGAGTTTTATGAAACGCGCTGGAGTTCGGTGCGGTTTTCGCACTGCCGCATCGGTTACCTCAACCTGCGCGGGGCCCACCTTGAAGATGTTCTCTTCACCGATTGCCTGATCGATGAACTCGATCTGGGGGCCGCCACGGCCAACCGGGTGTCGTTCGAGGGCACGCAGATCAACAACCTCGACCTCACGCGCTCGACCCTCACCAACTTCGACCTCCGTGGAGTCGAGCTACGGCAGCTGGGGGGAGTCGAACACCTCAAGGGTGCGACGCTCAACTCCTACCAGCTCGCCGAGCTCGCTCCGCTCTTCGCTCGCAAGCTCGGGGTCGTTATCGACGACTAGCGCGGTGCGATCGTCGCGGCGAAGGCCTTAGCGTCAGCGTTAGCATCCGCCACCCGTCGAGCAGCACACGCCCGACTCGGGCAGCATGAGGTTCACGCGGCCGGCGCTTTCCACGTCTCCGGCGATAGCAGCAACAACCGAGCGAACCTGTTCGTATCCGGTGGCCATCAAGAAGGTCGGCGCGCGCCCGTAGCTCTTCGTGCCGACGATGTAGACATTCTTTTCGGGATGCGCGAGCACGCTGGCCCCGTGAGGTTCAACGGTGCCGCAACTGTGCACATTGGGGTGATGAGTGGTGCGAGTTCAACGGGAGCTTCGAGCACCGGGTCGAGGCTGAGGTGCAGTTCACGCAGGATGCCGGTGTCGGGGCGGAACCCGGTGGCGGCGGCGAGAGCATCCACGGTCACTGATTGGTCGCCGTCGGGGTTGCTGCTGGTGACCGTGAGACGGCCATCGGGCTGCGGGGTGAGTTCGGTGACGGTGAAGTCGGTCAGGAGCGTGATTGCCCCAGATTCGACGGCAGCCTTGAGGCGAGTGCCGAGCGCGCCACGACCGGGCAGTTCATCGGCAGCTCCGCCACCGTAGAGGCGGCGAGCCGAGCGGCCTCGAATCGCCCAGGTGATTTCGGTGGCGGGGTCGCTCTCGCGCAGTTCGGCGAGGGCAAGAAGCGTATTGGCGGCGGAGTGGCCCATGCCGATCACGAGCGTGTGCTTGCCGGCGAAGCAAGCGCGGTCGCGGCTGAGAGCATCGGGCAGCGGTCCCGTGAGCCACGCGCTAGCTTCGGTCTCGCCCGTTGCGGGGAGCCCTGATGCGCCGATGGGATTGTTGTGACCCCAGGTTCCTGACGCGTCGATGATTGCCGAGGCGAGGATGTCGTACACGCCATCGGGGGAGTCAACGCGAACGAGCAGTGGTCGGCGCTCGCGGCCGATGGTCTTGGTGGAGTCGATGCCTTGGCGCGACATCCCGATCACTCGGCTGTTGTAGTGGATGACGGGTGCTAGCTCGCGGTCGCGGCGAGCGGTTGCAGGTAGTCGCGCACGAGGTCGGCGCCGGTGGGAAGGATCTCGGCGTCGGGGGAGACCCAGTCGGTGCGTTCAAGCAGCTCGCGGCCGACCGGATCGATGCTGTAGCGCCACGGCGAGAAGAGGGAGACGTGGCCCCAGTCGCTGATGGCGGCACCGGCGTGGGCACCAGCCTCGAGCACGACGGTGCGGATGCCGCGGCTCACGAGGTTGGCAGCGGCTGCAAGCCCGATGGGGCCAGCCCCGACAACGACGACGGGCAGTGCGCTGGGTGCAGAGTGTTCGGTGGTCATGACGCTCCTCGTAATCAACTTCAGTGTTTGCTCACGATAACAGTAACCACTGTTGATAACAAAGAGTTGATGTAGGATTGCGAGCATGGGTAAACCGGTAGATCTTCTGATGATTCAGAAGCCCACGTGGTCGGCAACGGCCGAGCGGGCTCAGAGTCTGGCGCCCTTGTTGCGCGCCCTTGGAGACCCCAACCGGCTACAGCTCGTACTGCTGCTCACCGAGCGCGCCCACACGGTGCGCGAACTCACCGACGCCACCGGCCTCAGCCAAACGCTCGTCAGTCATCACCTGGCGCCGCTGCGCGAAAACGGTCTCGTCACCGTCACCCCGCGCGGCCGCGCTAACGTCTACGAACTGTGTTGCGAAGCCTTCGCGGAGCCCGTGAAGATGCTCGCGTCTGTCGCGACTAGCACGGATGCCGGGGCAGAAGCCTGCTGCGTCGTCTCAAACTAGCTTCCGTGCTACAAAGCAAAACAGCCGCACAAGAAGTGCGGCGTTGAGCTAATAACAGTGCCCCCGGAGGGAATCGAACCCCCGACCTACGGTACCGGAAACCGGCGCTCTATCCCCTGAGCTACGAAGGCAAGGAGGCTAGCTTAGCAAGCAATTCTTCCCACGTTTAGCACCCTGTTGACATCCGCGCTTCAGATTCGCATGACAGTATCGACGCATGCTGCGCACCGTTTCGTCCCACCAAGAACTTGACCTTCGTGGTCGCACCGAAATGGTCTTCAGCATTGCTGTCGCAGCGCCCTGGCCGCTGGCATCCGAAGCGATAGATTTTGTGTTGGATGGCGTACCCCAGCACCCCACAGAGTTGGTCGATGCCCGCGGAACCCGCTTGCACTCGCTCATTGCTGGGCCGGGGCAGCTTGTCGTGGACTACGCCGCCACCGTCGAGGCCACTCCCGAACCCGCGCCGCTCAACGCCATCGATCGCGCCGAGTACTTGCGCCCCAGTCGTTATTGCGAGTCAGATGTGCTCACGCCAACTGCCCGCTCCCTCTTTCCCACACAGTCCGGCCATGAACTTGTGCAGGCGGTTCGCGATTGGGTGGCGCACAACCTCCGCTACAGCCCAGGGATGTCGGCGGCCACCGATGGTGCGTCCCATTCTCTGCTCACGCGTCGTGGCGTGTGCCGAGACTTCGCGCACCTCACGATCACGATGTTGCGGGCGAAAGATGTACCTGCCCGCTACGCGTCGGTGTACGCCCCGGGCCTGAGCCCGATGGACTTTCACGCCGTGGCCGAAGCGTATGTCGACGGTCAGTGGTGGGTCGTTGATTCGACCGGCCTCGCACCGCGTCAATCACTCGTGCGAATTGCAACGGGCCGCGACGCAGCGGATGTCGCGTTTCTTACGAACCACTGGGCCGACCTGTTCCTGCAGAAGCTGGAGATCACGGCGACCGCCGACGACCTCCCCGTTGACGATCACAGTTCGCCGGTGCAGCTCGGCTAACCGTTCCGCGGTTTGCCGCTACTTGATAGCGGCGGCGACTTCGGCGACCAGATCGGAAGCATCGGAGGCTTCGAAGAACGCTGGCGAACTCAGAGTTGCCCAGTAGCCGCCCGAGAAGACTTGCGCGGTCCCCGTTCCGCCAGCGACGGCAAAGTAGCCGTCAAATCCTGCGGCGGCGGCGCCAGCATTCGCTTTGAGAGCATCGAGTTTCCCTGGGGCGGGCTGAGCTACTGAGACATCGATTGAGACTCCGCTCGTCGAGTTCTCCCACCGGCACACTACACCTTGCGCCTCGATTGCGGCCGCGGCGGGCGACCCCGCTGACGGCGTAAACGAGTTAAGCAGCAGGAAGTTGGGGTTGAAGTCGTACATTGCTTGAGGGCTAATGAGCTCGCCGCACGCGATGTCTACCGGCGACGCTTCAGGATCGGGTGTGCCCGTCGCTGTGGGTTCCGGAGCAGCCGTCGGAGTGTTTTCCGGGTCGATAGTGCGCGTGGGGTTGGGCCCGACCGGGTCGGACTCAGTGGGAACGCACGCGCTCAGGAGAAGAGCCGAAGCGCTCAGTGCGATCACTGCCGGAATTACGCGAAGTCGAAAAGCCATACCCCCATTCTTATGACTTGCACCGGCATCGCAGTGCAGTGACCCGGCAATGTCGTGAAGTACGAACCGATCTGTGACCTAGAGGCAACGATTCGCTCGCGCGCAACGCCCATAACCACCCAGTACTCTTAAGGGGTGAATCCTGCTGATCTTTCTGCCACCCTGCTCTCTGTCGTCTCCCGCATTGCGGCTGACCGCGGCACGCCCGATTTGGGTCTGACCGCGAGTGACCTGGTGCTAGAGCGACCGCGCAACCGCGATCACGGTGATTGGGCATCCAACATCGCTATGAAGCTCGCTAAGCCGCTGGGGGCCAACCCTCGCGAACTCGCGACCGAAATTGCTGAGCAGGCTCGCGCTATCGACGGCATTGCCTCGGTGGATGTTGCGGGCCCCGGCTTCATTAACATCACGCTGGATGCCGCTGCCGCTGGCGCGCTCGCGAAGACCATCGTCGAGCAGGGCGAGGCTTACGGTCGCAATGAATCCCTCGCGGGTCAGACCATCAACTTGGAGTTCGTTTCGGCCAACCCGACCGGTCCGCTGCACATCGGTCACACTCGGTGGGCTGCGCTCGGGGACTCGCTCGCGCGCATCCTGAAGGCTGCCGGCGCAGAACTCGTGAGTGAGTTTTACATCAACGACGCCGGTAACCAGATGGACAACTTTGGGGCGTCGATTCTGGCCTCGGCTAAGGGCGAACCGACTCCCGAGAACGGTTACCCGGGCGCCTACGTTGCTGAGCTCGCTCAGCGGGTGCTCGCCTCGAACCCTGAAATTCTTGAACTCGACCATGATGAAGCGATCGCGGTCGCTCGCGAACGTGGTTATGAACTGCAGTTGGGCGAGATTAAGAAGTCGCTCGCCGCCTTCAACGTGCACTTCGACGTCTGGTTCAGTGAGCGCGAACTTCACGCGGTGCAGGAGGATGGCAAGAGCGCCATCGACTCCGCTGTCGAGCGTTTGCGGGCCCAAGGCCACGTCGCCGACATCGACGACGCCGTGTGGGTCAAGACCACTGACTTTGGTGATGACAAAGACCGCGTGATCAAGCGTGGCAATGGCATCTACACCTACTTTGCTGCTGATGCGGCGTACTACTTGAGCAAGGGTGACCGTGGCTACGCCCACAAGATCTACTTGCTCGGGGCCGACCACCACGGCTACGTTCACCGTCTCAAGGCGCTCGCGGGCGCTGCGGGTGACGACCCCAACAAAGACATTGAGGTGCTTATCGGGCAGCTCGTCAGCATCAATGGTGCTCGTCTTTCGAAGCGCGCCGGCAACATCATCGAGCTCGATGACCTGCGCGAATGGCTCGGAACGGATGCTCTGCGCTACTCGCTCGGCCGCTACCCCTCCGATTCGCCGCTCAACCTCGATCCCGAGATTCTGCAGAAGCGCACCAACGACAACCCCGTCTTCTACGTTCAGTACGCTCACGCGCGCACGCACAGCGTTGCTCGCAATGCGGGGGAGTCGGGAGTGGATCGCAGCGTCTTCGATGCTTCGCTGCTCACGAACGAGACCGAAAGCATCCTGCTCGGTGTTCTTGCGGAGTTCCCGCGCATTGTGGCTCAGGCCGCAGAGTTGCGTGAGCCCCACCGCATCGCGCGTTTTGCCGAAGAGCTCGCCGGCAGCTACCACCGCTGGTACGACCAGTGCCGCGTTACTCCGATGAACGACGAAGAAGTGACCGACGTTCACCGCACGCGACTCTGGGTCAACGACGCTGTCGGTCAGGTTCTGCGTAACAGCCTCTGGATGCTCGGGGTTAGCGCCCCGGAGCGGATGTAGCTTTCGTGGCTTCTGACGACCAGCCCACCATCGAGTTACGACTCGACGGTGCGGGGGAGCCCGCTGCCACCACGGCCACCGGTTACGAGACTGCGAAACGCAAGCGACGTAGCTGGATTGGGTGGGTTATCGCCGGGGCCGTTCTCGTCATCCTGATTGTCGGCGTTGTTCTTGTCGAAACGGTCGGACGAACAGCCGCGGTTCGCATCGCCCAGAACGAGATCGCGTCGTCGCTCGGCCTGGAATCCAGCGACGGTGTGGCTGTCGATCTGGGCTCGGGCTCACTGATCGTGCAGGCGCTCACGGGCGGGCTCGACGTCGTCACGATCGACATCGACCGCTTCGAGGTCAACGGCCTCGAGTCATCCGTGCAGGTCATTGCGACGGGTGTGCCCGTGGTGACGTCGCAGCCCATCGACACTGTCTCGATGGATGTCGCGATCACCGGCGCCGAAGTATCGAAACTCGCAACGACCCTGAGTGGCACCGGGCTCGATTCGATCGAGCTGGAGGGCACCGCCATTCGCGTCTCGACGGTGTTCGAGCTGCTGTTCTTCGAAATCCCTGTTGCCCTCGATCTGGTGCCCGTGGCGGCGGGCGATTCGATCGCCTTCGAGCCGGAGTCGGTCATCCTGGGCGAGGAACAGATCTCTGTGGCCGACCTTCTCGATAACCCCCTCGTTTCCGGGCTTGCAGGTGGCCTGCTCAGTTCACAAGAGTTCTGCGTCGCCTCGTCATTGCCGACAGCGTTGACGATCGATTCGGTTGCTGTCGCTAACGACAACCTCGTCATCCAGCTCAGTGCTGACGGGATTGCCCTCGACGATGCCGCCTGGAAGCAATACGGCACGTGCCCGACGCCGTAACTCGATTCAGCGCTAGCGGCGCCAGCCGTTAGAGTGGTCAGCATCCCCAACGCCTGTGCGGACACAATCCGCCGTTTTCCGTCTACATCTCTGTGAGGTGCGACTGTGTTCGCGAACCCGCTGGCGCCCGAGTGGCTCGAAGCTCCCGCCGAAGCTAATTCTTTGGCATCGACCGTCTGGTCGCGCAATGCTGCGCGCTCCGAGAATGGTGAACTGAACATTGCGGGCGTTTCCGCGAGCGAGCTCGTTGCTAACTTCGGTACGCCGGTCTACGTCGTCGACGAGGCGGATGCCGTAGCGCGCGCCACCGAGATCAAGGGCGCGTTCGGCACCGAATTCGCTCGCATCGGTTCGAGCGTCAAGGTGTACTACGCGGGTAAGGCGTTCCTCTGCACTGAGGTCGCCCGCTGGATGACGACCGTTGGCCTCAACATCGACGTTGCAAGCGCTGGCGAGATGGCTGTTGCCCTCGCGGCTGGCGTTGATGCGTCGCGACTGGGATTCCACGGCAACAACAAGAGTCTTTCCGAGATCGACCGTGCTGTGCGCGCGGGCATCGGCCCCATCGTTATCGACAGCGTCGTCGAAATCGGTCGGGTTGCTGAAGCCGCTGCACGGCACGGTCGAACCCAGCGGGTGCGCTTGCGCATCAATAGCGGGGTTCACGCGTCCACTCATGAGTACTTGGCAACGGCTAGGGAAGACCAGAAGTTTGGTGTTCCGCTGACCGAGGCTGAGGCGATTGTGGCGCAGATTCGTTCGCATTCCTCGCTGGAGTTTGTGGGCATCCATTCGCACATCGGGTCGCAGATTTTCGACACCGCGGGCTTTGCTGAGGCGGCTCGTCGCTTGCTTGAATTGCATGCCCGTTTGTCTGTGGCGGCTCCGGTGCCCGAGTTGAACTTGGGCGGCGGTTTCGGCATCGCATACACCTCGGCTGATCAGGCTTTGCCGGTCGCTGAGCTCGCGGCGTCGCTCGCGAACATTGTCGAGGCCGAGTGCGCTCGCCTCGAGATTCCTGTTCCGGTCATTGCTATCGAGCCGGGCCGTTCCATCATCGGTCCGTCGACGACGACGCTCTACACGGCAGGCACGATCAAGGATGTGCTCGTCGATGGCGAGGCGGTTCGAAAGTACGTCAGCGTCGACGGCGGCATGAGCGACAACCTGCGCACAGCCCTCTACGCGGCGGACTATTCGGCTCGCCTTGCGAATCGCGTTTCGGATGCTGCCCCCGAGCTGGTGCGTGTTGCCGGCAAGCACTGCGAGGCTGGCGATATCGTCGTGCGCGCCGAGTACTTGCCCGGAGACGTCGAGCCCGGAGACATTGTGGCCGTTCCCGCCACCGGCGCTTATGGCTGGGCGATGTCCAACAACTACAACTATCTCGCGCGCCCGCCGGTTATTGCGGTGCGCGACGGTAAGGCTCGCATTATTGTGCGGGGCGAAACCGAAGACGACTTGCTCAGCCGCGACGCGGGAATCACACCATCGGGAGACTCTGAATGATCGAATACCGCAACCTTCGCGTCGCAGTTCTGGGTGGAGGAAGTGTCGGATCACAAGTCACCGCTCTACTGCTCGAGCACGCCGACGAGCTCGCCGCCCGGGCGGGAGCCGGGCTCGAAGTCGTGGGCGTCGCCGTTCGTGACATTGACGCTCCTCGCGACACCGACATCCCGAAAGAACTCCTGACGACTGACGCAGAGTCGCTCATTGTTGGCGCCGATATTGTCATTGAACTGATCGGTGGCCTTGAGCCAGCCCGCACCTGGATTTTGAAAGCGCTGCACTCCGGTGCCGACGTCATCACCGCTAACAAGGCTCTGCTGGCCCACCACGGCGCCGAGCTCTTCGAAGAAGCCGCTCAAGTCGGTGCACAGCTGTACTACGAGGCAGCCGTGGCGGGAGCGATTCCGATCATCCGTCCACTGCGCGACAGCCTTGCCGGTGACCGCGTCGAGCGCATCTTGGGCATCGTCAACGGCACTACGAACTACATTCTTGACCGCATGGATGCCACGGGCGACAGTTTCGACACCGCTCTTGCCGAGGCCACACGCTTGGGCTTTGCTGAGGCCGACCCCACCGCGGACATCGAGGGCTACGACGCTGCGCAGAAGGCTGCGCTGCTGGCGAGCCTCGCGTTCCACACACGCGTGCCGCTGGATGCCGTGCACCGTGAAGGAATCACAAGCGTTACCGCCGAGCAGGTTGTTGCCGCGCGCAAGGCTGGCTATGTCGTCAAATTGCTCGCGATCTGTGAGCGCGTGCTTGCGACGGACGGATCGACCGAGGGCGTTAGTGCTCGCGTCCACCCCGCCCTTGTTCCTTTGACTCACCCGCTCGCTGCCGTTCACGGAGGCAACAATGCGGTATTCGTCGAGGCCGAGGCTGCAGGCAGCCTCATGTTCTATGGTGCTGGCGCTGGCGGAATTGAAACCGCATCCGCCGTTCTGGGCGACGTTGTTTCAGCCGCCCGCCGCCACGTCATCGGTGGCCCCGGCGTTGCCGAGTCGACTCACGCTAACTTGCCGATCTTGCCGATCGCCCGCGTAATGACGCGCTACCAAATCACCTTGACGGTTGTTGACGAGCCCGGTGTGCTCGCCACGATCGCCGCAGTATTTAGTGATCACCACGTCTCCGTAGAAGCGGTCAACCAGACCGTTGGTGCAGTAGTAGAGGGCGTGCCGAGCGCTACCCTTATTACTGTGACGCACGAGGCGACGGATGAGTCGCTTGCCGCCACGGTGGCAGCGCTGACCGAGAACTCGGTTGTGCGTGAAGTTGTGTCCGTTTTGAGAGTTGAGGGGCTGTAAATAATGAATAGCGAAATCCGGAACCGCCAGTGGCGCGGCCTGCTTCACGAGTACGCCGACCGTCTCAACATTTCTGACGCGACCCCCATCATCACGCTGGGCGAGGGTGGAACTCCCTTGCTTCCCGCGCCCGCTCTGTCGGCTCGCACCGGCGCCAAGGTTTGGGTCAAGTTCGAAGGAATGAACCCCACGGGCTCGTTCAAAGACCGCGGCATGACGATGGCCATTTCCAAGGCTGTCGAGCACGGTGCCAAGGCGGTTATTTGTGCCTCGACCGGTAACACCTCTGCGTCGGCTGCAGCCTATGCCGCTCACGCCGGTATCACCGCCGCTGTTCTCGTTCCCGAGGGCAAGATCGCGATGGGCAAGCTCAGCCAGGCCATCGCTCACAACGGTGAACTCATTCAGGTTCAGGGAAACTTCGACGACTGCCTCGACATCGCTCGCGACCTCGCCGAGAACTACCCCGTGCACCTCGTCAACTCGGTGAACCCCGACCGCATCGAGGGCCAGAAGACTGCTGCCTTCGAGGTTGTCGAGGTTCTGGGCGACGCCCCTGACTTCCACATCGTTCCTGTCGGAAACGCCGGAAACTACACCGCCTACTTCCGTGGCTACAGCGAAGAGCTCGAGCGCTCCGCCACCACGAAGCTTCCGCGCATGTTCGGCTTCCAAGCCGAGGGCAGCGCTCCGATCGTTCGCGGCGAAATCGTCAAGAACCCCGACACGATCGCTAGCGCCATCCGCATCGGAAACCCGGCATCGTGGCACCTCGCCACCGAGGCCCACAAGGTGTCAGACGGCTACTTCGGTGCCATCAGCGACGCCAAGATTCTCGAAGCCCAGCGCATCCTTTCGGCTGAGGTCGGCATCTTCGTTGAGCCCGCATCCGCGATCAGCGTTGCCGGACTCTTGGAGCGGGCCGAAGCTGGCCAGATTCCTCGCGGTTCCACAGTCGTGCTCACGGTTACCGGTCACGGCCTCAAGGACCCGCAGTGGGCTCTCAAGACGGCCAGCGGCGATGACATTACGCCGAAGGTTGTTCCCGTCGACACCGCTGAGGTTGCAAGCGTGCTGGGGCTGGCCAAGGCATGACCTCGCTGGTCGGTCGCAGCGTCGTCGTGCGCGTGCCGGCGACCTCTGCCAACCTCGGTCCCGGCTTTGACACGCTCGGGCTTGCCCTCTCGCACTACGACGAACTGATCGTTACCGCGGTCGAGGGCTCGGGCGTCGAGATCGACGTCTCGGGTGTTGGTGCAGGAATCGTCGCGACCGATGAGTCGAACCTCGTCATTCAGTCGATCCAGCACTGCTTCACGCACTTTGGGCAGACGATGCCGGCACTTCATGTGTCGGCGACCAACGTCATCCCGCACGGTGGTGGCTTGGGTTCGTCGGCGGCAGCAATTGTCTCGGGCGTCATGGCCGCAAAGGGTTTGCTCGACGGCATCGTCGAGACGGATGCTGCAACTCTCCTCGTGCTCGCGACCGAGCTCGAGGGACACCCCGACAACGTCGCACCGGCACTCTTGGGCGGTCTCACCATCGCGTGGAGCACCGAGTCGGGGCCGCTAGCGAAAAAGTTGATGGTGCACCGTGGAGTGTCACCGCTCGTCTGCGTTCCCGATTTTCAGGTCTCGACGGCGCACGCGCGCAGTCTGCAGCCGGATGCTGTGCCCTACGCCGACGCTGTCTACAACGTCTCGCGAGCAGCACTCCTGATTGCCGCCCTCACGCAGAGCCCCGAAGTGTTGCTCGAAGCCACGGGGGATCGCCTTCACCAGGATTACCGCGCTGCAGCGATGCCGCAGACCACAGAACTGATCCGTATGCTGCGTTCCCACGGGCATGCCGCTGTGGTTTCCGGTGCTGGACCCTCGGTGCTCGTGCTTGCTGATGACCCGGCGAAGCGCCTCGAAGCAGTCGCTCTTGTGCAGGAGCACGCCGCGACGCCGTGGGAATGTCTACTCTTAGCCGTGGACTTCAAAGGTGCTACAGTGAATGAGCACCAGGTAGAAGCTACGGCGTAGCCGCAGCCTCCCGGTCGTATTTCACCCGTCGTATCCCCGAATTTTGATTCCTGCGCATCCGCGCAGACATCGGTGAGCGACTAGCTCTCCGCCAAGTTATTCATTCTTGGTTGGGGAAAGGAACCCCTAGTAGTGACTGACGTCAACAACCACGCATCGAGCGTGGATTCCCGTACCGCGCTGAGCGCGTTGCGACTGCCCGAGCTTCAAGCTATGGCAGCCGAACGCGGTATCACCGGTACTTCCAAACTTCGCAAAGGAGATCTCGTGGACGCTATCAACGAGAAGAACAACAGCAACAAAGATTCTGCCCCCGCCACTGAAGCGGCTGCCGCTCCTGTGCGTAAGCGTGCTTCGCGCCGCGTTACGAGCACCGATGGCGCCGCTGTCGCTGGCTCCGAAGCTCCCGCAGGCGCTCCGCAGGTAGACAAGAACGCTGCCGCTGCCCAGGCTCCCGCTGCGGATGCCGCAGCAGAGAAGCCCAAGACGGCTAGCCGCAAGAAGAAGACTGACTCAGCGCCCGCCGCCGAGTCGGATGCCGCAGCCGGCTCCGCAGCGTCGATCGACGCCGCAGCATCCACCGAGGCTCCCGCAGCCGACGCCGCGCCGAAGCGCAGCCGTCGCAGCTCCAGCCGCAGCGTTGCAACGGCAGATGGATCAAGCGATGACACCGCTGCATCGGGCGACACCAGTGAAGTGTCCGGCGACGCCAA
The DNA here is from genome assembly GCF_059767345.1 of Salinibacterium sp. VpJ6. Lineage (NCBI taxonomy): Bacteria > Bacillati > Actinomycetota > Actinomycetes > Micrococcales > Microbacteriaceae > Salinibacterium > Salinibacterium sp. VpJ6. The sequence continues at coordinate 65,289 of NZ_JBSOQL010000003.1, forward strand.
GGCAACCGACACCGAGGGCATGGCTGCCAAGGGCGCCAACAAGAACAACAAGAGTGACAAGGGCGCGAAGAACGCCGACAACAACTCTGACAACGCCGAGACGAACGGCAACGCTGACAAGAACAGCGACAAGAACAACAGCAACGACAACGACAACGACGGTGACAACGCCGACAACGAGTCGGGTTCGGGCCGCGGACGTAACCGTAACCGCAACCGCAACAACAACAGCCAAAACGGTGAAGGTTCTGGCCGCCAGAACAACAACCGTCGCCAGAACAACAACGGCGAAGGCAACAACAACGGAAACAACGGCGGCGACAGCAACAACGGTGGCAACCGCAACAACCGCAACAACGATGACTCGCGCGGCGGCGACGCTGACTCCGAGCGCGGTGGACGCGGCCGTTACCGTGACCGCAAGCGCGGCCGTGGAAACATGGGCGACGACTTCGAGCCCGAGATCACCGAAGATGACGTACTGATTCCGGTTGCCGGCATCCTCGACGTTCTCGACAACTACGCTTTCGTGCGCACCACCGGTTACCTTCCCGGCAACAGCGATGTTTACGTCTCGCTCGGCCAGGTCAAGAAGTACAACCTCCGCAAGGGTGACGCCGTTGTCGGCGCTATCCGCCAGCCGCGTGAGGGCGACAACAACCAGGGCCGCCAGAAGTACAACGCCATCGTGCGCATCGACTCGATCAACGGCCTTCCCGTTGAAGAGGCAGCAAACCGCGTTGAATTCGGCAAGCTCACCCCGCTGTACCCGCAGGAGCGCCTGCGTCTCGAGACCGAGCCGACCATGCTGTCGACTCGCATCATCGACCTCGCTGCTCCGATCGGTAAGGGCCAGCGCGGCCTGATCGTCTCGCCCCCGAAGGCTGGCAAGACTCAGGTTCTGCAGGCCATCGCGAACGCGATCTCCAAGAACAACCCCGAGGTTCACCTCATGGTCGTTCTCGTCGACGAGCGTCCCGAAGAGGTCACCGACATGCAGCGCACCGTCAAGGGCGAAGTTATTGCTTCGACCTTCGACCGCCCCGCTGAAGACCACACCACCGTCGCTGAACTCGCTATCGAGCGCGCCAAGCGTCTCGTTGAGCTCGGTCACGACGTGGTCGTTCTGCTCGACTCGATCACTCGCCTTGGCCGTGCGTACAACGTGACGGCACCGGCGTCGGGTCGCGTACTGTCGGGTGGCGTCGACTCCGCAGCGCTGTACCCGCCGAAGCGTTTCTTCGGTGCGGCTCGCAACGTTGAAGAGGGTGGCTCGCTCACCATCATTGCTACCGCTCTCGTTGAGACCGGTTCGAAGATGGATGAGGTTATCTTCGAAGAGTTCAAGGGCACTGGCAACATGGAGCTTCGTCTCTCGCGCCAGCTCGCCGACAAGCGCATCTTCCCCGCGGTCGATGTCAACGCATCGGGAACCCGTCGTGAAGAAATGCTGTTGGGCGCTGACGAGGTCAAGGTCACGTGGAACTTGCGCCGTGCACTCGCTGGTCTCGATCAGCAAGCGGCGCTCGAGATCGTGTTGAATAAGCTGAAGGACACGCAGTCGAACGTTGAGTTCCTCATGCAGATCCAGAAGTCGCTTCCCTCCACTACCGGCAACAAAAAAGAGGACTAACAATGTTCGAGTCAGTACAGTCGCTGCTGACCGAGCATGCGGATCTCGAGGGCCAGCTTGCTGACCCCGAGCTCCACTCCGACCCGGTCCGCTCTAAGAAGGTCAACCGACGCTACGCCGAGTTGTCGCGCATTGTCGCGGCATACAACGACTGGCGTCAGCTGACCGACGACCTCGCGGCAGCCACCGAAATGGCTGACGAAGATGAGTCGTTCGCTGAAGAGATCCCCGGTCTCACCGAGACTCTCGAAGCTGCCCAGGAGAAACTGCGCCGCATCCTGATTCCGCGTGACCCCAACGACTCCCGTGACGTGATCATGGAAATCAAGATGGGTGAAGGTGGAGCCGAATCGGCCCTCTTCGCGGGTGACTTGCTGCGGATGTACCTCCACTACGCGGAGTCGAAGAAGTGGAAAACGGAGATCATCGAGCAGACCTCGAGCGACCTCGGCGGCATTAAGGATGTCCAACTCGCCATCAAGGGATCGTCGAGCGATCCTGCTGAGGGCGTCTGGGCGCACTTGAAGTACGAGGGTGGAGTGCACCGTGTTCAGCGCGTGCCCGCCACAGAGTCTCAGGGGCGCATCCACACCTCCGCTGCTGGTGTACTGGTGTTCCCCGAGGTCGACGAGCCTGAAGAGGTCGAGATCAGCCAGAACGATCTCAAGATCGACGTGTATCGCTCCTCGGGTCCTGGTGGCCAGTCGGTGAACACGACGGACTCCGCAGTTCGTATTACTCACCTTCCGACCGGCATCGTCGTGGCTATGCAGAACGAGAAATCGCAACTGCAGAACCGCGAAGCCGGTATGCGAGTGCTTCGTGCGCGCATCTTGGCTCGCTACCAAGAAGAGGCGGATGCCGAAGCGAGTGAGTACCGCAAAAGCCAGATCCGCACGATGGATCGCTCCGAGCGCATTCGCACGTACAACTTCCCCGAAAACCGCATTGCTGATCACCGCACGGGATACAAGGCCTACAACCTTGACCAGGCGATCAATGGTGCGCTTGAGCCCGTCATCCAGTCGTGCATTATTGCCGACGAAGAGGCGCGTTTGGCTGAAGTAGGAAACGACTCCTGAACGAGGTAGCTCCCGTTTCACACGACTGCAGTGTCGCTGACCTTCTGGCCAGCGGCACTGAGTTGTTGAACGGCGGGGGAGTGCCCACTCCCGAGGTTGATGCCGAGCTGCTTCTGGCTCACGTTCTTGAGCTGGGGCGTGGTGAGCTTCGTGTTCGCGTCGTCACCGGTGCCACCGTGCCCGCAGGAAAAGCGGCGCACGCTCATGAACTTTTTGCGCGCCGTGCTGCCCGCGAGCCCCTGCAGCACATCACAGGAATGGCGCCCTTCCGCAACCTAGAACTAAGCGTGGGCCCGGGCGTTTTCGTTCCTCGCCCCGAGACCGAAACGGTCGTGCAGTTCGCGATCGACGCCCTCAACGCCAGCGCGACTCCCGAACCTATTGGTGTTGACCTGGGCACGGGTAGTGGCGCTATCGCTCTGGCCATGGCCACCGAGGTCACGCGCGCTCGCATCTTTGCGGTCGAGCTCTCGCCCGACGCAATGCCTTACACGAGTGAGAACTTTCGCCGCTATGGCGAGCCGAACGCAACACTGATCAACGCTGACCTGGGCGATGCTTTTCCCGAACTCAACGGCACCGTTGACGTCGTGATTTCCAATCCGCCGTATATCCCGGCCGCTGCGATCCCGCGCGACATCGAAGTTCAGCTTCATGACCCCGCTCTGGCGCTCTACGGGGGAGAAGACGGCATGGATGTCGTACGCCGCGTGTCGACGACCGCGCGCCGTTTGCTCCACGACGGTGGCACTCTCGTACTCGAGCACGGCGAAGAACAAGCTCCGGCCCTTGCCGCGCTGCTCACGGCGGACGGTTGGAGAGCCGTAGCTCACCACAAAGACCTTCTCGGTCGCGACCGCGTGACCACGGCTCTGCTCTAAGCCGGCGTTCGATCCGTCCGCAAAACGTGCAAGGCGCAACTTGCGACGTGCAACGTGCGACGTGCAAGTTGCTAGGTGCGAGCGGCTGCAAAATCTTCGATCGCGGCATGCATGCCGGCGCACGTGCGAAACTCGTGCCCGGTAATGCCGAGGCTCTGGGCTGCGGCAACATTTTCGGGCATGTCATCGGCAAAGAACGCGTTCTCGGGTGCGACGCCGTACGCCTCGAGCGCTCGTTCAAACACGACCGGATTGGGCTTACGGGCGCGGTAGTGGCTTGAGGTCCGCAGGTGATCGCCGAAGATCTCGACAAGTTCGGGGGCGACGGTGGCGAGGTGGTCACCGAGGAGTGCTCCGTTGTTGGTCAACAGGGTCGCTTGGCCGAGTTCTGCGGCGCGGCGGGCGGCCGCGAGCGAATCGGGCCACGGCGTCATCGCTGCCGCTCGAATCTCTAGCCAGCTGGTGAGATCCACGCGCTGGCCGATGGCTTCTTCGAAGGCGGCAAGGTATTCCTCGCCGGTGGCGTAGAGGCCGGCTTCGGCGCCAAATTCGCCGTCGTCGTGCCACCAGCGGCGGCGCAGTTCGAGAAAGCTGAGGCCCGTGAGCTCGCTCATTGCGGCCATCCGCGCACGCCAGTCGTAGTCGTAGAGCACGTCATCCATGTCAAAGATGAAAAGCAGCGTCATTGTTTGCCATCGCTATCTGTTAGTCGTGATCAGTCTTTCACTGTTTCTCCCGGTACCATGTTGGGGACATGGATGACCTTTACGAGTGCGCCGACGAAGCCCAACTCCTCACCGGTATGAGAATGGCGCGTGTGGCGATTGGCCGTGGCGACCTCGTCGTCATTCCCACCGATACCGTTTACGGCGTTGCGGCAGACGCTTTTCAGCCAGATGCGGTGCAGAAACTTATTGATGCCAAGGGGCGCACTCGGCAGTCGCCTCCTCCGGTGCTCATCCCCGGCATCCCCACGCTTGATGCTCTCGCGGCGACGGTGCCCGACGAAGTGCGCACGCTCGTGGCCGAGTTCTGGCCCGGTGGCCTCACCATCATTCTTCCCGCCCAGCCCTCGCTGAGCTGGGACCTGGGGGAGACCCAGGGCACGGTTGCTTTGCGGATGCCGTCGAACCGTATTGCCCTCGAACTCCTGTCAGAGACGGGACCGCTCGCGGTCTCGAGCGCTAACAGCACCGGTCTGCCTGCCGCTCGCACGGCTGAGGCAGCTCACGAGATGCTGGGGGACTCCGTTTCGGTGTACCTGAGCGACGGTGAGGGCGGCGAGCTCGCGTCGACCATCGTGGATGCCACGGGTCTGCTCGTTGAGGGTGGCAAGCTGCGCATCGTGCGCGAAGGCGTCATTTCGGCCGACGCTATTCGCGATCTGATCGGGGCCGATCTGTGCGAATAATATTCTACTTCCTCATCGCGGGCATCGCCGCGATGGTCACCTACGCGCTATCGCTGGTGGTGCTCAAGGTGGCGCTCAAGTACAAGCTTTATCCGCAGGTGCGTCAACGCGACGTGCATTCGCGGCCCACTCCGCGCCTGGGCGGCGTTGCCATGTTCTTCGGCGTGGTTGCGGCGTTCGCCGTGGCCTCCAGTTTCAGCAACTTCTCGCTCATCTTCAATGAGCCGGGCAAGGTCTTTGGTCTTCTCGGCGCTGCCCTGATCATTGTGATCATCGGTGTCGCCGACGATATCTGGGATCTTGATTGGCTCACGAAGTTGGCTGGGCAGATCATCGCAGCGGGTGTCTTGGCGTGGCAGGGCGTTCAGCTCTCTACCCTTCCCATTGGCGGCCAGACGATTGTCTCGCCGTACGTCTCGTTGATTCTCACGGTCTTCGCTGTCGTCCTCGTAATGAACGCGGTTAACTTCATCGACGGCCTCGATGGCTTGGTCGCGGGCGTCGCGGTCATCGCCAATGGTGTCTTCTTCATCTACGCCTACTTGTTGCAGGGGCAAGCGCAGACCGAGTACTTCAACCTCGCCTCGCTGACGACCGCAATCCTTATTGGAGCCTGCGTCGGCTTCCTGCCGCTCAACTTCCATCCGGCCAAGATGTTCATGGGGGATGCCGGAGCACTGTTGGTTGGCCTCCTCATGGCCGCGTCTGCCATTTCGGTCACCGGTCAAGTGGATGCCGGCTACCTCGCCCAGCCCGACAAGTTCACGCTCGATTTCCTCCCGGCCTTCATTCCCATCCTGTTGCCGATCGCAGTGCTCATCATCCCGCTGCTTGACTTCGGGTTGGCGATCATCCGCCGTCTCCGTGCGGGCAAGTCGCCGTTCACCGCAGACCGTAAGCACTTGCATCACCGCCTGCTCGATATGGGACATTCGCACTTGCACGCCGTGCTGATCCTCTACAGCTGGACCTTCGTCGCGTCCGTAGGCGTTCTCGCCTTCACGTTCGTGCCGTGGCGCTGGGCGGCGCTGATGTTCGTCGCCGGCCTAGCCGTGTGCGCAGCAATTACCCTCGCGCCTTTGAGCCGTCGTAAGTCCCGCGAAGTTGCCGCTCAACGACTCGCAGCAGAGCAAGAGTCCATCGAAGACGCACGCTTCGACGGTCTGGATGCCGCCTCCAACACCCCCGATTCTCTCCACACAAAGGAACCCACCGAATGAAGTCCTCAGCAATCCTCGGCCGCGCGATCGCTTACGGAGCGATCCTGACCGTCAGCATCGCGGTCGTCGGTTCCATCATTGGCTATCTCGTAGCGGGAACCTCGGGAATGATTAGCGCCCTCATCGGTGCCGGTCTCACCGCACTCTTCATGGGCCTCACGGCCGGCAGCATCGTCATCGCTTCGCGCGCGAGCGGCGGAGACTCCTCAAGCACGATCTTCTTTGCCGTTGTTCTCGGCGCGTGGCTCATGAAGTTCGTTGTCTTCATTGCGATCCTCGTGATCCTGCGTAACCAGCCGTTCCTCGAGCCCGTCGTATTCTTCTTCGCGATGCTCGCTGCAGTGTTGGGAAGCCTCGTTGTTGACGTGCTTGCGTTCGTGCGAGCCCGCGAAAGTTACGTGCCTGGAGTGCAGTTGCCAGGTGAAGATACCTCGACGTCAAACTAATCTCGCGGATTCGCTTTCAGATTCGTCGTGAGCGTAATTCTCTTGATACAGTTGATCCTGCTACAAACCCCCATCTTTCATCGCCGCGTAGTTACACGCCCCGATTCTGGAGACAGCGCTGTTATATAACGCTCTCGCGCTCATTGCGCCCTTTGCCACCGATGACGGATCAGGCGACGGGGGCTTTCATGGCCCCTCGCTAATCGAGTTTGTCCCGCCCGGATTCCTTTTCGAAGGAACGCCCTTTGAGATCAACCGCATCATGATGGTGCGCTTCATCGCCGTCGCTGTTTTGGTCCTGCTGTTCTGGTTGGGCACGCGACGTATGAGCATGATCCCTGGCCGCGGCCAGAGCCTGCTGGAGATGGCGGTCGGATTCGTTCGCTCGAACATCGCTGAAGGCGCATTGGGTAAGGAAGACGGCAAGCGCTTCATGCCGCTCCTCGCCACCATGTTCTTCATGGTGCTGGCGATGAATATAACCGGCATCGTGCCGGGATTGAACATCGCAGGTACCTCCGTAATCGGTGTCCCGCTCGTCTTGGCGCTAGTCGCTTATGTCGTGTTCATTTACGCGGGAATCAAGAAGCAGGGCTTCAACTTCTTCAAGGCTTCGCTCTTCCCCGCCGGTGTGCCGTGGCCGCTGTACTTCATCGTTACTCCGATCGAGTTCGTCTCCACGTTCATCCTTCGCCCGGTAACTCTCGCCCTGCGTCTTCTCATGAACATGATCGCGGGCCACATGCTGCTCGTGCTCTGCTTCTCGGCAACGCACTTCTTCCTGTTCACTGCTGGCGGCCTCTTCGGTCTGTTCAGCGTTGGCACCCTCGCCTTTGGCTTCATCTTCACAATCTTCGAACTACTTGTTGCGGTACTTCAGGCTTATGTCTTCACATTCCTGACCGCCGTATACATCCAGCTCGCGCTGGTCGAAGAGCACTAGACCGATCCCGGCACTCGCCTGGATTAGAAAACCACGGAAGGAAACACAAATGAACGTCGCAGAGCTGACTGGAAACATTGCACCCCTCGCATTCGGTGTTGCAACCATCGGACCCGCCATCGGTGTAGGCATCGTCGTAGGAAAAACCGTTGAGTCGGTTGCACGCCAGCCCGAACTTCAGGGTCGCCTCACGGGCCTCATGTTCCTCGGTATTGCATTCACCGAAGCGCTCGCATTCATCGCGATCGCCGTAGCATTCATCCCGTTCCCGTAACCACTAACTAACTGAGGAGGCTGGGATGCATAGCGCACTACTGGCTGCTGCTGAAGAGGGCGATGTTATTAACCCGCTCCTTCCCGCAGATTACGACATCATTTGGTCAGCGGTTTGCTTCGCTATCATCTTGTTCTTCTTCTGGAAGAAGTTCCTTCCAGCACTGACGAAGACGCTTGATGCTCGCGCTGAGGCCATCGAAGGTGGCATCAAGAAGGCCGAGATCGCTCAGGCTGAAGCGGCTACTGCTCTCGAGCAGTACAAGACGCAGCTCGCTGAAGGTCGTGCCGAAGCCGCGAAGATCCGCGAACAGGCTCGTCTTGAGGGAACCGCCATCGTCAACGAGCTCAAGGAGCAGGCGACGGTCGAAGCCGCTCGCATCACTGCGAACGCTCAAGCAACGATCGAAGCAGAACGCCAGGCGGCACTCGTCTCGCTCCGCAGCGAGGTTGGCTCAATGGCCATCGACCTCGCATCGGGCGTTATCGGGCAGAGCCTGACGGATGACAAGAAGTCGTCGGCACTCGTCGACCAGTTCTTGGCTGACCTCGAGGCATCAGAGAAGGCAAAGGCGAAGAAGTAATGGGATCAGCTACGAGAGAAGCGCTTGTTGCAGCGAAGGATGCACTCGCATCCGTCACTGCCAAGAACTCTCTGGCCACGGGCGCAGAGCTGTTCAAAGCAGGACGCGTAGTGGGCGACTCCGCTCAGCTTCGTGCTGTTTTGGCTGACCCTGCCGTCGACGCGAAAGACAAGGCCGCAACAGTCGGCTCGGTTTTCTCGTCGCTGAGCGCCTCAACGCGCACCGTACTTTCAGCCATCGTGAGCGCTCGCTGGTCGAGCGCTGACGACTTGCTCGCAGGAATCGAAGAGGTCGGCATTCGTGCGATCGCTAAGTCGGCTCCGGCAAAGCTCGCGATCGAAGACGAACTCTTCGCTTTCGGTACCACCGTCGCGTCAGACGCACAGCTCGAACTTGCTGTTGGCAGCAAGCTCGGTTCGGCTGCTGCGAAGTCGAAGCTCGTTGGTTCCTTGCTCAAGGGCAAGGCATCGGAGCAGACGGCGCTGATCGTTGATCACCTCGTTCAGCAGCCCCGCGGGCGTCGCATCGGGGAACTCGTTTCCACGGCCGCTGACATCGTTGCGGACCAGGCAGGCAAGGCCGTCGCAACCATTACGACCGCCGCACCGCTCAAGGCAGCACAGCTTGAGCGCCTGCGCGCAGGACTTGCCAGCAACTACGGACGCGAGCTCAAGCTCAACGTTCGTCTCGACCCCTCGATTATCGGTGGGGTTCGCGTGCAGATCGGTGACGAAGTTATCGACGGCAGCGTTTCCACCAAGCTCAACGACCTCAGGATCCAACTCGCAGGCTAGCGAGTTAGCAGAACTTTCCACGGAATAGGAAAACACAATGGCAGAACTCAGCATTAGTCCGGACGAGATCCGCGACGCGCTCAAGGACTTCGTCAAGGCTTACGAGCCCGGCAAGGCCGCGACCACCGAAACCGGAACGGTCATCGACGCGTCCGACGGCATCGCCCACGTCGAGGGGCTCCCCGGCGTTATGGCCAACGAGCTCATCCGCTTCGCTGATGGAACTCTGGGCCTCGCTCAGAACCTCGACGAAGACGAGATCGGTGTTGTTGTTCTCGGTGAGTTCACCGGCATCGTTGAAGGTATGGAAGTTACTCGCACTGGCGAAGTTCTTTCCTCGCCCGTCGGTGACGCATTCCTCGGCCGTGTAGTCGACCCGCTGGGTAACCCCATCGATGGTCTCGGCGACATCAAGGCAGAAGGCCGCCGCGCCCTTGAGCTCCAGGCTCCTGGCGTTATGGCCCGTAAGAGCGTGCACGAGCCCATGCAGACCGGAATCAAGGCAATCGACGCCATGATCCCGATCGGCCGTGGCCAGCGCCAGCTGATCATTGGTGACCGCCAGACGGGTAAGACCGCCATCGCGATCGACACCATCATCAACCAGAAGGACAACTGGGAGTCGGGCGACGAGAACAAGCAGGTTCGCTGCATCTACGTTGCTATCGGTCAAAAGGGTTCCACGATCGCTGCCGTCAAGGGCGCGCTCGAAGACGCCGGCGCCATGGAGTACACCACCATCGTGGCTGCTCCCGCATCCGACCCCGCAGGTTTCAAGTACCTTGCTCCCTACACCGGTTCGGCCATCGGCCAGCACTGGATGTACGGCGGCAAGCACGTACTGATCATCTTCGATGACCTCTCCAAGCAGGCTGAGGCCTACCGTGCCGTATCGCTGCTCCTGCGCCGTCCGCCAGGGCGCGAGGCATACCCCGGTGACGTGTTCTACCTGCACTCCCGTCTGCTCGAGCGTTGCGCCAAGCTCTCCGACGAACTGGGTGCCGGTTCGATGACCGGTCTTCCGATCATCGAGACCAAGGCAAACGACGTTGCTGCCTACATTCCGACCAACGTGATCTCGATCACCGACGGCCAGATCTTCTTGCAGTCCGACCTCTTCAACGCCAACCAGCGCCCCGCTGTTGACGTGGGAATCTCGGTCTCGCGAGTCGGTGGTGACGCTCAGGTCAAGTCGATCAAGAAGGTTTCAGGAACCCTGAAGCTGGAATTGGCTCAGTACCGTTCGCTCGAGGCATTCGCGATGTTCGCATCCGACCTCGACGCAACGAGCCGTCGCCAGCTTGCTCGAGGCGCACGCCTCACCGAGCTGCTGCGCCAGCCGCAGTACTCGCCGTTCCCCGTCGAGAACCAGGTCGTTTCGATCTGGGCTGGCACCAACGGCAAGCTCGATGAAGTTCCCGTCGAAGACGTACTTCGTTTCGAAAGTGAACTCCACGACTACCTCGCACGCAACACGAAGGTGCTCGACACCCTCCGCGAGAAGAACGCACTCGATGACCAGCTGATCGCTGACATGGATGCCGGAGTCGAAGCCTTCAAGCTGGGCTTCCAGACGGGTGAGGGCAAGTCGCTCAACTCCGTCGGCACCGAGGAGTTCGACGAGATCGCTGAAGAAGACATCGCTCAAGAGCAGATCGTCAAGCAGAAGCGCTGAGCTTCGCACCAGTGATCATCGACCAACACGACATAGAAAGTTAGAAAGCCATGGGAGCGCAACTTCGGGTCTACCGGCAGAAAATTAGTTCTGCCAAGACGACCAAGAAGATCACACGCGCGATGGAGCTGATCTCCGCGTCGCGCATTCAAAAGGCGAAACAGCGGGTTGCTGCATCGGGCCCGTACTCACGCGCGGTAACGCGTGCCGTTTCGGCGGTGGCGACTTTCTCGAACGTCGATCACGTGCTCACAACGGAGCCAGAGAAAGTCGAGCGCGCTGCGGTCGTCATCTTCTCGAGCGACCGCGGCCTCGCAGGAGCGTTCAACTCGAACGTTCTTCGCGAAGCTGGTGAACTTGCTGCTCGCCTCGAGGGTGAAGGTAAAGAAGTTGTTTACTACCTCGTCGGCCGCAAGGCTGCCGGGTACTTCGCCTTCCGCAAGCGTGATGCCGAGCAGATTTGGACCGGTGGAACTGATTCCCCCGAGTTCGAAATTGCTAAGGAGATCGGTGACGCGGTTGTCAGCAAGTTCCTGCAGCCTGCCAGCGAGGGCGGCGTAGACGAGATTCACATCGTTTACAACCGTCTGGTCAGCATGCTTCTGCAGGTTCCTGAGGTTGTGCGTCTGCTCCCACTGGAGATCGTCGAAGGTGTAGAAGCTCCGGATGAGAAGGATGTTCTCCCTCTTTACGAGTTCGAACCTGAGGTCGACAAGGTGCTTGACGCCTTGCTGCCGGTCTACATCGAGAGCCGTATCTTCAACGCCATGCTTCAGTCTGCTGCTGCAAAGCACGCCGCAACGCAGAAGGCAATGAAGTCTGCAAGCGACAACGCAGACAAGCTCATCAACGACTACACGCGCCTCGCAAACAACGCGCGCCAGTCTGAGATCACCCAGCAGATTTCCGAGATCGTGGGCGGCGCGGACGCCCTGAGCTCGGCTAAGTAAGAACCATAGATAGGGAAGCCATGACTGAAAAAGCCCCGGCCAAGAAGGCCCCAGCCAAAAAGACGCCAGCAAAGAAGGCGCCTGCGAAGAAGGCAGCTGCCGCTGCTGTTGTCGCCGGCGTTGGACGCATCGCACGTGTAACCGGTCCCGTTGTGGACGTCGAGTTCCCGCACGATTCGATCCCCGGTATCTACAACGCTCTCAAGACCAACGTTTCGATCGGTGGCGAGACCACCGAGATCACACTCGAGGTTGCTCAGCACCTCGGAGACGACGTTGTTCGTGCCATCGCACTCAAGCCGACTGACGGACTTGTCCGCGGCCAGGAAGTCCGCGACACGGGCGAGCAGATCACTGTTCCCGTTGGTGACATCACCAAGGGCAAGGTCTTCAGCGTTACCGGAGAAATCCTGAACGCGGATGCCGATGGCAAGGTCAACGGCGAAACGATCGAGATCACCGAGCGCTGGCCTATCCACCGCAAGCCCCCGGCATTCGACCAGCTCGAGTCGAAGACCGAGCTCTTCGAAACCGGTATCAAGGTCATCGACCTTCTCACCCCGTATGTACAGGGTGGAAAGATCGGACTGTTCGGTGGTGCCGGTGTCGGTAAGACCGTTTTGATCCAAGAAATGATCCAGCGTGTAGCTCAGGACCACGGTGGAGTTTCCGTATTCGCCGGTGTTGGTGAGCGTACCCGTGAAGGTAACGACCTCATCGCTGAAATGGACGAGGCAGGTGTCTTCGATAAGACGGCCCTAGTCTTCGGCCAGATGGATGAGCCGCCAGGAACGCGTCTTCGCGTCGCCCTCTCGGCGCTGACCATGGCTGAGTACTTCCGCGACGTGCAGAAGCAAGACGTGTTGCTCTTCATCGACAACATCTTCCGCTTTACGCAGGCCGGTTCCGAGGTTTCGACCCTTCTAGGCCGTATGCCTTCCGCCGTGGGTTACCAGCCGAACCTCGCCGACGAGATGGGTATCCTTCAGGAGCGCATCACCTCGACCCGTGGACACTCGATTACGTCGCTGCAGGCAATTTACGTTCCTGCCGATGACTACACCGACCCCGCGCCGGCAACGACCTTCGCCCACCTCGACGCCACGACTGAGCTCAGCCGTGAAATCGCATCGAAGGGTCTGTACCCGGCCGTTGACCCGCTCACCTCGACGAGTCGTATCCTCGACCCCCGTTACCTAGGTGCCGACCACTACCGCGTTGCTACTGACGTGAAGCAGATTCTGCAGAAGAACAAGGAACTCCAGGAGATCATCGCGATCCTCGGTGTTGACGAGCTCTCTGAAGAAGACAAGATCACGGTATCGCGTGCACGTCGTATCCAGCAGTTCCTCTCGCAGAACACCTACATGGCGAAGAAGTTCACCGGTGTTGAGGGATCGACTGTTCCGCTCAAGGACACCATCGAGTCGTTCGACGCGATCGTCAAGGGCGAATTCGACCACGTTGCTGAGCAGGCGTTCTTCAACGTCGGTGGAATCAACGACGTCGAAGAGCAGTGGGCCAAGATCCAGAAAGAGAACTCCTAACAATGGCAGTTCTCGCAGTGAGCGTTGTCTCCGCCGACCAGGAACTCTGGTCGGGGGAGGCAACCCAGCTCATCGCTCGTACCACCGAAGGTGAAATCGGAATTCTCCCGGGTCACGAACCGCTTCTGGCGATTCTGGCCAAAGGTGAGGTCCGTGTTTCAACCGCAGACGGCCAGACGGTGACCGCAATTGCGGACAACGGCTTCCTCTCGGTTGAGAACAACACCGTCACCGTGGTGGCGAGCACCGCAGAACTGGTTTAGTTTTCAATCATGCTTATAGCGATGGCCGGGTTGCCGGGTGCAGGAAAATCGACTCTCGCAGAGGTCGTGGGTGCCCGGCGCAAGACCACCGTGTTGTCTGTCGACCAGATAGAGACAGCGATTCTGAAGGCCGGCATCAGTGCCGGACAACCGACAGGACTCGCTGCCTATCTGGTGGCAGAGACTCTCGCCGAATCCGTGCTGATGAACGACAACGACATCATCATCGATGCTGTCAACGCCGTGGATCCAGCGCGCGAGCAGTGGGTCAACCTAGCCGAGCGCACCGGCTCGGGCATCCGCTTCATTGAAGTTGTCTGTTCTGACGAAGAACTTCACAAAGAACGCCTCGTAGAGCGCGCTGCTAAGCGTGAGCTTGCGGGTGCGCCAGACCGCGATGCTGTCGAGCAAAGCGTTGAAGAGTATTCCCCGTGGAGCGGAGTGAGCGGCGCAGTAGCCCGTATCACCCTCGACTCTGCCGGACCCATCGGCGTCAACGTCGAACGGGCATCCGCGTTCCTTGACGCGTGATCGTTCTCCTTCCTCCCTCCGAAACTAAGCGTGACGGGGGAGATCAGAGTGCCGTGCTCGACTGGGATCGCCTCTCGTTTCCCGAGCTCACTCAGCCACGGCAAGCCGTAGTATCTGCGGTTTCAGAGCTGGCCGGGGACACCGAAGCCGCTCAGCGCGCCCTCGGCATCAGCGCGAAACAGCTTTTCGAAGTGGAGCGCAACCGCACGCTGGCCACGGCGCCGGTAATGCCAGCCCTCGAACGCTATACCGGCGTGCTATTCGACGGTTTGGATGCCGCAACCATGACCACTGATGAGCGCTCGTTCGCCCACGCGACTGTGGTCGTGCATTCTGCTCTGTTCGGCCCGATCGGCGCCGGCGATCCCATTCCCGCGTACCGTCTCTCTCATAACTCCAAAGTCCCCGGGCTGCCATTGAAGAAGCATTGGCGTGCTCCGGCATCCGACGCTCTTGCGGGTCTCGGAGGGCTCCAGCTAGACCTCCGCTCCGAAGCGTACGCACAGTTGGGCGCGGCAGGAGAGAACAGCGCCTACCTGCGAGTGGTGACGGCGGGTGCAGATGGCAAGCGTGTGGCGTTGAGTCACTTCAACAAGAAGTCCAAAGGACTCTTCACTCGTGCTCTCGTGCGGGCGGGGATTCGCCATTCAACGGTCGACTCGCTTCTCGAGTGGGCAAACGGTGCCGGCTTCCAGCTGGAAAACGGAGCGCCGGGCGAACTCGACCTGGTCGTCGAGAACGCCTAGCAACGCCACCGAGCCCGTGCTGCAGGCCCGTGCTGCTGGCCTGTGAGCGGCAACGCCGCTGAGTCGGGGCTTGCCGACCCACAGACCGCGGCTGCTGGCCCGCGCGACCGAACAAGCACACAGCTGCGACCGTGGCGAAACGTTAGACGGCTCGCCAGCAGCCTTCGAGGTGGTCGTCGACCATGCCCGCGGATTGCATGAGCGCGTACATCGTTGTCGGGCCCACAAAGCGGAACCCTCGCGCTTTGAGCGCCTTGCTCATGGCCGTCGACTCCTCGGTGGTCGCAGGAACGTCGCTGAACGCTGCGAGACGAGTTGTTCGTGGTGGCGGTGCGAAACTCCACAGCAGCGTGTCTAGCGCGCCGGGATCGTTCCGCGTGAGCTCGAGAGTTGCTTGAGCGTTGGTGATCGCCGCAGATACCTTGAGCCGATTGCGGATGATGCGGGGGTCGTTCAGCAACCGAGCGATGTCGTCGTCGCCGTAGCCTGCGATCGTGGCGGCGTCGAAGTGATCGAAGGCTTCGCGGATGCCCTCTCGGCGACGCAAAATCGTGATCCAGGAAAGGCCCGCTTGAAACGCTTCGAGCATGATCTTCTCGAAGAGTTTGTGGTCGCCGCGGAGAGGGTTGCCCCATTCGGTGTCGTGATACTGGCGGTACTGTTCGTCGTCTCCGACCCAACTGCATCGAGCCCGGCCGTCTGGCCCGACAAGGAGGGATTCGCGATCGCTCACTTGTGGCTGATCCCCTCGTGCTTGAGAAGCCAGACTTTGGTGGGAATGCCGTCGCCACCGCTGTAGCCGGTGATCCTTTGGTTGGACGCGAGCACACGGTGACAAGGAACGATAATCGGAATCGGATTGGCACCGACAGCACCGCCAACGGCGCGACCGGCCGTGGGGCGGCCTGTAGCGCGGCCGATGTCCGCGTAAGAAGCTGCGGCGCCGTACGGAAGCTGGTTGAGCTGTAGCCACACGGATTTCTGGAATTCCGTGCCGGCCGCAGAGAGCGGCAGGTCGAAGGAGCGGCGGTCTCCGGCAAAGTACTCGGCGAGTTGAACGGCGGCGGTGTCGAGAACCTCGCAAGAACGCTCCGGCTTTTCGTCGTGGGGGAGAACGCCGTCGTTCTCGATGGCGAGACCGGTGACGCTAGCGCCGTCGCTTGTGAGCTCGATACGGCCTATCGGCGAAGACAGCCGGCGAAGGTAAGCGACCTCGGTCTGCAGGGGAGTGAGCGTGTTCATGCTTCGAGCGTACGCCGCCTAGCGAGAAGGCGGCTGGCCATTTTCGGACATTGCAATTCGCTGCGAAAACGCGTGCTGTGGAGGAGCGGTGTTAGATGCCGTCTTGGTTGCGCGGTTCGATATTGATGCTCTGGTTGAGTTCGCTGATCGTGGCGTTGAGATCTTCGAGCTGAACGACAAGCCCGTCGTAGGTGGCGACGTTGGCTTCAATCGTGTCGTAGAGCGCATTCAGTTCATCTTGGCGATTGATGAGCTGGTTTCGTTCACGATTGAACTGATCGAGCGTGGCGAAGTCGCCCCGATCAGCGCGCGCATTGAAGTTGTCAATGTCGGCGTTCAAGCTGTCATAGCCGGAGTTGTAGGTCGCGTAGTCGTCGTCGATCGTGCCGCGCAGAGCATCCAGCTGCTCAACGAGCTTCTTGCTGGCATCCAGCTGTTCAGTAAAGACGGCATTCGACTTCTCGTGCAGCGCCACAACTGTCGCGCGATCCGTGAAGTAGGTGGCGTAGTGTTCTTCAAGCTCCGGGCTCAGATCGGCGAATTCCGTACCGATGATCGAGTGGAGCTCGTTCGAACGCTCGCCGGGTTCAGTCTTAGCGTAGAACTCCAGTGTTGTTGCGAACTCCGGATCATCCTTCATACGGTCGGCTTCAGCTTCGAGCAATGGCGTTAGTCGGGCGCGCTCGTCATCCGAGAGTCGATCCCACGCAGCGTGGAGCATCTCGTGGGCGGCGACGACCTCTTCGATGCCGGCGAGCCGCTCATCCGTCACATCAAAGAGGTAGATCGCTTTGCTGCTGGGGAAGTAGCACCCCAGCACGCCAAAGTTCTCTTCAACGTTCGAGCACGTGCTGTTGAACTCCGGGTTTTCCTGGACGACGGGCTGGCTCGCGTAGAAGAGGAACTCGCCCTCCTCTGACATCGCTGCCGAGGTGACGTAGGCACGAACCGTGGAGGACGGCTCGAACTGCCACACCGTGAACTGATCGGAGATGCGCTGCTGGTTTGTGAGAGCCCACACCCCAGCAGCGATCACCGTTACGTTCAAAAGGATCGCGAGCACAATCGCGATTGCGCGCGCCACAGTGATCCGAGCGCGGTCATCGCGCGGACGCAGTGTTAGCGAATTTTCCTCAGTGCTCACGGAAGGAACTCTATCCGAGCCGTGGGGTAAGAGGGAGGGCGAACGCGGTGGGTTCTAGAGACGGCTCCATGCTTCGGTCAAAACCGAACGCAGCATTGATTCTATCTCGTCAAACTCGGCGGGTCCGATCGTCAACGGCGGTGCCAGCTGAATCACAGGATCTCCACGGTCATCGGCGCGGCAGTAGAGGCCAGCGTCGTAGAGCGCCTTCGAGAGGAAGCCACGGAGCAGGTGCTCGGATTCGTCGTCGTTGAAGGTCTCCTTCGTTGCCTTGTCTTTGACCAGTTCGATGCCGAAGAAGTAACCATCTCCGCGCACATCGCCCACGATCGGCAAGTCGAGCAAGCGCTCAAGCGCAGCGCGGAACTTGGGCGAGTTTTCACGAACGTGCTCGTTGATCTTCTCTTCCTCGAAGATGTCGAGGTTTTCTAGGGCAACCGCAGCGGAAACAGGATGTCCGCCGAAGGTGTAGCCGTGGTAGAAGGTCGTAGCGCCGTGCTTGAAGGGCTCATAGACGCGGTCAGACACGATCGTGGCGCCGATCGGTGAGTAGCCGCTGGTCATTCCCTTGGCGCACGTGATCATGTCGGGGATGTAGTCGTACGCGTCACACGCGAACATGTGACCGAGACGACCGAAGGCGCAAATTACTTCGTCGCTGACAAGCAGTACGTCGTACTCGTCGCAGATCTCGCGAACACGCTGGAAGTAGCCAGCGGGAGGCGGGAAGCAGCCACCCGAGTTCTGCACGGGCTCCAAGAAGACCGCAGCTACAGTTTCGGGGCCTTCGAAGAGGATCATTTCCTCGATGCGGTTAGCAGCCCACAGCCCAAATTCCTCTTCGGTGCCGTGGAAGCCCATCTCTTCTGCGCGGTAGTAGTTGGTGTTCGGCACGCGGAAGCCGCCAGGAACGAGAGGCTCAAACATCTCCTTCATGCCGGGGATGCCGGTGATGGCAAGCGCTCCCTGCGGGGTTCCGTGGTAAGCGACGGCACGCGAAATGACCTTGTGCTTCGTGTGGCGGCCCTGAAGCTTCCAGTACTGCTTGGCCAGCTTGAAGGCGGTCTCGACCGCTTCGCCGCCACCCGTGGAGAAGAAGACGCGGTTGAGGTCGCCCGGGGCGTAGCCCGCTAGCCGGTCAGCCAGCTCGATGGCCTTGGGATGCGCGTACGACCAGAGCGGGAAGAACGCGAGTTCTTCAGCCTGCTTCGCAGCGACCTCGGCCAGGCGCTTGCGGCCGTGACCGGCGTTGACCACGAAAAGTCCGCTGAGGCCGTCGAAGTACTTGTTGCCCTTGGAGTCATAAATGTGGTGACCCTCGCCGCGAACGATGATCGGCACGCCGTGACCGTCTTCCATCACCGACTGGCGGGAGAAGTGCATCCACAGGTGATCTTTCGCTTTTTGCTGAAGATCGGCTTCGTTGAACTCTGACATCTCAAACACTTTCTTTAGTGCGTTGGGGAACTGGTGCGTGGTGACGTTGGTGAGGCGGGGAGTGCTTAGCGTGTTCCCCAGTTGTAGAACTGCTTGTGGAGGCGCAGATAGACAAAAGTTTCCGTCGATCGCACGCCTTCGATACCGCGGATGTCGCGGTTGAGAAGCTCGATGAGGTCGTCATCGTTCTCGCACACGACTTCAACGAGGAGGTCGAAGCTGCCGGCGGTAAGAACGACATAGTCGACTGAGGGGAGCTTGCCGATCTTTTCGGCCACCGAAGTGGTGTCTCCCGAGATCTGGATGCCGATCATTGCTTGGCGAAAAAAGCCCAGCTGCATCGGGTCGGTGACGGCCACGATCTGCATGACGCCAGATTCGGTGAGCTTCTGCACGCGCTGGCGTACAGCGGCTTCGCTCAAGCCAACAGCCTTGCCGATCTCCGCATAGGAACGACGGCCGTCGTTCTGCAGCTGTTCGATGATTGACTTGGAGACGTCGTCAAGGTGCACAGGCTTGTTGGCGGATCCACGCGAAGAAGTGCTCATGTATCGATTTTGTCAGTTCAGAGCATGGCTGGCAAGCGATTCCGTATCAAAAATGCCTTTTTGCGGCGGAAATCGTTAGTGCCGGGGTGGATTAGTGGCGTCATGGTCGCTATCTTGGAGGCATGAGCGCTCCTGACATCCAGAACTTTATTAATGGCGAGTACGTCGCAGCGCGTACGGAAAGCGGTTTCGATGTGATCGACCCCGCTACTGAAGACAGCTACGCGCACTCGCCGGTTTCGTCGAGTGCGGATGTCGACGCCGCCTATTCAGCCGCGGCGACAGCCTTTGAGACTTGGGGCGAGACCACGCCCTCCGAGCGCCAACTTGCGCTCTACCGCATTGCCGACGCGATGGAAGCTCGCGCCGACGAGTTCGCCGACCTCGAGTCGAAAGACACCGGCAAGCCGCGTGCGAGCCTCGTCGCGGACGAAATCATGCTTTCGGTCGACCAGATTCGGTTCTTCGCCGGCGAAGCCCGCCACCTTTCGGGGATGGCATCGGGCGAGTACATGAAAGACCACACCTCATCTATCCGTCGAGAACCGATCGGCGTCATCGGGCAAGTAGCGCCGTGGAACTATCCGCTCAACATGGCGGTGTGGAAGGTCGCCCCCGCCATCGCTGCGGGAAACACGACCGTGCTCAAGCCCAGCGACACGACTCCCTCTGCGACACTGCTGTTCGCTGAAGTCGCCGCTGAGTTCCTTCCCGCTGGCGTGTTCAACGTTCTGACAGGGGACCGCACTACCGGCGGACTCATGATCGACCACAAGACGCCGCAAATGGTGTCTATTACGGGATCGGTGCGGGCGGGAATGGAAGTCGCCAAGGCGGCATCCGTCGATCTCAAACGAGTACACCTTGAGCTGGGCGGTAAGGCTCCTGTTGTTGTCTTCGATGACGCCGACATCCCTGCCGCTGTTGCTGGTATCGGCGCCGCGGGGTACTTCAACGCGGGGCAGGACTGCACTGCGGCGACGCGAGTAATCGTGCACGCTAACATCCACGACGAGTTCGTCGCTGAGCTCGTGAAGTGGACGCGTGAGAACGCGACCACCGGTGCGCCGAGCGAAGATGTTTACTTTGGTGCCGTGAATAACGCGAACCAGCTTGCCCAGGTGTCTCGCGTCATCGAAGAGCTGCCGTCGCACGCGCAGGTCGAGCTCGGTGGTGCACGCCAGGGCGACCGCGGTTACTTCTACGAAGCGACCATCGTTTCGGGACTTCAGCAGAACGACTCGGCAGTTCAGAACGAGATCTTCGGCCCCGTCATCACGGTTCAGAAGTTCACGGATGAGGTCCAAGCGCTTGAGTGGGCCAATGATGTCAACTACGGGCTGGCTTCGAGCGTGTGGACTCGCGATCACGGCCGTGCGATGCGCTTCGCTAAGCACCTCGACTTCGGTTGCGTCTGGATCAACACCCACATTCCGATCGTGGCGGAGATGCCCCACGGTGGCTTCAAGCACTCGGGTTATGGCAAAGATTTGTCGAGCTACGGTTTCGAGGACTACACCCGCATCAAGCATGTGATGAGTTTTATCGGACAAGCGTGACGTGCTCCCACGAGAAATCGTCAAGCGTGTCTAAGATTGCCGCGTGAAGCATGACTTCGATGACACGATAACGGCGGGCCAGCGGCCGCAGCTTCAGTCGACCATGCCTGATCTCGATGACACGATTATCATCAGCGCGCGACGAACCGCGGCGGTCGTTAAGCCCTACCAACGCCCTGTCGAATCGCAAGCGAAGCAAGCATCACCGACCACAGCTCAAGAGGCGGCGCGCTTGCGGGCGCGTGCCGCAGCGCAAGTGAAGCCACCGCGCGCTCCCGTGGAGCCGACGGCAGCATCATCCGCGCTGTATTACCGCGTGCAGCTTGACGGCACTGGGCAGATGTACTCCCTGGAACACGCGTGTGTGTTCGGGCGTGACCCTCGACCTCCGCGCATTGTAAAAGGCGTGGGCCCGCGCCTCGTTGCGGTTCAGTCTCCGCAGCGCGAAGTATCAGAAACGCACGTCGAAGTGCGGCAATTGGGGGCATCGGTGATCGTCACCGATCTGCGCTCCACCAATGGTTCGATCGTTCAGGTGCCGGGCAATGCGGCACGAAAACTCCGTCAGGGTGAGTCGGTGGTGGTTTCCACCGGCACGCTAGTGGATATTGGAGACGGAAACATTATTAGGATTCTGCCTCGGCGGCGTCTGGAGTAAACGGGCAGGAAGGTAGCCGTGACCGAAATCGGCGGCAACAACCCGGGGCATACCATCGCCCTACCGGGGCGAGCAGAACAGACGTTTACGTTTGCGTGGGCTGCGGGCACTCACACTGGACATCGGCGCGCCGCAAACGAGGACAGCTACGTTGCGCGTTCTCCGATGTTCGCTGTGGCCGACGGAATGGGCGGACACTCGGCGGGAGACCTCGCCAGTGCTGCCGTCGTCGAACGACTCGATGATGCCATTACGGGTGACTTTCTGCCGGCACGTGCCGTGGAGCGCGCGCTTGAACGGGCAACCGACTACATCGGCCTGATCGCGCAAGACAGCGAACTCGGCGTCGGCACGACCGTCACGGGAGTCGTCGTAACGGAGCACCATGAGTCGGCAAGCTTCGCGGTCTTCAATGTGGGGGACAGTCGGGTCTACAACTTCGACTCCGAACGACTGGTCCAGATCACGCGAGACCACTCGGTAGTCCAAGATCTTGTCGAGGCCGGTTTGATTTCCCGCGGCGAGGCGGACGAGCATCCGGATGCCAACATCATCACGCGAGCGATCGGCTTCAACGCCGCACCGTCACCAGACTTCTGGATGCTGCCTATTCATTCCGGTCAGCGCCTGCTGATTTGCTCGGATGGGCTCACTCGCGAGGTCTCGGATGACGAAATTGAGCGCCTGATGAAGCAGGGTCTTTCTCCCGACGAGACGGTGTCGCAGCTCATTGATTCCGCGCTCGATAGCGGCGGACGAGACAATATCACCGCAATTGTGATCGATGTGTTGAAAGTGCCTACAGCGGCGTAGCCCTCGAGTCGTCCATACTGGGGACAGACAAACTGCCCCAAGACAAGGGGCAGAATCCGATTTTTGAGTGGTTTCCTCACTTAGAATGATCGAACTCGACGACAAGTAAGGGGTGTTCTGTGGCTAGAAGATTGCCCTCAGCTCCTCCTGCGCTGCCCGGATTCTCCCACGTTCACGTTCTGGGCTCGGGTGGCTTCGCCGATGTGTTCCTTTATGAGCAGAATATGCCGCGACGCCAAGTCGCTGTCAAAGTAATGCTCAGCGAGGTTGTGAACGACCAAGTTCGACTCATGTTCCAGGCCGAAGCGAACCTGATGGCGCAGCTCAGCTCGCACCCGTCGATCCTTACGGTCTACCAAGCGAGTGTGTCTTCAGACGGCCGACCGTACCTAGTGATGGAGCTGTGTTCCTCGACGCTCAGTCAGCGTTACCGAGTCGAACGACTCCCGGTTCCTGAAGTACTGCGCATCGCCATCAAGATCGGCAGTGCCATCGAGACCGCCCATCGTGCGGGTGTGCTGCACCGAGACATCAAGCCGTCCAATATTCTGACGACTGCCTATGGGCATCCGGTGCTCTCCGACTTTGGTATTGCGGCAACGCTCAGCGAGTCTGAAAACCTTGAAGCCGTGGGGATGTCGATCCCGTGGTCGGCACCCGAAGTGTTGATGGATGAGACCGCCGGCACGATCGAGTCTGAACTGTGGTCGTATGCAGCCACGGTGTACTCGCTGCTTGCCGGGCGCTCGCCCTTCGAAGTGCCGGGGGAGTCGAACAAGTCGACCGACCTCATCTCCCGCATCAACCGCGCGAAGCCACGCACCACCGGGCGAAGCGATGTGCCCGAAAGCTTGGAACGCGCCCTCAACCGCGCGATGTCCCGCAAAGCGGAGGCGCGCCAAGGCAGCGTTCTCGAACTAGTACACGAGTTGCAAGCGGTGGAGTCTGAGCTCGGACTCTCGCAGACAGCAATCGAAGTTGCCATGGACGACTGGGCTTTGGCTACGGTTGCCGAGCTGGAAGACCGCACCCGCGTGCGCCCCGGCCAGGCATCACCTATGACGTCCTCGCAACGCCGTAAGCGCCGCCGCCCCGCCAACATCGAAGAAAGCTTCGGCTCGTTGGAAAGTGAAGCTGCTGAAGGCAAAATGTCGCGTCGCAAGACCGGCATCAGTCCCATTCCCAAAACGCGCGGCATGCAGACCGTCGCGTGGATCGGTGTGGCGCTCGCAGCGTTCGTCGTGGTTCTGGGAGCCACGGCCACGTTCATTCAGCTTCAGTCGGGCTCGAACGACATCCCCGTGGTGAGCGACATCTCGGCCTCGGTCTCAGCCGACGTCGTAGAGTTCTCCTGGCTCGATCCCGGCCTCGAAGCCGGCGACTTCTACCAAATTAAGACGACCGATGGTCAACCGTCAGTTCAGCAGCGCGAGCCGAACTTCGTCGTTGACGCCGAGTCGGGCGAAAACGTCTGTATATCCGTCACTGTTACTCGCGAGGGCAAGTCTGGCCCCGCGAGTGCCCAAAAATGCGCGGTGTTGCCGTGATGAGGGAGGCCAGTGATTAAGCGTTGGGGTAAAGCGCGCCGCTCCACAGTGATCGGCGTGGTGAGTGTCTTTGCGATCGTAGCGCTGGTAGCTACGGTCGCAATTGTGTCGACGGGATATACCGCTCAGCGCGTCGACTTGGCAGACGGTGCCGTCTGGGTCGCCAACAACCAACAGCAGGCAATCGGGCGCGCCAACACCGAAGTGCTCGAGATCAACTCCGTCGTGAACGCGCAAAGTGCTGACCTCGAAGTGGTTCAACACGGCGAAAGCGTATTGCTCTTCGACCGCTCTGAAAGTTCGATCGACGTTGTCGACCCAGCGCTCTCTGAAATCGACGACAGCGTCGCGTTACCGCCCAACCAGCCCGAAGTGTATTTCGCCGGCAATAATGTTGTTGTGCTCGAGCACGGCACCGGAGAATTGTGGATCAGGTCGTACGAAGACTTCCTAAACTTCGATGCTGAATCTCCCGCCTCCTTGAGCCTCGGCGCCGATGCGATCGTCAGTGTCGATGAAGACGGGCTCCTGTTCGCCTACTCTCCGTCAGCCGGTCAGCTCTTCCGAGTGAATGCCGCTATCTCAGATACGGCGGAGTCCAGCGAGAATCTCGAACTTGATCCGAACGCCGAATTGAGCATCACGTCGGTGGCTGGCCAGTGGGCCATCCTCGACTCCAATGCCGAATTGCTACACATGGATGGCCGCGAGGTTGACCTCACCGGGCTGGTGGATGGCGGCAACGGCACCATTCTCCAGATTCCCTCTGCTGCCGGTGAACGAGTTCTCATCGGGTACAGCAACGGTGTGCTGAGCGTTCCGCTCAACGGTGCCGCTGCCGTCGGCCTTGCCACAGGCCAATCCGGTATTCCGGCGGCTCCTCTGCGGCTGGGCGAATGCGAATTTGCAGCATGGTCGAGCGGCGAGAACTGGCGACGCTGCCCCACGGATGCTGGCGAAGGCGTCATGCTTCAGCTGAGCGAGATGCAAGCCAACGCTCAGCTTTCCTACTCGGTCAACGGATCGCGCGCGGTGCTCAACGATCGACTGTCTGGTCGCACCTGGGCAGTGCAGGGCAGCGGCGAGCTGATCGACAACTGGAATCAGCTCATCACAACCGAAGAGGAAGAGCCCGAGGTTGAGCAGAACCTCGTTGACCTCGAGCCCGAGGTCGACAAAGTGCAGCAGCCGCCAGTCGCGGTTGACGATGCCTTCGGCGCTCGCCCGGGTCGAGCCACCGTTCTGCCGGTGTTGCTCAACGACTATGACCCGAACGGTGATGTTCTCGTAGTCGAGGACCTTCCTGTTATCAATGCAGGAATTGGCCGAATCGACCGCATCAACGAGCGGCAGCAGATTCAGATCACCCTAGAGCCTGGCGCTAGCGGGCAAGTGTCGTTCAATTACACCGTTAGCGATGGCCGCGGGGGCACGGCCAGTGCCAGTGTGACCATCGAGATCCGCGATGATTCCGAAAACTCGCCCCCGCAACAGATGCGCGCCACGAAGTTCACGGTGCAGTCGGGCGGGCGCGTTTCGAATCAGATTCTCGGCGACTGGGTAGACCCGGATGGCGATCCCTTCTATCTCACGAGTGCGTCTGTCGCAGCCCCCGACGTCGTGAGCTACAAGCCGGGCGGGGACCTCGTATTCTCAGATTCCGGAGCCGGCGGCGAACTCAAAGTCGTCACGCTCGTGGTCTCAGACGGTACTGCCGAGAGTTCTGGCAGTGTGTCGCTCTCGGTGAAGCCTGCCGGAGAAGTTCCGATCGAAGCCGACCCGTTCGTGGTGCTGGCGTACGCGGGCAAGGAAGTCACGGTGTCGCCGCTGAGTCACGTTCGCGGTGGTAATGGCAATATTCGCCTCAACAGCGTTCCTGCAAAAACTGGTGCGCAAGTGCTGCCGAGCTACGAAACCGGAACCTTCCGTTTCGAGAGCGATGAGATCCGCAGCCACAACCTTGAATACGTCGTGACGGATGGAAACCTCACGTTCACGGCGATCGTGCGTATCGATGTTGTCGCGCCGCCAGACGCCAACACGTCACCGATCACCGTGCCCAAGACTGTGTTCGTCCAAACTCTCCAGAATGAGCGAATTGACGTTGCAGGCACAGACGTCGATCCCGCCGGTGGAGTGCTTCTCGTCACTGAAACGATGAACCTGCCCGTGGGCTCTGGCGTTCGCGCCGAGATCCTCGAACAGCGCCTTGTTCGTGTCAGCCTCGAGGCTCCGCTCGACAACGGCCCGGTCAGCTTCAACTACCGCATCAGTAACGGGCTAGCGGATGCCGTCGGCGTGATTACCGTTGTCGAAATTCCCGCGCCGTCCCGCTTGCAGGCACCCATCGCCAACGATGACTCGGTGACGGTTCGCGTGGGACAGGCTGTCGACATCCGGGTGCTTCTCAATGACGAGCACCCCGACGGGCTTGAGCTGTCGCTGGTGCCGAAGCTGGCTCAGGACCTTCCCGATGACTCAGGCCTCCTCTTCGCTTCTGGCGACGTGTTGCGCTACCTCGCGCCCGACCGTACGGGTAACTTCACCGCGGCGTACCAAGTTGCGGGGCCCGACGGACAGTCCGCGACCGCGATCGTGCGCATTGCCGTTCGTGAGCTCGACGCGTCGAGTAACAACCCGCCGGTTCCGCCTACCGTCACCGCGCGCGTGCTTGCTGGTGACACTGTTCGCGTCTCCATCCCGCTGACCTCTGCCGACCCTGATGGTGACTCGGTTCTCTTGCTCGGCCAAGCAACGAACCCGAATAAGGGCGCGGTAATCGAAGTCGATTCCAATACCTTCGTGTACCAGGCGGGGGAGTACTCCGCGGGCACAGACAGTTTCAGCTACACCCTGATCGACTCACTCGGAGCTCGGGCGAACGGCGAAATAAACATTGGCATTAGCCCGCGGCTCGATGGAGCTCGAAACCCTGTTGCGATCATCGACGAGGTGACCGTCAAGCCCGGCATCACGGTGTCTGTGCAGGTTCTGGCTAATGACTCGGATCCCGATGGCAGCACACTTTCCGTCGTTTCCGTCGAGCCGAATGATGCCGAAACGGTTGCCGAGATCGATGGCGATGTCGTGAAAGTCACGCCGCCAGAAACGCCAGGTGATTACGGCATCATCTACGTCATCGAGAACGAAACCGGCGGATCGAGTCAAAACTTCATCCGCGTCACGGTCGACCCCGACGCAAAGCCGGCGTATCCGATCGCGACAGACAGCGTGCTCACGCTCTCCGACGTGCTCGATCGAAACCGTGTGACCGTCGATGTTCTTGCCGGCGTATTTTTCGCCGACGGTGACCCACGAACGCTGTCCTTGGGAATCTACCCGGGGTACGGTAACTCAGCGGCGGTCACGTCAGATAAGCAGATCGAAGTCTCTGTCGGAGACACGGGGCAGATCATCCCGTTCCGTGTGACGAACCCGGCCGACCCGACGATCTTCAGCTACGCCTTCATCAAGGTGCCGGGCTATAACGATGCGCTTCCTCAAATCGATCGCCGCGCACCGAAGCTGAGCATCAACAGTGAGAGCACTCTCTTTATTGATCTCAATGACTACATCATTGCGGTCGGCGACAACCCCGTGCGTCTCACTGACTCCAGCACGGTTTTGGCGACGCACAGCGACGGCTCGAACCTCGTGCGCGACGAAGACACTCTCGTATTCACGTCCGCGGAAAAGTACTTCGGGCCAGCATCCATTTCCTTCGAAGTCACCGATGGAACTTCGGCAACGGATCCGGAAGGCCGCACAGCAATTCTCGTGTTGCCTATCGACGTTCTACCCCGTGACAACCAAGCTCCCGTCTTCGGCGGGGCAGTGATTGACTTCGAACCCGGTCAAGAGAAAGAGATCGACCTTCTCAAGCTGACCAACTACCCCTACCCCGATGACCTCGACGAGCTTGCGTACACCGTTCTGAGCCCGCTCCCTGAAGCGTTTAGCTATTCGCTGGAGGGCACCATGCTGACGTTGCGCGCTAACGACAGCGCGTTCAAGGGCACCCGGACCTCTATCTCCCTCGGCGTTCGCGACGACCTTTCCGAAGGAAAGTCTGGGCGCATCGAACTCAACGTCGTTCCGTCGACCCGGCCGCTTGCTACCCCGGCTTCTGACCTCGCGATCGCTAAGCGTGGCGAAACCACGGTGGTTGATGTACTCGCCAACGATGCGTCGACGAACCCCTTCCCGGGGGCGCCATTGCGCGTGGTCGACATTCGCGGTCTTGGCGGGAACGCTATCCCTGCTGGACTCTCAATCGTTCCGAGCAACGACAACCGCACTCTGACCGTTACCGTGTCGGCGTCGGCGGTTCCGGGTGACGTGAATCTCCAATATCGGGTAGCGGACGCGACCAATGACGAGTCGCGCTACGTCTGGGGCACCGTCGTGGTGTCTGTTCAAGACAAGCCCGATCCCGTGTCGAACCTCGGCCCGAGCGGTTTTGGCGACAAAACCATCATGATGCGCTGGAACGCCGGCCCCGCTAACAACTCTCCGATCACGTCGTACCGCGTAACGACTCGTGCTGCCGGGGTTCTGGTGAACACGACGGAGTGCGCGGGAACGACCTGTGCGATCCCGACGACCGGAAATGGCCCGACAAACTCCGTGAAGGTGACGGTCGTTGCCATCAACGCGATCGGCGAATCAGAACCCGTAACGCTTGCTGACTCAGTGTGGTCTGACATCATCCCGGTCGCGCCCTCAACGCTGAGTGCATCTCCGCTTGATCACGGTCTGCGCCTCACGTGGAATGCCGTGCCCACGCCTACCGGCGGCTCACCGGTGGATCGCTACCGCGTAGTGGTCGGTGGCTTCGAGACCATCCTTGGCCTCGCGCCGTGCGACTCCGGAACCTGTACTTGGGAGACGCCGTCGACGTGGGTGCTCGACAACGGTGTTGCTGTGTCTTATACCGTGAGCGCTCGAAACGCTGCCTACACAGCCCTGTCGGTGTGGAACACGAGCGAGCCGCGAAGCGCTATCCCTGCGGGGCCGCCGATCGCGCTTGCTGCGCCCGTAGCATCCGTAGTCAACGACACCACCGCAAACTTGAGCTGGGCTGGTGCCTTCAACGAAAACGGTCGCCCGGTCACGTCGTACACCGCGGCTGCCTACACCGGAACCCAGCCCACCTGCGCGCCCAATGGCTCGATCACGAGCAACGGCGCAAAGCTCTCTGCAGTCGGCACGGGAACATCCGCGACGCTGTCTGGGCTATCTCCGAACCGCACGTACACAATGCTGGTCTTCGCACACAACGGCCAAGGCTGCACGGCAACGCCTACAGTGATTGCTCACACTCCGCCCGCCGTGGTGACCGCTCTGAATACCGCCGGTCCCGTGCCCAATGGCAACCGCTACGACTTCACGGTCAATGGCGGCATGATGGGCGCCGACGCGCTCGATAGCAACTACACGGTGTACTACCGTTTGAGCGGCGGCACCGTTCCGGGCACGGTTTACGGTCCTGTGGCGCTCGGTTCGTTCCTCACGGCGGATGGTGGTCAGCAATACGGCCAAGACATCTCGGTCGAAGTGCGCGCCTGCCGCAGCTACGGATCGGGCCCGATCTGCCAGCCGGAGTGGTCAGCGGCGTTCCCGCTGGGTGTGCCGGTGAATCCTTCGGTGTCGAGCCTGACTTTCACGTCCGACAATGATGTGCTCAATGAGAGCGGAACTTTCGCGTGGCTCAACTGGCCTACGGGAGATTACGCAAGCGTGCAGTACCGCTGTGGTGGAGTCACCCTGGGTGCATGGCAGACTGCGGACACGACTGTTCCCGGGGCGAGCTGTCATGCCGACGTTGCGCTCCTTGCTACACCTACGCTCGTGATTCGCGTGGTTGCCAATGGCGGCCAGATTTACGAGAGAACGTATAACGGATATGACTATGACTAGAGGTGCACTATGACCATGACTCCCGACGAAGCCGCATGGTTCGCAGAAAGCTTTAACCGACTTGTCACGAACGTAGAACAAGTTCTTCTCGGCAAGACCTTTGTCGTGCGTCTCGGTTTCACCGCGCTTCTCAGCGAAGGTCACCTTCTCCTCGAGGACTACCCGGGAACGGGAAAGACCTCATTCGCTCGCGCGATCGCGCAGAGCGTCTCGGGAACGACAAACCGTATCCAGTTCACTCCTGACCTGCTTCCCGGTGACATCACGGGTGTCAGCATTTTCGATCAGCGTGAGAACGAATTCGAGTTTCACCCGGGCCCCGTTTTCTCCAACATTGTTCTTGCGGATGAAATCAACCGTGCCAGCCCCAAAACTCAAGCCGCTCTTCTCGAAGTAATGGAAGAGGGCCAGGTGACCGTGGATGGCGTGACGCATCCCGTCGGCTCGCCGTTCATGGTTATCGCAACCCAGAACCCCATCGAGCAGGCCGGAACATACCGCCTTCCTGAAGCGCAGCTTGACCGCTTCCTCATGAAAGCGTCGATCGGTTACCCCGACCGCGCATCCACTCTTCGTATTCTCGATGGTGCCGGTGTCGCTGCTCACTCCACGACTATCGAACCAGTGGTCAGCGCTGAACTTGTCGTGGAAATGGCCCAACTCGCACGCACCGTGCACGTTGACCCGACCATCAACGATTACGTGAGCCGCTTGGTCGAAGCGACTCGGAGCGCCACCGAGGTTCGACTCGGCGTGAGTGTGCGGGGCGCCCTCGCGCTCATGCGTGCAGCGAAGACTCTCGCGGCATCCAATGGTCGACACTATGTCGTTCCGGATGACGTGAAGGCACTTGCCGAATCGGTGCTCGCTCACCGTTTGGTGATCGACGCTGAAGCCGAATTCGAAGGCGTCACCGCCTCAAGCGTGATTGCACAGATCCTCATCGAGAACCCGCCGCCCACAGAACGGCAAGCCGTGTGAGTTCACTTCTGAACCGCTCGGCGAAAGGGCATTCGAATAACACCGCGGCGGAGAATTCAGGTCCGGGCGGAGAGCGGGCGCGCTCAGACAGCGACTTTCCTACCGCAATTCGCGGTCTCGATAACGCGCGCACCCGAATTGTTGGATACCGCACTGGGTTTCTTGCCGACCTCATCGTCACGCTGGTGCGGTTCGCTGTAATCGCTCGTGCCACCATCTCGCGCTACGCCGATCGCATTACTTCGGTGATCACCCCGGTCGGCTGGGTCGTTCTTTTTCTCATCCCGCTGACGCTTATCGTCGGATACTCGATCGCGTGGAACGAGCTTGTTGTTGTTGGCTTTGCCCTGATCGCCATTGCGCTCATGGCCGCCATCTATCTCTTAGGGCGAAGCCACCTCGCTATTAGCTTGCGCGTCGAGCACCAGCGCGTGGTCGTGGGTGAGGCTGCCAGCGGCGAAGTGCACGGGGTCAATGAGGGCAAGCGACGCAGCTTGGGCGTTGTCGCAGAGATTCCGGTGGCGTCTACCGTTGCTGAGGCCGTGCTGCCGAGTTTGCGCCCTGGCGGAGCGTCTGCACATGAATTCCCCATCCCGACGAACCGTCGTGGCGTGATCTCAGTGGGACCAGTGCGCACAGTGCGCGCAGACCCCGTTGGGCTTGTGCGGCGCGAGCTGGTCTGGACCGATTCGGCTGAGATCTTTGTGCATCCCCGAACAATTAGCATCCCCAGCGTGAGTACCGGCCTCATCCGCGACCTCGAGGGCAACCCGACTAGGGACCTCGCTAACAACGACATCTCCTTTCACGCCTTGCGTGAGTACGTTCGCGGAGACGAACGCCGCAACATCCACTGGAAATCGACGGCCCGCACCGGTCGCTACATGGTGCGGCAATTTGAAGAGACTCGACGCAGCCACCTTGTGATTGCTGTGAGCCTCGCGACGGCGGATTATGCCAACGACTATGAGTTTGAGATGGGCGTCAGCGTTGCCGGCTCTCTCGGAGCGCAGGCAATTCGGGATGCCCGAACCGTCACCGTAGTTGCTAGCGAGCAGACTCCGCAGTTCGCCAAGCGCAAGGTTTTTGCAGTTCGCGCCCTGTCAACCTTGACCGGAACACGGTTGCTGGATGACCTCACTCGGGTTCAGAGCGCCGACACAGCCCTCCGTCTGATCGACGTCGCTCGCGTGACGTCGGAACAAACCAGCGGCGTCTCGGTTGCGTTCCTCATTTGTGGCTCCACAGTGACCTCTCAGCAGTTGCGCGCGGCGTCAACGAAGTTCGCGGCCAATGTAGAAGTTGTGGCGATCGTGTGTGACCCGGAGGCGGTCCCGGGGCTCCGTCGGGTTGCTGGCCTCAGCGTGCTCACGATTGGCTATCTTGAAGAGCTCAAGCGTGCTCTCTCACGATCGGCGGGTGCATGACACGACCTGTCTCTCGTTCTTTCGTTATCGTTTCTGGCGCACTGCTCTGGCTATCGATCGCGGTCGCTTCGGCTGCGCTCTGGCCGATCTATCGCACGCCAGCGCTCACCACGCTGATTGCCGTCGCCATCCTCGCGGGATCTATTGTTGCCGTGCTCGCCCTGTGGCGAACGTGGTCGTTTGTGACGACATCCCTCGTCTCGGTGTTGGTCTTTCTCATCATTGGAGTGCCGGTCGCCGTGCCGTCGGAGACCCAGTTCGGCGTTGTGCCGTCGCTCGAAGGGCTCAGTGATCTCATTGCGGGAGTAGCGCTGGGGTGGAAACAGCTGCTCACCATTTCCTTGCCGGTAGGTGACTATCAAGCGCTGCTCGTCCCCGCCCTCGTGCTCGTGTATTTCGGCACCGTTGTGGCGTTGAGCGTCGCGTTCCGCACCCGTATTGCGGAGCTCTCGGTAGTGCCGGCGATGGTTGTCTTCGTGATGGCGATTGCCCTGGGGCCGACCTATCCCGATCAGCCTCTCTCGTTGTCTCTCATCCTTCTCATCGTGATTGCGCTCTCGTTGGTGTGGTTCCGCTGGCGTCGCCGTCGCGACACGGTCAACGCCCTTGAAGCAGCAATGGATGAAGCTGGCGTCGCGCGTCGTAAGCGAGAGTTTGGCTTTGCTGGGGTTCGTACGGTGGTCAGCGCGGTTGTCATCTTGGCTATCGCCGCGGGCATCGCTATGGTGGCCGCTAACGTTGTGCCGCCGACGAACAACCGTTCAGTGTTGCGCACGGCAATCGTTGAGCCTTTCGATCCCCGTGACTACGTCAGCCCGCTTTCGGGCTTCCGGCGCTACTGGCAGCCGAGCACTGCAAATTCTGTGCTGTTCGAAGTCGCGGGAGTGCCTTTGGGAACTCGCCTGCGCCTCGCGACTCTGGATAGCTACAACGGCGTTGTTTATGCGGTCGGCAGCGACCGAGTGTCAAGCGAATCCGGTTCCTTCTCGCGCGTGCCTTCGCGCTTTGACCAGTCCGGGGTCGACGGCGAACAGGTCGATATGACCATCACTGTCGCTGACTATTCCGGGGTATGGCTCCCCACCGTAGGGCTGTTTGAGCAGGTCGAGTTTTCGGGCGACCGTGCACCTGACCTGCGGGACTCTTTCTACTACAACAAGGTCTCGGGAACTGCAGCAGTCGTCGACGGGCTCATGAGCGGTGACACCTACACCTTTGAAGGCGTGGCGCCCATTCAGCCGGATTCAAACGAGATCAGCTCCCTGACTCCTGGACTTGCCGAAGTGCCCTCGATTCAACAGTCGCCCGAAGAGCTCACCGAGAAACTTGACCAGTACGTGCGGGGATTCACATCGTCGGGGGAGCGCCTGGACGCGATGCTCTCGGGACTCGCTGCCGACGGCTACGTCAGTCATGGCGTCGGAGTGGATGAGCCGGCTAGCCGCTCGGGGCACTCTGCCGATCGGATTGCCGAGTTGGTGACGGCACCGCGCATGATTGGCGATGGTGAGCAGTACGCGGTTGCGGCATCCATGATGGCCAATGAGCTTGGGTTCCCCGCTCGTGTGGTGCTCGGTTTCGTGACATCAGATTCTCAGATTCGTGGCGACGATGTCTCGGCGTGGATCGAGGTGAACACAGCAGAGTACGGCTGGGTCACCATCGACCCGAACCCGCCGCTACGAGAGATTCCGGATGAGGACCCGGACGACATCGCCCAGGTCGCCCGCCCGCAGACCGTTGTTCAACCGCCTGAAATCGAGTCGGATACGACCAACCGGCAGTCGAACCCCGATAGCGAGCAGGCTTTGCAGCCCGACCTCGACCCTGTACTCCAAGCCATTCTCGCTGCGCTGCGCACGGCAGGTTGGATCGCACTCGTGCTGCTGGTGCTTGCCGCACCGTTCGTTCTCATCATTGCTGCGAAGTTGCGCCGCCGACAGTTGCGCAAACGCGCTGAGTCGTCCGTGGAGCAGATCAGTGGCGGGTGGCAAGAGTTCGAGGATTCGCTCATTGACCACGGTTATTCGCCACCGATTGCGGGCACGCGAACCGAGGTCGCTGCCGTGATGGCGACTCCGGATGCGCGTCAGCTTGCCGAGCATGCCGACCGCGCTATTTTCTCCGGGGGCACCCCTGAAGCTTCTGACGTCGATGCGTTCTGGTCGAACGTGTCGGAATTGGAAACTCAACTCAACACAGGACTGTCGCGCTGGGCGTGGTTCAAGACCAAAATATCGCTGCGATCGCTCGGTGGTTATAGTGTCACAAGTCTGTTTAAGCGATAGAGGGCTACCCGTGAATTGTTCTTTCTGCGCGACGCAACTGCCTGCCAATGCCGTCTACTGCGCTGAGTGTGGCCGGCCGGCGATGTCTCGCCGCGCCCGCAGAGGTGCTGCGACGAGTGCTGAGTCTGCCCGCCAACCCGTCGCCGTGAGTGAACGCTCGGCTAGCAAAAACGCAGACGCTCCGCTGGGCTCGCGTCGTCGCCGTAAGCGCGAATTGGCTGCTGCCGAGAACGGCGCTGCCGCCACGAGCATTGCTCTCGCTCAAGATGATGAGCCAGGTACGGCTGCGGCGGGGGATAGCTCCCAGGTGCCGATTGCGGAGCACGAGAGTCCGGTCGTTGCTGCTGACGCGTCTGCCGAAACGGCGAACACCGCCTCCGAGGCTGCGGATAGCAGCGATCATGACGCGAGTGCGAGTGCGAGTGCGAGTGCGAGTGCGAGTGCGAGTGCGAGTGACGACGACGCCGACGCCGTTATTTCTCTTGACGAATTACCTGCCGCGCTTCGCGAAGCCCTCGTCTCCTCGCCCGATGAGACTGAAGGAGACGCGCGTACCCTTCAACTGGGCGAGCCTCTGGTGCTCTCTGCAGCGGCCGACATCGGGGTCTCGACCGGCGAGGCAAACTCTGCAAACGACGTCAATGCGCTCGTGGACGAGATGCCATTTGATGAAGATGGCCCTTACGACGAAGTGCTGCCCTTCGACGAAGATGGTCCCTATGACGAAGTGCCCAACCCCGCGGCATTGAGCTTTGACCGAAACTTGACCGTTGGCTCGGTGAGTGAGCTTCCGGATCCTGTCACGACGGCGACCTGGCGGGATATGCCCCCACCGACCATCGAGCAGGCAGTGCAGCCGGAGCAGCTGGAAAAGTCAGAACCGTCGGAGCATCCAGACGAATCCGAGCTTCACACGGAGGTTGCCGAGAGCATCGCCGGCACTGCGGACTCGGGTTCAGACGACGGTATTCGGATTGCTGACCTAGCCGACCCCGAGAGCATTGATTCTGAGCACGCAGCTCCAGATGCAATTGCGGATTCGGATGGCGATACGGATGCTGGTACCGCTGCGGATGCTGATCGCGACGATGAGAGCGCTGAGCCCGTCGATGCCACGCCGGTGCTGACGCCCATGACGCAGATCGACTATTTCGCTGATGCTGATGCTGATGCTGATGCTGATGCTGATGCTGATGCTGATGCTGATGCCGATGCCGATGCCGATGCCGATGCTGATGCTGATGCTGAGCCAGACGTCGTGCCCGCCTCAGAAACAGCTCAGGTAGACGAGGCCGACGACGTTGAAGCTGTTGAGGCTGAGGCTGAGGCTGAGGCTGTGGCTGTGGCTGTGGCTGTGGCTGTGGCTGTGGATGCGCGAAGCGACGAGCCGGAGGCGACCACTTCCAACGTTCTGCTGACCGACCAAGGTCATTCGGAAGAAACCGCTGGCGACGCCCCTGAAGCGTCGACTGAGCTTGAGGCAACTCCGGAGGTTGAGGCGACTCCGGAGCGTGAGCTGCTCGAAGATTCTCCGCCGGAGCACGTCGCGGAATCGGTTGACGCCCTCGAGACGAGCACGGAAAATACGGCAAGCACGGAAGGCACGGCTAGCGCGGAAGACGAGTCGAGCGCAGTTGAGAGCGATGAACTCGCTCAAGCTTCGAACGTCGCCGCAAACATTGTCGAGGACCCGGATGCTGCAATCGACGAGGCGCAGGCTGAGAACAACGTAGTCGTCGCGACAGAGACCGAATCACCCGTAGTCGACACCACAGACCTCGACAACGTCGAGACCGTTGACGCTGACTCTGATTCCATCTCTGGAGAAGCATCACGAGCAGTCACGGTTGAGGGCGCAGCAAGCGTATCCATCGCTGCAACCGAGCCTGAAGTCGAGCTCGAAGCCGAAACGGAAGCCGAAGCCGGAGCCGAAACGGGAACCGAGACCGAGGGCGAGGACGCGCCAGCGATAAGCGCTGCAGCAGAGTCTGCTGATGATGACTCGCGCGAGCGCGAACAAGAGCAAGGAGACGGGGTGTCGGGGGACATGAACGAGAAAGCTGCAGTAGCGGAACAGGCGAGAGCTATTCCCGAACCGCTCGTCGAGCCGGCACCGTTGCCACGCTCGTCATTCGAGCCTGACTTGAGCAAGCTGGGGCGCACTGATGCGGCTCCAGACGACGTAGAGCCACTTCGCGTGAAGCCTGTACGTCCGCTCGGCGAAGAAGCCGTCTTTACAACGGCCGATCGACTCCGCGCCTCCGCTTTCGCTCCTGTTGCTTCAGAACGGGTCGCCGACCATCCAGCACCAGCGGCTGCAGCTGACGACGAAGCGCCCATCGCTGCTGAAGCGGAGCCGAGCGGCTACGGTACACAACCGCGCTCAGCGGTCACGGCGGCACAGGCACAAGCACGCCCAATCGCTCCCGAGCAGGATCGCACCGAGAGCAGTTCGGCAGCTGAAAACCACGCAGGCGTAGACACCTGTAGTCAATGTGGAAATGAGCTGTCAGAGTCTGACATCTTCTGTGGCTCTTGCGGTTTCGTGAAGCACGGTGTCGGCCCCAGCTCGCGTGCGGCAGCACCAGTGCTTGATCCCTTCCAGTGGGGAACCCCGTCAGCCGAAAAGAATGTCGCGAATGCTCCCGAGAGCAACGAACTCAACGCCAGCGTCGAAAACCTGAGCCCCGAGCCAGACGTTATTGCGGAGGTCATCCCTGCCTCGGCAGAAGTGAACCGTGCAGAGCAGGATGACGAGGCCGAGCAGAGCGCCGCGGTGGAAAGCGCTGACGTCCCGGTCGAGAACGAGAATCAGTCGAGCGACATCGATGCGCGCTCCGCTGACCAGAGCGCGGCGGTTCCAGCGATCGCTGAGGTAACCGAGGCTCCGAACGACGACCTCCAGCCGCAGCCTGAGCTGGATGACGTCGAGAGTAGCGAGATCCTCGAGCCACGGGCATCTGCTGAAAGTGCGACCGCGGCCGCTGCTAAGGCTGAAGACGCTCCGTCAGAGAGCATCGACGTTCCCGTGACGGAAGAGGTGGAAAGTGCGAGCGAAAGAGGCGAGGCAATTCCGCTCATCGAGCCAGGCAGCGTAGAGCCCGCGCAGCCCCACCTGGAAGCAGCACCTCCGCTCGAAACAGGAGTCGAGGGCGAAGACATGCAAGGGAACGCAGCCGCGGCTACGACTGCCTCGGGAGCCCCGGGGTTCTCGGTGCTTGCGCCGCCGCCAAAGTCGAACCAGAGGGTCGAGCTTCCGATCTCGCCGCCCGTTCCCCTGGCAGCGCTCGGAGCGGACGAAGCGGACATCGAAGACACCCGCATCGTAGAACGCAGCGTCACGGGTACGCGCTTTGTGCTGCAGTTCAGCACGGGCGACAGCGTTATCGTGACCGGAAACGGGCTGGTGGGGCGAAACCCCATCCCGGAGCCTTCCGAGAAATTCGACATTGTGGTGCCGATCACCGACCCCAGCAAGTCAGTCTCGAAGACTCATCTTGAGTTCGGTCAAATGAGTGGCGTGTTCTGGATCAGCGACCGTTACTCCGGCAACGGAACCATCGTGCGGGAGCCTGGCGCAGAGCCGAAGCGATGCGAACCGGGTAAGCGTTACCGGGTCGTCCGTGGAACTCGCGTAGAAATCGGAGAGCAGTTCTTCATCGTCAGCTAGCGGCGAGAGCTGAGACTGTCCCTCCACAGGGTTCGCCCTGAAGGGGGTCTGCACTGGGGCTCGCGCGCGCCAAATCGTGAGTGTGGAGACTGATGAAGTAGAGGAGTGAACGAGACTCCTCATACCGCCCCTCGCATTGCGCTTCCGGCGCCGCCGCAACGCCCGGCACCATTCAAATTCCCGGTTATCGCGGCGACTGTTCCGGTCGTTGCCTCCGTGGCGATTTGGCTGATCACGGGATCAACCTTTGCCCTCATCTTCGCCGCGCTGGGTCCGCTAGCAGCGACAGGCAGCTATATCGATTC
Source organism: Salinibacterium sp. VpJ6 (assembly GCF_059767345.1). Classification (NCBI taxonomy): domain Bacteria; kingdom Bacillati; phylum Actinomycetota; class Actinomycetes; order Micrococcales; family Microbacteriaceae; genus Salinibacterium; species Salinibacterium sp. VpJ6. The sequence continues at coordinate 103,806 of NZ_JBSOQL010000003.1, forward strand.
GCGGATGTCCGCTCGAGCATTGCGCCGCGCTGAGAGAGCTCGATTCTCCGATGACGCCGCCGCGACTCTGACAAAAATCCAGGCGTATCACCGTCGCGAACTTAGCGAACTCGCCGAGAAAACACCCTCGGCAATCATGTTGGTCAGCGACGTTCATACCGACGCGTCACGCTGGATGCGCGAGCCAGCCGATGTGCTTCCGGTTCACCTTGGCTATGGGCTTGTCCGTAGCAGCATCGCGATCGATCGCACCGGTGCCCATGACGCTCAACCGCCTGAGGTCGAAGAAAGTTATCGCACGCTCACGGCACAGGCCGAGCACCTTGAACGCGCCCCCATTGCGGTCAATGCGCGTCTCGGGGTCGCGATCTTCGGCAACCAGCTGATGGCGCTGTCCCTAGCCCGTGCGGTATCGATCCAACTTGCACGAACCCTCGCGCCCACCGCGAGCTGGGTGAGACTCAGCGGAGCATTCGCGGCCGAACCCTGGGGCGAGGCTCTTCCACACCGGCAACTCCGGGGGAGTGACGTGCAGGGCCAGAGCGTCGACGAGTCCGCTGGCGGTGCCGACCTTGCGACTGTGCAGTGGGGCGTGTTGGGAGACTCAACACCACAGGTATCGATCACCGTGGTGCAGGAAGAGGGCCACGTGCCAAGCGGGCACAGGATCGTTATTCAGACGCGCGGTGACAGAGTCGCCGTGGTGCGGCATCCGGATCGTCATCAACGTCGTGACTTCGAACCCTCGTTCTTGGGCCGTGAGCAAGCGTTGGAGTGGGTGCGAGCAGCGCGAGGCATTGCGGCACGCGACGGTCTCGCCTCAGGGATCGACGATTTGCCAGATCTGGTGCGTTTCTCTGAAATAGCGGCGATGTCGCACGCTGAACGCCATCCGCGCGCCGCGCGTCGTCGTTCTTTGAAAGCGCGGCCGGCGATGGGCACCCGCAGTGCGATGTCTCTCGATCTTGTCGCCGATGGTCCGCACGCAATTGTGGGCGGAACGACGGGCAGCGGTAAGAGCGAGTTGCTCATCGCCTGGGTTCTTGCCATGGCGGCTGAGACAGCGCCGGAGGACGTCACGTTCTTACTCGTTGATTTCAAGGGCGGCTCTGCTTTTGACGCCCTAACCCAGCTCCCACATACGGTCGGCATCATTACCGACCTCGACGAAAACTCCGCCGCGAGAGCATTCTCCAGCCTCCGCGCCGAGCTGCGACATCGTGAACGCGCTCTCGCTCAGGCAAAGGTCCGCGATATCTCAGACCTTGAGAGCATGCCACGGCTTGTGATTGTGGTTGATGAGTTCGCGGCGATGATGGAGGACTACCCTCAACTTCACACCCTCTTCAGCGACATCGCCGCGCGAGGCCGCTCTCTCGGAGTTCACCTCATCCTCTGCACACAGCGCCCCTCGGGAGTTGTGCGGGATTCTCTTCTCGCCAACGCTGACTTGCGGATCTCGCTTCGCGTCAACAACGGAGCCGATAGTTCCGCCGTCATCGGCAGCGACCGCGCCGCAGAACTCCCGGCGCAGCAGAAAGGGCGGGCGTGGGTCGCGCATGGATCGTCGTCCGCCGAGCTCGCGCAGTTTGCGCTGGTTGAAACCCGCGACATCCGGGATATCGCTGAACGGTGGGCTTCGAGCACGAAACCCCGACGTCCGTGGTGCGAGCCGCTGAGTGAACACCTGTCGCTCTCGACCGTGCTCGCGCATCCAGAGGCTCCCGCCGCAGCGACACACCACGGCCCAGAGGGCGGGGGCACTATCGCGTTCGGAATGACGGATCTCCCTGAAGAGCAACGTCATGGTGTCGCAACCTGGTCGCCCTCCGGCGATGGACACCTGCTCGTGCTCGGCGCCCCCTCCAGCGGAAAAAGCGTCACGCTCTCAACGCTCGCTCACGTAACATCCCGCGACGTCCTCGTGCTCGGAACCGACTCGGCGTCGTTCTGGGACACCCTCACGCAGCTTTACGCGCGGTTGGATGTGATTGGTTACCCCGGCCGCGCCGCCGCTGCAGTGCTTGTGGTGGTTGACGACCTCGATGCTGCGGTGTCGCGATTCGACGACGAATACCGTCCGGTAGTGCTGGAACGACTCGCGCGCATCCTTCGGGAAGGGCCAGCGGCTGGCGTCGTGGTCGTCGCGAGCGCTCAACGGATCACCGCGGCCTTGCAATCGCTCTCTCAGCTCTTTCCTCAAACCTTGCGTTTGAGGTTCTCCACTCGACAAGACTTTGTGCTTTCAGGCGGCAGCACGGAGGACTACAACGACACTCTGCCCGAGGGAGGAGCACTGTGGCAGGGCGCGCGGGTGCAGGTCGCACAGGGCGACCGGTTTCTCCCCATACCACCCCCTGCCTCTGCCGCAGTCGTCGGTAGGGACGAAGGGCTCGCCATCGTGAGCACGCGGCCGGCGGCTACTGCGGCGGCGTGCACCGAGGCAGGGTGGACAGTTCAGCTAGTCGAGGGTGCGCCAGGCAGCGAGCGTGAGCTGCTGATCAACCCGAGCGGAAGGCGGGGAACTGTAGCTCTCATCGGCTCGGTAGACGAATGGCAGTCTCGCTGGGGAGCGATTCAAGCACTTCTGCCTCACGCCACGGTGCTGCTCGACGGGTGCAGCCTGAGCGACTATCGGCAGCTGGCCCGCACGAGAGAATTGCCGCCGCCCCTCAGCCCCGGATCGCGACAGTACTGGCGACTGAGTGGCACCGGCCCCACCGAACGGGTTCAACTGCCTCGAAAGAGCCACGCCTCCGCGCCGACAGACGACAGCGTTGCGCGGAACGCCTAACGTGCGTCTTCCTCAGGGGTACCCGAATTGGGCACATTTTGAGCGCGAAATTGTGAAGTATCCGTGAAATTATTATGAAGCGCCAAAAGCCCCTCCTAACTGGGGCTATAACAACCCGGACTGCGCTCACTACCATCGGTGTAACTGGTGGGGGCGAAGGAGAAAACGTGACGAGAGCACTTCCGCAGGATCATGCGATCCAGCAGCTAATGCTGCAGGCGAAGCAATCTCAACTCAGCCGTCGGCGGTTGTTGCAAGGAGCAGGTGTCGGTATGTCCGCACTCGCCCTTGCGGCGTGTGCTGCGCCGGATGGGTCAGACGCGATTGATATTTCAGACAGCGACAGTTCGCTCGTCTGGGCCAGCTGGCCCTCCTACATCGACGAGGACCTCAGCGGTAGCTCAGCGACGCTCAAGGCGTTCAAGAAAGAAACAGGCATCGAAGTCGAGTACAAGGCCGTTGTTAAAGACAACGTTGGCTTCTACCTGACGATGAAAGACCAGCTCTCTCTCGGACAACCGACCGGCGCCGACATTATTTGCGTCAGTGACTGGATGGCCGCGCGCCTCATTCGCTTCGGATACGCCCAGAAGTTCGACTCGGCCAACATGCCGAACAAGGAAAATCTCACCAAAACACTGAGCAGCCCAGAATTCGACCCCAAGCGCGAATACTCGCTGCCGTGGCAGAGCGGGTTCATCGGACTCGCCTGGAACGCGGAGGAGTACCCCAAGGGGCTCGTCTCAGTCGAACAACTGTGGAACGACGACCTCAAGGGCAAAGTCGTTGTGCTAGCCGAAATGCGTCACACCATGGGCATGCTGCTGCTCGCTAACGGCGTCGACATCTCTGATGGCAACTGGGGAATCGACGAATTCAAGAAGGCCAGCGCAGTTCTCGAAACCCACCTCGCGTCGAAGCACATCCTCGGTGTTTACGGCAGCGACTACCTCGACAAACTCAAATCTGGCGAAGCAGTGGCCGGATTCGCCCGCGCCGGAGACGTCGCGGTGCTCAACGCCCAAGCAGGCTACGAGAAATTCAAGTTCTTGCTGCCCGGGTCGCGAGGCACTTTCTTCACTGACTCGCTCGTAATTCCGGCTGGCGCTCAGCACAAGGCCAACGCCGAAAAGCTCATGAACTTCTACTACGACCCCGCTATCGCCACCGAGGTTGTGGAGTGGATCCACTGTGTGAGCCCCGTTGACGGAACTCTCGAGTACGCCATCGAGAACTTCCCGAAGCTCGCATCGAACCAATTCACCTTCCCCAACGCCACGGCGATGTCACGTGCAAGCACATTCCGCACGCTCAGCACGACCGACGACCAGTCGTTCAACGCTGAATTCCGTCGCATCACGGGCAAGGGCTAAGTACTCAATCACTCCTCCCCAGCGCGGCGTGCTCCAGAAGCACAGCCGCCTGGGGCGAGTGCGTTAACGGCCGAAAGTGGGCGAGTTGCCCTAGGCCAGTTCGAAGCGCAGATCGCCAACAGGCAGACCGCGGCCGAGCACTTGCTCGGTCGTCGACTTCAGCACGCTCGCCACAGCATCCGCATCGAGAGCGCCCGCGTCGGCGAGCAACGAAAGCCCCACGGGCAACAGCGGGCGGATGGAGCCATCGAGAATCTTAAGCGTCACGGTTGTGCCGTCGGGCGCCGCGGCAATGAGGACCCCTTCGGCGCCGCGCTTGGCGATGATTCCCAAAGTGTCCATTGCTTCGGCGACCTGCGGCATATCGAGGCCCCACGCGTTGCCACGAATGGCGCTCACGAGCGAGTGTGCGTGGGCGTCGGTCGCGGCATCCGCCATCACAATGCGCTGGATAGCGGTGGCGAGCGACACGAGACTCATGGCGAATACAGGAGCCCCGCATCCATCCGTTCCCTCATGAGCGAGAGGCTCACCCGTGAACTCGACGATGGTGCTGCGAATGCGCTCTTGAAGTGGATGATCGTGCTCGAGGTAACTCTCGAGCGGCCAGTCATTGACGACGCACGCCGCCAAGAAACTCGCGTGTTTGCCCGAGCAGTTCATGGCCAGTCGACGCGGAGCATCTGAAGCGCGACGCGTGGCGGAGTCGGCGGGCCAATCGGGCGGGCAGCGAAGGTCGTCTTCGGTGAGGCCGTACGCAGCGAGCGTCGAAGCGACAACGTCTTGGTGACGTTGGCTGCCGGTGTGGCTTGCGCTAGCCAGGACAAGTTGTTCGTCATTCAGCGTGACGCCGGCGCGCACAACGGTGATTGCCTGCATCGGCTTCAGCGTGGAGCGCGGGTAAATCAACGCATCGGGGTTGCCAAGCCGACGCAGTTCGACGCCATCAGGAGAGAGCACGACGGCGGCGCCAAGATGCCGAGATTCGATCATCCTGGAACGCTCCAACACAGCGAGCTGAGTGGTGTCGTTGACCGTGAGTGCGCGGGAGGAAGCCGTCGATACAGAGTTCACCCTCCTACGTTATCGCCGTCTGGCCAGAGTGAGGGTTCGGCTGCCGAAACCGTGTGGAACCGCGGCGACACTTCTCAGCGTGCGGCGCTACGGTAAGAGTTAGATACGTTGGGTGTGATCGCCCCGCTGCGGTCTGTGATGCTGGCCCTCGGGGCCGCGAGGGAGGTTTCGATGAACATCGACCACAATTTTGAAGTGCGCTTGGAATGGTCCGGAAATCTGGGCGAGGGCACGACAAACTACCGTGGCTACTCTCGCCACAATGAGGTCACCGCGGTGGGCAAGCATCCGATCGAGGGGTCAAGCGCTCGGGTATTCCACGGCAATGCAGATCGGTGGAACCCCGAAGAGCTGCTGATCGCGGCGCTCAGCCAATGCCACATGCTCAGTTACCTGCATGTCGCGGTCAGTCGTGGGATTGTTGTTACCGCGTACCACGACGAGGTTTCGGGCACCATGAAGCAGACCGACAACGGGGGAGGCCACTTCACGTCGGTCACCCTGCGGCCGGTTGTCACGATTTCTGCCGGCAGCGTAGAGGATGCAATGGATGCCCACGCCGAAGCGAGCGGCAAGTGCTTCATCGCGTCATCCGTAAACTTTCCCGTGCTGCGTCAACCTCGCATCATCGTCGAACCCGCCGCTGAGTAATGCCGACGGCAGACTAGCGGCGTCGGCGATTCCACACGCTACACACAGCAAGGGTGCGGGAGGATTGGTGCTCCGTGTTCTTGCTGTGAAGGGTTCTTGTGCGAAAAGCGATTCCGTTTCTGTTGACCATCGGCGTTGTGGCGTCACTTGCCGCGTGTTCGCCCGCCGACTCGACTACTGCCGAGAATTCCGGCGATTGCACGCCGACGGCATCCGGTTCGGCCTCTGAGGCCGTTCAGGTGAGCGGTGACTTCGGCGTCAAGCCCGAGGTCACCATTGACTTCCCGACCGACGTTTCTGAAACCGAGCGCTCTGTCGCGATTGCCGGTGACGGCGACGTCGTTGCTGTTGAGGCAGCCACCGCCAACGTGCAGTTCAGCCTGTACAGCGGTGCAACGGGCGAAGAGCTCTCCTCCACTACTTACGACGAAACCGGGTTGACCCCGTTCCCCGTGGATGCCGAGCAGTTCCTTGTGGGCATCGTCAAGACCATTGAATGTTCCACCGCGGGTACTCGCGTTGTGGGCGTCATTCCTCCCGAGGAGTCCTTCGCTGACGACGCAAGCCGTGAACAGCTGGGAGTCGGTGCTGATGACGACATCGTTTTCGTTGTTGACGTAGTTTCGGTCGACGAGCCTGCCGAGCCCGCCCTTCCGCGCGCCGACGGTGAAGACCAGCCCGCTGAGGAAGGTTTCCCGGCGGTTGAGCTCGACGATGACGGTCGCCCCACGATCACCATTCCTGACACTGACCCGCCCACGGAACTCGAAGTTGCTGTACTGAAGCAGGGTGCTGGCGAAACCATTCAGGAGAATTCCGATGTTGTTGTCCACTACGTGGGCATGAACTGGACCACCGGCGAGATCTTCGACGAGAGCTGGGCGCGCGGCACCCCCTCGACGTTCAACACCGGTCAGGTTGTCCAGGGCTTCAAGACCGCTCTGGAAGGCCAGCAGGTCGGTTCGCAGATCATCGCAGTCTTGCCGCCCAGCGAGGGCTACGGCGAGGCCGGTAGCGAAGGTGCAGGCATTTCTGGCACCGACACGATCGTCTTCGTTGTCGACATCCTCGGCATTGGCTAGTTCGCGCTCGTCGTTGACGCACATTTGTGCGAGCCAACTAAAGTAGCGGGATGCGCAAGATAATTCTGCTCGGATCGACGGGCTCGATCGGCACGCAAACCCTTGAGGTAATCGAGGCAAACCGTGACCGTTTCGAGGTCGTCGGTCTCGCAGCCGGCTCCAACCGAACGCTCGTCGAAGAGCAGGCGGCTCGCTTCGGCGTGAAGCACATTGCGTTCGGTGCCGAGCAGGCGGCGCAGTTGGTTCGGGATGTCCCTGCCGACGTCGTCGTCAACGGAATCACCGGTTCTGTGGGCCTTGGTCCTACGCTCGCGGCTCTGGAATCCGGTGCAACACTGGCCCTCGCCAACAAAGAGAGCCTCATCGTCGGCGGAGAACTCGTGACGTCGCGAGCGAAGCCCGGGCAAATTGTTCCTGTCGACTCGGAGCACTCGGCCATCGCCCAAGCATTGCGTTCTGGCGAACACTCAGAAGTGCGCCGCTTGGTGCTAACGGCATCCGGGGGACCATTCCGGGGTCGCACGCGTGATTCCCTGCGCGACGTGACTCCGCGCGAGGCGCTCGCTCATCCCACCTGGGATATGGGGCTCGTGGTGACGACGAATTCCTCAACCCTCGTGAACAAGGGCCTCGAAGTGATCGAGGCGCACTTGTTGTTCGACGTACCTTATGACCGTATTGCTGTGACGGTGCATCCGCAGTCGATCGTTCATTCGATGGTCGAGTTCGTAGACGGCTCCACCATTGCTCAGGCCAGCCCGCCCGACATGCGGTTGCCGATTTCGCTCGGTTTGGACTGGCCGAACCGCGTCGCGGGCGTCGGCGCTCCACTCGACTGGACGACGGTGAGCACCTGGAACTTTGAGTCTCTCGACAACGAGGTATTCCCTGCGGTGGAAATGGCGAAAGCTGTTGGCGCGGCCGGCCTCACCTTCCCCGCGGTCTTCAATGCAGCCAACGAGCAGGCAGTGTTGGCCTTCCATGCCGGCGCCATTGGCTACCTCGACATCTTGGATGTCGTTGAGCAGGTTGTGCAGACCCACGAGACAACCGAGCTGACGTTGGATGCTCTCGCCGAGGCAGAGTCGTGGGCGCGACGTACCGCTGATGCTGTGGTCGCCACTCGCTCCTAGCGGCGGCACTGAACGGGTAGTTCGCCCCCAGTGTGGGGTTGTTCTGCCGCTTCCACAGCACCGGTACAGGTGACCGTCGGTGCGCGTGGCTATTCTTAGCGGGTGGAAAACGTGCTCTTGTACATTCTTGGCATCCTCGTCGTTCTCGTCGGGCTTGCTGTGTCTATTGGCCTGCATGAAATCGGACACTTGCTGCCCGCCAAGCTCTTTGGCGTGCGCGTTAGTCAGTACATGATTGGTTTCGGACCAACGATCTTCTCGCGCAAGCGTGGGGAGACGGAGTACGGCGTGAAGGCGATTCCGCTTGGCGGCTATATCTCGATGGCGGGCATGTTCCCTCCCGGCAAGTCTGAGAGTGGAAGTCGCACGGCCACCACCGGCGTTTTTCAAGCGCTCGTTCAAGACGCTCGTACCGCCAGCGCCGACACCCTGGTCGACGTGGATGAATCGCGCGCGTTCTACAAGCTTCCCGTGCTGAAGCGCGTGGTGATCATGCTCGGTGGTCCGGTGATGAACCTGCTCATCGCGATCGTGATGTTCGCCATTCTCTTCATGGGATTCGGTGTCGCGCAGCCCTCCACGACAGTAGGCAGCGTTTCTGAGTGCGTTCTCGCCGCGACCTCCGAACGACAGACGTGCGAAAGCACCGACCCCGACGCTCCCGGCTTCGCCGCGGGAATCATGCCCGGAGACCGACTCGTGTCAATGGATGGCCAAGCCGTCTCCTCGTGGGCCGAAGCGACCGAATTCATCCGTGCCGCTGCTGGCGATGAACTGAACATCGTTGTTGAGCGCAACGGTGCCGAGGTCTCTCTCGTCGCTGAGCCATTGCTCACTGAGCGCTACGTTTACGACGATCGCGGTCAGATCGTTGAGGATGCCGACGGCGTCGCCCAGACGGAAGAATACGGCTTCTTGGGCATCGGTTCCGCTCTCGAGACCGTGCAGCAGCCGGTAACCGCCGTGCTGCCTGCGGTCGGCGACAACATCGTTTCGGTGGCCAATGTCATCCTCAACCTGCCTCAGCGCATGGTCGACGTCGCTAACGCGGCCTTCGGTCCTGACGAGCGTGACCCTAATGGCCCCATCAGCGTTGTGGGCGTTGGTCGTATCGCGGGGGAAATCACGAGCCTCGACAACGCCCCCGTGGCCGACAAAGTAGCGTCTCTCGTCGGTCTCATTGGCTCGCTCAACGTTGCACTCTTTGTCTTCAACCTCGTGCCGCTCATGCCGCTCGACGGTGGACACGTGGCTGGCGCGCTGTTTGAGGGCGTTCGCCGTTTCTTTGCCAAGCTCTTCGGTAAGCCCGACCCTGGCCCCTTCGATGCCGCGAAGTTCATTCCGCTCACGCTGGTTGTCGTCGTTCTGTTGGGTGCCATGAGCGCCATGCTGATTTACGCCGACATCGTGAAGCCGATCTCGATCTTCTAGGCCGCTGCGTCTGCCGCTGCCGCTGCCGCTCGAGCGCTCGCTATCGCGACCGCTGCTGCGGTTGCTGCAGAACGGTGGCCGGAGTCTTGTCGACTCCGGCCACCGTTGCAGTCGGTCTAGCGATCAGCGTTTCTAGCGGGTGAGTAGCAGCGCGTCGCCCTGACCGCCGCCGCCGCAGAGCGCTACGGCCGCGCGGCCCGAGCCACGGCGTGCCAACTCGTGAGCGGCGTGAACCACTAGGCGAGCACCGGATGCCCCGACCGGGTGGCCAATGGCGATAGCGCCACCGTGGATGTTCACGATGTCGTGGCTGAGCCCGAGTTCGGCGGTGGAGCGCAGACTCACGGCCGCGAACGCTTCGTTGATTTCGGCAAAGTCGAGATCTCCGGCACTCCAGCCGGCGTTGTCGAGGGCAGCGGCAATAGCGCGAGCGGGCTGCGAGTGTAGGGAGTTGTCGGGGCCGGCGACGTGACCCGAGCGGTCGAGCACAGCAAGCCACGTGAGGCCGTGTTCTTCGGCCCATGCGCGACTGGCCAGAATCACGGCGGATGCTCCGTCGCTCAGCGGCGAAGAGTTGCCGGCGGTGATGGTGCCTTCGGGGTCGAAGGCGGGGCGCAATCCGGCGAGGGTCTCAACGGTGGTGTTGGCGCGGACACCCTCATCGGTGTCGAGAACAAGGTCGTCGCCCTTGCGCTGTGGAATCGTCACCGGCGCAATTTCGTCGGCGAAGACGCCGGCGTCGATCGCGGCGGCGGCGCGCTGGTGCGAAGCGGCCGCAATCTCATCCTGCTCGGTTCGTCCGATATCGAGGCGGCCGTTGTGGCGCTCGGTGCTGGCGCCCATCGATTCGGCGTCGAAGGCATCCGTGAGGGCGTCGTGCGCGGCGGAGTCGAGGGCAGAGACTGTTCCGTACGCCCAACCCATGCGCGATCCGGGGAGCACGTGCGGGGCGTTGGTCATGGATTCTTGACCACCGGCAGCCACGACGTTCGCTTCTCCAAGACGGATGAGGCGCGCAGCATCCACGATCGCAGCGAGCCCGGAGAGGCAGACCTTGTTGATGGTGACGGTGGGGGTTTTCCACGCGAGTCCGGCGGCAATGGCCGTCTGGCGAGCTGGGTTTTGCCCGGCACCGGCCTGGATGACCTGGCCGAAGATCACTTGGTCGATGGATTCAACGTCAACACCGGAGCGTTCGACTGCGGCGCGGAGGGCAACAGCGCCGAGTTCGACGGCGGAGAGTGAAGCGAGTTGTCCGCGCAATTTGCCCTGTGGGGTGCGTGTTGCGGAAAGGATCACTACATCGTTGGGTGCGGGGGTGTTGGCCACTGTGCAAACTCCTTTGTTTGGTCGCCGTTGTTGACAGCGTGGTTGCGCAACCATAGGCTACATGAAACCTGAACCGGGTCTCAGGTTCAGATCACAATCCTCCTAAGGCAGCAGGAAAGGTCCCATCATGCGGGTCAGTAAAAAGTACCTCGCTCCGGCGTTAATTGCGACGGTTGCACTCACACTGGCGGGTTGTGCTCCCGCCGTCGACAGCGGAAGCGGCGGCGATGACCTCGCCCCCGTCGATGTCTCGGTCATTACCTCGCAGACAGGCCCTCTTGCGGCCTATGGTGAGGCCTATCTCGCCGGCTTCGATGCCGGTCTCGACTACGCCACCGACGGCACAGGCACCGTCGATGGTCGCGAACTCAACATCACGATCACGGATGACGCTGGCGACGCCGATAAGGCCGTCACCGCAGCCAAGGACGTGATTGGTCAAGGCCAGAAGATCATCGTCGGTACGGTTTCTTCGGGAATCGCGCTTGCCCTCGCTGAGCAGGCCGAGCAGAACAAGGTTCTCTACATCTCCGGCCCGGCCGCAGCAGACGGCATCACAGGCGTGAACGACTACACGTTCCGCTCGGGTCGCCAGAGCTTCCAAGACGTCGCTACCGCGGGTACCTTCATCGGTGACCCGGCAGGCAAGTCGGTTCTGGTCTTCGCTCAGGACACGGCCTTCGGCCAGGGCAACGTTGCCGCCGCCACCGCCGTTCTTGGCGGCCAGGGCGCTGACGTCACGAGCCTTCTCGTTCCCGAGGACGCCACCGAGTTCACTCCCTTCGCCCAGCAGATCGTTGATGCTCAGCCCGACCTCGTGTTCGTTGCGTGGGCCGGAGCAACCTCCGGAGCCATGTGGGAGGCGCTCAGCCAGCAGGGCGTGTTCGACAGCGTTCCTGTCGCGACCGGTCTCGGTGATGTCTCGACCTACGGTGCTTACGGCGCTGCGAGCGACCAGATCAGCTTCCTCAACCACTACTTCGGTGGTGCTACGGACAACGACGCGAACGCGGCAATGGTCAGCTACCTCGAAGCAGAGGGCAAGCAGGCTGACCTGTTCTCGCCCGACGGATTCGTTGCAGCACAGATGGTAGTTCAGGCCGTTCGTGAAGGTGGCGACGATGTGGATGCCATGATCGCGGCTCTCGAGGGCTGGACGTTCGACTCGGTCAAGGGCTCCATCACGGTTCGCGCCGAGGACCACGCCATGATCCAGCCGATGTTCCAGGTCTCCCTTGTTGCCGATGGTGACTCGTGGATTCCTGAACTGGTCACGGCCGTTGACGCTGACGCCGTAACCCCGCCCGTCGCAGAGTAAGTAGCTAACGAACTATGTCGAACCAGCCCGTGCTCACGGTCGAGCACCTTGCCCTCACGATCGGGGGTGCCGTCATCATCGATGACGTGTCACTCTCGATCGCTCAGGGTGAGATGCTCGGCGTGATCGGCCCTAACGGGGCCGGCAAAACCACGCTCTTCAACCTCATTTCTGGGGTGATGACTCCCACCGGCGGAGTTGTCACGCTTGAGGGGCGTAACGTCACGAATCAGTCCATTGATGCGCGGGCCCGGGCTGGGCTCGGCAGAACCTTTCAAACATCCAGTCTCTTTCCGGCGCTCAGTGCGCTCGAGAATGTTCGCCTTGCAGCCCAAGTGAAACTGGGCGGTGCGACCTCAGTCATCCGGTTTCCGCGGGCGCACGACAAAGCGACAACCATCGCTCGAGCTCGCCTCGACGAAGTCGGGCTCAGGCATCACAGCGAAACCGAAGCCGGGGTTCTTTCTCACGGCGACAAGCGCAAGCTCGAAATCGCGATGCTGCTGGCCACCGACCCGAGCGTGATCCTGCTCGACGAGCCGATGGCCGGTGTCGCTTCGGGCGACGTGGCCGGGCTCACCGAAGTGATCCGTCAGGTGCATCAGTCGGGTCGTACCGTGCTCATGGTCGAACACCACATGGATGTCGTACTCGGCCTGGTTGACCGCGTTGCGGTCATGCACCATGGCCAGCTTCTCGCCTGTGACACCCCGGATGCCGTGATGGCAGACGAAGCGGTCCAGAAAGCTTATTTGGGGGCTCCACTATGACCGAGATTGTGACCGAGTCGATTCTGTCGGTTGCTGGCTTGAGTGCGAGTATCGCCGGCCAGCAGGTTGTCGAAGATGTTAGTTTCGAGATGCTCCCCGTCGGCGTGACGGCACTTCTGGGCCGTAACGGCGTGGGAAAGACCAGCACGTTGCGCGCCATCATGGGCTTGATCGAACGCTCCGGCAAGGTGACGATTGCGGGCCAGCGCGTTGATCGTGAACCCACTCACCGCATTGTGCAGCGCGGCGTTGGCTACGTGCCGGAGGACCGCGAGGTCTTTTCTTCGCTTACTGTTGCCGAAAACTTGCGGTTGGCCGAGCGCGATTCTTCGCCAAACCGCCAATTGATCCACGAACTTTTTCCTGATCTTACGGACCGGGCCGGCCAGCTTGCAGGCACGCTCTCGGGCGGTCAGCAGCAGATGGTGTCGCTTGCTCGCGCTCTCGTCAACGACAATCGCGTGCTCCTGGTTGACGAGCCTACGAAGGGCCTTGCTCCACTCATCGTGATGGATGTCGCTAAAGCTCTCGAGCGTGCGGCCCAGACGGTGCCGGTGCTACTCGTTGAACAAAACCTGCAGGTCGTGCGGATGCTCGCCGAGAAGGCCATTGTGCTTGAAGGCGGCCGCGTGGTCTACGACGGCAGTGCCGAAGAACTCTTGAGCAACGAAGCGCTCACGAAAGAACTGTTGGGGGTCGCATGAGCACCATAATTCTTCTGCTCATCACGGGCCTCGGACTCGGTGCGCTCTACTTCTTGGTCGCCTCCGGCCTCTCGCTGATCTACGGCCTCATGGGCGTACTCAACTTTGCGCACGGCTCGTTCCTCACGCTCGGCGCTTTTGCTGGCTGGGAGCTGGCACGGCGAATGGACGGCAGCAGCTGGGGCACCCTCATCGCCTCGCTGGTGCTCGGAATGGCGGTCGGTGCCTTTGTGGCTGCCGCTACCGAGTTCCTTCTCATCCGACGGCTCTACAACCGACATATCGAGCAAGTGCTCGTGACGGTCGGCCTGGCTCTCGCCTCGGTTGCTCTCTTCGAAGGTATTTGGGGCACGGACGCGATTTATGTCACCGCCCCCGAATGGCTATCGCAGACAACCGAAATCTTGGGCGCCCGCGTTCCTAACGATCGCTTCTTAATGATCGGCGCCGCGGTGCTGGTGCTGCTCGGTATTGTCGCCTTCCTGCGGTACACCCGCTTCGGGCTCATCATCCGGGCCGGCGTTGAAAACCGTTCGATGGTGACCGCTCTCGGTATCGACGTGCGCAAGGCCTTTACGGTCGTGTTCGCGATCGGTGGCGCTGCCGCAGGTCTGGGCGGAGTGCTCGCCTCGCACTACTTCGGCTACGTGTCGCCCCAGCTCGGCGGATCCCTGCTGATCTTCGCATTCATCGTCACCGTGATCGGTGGGCTTGGTTCGCTCGCGGGTGCCGCTATCGCTTCGGTTGTTGTCGCGGTGCTTCAGCAATTCGCTAACTACTTTTGGGGCGGAACTGGCGACTTGATGGTCGTTCTGTTGCTCGCCGTCGTGCTGTTGGTTCGCCCGACCGGAATCTTGGGGAAGAAAGCATGAAGTCGCTCTCGAAGTTGAGCCAGCGCACCTGGTGGATCGTCGGTGGCGTTCTCGTAGTCATCGCCGCTCTCTTGCCGTTGCTGAATATCTCGATCCCGGGCGTACTGCCTGGGGCAACCTACACGCCGGGCACGCTGCAACTGCTCGCCCTGGCACTGCTCTTCGCCTCGCTGGCACTGAGCTACCACTTGCTGTTCGGTACCGCCGGCATGCTCTCCTTCGGTCACGCGCTGTACTTCGCTCTGGGGGCCTATGGCCTTGGCATCGTGCTGCACGAGACTGAACTGACGCTGTTGCCGGCCTTGGGCCTAACGCTCGCGATTGTTATTACGGCGGCTTATTTGCTGGGCTCGTTGAGTCTGCGGGTGACCGGCATCTCCTTCGCGATGGTGACGCTGGCCTTCGCTCAAGCGGGCAACGTGCTCGTGCGCCGCAACCCCGGCATCACGGGCGGTGAAGAGGGGCTGCGACTCGACACCGAGCACATCCCTGACTTCTTCATCGGTGTTGTCAATACGCGAAACCTGTACTGGCTCGCCCTTGCCCTGCTCGTCGTCGTGTTCGTGGTTGTCGCCTGGTTCGAGAACTCCCGCGCCGGTCATGCGGTGACGGCCACGCGCGAGAACGAGTTGCGTGTGCGAGTGCTTGGCCTCCGCCCCTTCGGCGTCAAGCTCATGGCGTTTGTCATCGCCTCTGTGTTGGCGTCGCTCGTGGGAATGGTGCACTTGCTGCTGCAGAGCGGCACAACACCCCGCGCCACGTCTGCTGACTTCACCCTCACGATCCTCGTGATCGTGGTTCTCGGTGGTGTCGGCTCCCGCTGGGGCGCTATCGTCGGCGGCATCATTTACACCCTGCTTGATCAGCGTCTTACGGCACTGGCCAGCTCGGATGCCATCGACGGACTTCCGGCAATCTTGCGGATTCCACTCTCCGAACCGCTCTTTATCCTCGGCACGCTGTTTATCCTTGTGGTGTTGTTCCTTCCCGGAGGAATCGCCGGTGCGGTGCAGCGCCTCTCAACAGGCACCAGTCTCGCGCCGCAGAAGCGTCAGCGGCTCGAGGAGGCAGAATGACCCAGTCTGAAGGGCTACACACGCTCGGGCGGTGGACTGCCGACCGCGCCCTCGCTACGCCCGACAGAGTGGCCGTCGACGACCGCGGCGTCGTGCTGACCTACCGTCAACTGGATGACCGGGCCACGGCGCTCGCCGAAGCCTTCCTCGCGGGCGGCTACGGTGTCGGTGATCGCATCGCCACCATCACGGGCAACAGTTCGGACCACGTGGTCGTATTCTTCGCGTGTGCCAAGGCCGGGCTCGTGCTCGTTCCGCTCTCCTGGCGCCTGTCACCGCGGGAGATCGCTCAGCAGCTTGAGCAGGCTGATCCTGCACTGCTCCTCGTTGAGGACGAGTTTTCGACGCTGGGCACTCTTGCCACCGATCGTCTTGTCGCACCAATTGCTCGTGGCATCCTCGGCACCCACGGTATTGAGCGGGACATCGTGGCACCGTTGCGCAGTGAGGCAACGACTCCCGTGCATCGCCCGGTGCGGGACGAGGATGCCCTGCTCATCATCTTCACCTCGGGAACGCTCGACCAGGCCAAGGGCGCCATTCTCAGCCACGCCAATTGCTTCTGGACCAACCTCTCGCTTTCGCGCACGGCCGAGATCACGAGTGCCGACACGGTGCTTGCCGTCATGCCCCAGTACCACGTAGGCGGCTGGAACATTCAGCCGCTGCTGGCCTGGTGGATGGGCGCTACGGTCGTGCTCGAGCGCACCTTCGATCCCGCTCGCGTGCTGCAGCTCATCGCCGACCGCCGCATCACCACGATGATGGGCGTGCCCGCCAACTACCTGATCCTCTCGCAGCATCCGCGATTCGCCTCGAGCGACCTGTCGAGCCTCGCGCACGCCATCGTCGGGGGAGCGCCGATGCCCGAACCGCTCTTGCGCGTCTGGCACAGCCGCGGTGTGGCCTTGACCCAGGGCTATGGCTTGACCGAGGCAGCCCCGAACGTGTTGTGCCTGCCCGATGAAGAAGCGCGCACGCGCATCGGTTCAGCGGGCAAGCCCTACCCGCACGTGGATGTCGACATTGCCGATCCCGTGACGGGAGAGCGCATCGAGGGTGCTGGCCAGGGTGAACTGCTGGTCAAGGGCCCCGGAGTGTTCAGTGGCTATTTCCGTGCCCCCGAGGCCACCGCGCTGGCGCTGCGCAACGGCTGGCTCGCCACTGGCGATCTTGTCAGCCGCGATTCCGAAGGCTACTACCGCGTTCTCGATCGCCTCAAAGACATCTTCATCACCGGGGGAGAGTCCGTTGCTCCCGCCGAGATTGAGGGGGTTCTCTTCGGGCATCCGGCAATCGCCGATGTGGCTGTCGTCGGGGTTCCCGATGAGAAGTGGGGCGAAGTCGCCGTGGCCTGGGTTGTCGTGCGCTCCGGAGCCTCCACGGATGAAACCGACGTACTCAACTTTGCGAGCGCCAGCCTGGCGAAGTACAAAGTGCCCCGGCGCGTGATCTTTACCGAACACATCCCACGGTCATCCAGCGACAAAGTTCGTCGCCGGGTGCTGCTGGGGCAATGGACAGAAGAGTCCGCACAAGCAGGACGGATCAGTTCATGAGCACACCACTCACCGCTCGCGGCACCCGCACCAAGGCGAAGCTCATCGAGGCTGCCGAAACGGTCTTCGCGCGCTACGGCTACACGGATGCCTCCGTCGTGCGCATCACCGAAGAAGCGGGCGTCGGCCAAGGAACGTTCTACCTGTACTTCGCGAGCAAACTCGAGATCTTCGAGGAGCTCGTGGAAGACCTCAACCGCCGCGTACGTCGTGCCATGAGCGAAGCCTCGGGCGCAGCATCCAACCGCATCGAATCTGAGCGGGCCGGCTTTCGTGCGTTCTTCGAGTTCACCGCGGAACACCCCGCGCTCTATCGCGTGGTGCGCGAAGCAGAATTTGTCTCGCCGAAGTCGCTGCGCCTGCACTACTCGCGCATTGTCGACGGCTACATCGAAGGTCTCAAAGAAGCTCAATTGCTGGGCGAGATCGGCGACATCGACCCGACCGTTGCCGCCTGGGCCCTCATGGGCATTGGCGAAATGATCGGGATGCGCTGGGTGCTCTGGGGAGATTCCGCCGACGCCGGTAACGATGCCGACCCCACTGCCAGCGGCACCTCGCGCGTGCCCGACGACGTTCTCGATCAGATGATTACGTTTATCCGCCGCGCTCTGGCCGTGCCAGAGCCGAGCACCGAAGGAGTCGAGAAATGACCGATCTCACGGGCCGTCGCGCCCTCGTCACCGGTGGTGCGAGCGGTATTGGTGCCGCCTGTACCGTCGCACTCGCGAAAGCGGGAGCCCACGTCATCGTGGCTGACCTCAATGGCGATGCCGCTCGGGTTCAAGCCGAACTCGTGGGCGGCGAAGCCTGGCAGGTCGACCTGACCGATACGGCGGCGCTCGCCGACCTCTCGCTCGACGTCGATGTGATCGTCAACAACGCGGGCATCCAACACGTCAATCCCATCGAGACATTCGACCCCGTGATGTTCAGCCGCATCCTCGACCTCATGGTCGAGGCACCCTTCCTGCTCGTGCGGGCGGCGCTGCCGAAGATGTACGAACGCAACTTCGGGCGCATCATCAACCTCAGCTCCGTTCACGGATTACGCGCTTCGCCCTACAAGTCGGCGTACGTCACCGCCAAACATGGGCTCGAGGGCTTCTCCAAGGTCACCGCGCTCGAGGGCGGCGCTCATGGCGTCACGAGCAATTGCGTGAACCCGGGCTACGTGCGCACGCCACTCGTCGAGAAGCAGATCGCTGACCAGGCCAAGGTGCACGGCATCCCGGAATCCGAGGTGGTCGAGAAAGTCATGCTCACCGAGAGCGCCATCAAGCGCCTCGTTGAGCCGGCTGAAGTGGCCGACCTCGTGCTGTGGCTCGCGGGCGACAGCGCCGGCATGGTCACGGGCGCTTCGTACACGATGGATGGCGGCTGGAGCGCGCGATGACTGAACCACACACGACCATCACCGTTCCCGTCATCGGCGGCGAACTGACTGCGGCGGTCTGGGAACCCGAGTCGGAACCTGTCGCCACGATCCTTCTGATTCATGGCATTACGGCCTCGCATATGTCATGGCCGCTCATCGCCGCAGCGTTCCCCAACTGCCGGGTCATCGCACCTGACCTGCGCGGTCGTGGTGCGAGCCGCGACCTTCCCGCTCCGTTCGGGATGCCGCAGCACGCCGCCGACATGAACGCTCTGTTAGAAGCAACCGGCACTGAGTCCGCGCTCGTCGTCGGGCATTCGATGGGGGGATTCGTTGCTGCAACCCTGGCGGCGCAGCACCCGGAGCGTGTCTCCAGCCTGCTCCTCATCGATGGCGGCTTGCCGATCCCAGCACCGGAGGGCACCTCGATGGAGGAGCTGCCGCAGGTGATTTTGGGCCCGGCAGCGGAGCGGCTTTCGATGACGTTCCCTAATCGAGAGAGCTACCAGGAGTTCTGGCGCGTGCATCCGGCCTTCGCCGACAACTTCACGTCGGCAGTGCGCGACTACGTCGACTACGACCTCGTCGGCTCGGCACCGCACCTGCACCCCGCGAGTTCGATCGACGCGGTGAGCTTCGATGCCTTGCAGTTGAGCGGGGACGCGCAGTATCGCGCGGCTCTCGAGGGACTCAGCATGCCCGTGCACTTCATTCGGGCACCGCGGGGTCTTCTCAATCAGGTACCGGCGTTGTATCCTCCGGAACAGTGTGACCACTGGCGGTCAGAGCTTCCTCATGTGGAATTTCACGAAGCGTCAGACGTCAATCACTACACAATTACTTTGACGCAACGAGGCGCAGATATCGTCGCGGGCGTCATGACTCAACTAATGGCGAACCAACCGCGGGAGGTCCGAGCGTGAGTATCGACAAGACAATGGGGTCGGCGGCAGAGGCCGTCGCTGATATTCCGAGTGGAGCATCTTTGGCAGTCGGCGGCTTCGGCCTGTGCGGCAACCCGATGGTGCTCATCCAAGCGCTGCTGGAGTTGGGCTCCGACGATCTCAGCATCGTGAGTAACAACTGCGGTGTGGATGACTGGGGGCTCGGCGTGCTGCTGGCCGCCCGCCGCATCCGCAAAATGACGTCGTCGTATGTGGGGGAGAACAAAGAGTTCGAGCGCCAGTTCTTGACGGGGGAGCTCGAAGTGGAGTTGACCCCGCAGGGAACTCTCGCCGAGAAGCTCCGGGCCGGCGGCTCGGGAGTAGCCGCGTTCTTCACGCAGACCGGCGTCGGCACTCAGGTAGCCGAGGGCGGCCTGCCGCGCCGCTACGACGGTTCGGGCGGCATTGCGATTGCCTCGCCTCAAAAAGAGGTCCGTTCGTTCGACGTCAATGGCACCGCCAAGGATTTCGTGCTCGAAGAGTCGATCACGACAGACTTCTCGCTCGTCCACGCGCTCAAGGGAGACCGCCACGGCAACCTTGTCTTTGCCAAGTCGGCGCGCAACTTCTCGCCGCTTGCGGCGATGGCCGGGCGTATCTGTATTGCCCAGGTCGAAGAACTCGTCGAGCCCGGTGAGATTGAACCGGATGCCGTTCATCTGCCCGGCGTGTACGTCTCGCGGGTGATCGAAGTTGGCTCCGATGTCGAGAAACGAATCGAACGTCGCACAGTGCAGAAGGTGGTCGCATAATGGCTTTGACTCGCGAAGAGATGGCGGCACGTGCCGCTCTCGAACTGGCCGATGGCTCGTACGTAAATCTCGGAATCGGTCTTCCGACGCTCGTGCCGAACTATGTGCCGGAAGGTCGCACGGTGGTGCTGCAATCGGAGAACGGCATCCTCGGTGTCGGGCCATACCCGACCGAAGAGAACGTTGACCCCGACCTGATCAACGCAGGCAAGGAGACGGTGACGACCCTCCCGGGCACCGCATTCTTTGACTCTGCGATGAGCTTCGGCATGATCCGGGGCGGCAAGATTGACGCCGCCATCCTTGGTGCCATGCAGGTCTCTGTTGCCGGCGATCTTGCGAACTGGATGATCCCCGGCAAGATGGTTAAGGGCCCCGGCGGTGCCATGGACCTCGTGCACGGTGCAGCGCGCGTCATTGTGCTGATGGAACACGTCGCAAAAGATGGCAGCCCCAAGATTGTGAATGAGTGCTCGCTGCCCCTGACCGGCCGCGGTGTCGTTCACCGCATCATTACCGACCTCGCGGTCATCGATGTGACCGATCGCGGTCTCGTTCTTCGCGAGCTCGCTCCCGGCGTTGACGAAGAAACCGTGCGCGCCGCCACCGAACCCGAGCTCATTGTCGAGCTCTCCGCCTAACCAGTTTCGCCACTTCCCGTAGTTCAACTCACCAAAGGACACAGCATGGCTACCCTTCTCGACGGCATCGTTCAGCACAGCGTCACGACACCGCGCATTGTCGCATCGGTGTTGGAGCGCCCGGCCGACAACCCCACGTCGACCGTCGTGTTCGTGCACGGCAATGTGTCCTCGTCGCTGTTCTGGCAGCCAACAATGCTCGCGCTCGACAGTAGCGTGCGCGCACTGGCCATCGATCTGCGTGGTTTTGGTGACAGCGAAACGCTTCCCGTGGATGCCACGCGGGGCGTTCGAGATTTCTCCGACGACATCGCCTCGGTTCTCGACGCGCTCAGCATCGAGCGGGCGAGCTTTGTCGGCTGGAGCATGGGCGGTGGGGTCGTTATGCAGTTCATGCTCGACTATGCCGAGCGCGTCGACACCGTTTCGTTTGTGTCTCCTGTCTCGCCCTTCGGCTTCGGCGGAACTAAGGGTGCGAATGGCGAACTGCTGAACCCCGAGTGCTCCGGCACGGGCGGCGGGGGAGCGAACCCCGACTTCGTGGCCCAGCTGAACGCGGGTGATGCGGCCGACGAGTCGCCGACATCCGCTCGCACGGTGTTCCGCACGGCGTATGTGGCGGATGCCGCAGCCCACACCGAACACGAAGATCTCTGGGTCGAATCAATGCTCACGACCGCGACGGGCGAGGACAACTACCCGGGCGACTCGGTTGCTGTTGACGCCTGGCCTGGCTTCGGCCCCGGCGGACGTGGCGTACTCAACACCATGACACCCAATCACTTCAACGTCAGCGCCATTACTGAACTGCCCACGAAGCCACGTGTTCTGTGGGTGCGTGGTGTGCAAGACGCGATCGTGTCGGATGCCTCAGGCTTCGACCTCAACTTCTTGGGACAACTTGGTGTCATCCCGGGCTGGCCCGGCGCAGAGGTTGCCCCACCGCAGCCGATGGTCGAACAGACCCGCGCGGTCTTCGAGCAGTACAAGGCCAATGGCGGCGAGTACACCGAACTGGCGTGGGAGAACTGTGGTCATTCCGCTCATCTTGAGCGTCCGGACGAATTCGTGGCGGCACTGACTGCTCACCTCGGCGCGCGCTAGCGTTCCGCCGATGTTCAGGTGTCGGCTTTAGGATAGATGAGTGCCAGCAATCAATCTCGGAACGCCGAAAGTCCCTGTAGTCCTCGCTCCCCGTCGCAAGACCCGGCAGATCAAGGTCGGTTCAGTAGGCGTCGGTAGTGAGTCGCAAGTCAGCGTTCAGTCCATGACGACAACGCAAACCACCAATATCGATGCCACTCTGCAGCAAATTGCAGAGCTGACGGCATCGGGTTGCGACATTGTGCGCGTTGCTGTGCCTCATCAAGACGACGCGGATGTGCTGCACATCATTGCGAAGAAGAGCCAGATTCCGGTTATTGCCGACATCCACTTTCAGCCCCGCTACGTCTTCTCGGCGATTGATGCCGGAGTGGGCGCCGTGCGCGTCAATCCCGGAAACATCCGCAAGTTTGACGACAAGGTCGGCGAGATCGCTAAGGCTGCCAAGGATGCAGGCACAAGCCTGCGCATTGGGGTCAACGCTGGTTCGCTCGAGCCGAGCCTGCTGCAAAAGTATGGCAAGGCCACGGCAGAGGCGCTCGTGGAGAGCGCTGTCTGGGAGGCAAGCCTCTTCGAAGAGCACGACTTCCACGACTTCAAGATTTCGGTCAAGCACAACGACCCCATCGTCATGGTCAAGGCGTACCGCATGCTCGCCGAGCGCGGTGACTGGCCGCTGCACCTCGGTGTGACCGAGGCCGGGCCGGAGTTCCAGGGCACGATCAAGAGCGCTACCGCGTTCGGCATCCTGCTCTCGGAGGGCATCGGAGACACGATTCGTGTCTCGCTGTCGGCACCTCCCGTGCAAGAAATCAAGGTTGGCCTGCAAATTCTGCAGTCGCTCAACCTGCGTGAGCGCAAGCTCGAAATCGTTTCGTGCCCATCGTGTGGTCGCGCTCAGGTAGACGTCTACAAGCTCGCCAACGATGTTACTGAGGGCCTTGAGGGCATGACGGTTCCGTTGCGCGTCGCTGTAATGGGCTGTGTTGTCAACGGACCGGGTGAAGCCCGCGAAGCTGACCTCGGTGTGGCCAGCGGTAACGGTAAGGGCCAGATCTTTGTGAAGGGTGAAGTCATCAAGACGGTTCCCGAAGCAGACATCGTGGCCACGCTGATCGAAGAGGCGAACCGCATCGCAGCAGAGATGCCTGCCGGTGCTACGGGAAGTCCGCAAGTTCTCACGCCGTAGGCGCACTACCATTGAGGCGTGTCTACACGTCTCTCTCAACTCTTTGTCCGCACGCTTCGCGAAGATCCCGTCGATGCTGAAGTAGCCAGCCACCGCCTTTTGGTGCGCGCCGGCTACATCCGTCGCCAGGCTCCCGGTGTTTTTGCGTGGTTGCCTCTCGGTCTCAAGGTTCGCCGCAAGATCGAGGCGGTCATCCGTGAAGAACTCGAAGCTTTTGGTGCGCAAGAAGTGTTGTTCCCGGCTCTGCTGCCGCGCGAACCCTACGAGCTCACGGGGCGTTGGACCGAGTACGGTGACGGAATTTTCCGCCTCAAAGACCGCAAAGACGCCGACTACCTGTTGGCACCCACGCACGAAGAGGTCTTCACGTTGCTCGTGAAAGACCTGTACTCGAGCTACAAAGACTTGCCGCTGTCGCTCTACCAAATCCAGGACAAGTACCGCGACGAGGCCCGCCCCCGTGCCGGTCTGCTGCGCGGTCGCGAATTCTCGATGAAGGACAGCTACTCCTTCGACTACACGGATGCCGGTCTCGACCTGTCGTATCAGCAGCACCGTGATGCCTACGAGCGTATTTTCACCCGCTTGGGCCTCGAGTATGTTGTGGTGTCAGCGGATGCCGGAGCGATGGGTGGCTCGAAGAGCGAAGAGTTCCTGCACCCGACTCCCATCGGAGAAGACACTTTCGTGCGTTCGGCTGGCGGTTACGCGGCCAACGTTGAGGCGTACCGCACGACTCCGCCTGAGGCGCAGCCGATCGAGGGCCTGCCCGCGCCGCTCGTCTTTGATTCACCCAACACGCCCACGATCGACACCCTCGTTGCTCTCGCGAACGAGCAGCAGGCTCGCGCCGACCGCCCGTGGACGGCGGCAGACACCCTCAAGAACATCGTGCTGGCGCTCACCTCAATCGATGGCTCTCGCGAACTCGTCGTCGTTGGTCTCCCGGGTGACCGCGATGTCGACATGAAGCGTGCCGAAGTGGCGTTTGCTCCGGCCGAGGTCGAGCCCGCCACCGAGAAAGACTTTGCAGAACTGGCCAAGCTCGAGGGCAACCCCGGCTTCGTCAAGGGCTACATCGGTCCTTGGTCGCCCGAGGGCGCCGTTATCGGCGAGAAGTCGGCTACCGGAGTGCGCTTCGTTCTCGACCCCCGCGTTGTTGATGGCACCCAGTGGATCACGGGCGCCAATGTTCATGAGAAGCACGTTCTTGGCCTCGTGGCTGGGCGCGACTTCATCGCTGATGGCACCGTTGAAGTGGCGGATGTCCGCGCCGGCGATCCTGCTCCTGACGGTAGTGGTCCCATTGAGACCGCTCGCGGCATGGAGATCGGTCACGTCTTCCAGCTCGGCCGCAAGTACGCCGAGGTTCTCGGGCTCAAAGTTCTCGATGAGAACGGCAAGCTCGTCACCGTCACGATGGGTTCCTACGGAATCGGTGTCACGCGGTTGATGGCTGCAATCGCCGAGACTACTAACGACGGCAAGGGCCTCCTCTGGCCCAAGAACATCAGCCCCTTCGACGTTCACATCGTCGCGGCGGGCAAGGATGCCGTGGTCTTCGAGACTGCAGAGACCCTCGTTGGTTCGCTCGAGAGCGCTGGCCTCGACGTTGTGTTCGATGACCGCCCCAAGGTCTCGCCCGGCGTCAAGTTCGGCGATGCCGAGCTGCTGGGTGTTCCCATGATCGTGATTGTCGGCCGCGATGCTGCCAACGGAATGGTCGAAGTCTGGGATCGCGCTACCAACGAACGCACGAGTACGCCGGTTGCCGACGTCGTCGCTGCACTCACCAAATAAGCCAGCTAAACTAGCAAGTTCGGAGCCGCAGACGGTTCTGAGTCACAACCCCTAAATGAATATCGGAGGTCCTCAATGGATATCGACTTGAGCGTGCTGCGCATGATGGAGCGCGAGCGAGAGATACCGTTCGAAGAACTGGTGCAGATCATTGAGCAGGCGATTTTGAGCGCCTATCTCAAGCACGTTGAGGCTCCCGAAGGTAAGGCTGTCGAAGTACAGCCGACCGCTCGTGTTGTGCTTGACCGCAAAACCGGCCACGTGAGTGTCTGGGTCCCTGAGTACGACGAAGAGGGTGCGGTTATTGGCGAGGCTGAAGACAGCCCCAGTGATTTCGGACGTATTGCCGCGTTCGCAGCAAAACAGGTCATCAACCAGCGCTTGCGCGACATCGGTGACGACAAGGTTCTCGGTGAATTCAAAGGTCGCGAGGGCGACATTGTTGCCGGCGTGATTCAGCAGGGTCCTAACCCGCGCATGATTCACATCGACCTGGGCACGGTGGAGGCAATCATGCCTCCCGAAGAGCAGGTGCCCAGCGAGGAATACACTCACGGTGCGCGCATCCGCGTGTATGTCACCGCCGTGAACAAGGGCGACAAGGGGCCGCAAATTACGGTCAGCCGTACGCACCCCTCGCTCGTTCGCAAGCTGTTCGCTCTTGAGGTTCCTGAAATCGCGAGTGGACTCGTCGAAATCACTTCGGTTGCTCGCGAAGCCGGGCACCGTACCAAGATGGCGGTTCGTGCCACTGAAGCCGGCATCAACGCTAAGGGCTCGTGCATTGGCGAACTCGGTCAGCGCGTTCGCGCGGTTACCGCCGAGCTCAACAGCGAGAAGATCGACATCGTTGACTACTCAGAGAACCTCGCTGAGTTTGTGGCCAACGCGCTTTCGCCGGCCAAGGTATCGAGCTCCTACGTAATCGACGAAGCCACTAAGGCTGTTCGCGCCCTCGTGCCTGACTACCAGTTGTCGCTCGCGATCGGTAAGGAAGGTCAGAACGCCCGCCTTGCTGCCAAGCTCACGGGTGCTCGCATCGACATCCAGCCCGACTCTATTCTCGACGAAGACTAATCGTTCGCCCGGGTCGGCCCCGCTCGCCAGTGTGCGGCGGGGGTGACCGGGTGTGTTGCGCCGCTGCCCGCGCTCCTGATGGGCGCGGGGGAGTGCGCGATTGCAGAGTAGGGGTATTATGGATGCAGTAAGAACGTGTGTTGGCTGTCGCGCGAGCGCCAGCAGAACCTCGTTACTGAGGGTTGTCGCATCTCACGGTGCGGTGGTGGCCGACCAATCGGCCACACTTCCGGGTCGCGGTGCGTGGCTTCATCCCACAATTTCGTGTTTTGAGTCTGCAGTAAAACGCAGAGCTTTAGCGCGTGCGTTGAAGGTGGATCCACCGCTAGATACCGGAACACTTCTTTCAGTGTTAGCTGAATATGAGGCGGGACATCAACCGATGTCCCCTAACGAACAGGCTGATTGACCTATGGACAACTAATGAGCGGCTCGAAATGAGTTCCGTCCGTAATTAGTGGTCTGCCCCTGTCTGGGAGCAGACCCAGACAGGAGAAAAGTGGCTGCAAAACCACGCGTACACGAAGTCGCCGCCGAAGCTGGCGTCGATAGTAAGGCTGCCCTAGCGAAGCTCAAAGAAATGGGCGAATTCGTTAAGGGCCCATCCTCGAGCATTGAGCCCCCCGTCGCCCGACGGTTGAAGGCTGCTCTCGAGGCTGACGCCGCGAAGGCTCCGGCCGCAGAAGAGAAGCCCAAGGCTGCTCCGAAGGCCGCGCCCAAGGCCGCCGCGAAAGCGACGCCTAAGCCGAAGACCCCCATGCCCAGTGCACCGACCCCGGCGAACGTTGCTGAGGAAGCACCCGCTGCGGCACCAGAACCTGAGCAGCCTCGCGAGCCAGAAGAGGGAGCGGTTCCCGCTCCCTTGACGGTCGCTGAGCGTCAAGCACAGGCTCTTGCCGCCGAGAAGGCAGCAGCTGCTGAGAAGGCTTCCGCCGAGTCTGGCGCGAAGCCCAAGGGAGCGGCCGACGCGCCGAGCCCCTCCGCCGTTCCTCGTCCGGGTACGCCCCGTCCGGGAAACAACCCCTTCGCCTCTAACCAGGGAATGGGTCGTCCGGCACCCGCCGGCGGTGCAAGTTCAATTCCTCGTCCCGGCGCACCTCGCCCCGGACTTCCTCGTCCGGGCGCACCGCGTCCCGGTGCACCTCGTCCGGGCGCTCCGCGTCCCGGTTCGCCGCGCCCCGGCGCTCCGCGTCCCGGTGGACCTGGCCAGGGCCAGCGTCCCGGCGGCTTCGGTCAGCGCCCCGGCGGTCCCGGTGGAGCAGGTGCTGGTGCCCGTCCCGGCGCAGCTGGTGGCGGATTCCGTCCCGGTGGAGCACCGAACAACTTTGGTCCTAACCGTGCACCAGGAGGCGGCCGCGGCCGTGGTCCCGGTGGAGGTACCGCAGGTGCCTTCGGTCGCGGTGGCGGCAAGAGCAAGGCTCGTAAGTCGAAGCGGGCGAAGCGGGCAGAGTTCGAACTGAGAGAAGCACCTTCGCTTGGTGGCGTTAGCGTCCCCCGCGGAAACGGCAAGGAAGTAATTCGCCTTCGTCGTGGTGCCTCGATCACCGATTTCGCCGACAAGATCGACACGAGCCCCGGAAACCTCGTCACCGTTCTGTTCCACTTGGGACAAATGGCGACAGCAACCGAGTCCCTCGATGAGGCGACCTTCGACATCCTGGGCGAGGAGCTCGGGTTCAAGATCGAAATGGTCTCGCCTGAAGAAGAAGACCGCGAACTGCTGCTCGGCTTCGACATGGACCTCGACCAAGAACTGGAAGACGAATCAGACGACGAACTCGTTATCCGTCCTCCCGTTGTCACGGTCATGGGTCACGTCGACCACGGTAAGACCAAGCTGCTCGACTCCATCCGTAACGCCAACGTTGTTGCTGGCGAAGCCGGCGGCATCACGCAGCACATTGGTGCGTACCAGGTCGTCAAGGAGCACGACGGTATCGAACGTCCGATCACGTTCATTGACACCCCGGGTCACGAAGCGTTCACCGCTATGCGTGCTCGTGGTGCTCAAGTCACCGACGTTGCGATCCTCGTGGTTGCAGCAGACGACGGAATCATGCCCCAGACGGTTGAAGCACTCAACCACGCTCAGGCAGCCAACGTTCCGATCGTTGTCGCGATCAACAAGATCGATAAAGAAGGCGCCAACCCCGCAAAGGTTCGCCAGCAGCTCACCGAATTCGGCCTCGTTGCCGAAGAATACGGTGGAGACACGATGTTCATGGACGTTTCGGCGCTCAACAACGTCGGTATCACCGAGCTGCTTGATGCTGTGCTCCTGACGGCGGATGCCGGACTCGACCTGCGCGCAAACCCCAACAAGGATGCTCGTGGTGTCGCGATTGAAGCCAAGCTCGACAAGGGTCGCGGTGCTGTTGCTACCGTGCTCATCCAGTCGGGAACGCTTGAAGTGGGAGACCCCATCGTTGCGGGTACCGCTTACGGTCGCGTTCGTGCAATGTTCGACGAAAACGGCGAATCGGTTACTCATGCGGAGCCTTCGCGCCCCGTTGCTGTGCTCGGTCTGACCTCCGTACCCAAGGCCGGCGACGTGTTCTTGGTTACCGATGACGACCGTATGGCTCGCCAGATCGCTGAGAAGCGCGAAGCAGCAGAGCGTAACGCCCTGCTGGCTCGTAGCCGCAAGCGCATCAGCCTCGAGGACTTCACGAAGGCCCTCGAAGACGGCAAGGTCGAATCGCTCAACCTCATCATCAAGGGTGACGTATCGGGTGCTGTTGAAGCCCTCGAAGAGTCGCTCCTCAAGATCGAGGTCGACGATTCCGTACAGCTGCGCATCATCCACCGTGGTGTGGGCGCTGTCACCGAGAGCGACATCAACCTCGCGACCGTCGACAACGCCATCATCATTGGATTCAACGTTCGCCCCGACCCGAAGGCACGCGAGCGCGCCGTTCGCGAAGGTGTCGACGTACGTTTCTACTCGGTCATCTACGCCGCACTCGAAGACGTCGAGAGCTCGCTCAAGGGCATGCTCAAGCCGGAATTCGAAGAGGTGCAGTCGGGTGTTGCAGAGATCCGCGAGATCTTCCGCTCCTCCAAGGTCGGAAACATCGCTGGTGTCATCGTGCGCTCGGGAACGATCACGCGAAACGCCAAGGCACGAGTTATCCGCGAAGGTGTCGTCGTTGGCGACAACCTCGCTATCGACTCGTTGCGTCGCTTCAAGGATGACGTCACTGAAGTTCGTACCGACTACGAAGCCGGTATCGGTCTTGGTAAGTTCAACGACATCCAAATCGGTGACGAGATCGAGACAATCGAAATGAAGGAAAAGCCGCGAGTCTAATCTCGCTGGCTTATGACGGCACCCAGGTCAGGAAGCGGAGCTACGCAGGCTCCGCAAGCTTCCTGACATGGGTGCCGTCAACGCCTCGGTTATTCTCGAGGCAGCGAAAGTTATAGAAGGAGTTAGAGATGGTCGACGCAGCTCGTGCCGCGAAAATGGCGGACCGCATCAAGGTAATCGTTGCCAAGACGCTTGAGCGTGGCATCAGAGATCCTCGCTTGGGTTTCGTGACCATCACTGACGTTCGGGTAACCGGCGACCTCCAGCATGCCTCCGTGTTCTACACGGTCTACGGCAGCGACGAAGAACGTGCCGAAAGTGCCGCCGCTCTTCAGTCGGCGACCGGGCTCGTGCGCCGCGAAGTGGGAAAGAACCTCACCGCGCGTCTCACCCCATCGATCCAGTTCATTGCCGATGGCATCCCCGAGAACGCGGCCCTCATCGACTCGCTCCTCACCGAAGCGCACAAGCGTGACGCTTCTGTTGAGGCGCTCAAGAAGACCGCTCAGTACGCGGGAGACGAAGACCCCTACGTGAAGCCGCGCGACATCGCCGCCGAAGAAGAGGCCGCTGGCTTCGACGACGACGACGATGATGACGACGAAGACGGTCACTACGTCAGCGGTAACGCTTAAGCATTCTCCTTCAGGCCGCCTAAGCGGTTTGTGCGCTCCTCAGCGGTCGCCCTAGGGCAGAACGTAGCCCGAGCCTTCGGCGACGGCGAGTCCGTCTTTCAGAAGCCCAGCCAGTGCGCGCTCTCGCTGGGCGGCATCCGCCCAGACCAGCTCGATTTCGGCTGCCGTCACGGGGATATCGCTCGCGCGCAGCTCGGCGAGAATGAGCCCGCGCACCTGGCGATCCGACCCTTCGAACTTCTTCTGCACGACCTGCTTCTTGCCCTCGTACGCCGGGTAGCCCGCGGTACGCCACGCACAGAGATCGCGTACGGGGCATTGCTCGCACAGCGGCTTCTTGGCGGTGCAGACAATAGCGCCGAGCTCCATGACGGCGGCGTTCGTTGCTTGAGCGGCAGCATGCTCCTCGGGAAGCAGTAGTTCCATTGCTGCGAGATCGCGCTTGGTCGACGGAGGACCGGCCTCCCCGACGCCATCTACAGCTCGAGCGATTACTCGTCGCACATTGGTGTCGACCACCGGATGCCGATGCCCGTAGGCAAAAGCGGCGACAGCCCGTGCGGTGTAGTCGCCGATGCCGGGCAGCGCCAGCAGGGTAGGAACATCTTCGGGCACCACGTTGTCGTGCTGCTCAGCGATCGCGGTCGCCGCGGCATGCAGGTTGAGGGCACGTCGGGGATAGCCAAGACGCTCCCACGCTCGCACCGCATCGCCGGGAGCAGAAGCAGCGAGCGCTGCGGGCGTCGGCCACCGCTCAAGCCACTGCTCGAGGCGAGGGATCACCCTCACCACGGGAGTCTGCTGCAGCATGATCTCGCTGACGAGAATGCCCCACGCGCCAAAATCGTCGTGGCGCCAGGGCAGGTCACGACCGGCTTCAGCAAACCACTCGCGAATCTGGCGCGAAAGTTCAGCGCGATCCGGCGCCGGTGCAGCAGCGGTCACTGCTGTGTCGCGGCGGCAAACCGCGCTACGGCGTCGTCGATGCTCAGGAAGTTGCCGGTGGCTTCGACGTCGTGCACAAGCTCGACCATGAGCGCGTTCACGGGAGCCTCGCGACCACTTTCTTGCGCTGCTCGCACTACGGCGCCGTTGAGGGCATCCACCTCGCTCGGTTGGCCGCGACGAATGCTCTGCAGGGTGGAGCCAGGGTTCGGGGTGCGGCCCATGCGCCGGCTCATCGCCCGCGGGATGAGCTGGCCCAACCACAATGGCGAACTCGCAAGCTTGCGCAGGCGACGGTGGGAGAGTCCTTGAAGGGTCTCGAAACGGATTCCCTGGGCGAGAGCGATTTTGGCGGTCTCGCGCATGCTTGCGGTCATGATGCGACGCAGTCGGGCGTCGGCGATGACCTGTTGCACGCTGAGTCCGGTAATGGCGGGGAGCGCGTTGACCTGATTGATGACGAGCTTGGTCCACTGAGCACCGCGAAAGTTCGGCACGGCAAAGGTGGGCATGACGGCATTGAGCGCGTCAGCGGCGTAGCGAGCAGGCACGTCGTTGTCGCCGGCAACGCCGAGGTAACTCGGGCCCGCAGCAGTCACGTGGATGGTGCCGGGGGAGAGGAACGAAGAGGCGAAGGTGGCGAGCCCGCCAATGATGTCGGATCGCGGCGAGGCGTGGGCAGCGGTTTCGAGGGAGTCGAGACCGTTCTGGAAGATGACGACAGGAACATCGCGCACGAAACGAATATTGTCGCGAAGGGCTTGTTCGGCGTCGTGCGCTTTCGTGGCCACGATGACGAGTTCGTTAACGCGGCTGAGGGTTGCGGCGGCACGGACCCGGGAGACGCTATCGCCCCACGCTCCTGTGAGTGTGAGGCCTGACTCTCGAATGGTGTGGAGGTGGGCGCCGCGTGCCGTGACTTCGACATCATTGCCGGCGCGCGCGAGTAATCCTGCAATTGCGCCGCCGACGGCACCTGCCCCAATAATGCCGATTCGCATAGCGGCAGTCTAGGCGCAGCGGATGAAGATATCTCGTCAGGGCGGTGCAGGGACACGCGCGCGTAGGCGGCGTCAGAATTGGCTAAAGTTGATGGGCTACCCATCCGGGGTCGCCAGGGTGGAGGGAATCGCATGGCTAAGCCGCCGCGCAATCCTGCCAGTGGAATCTTGTTCGTCGACAAGCCCCAGGGCATCACGAGTCACGGCGTTGTCTCGCGCGCCCGCAAGTCGGTCGGCACCCGCAAAATTGGGCACGCTGGCACTCTCGATCCGATGGCGACAGGGCTCCTTGTTCTCGGGGCGAACAACGCCACGCGACTGCTCACCTACCTCGTCGGCCTCGATAAGCAGTACACCGCGACGATTCGACTGGGAGCGTCCTCCACTACCGACGACGCCGAAGGCGAGCTTTCTGAACCGGTGGATGCCGCGGCTCTCGCCGCTGTCAGCGACGAAGACATCGCACACGCCGTCGCCAACCTCACCGGAGCTATTTCGCAGCGCCCGAGTTCCGTCAGCGCCATCAAGGTTGATGGCAAGCGTGCGTACACTCTGGCGCGAGCAGGCGAAGACGTCGTTCTCGCGGAGCGCACGGTCACTGTTTCTCGCTTCGAAGTGCTCGAGACCGCGCGCGGAGAGTTCATCGATCTGAAGGTTCTGGTCGATTGTTCGTCGGGCACTTACATTCGGGCACTGGCTCGTGACCTCGGCGAGGCGCTCAACGTCGGTGGGCACCTGACGGTGTTGCGTCGCACCAAGGTTGGCCCATTCTCTGTGGAGAACGCGAGCGCTCTCGATTCCGATCTGGAGACGCAGTTGGTTGCTCCTGCCGTGGTCGCCGCCCAACTTTTCGAGACCGTGCAGCTGGATGCCGAGCAGTCGAAAGATCTCTCCGACGGCAAGCGAATCGCACTTGAACCGCAGCAAGCATCACCCATCGCCGCGCTCGCGCCCGATGGTCGCCTTCAGGGGCTCATCCACATCGTTGATGGGCGCGCCCGCGTGCTCTCTAATTTCCCGCGCGATGCGCAGCCTCTCGAACCTCAGGAGCATACTGCTACTGAGGGCGAGCCCGCTTCTGAGGAAGGAACCCCGAACAATGGTTGAGTGGTTTGTGTGGGTGCAAGTAGTCATTGCGGTTCTGGCCGGAACGGCCGCCGTTATCGCCGGCTTTGCCAAGGTCACGCCCAACGATTATTCCTTAGGGGCAACGCTCCTGGTTGAGGCACTGCTGATCGTGCAGCTGGTCATGGCCATCGTCGCTCCTTTCTTGGGCAAT
The DNA here is from genome assembly GCF_059767345.1 of Salinibacterium sp. VpJ6. Classification (NCBI taxonomy): domain Bacteria; kingdom Bacillati; phylum Actinomycetota; class Actinomycetes; order Micrococcales; family Microbacteriaceae; genus Salinibacterium; species Salinibacterium sp. VpJ6. The sequence continues at coordinate 137,027 of NZ_JBSOQL010000003.1, forward strand.
GTGGCTACCGGTAGCGCCCTTGAATTCTGGATCTACCTGGTGTCGGCCATCCTGATTCCGCCCGCCGCGGTCATGTGGGGCCTCATCGAACGCAACCGCTGGAGCACCGTGATTCTGGGGGTCGCATGTTTGTCGATCGCTGTGATGGTCTACCGCATGAGCCAGATCTGGTTTGTGCAATTGGCCTAGCCAAGAGCGCCTAAAGTTGAGAGAGATGACAAGCACACGTTCTTCGACTGCCTCGGGTATTGGCCGAGTACTCATTGCCGTCTACGCCGTGATGGCGTTGGGCGCTACCGCGCGTTCGCTGTTTCAGATTGCGACGAAGTTTGACGAGGCTCCCTTCGCCTATCTCTTGTCGGCGGTAGCCGGGCTCGTGTACATCGTTGCGACCGTTGCGCTGATCCGTTCGGGGCGCACGTGGTATCGAGTTGCCGTTGTCGCGATCGTGTTTGAACTTGTGGGAGTTATCACCGTAGGCACGCTCAGCCTCGTGGATGCCGTGCTGTTCCCGGCAGACACCGTCTGGTCGGCTTTTGGAGCTGGCTACCTCTTCATCCCACTCGCTCTTCCCGTGCTTGGCCTTATTTGGCTCTACCGGGTACGTATCGCTGAGGGGCGTCGCTGATATGGATCTCTTCGAATCACTGGATGCCGTACCCGAGGCGTACGGCCCGGTCGCCATCACGATCGGCAAGTTCGACGGCGTGCACAGCGGTCACCGTGCCGTGCTCGCGCGCCTGCGTGAGGTCGCGGCTGACCGTGGTATGCGTTCGGTCGTGGTCACGTTCGATCGCAACCCCATGAGCTTGCTGAACCCCGCTGCGTGCCCGCAACCCTTGCTGAGTAAGGAACAAAAGCTTGAGCGTCTGGCCACGACCGACGTCGACGCCTCGCTTGTGCTGACCTTTGACCGGGCGCTCAGCGAGGTCTCGGCCGAGGACTTCGTCTCGACGGTGCTGGCCGGGGCGCTCGACACGAAGGTTGTTCTTGCCGGTGCTGACTTCCGCTTCGGCGCGCGCGGCGCTGGCGACGTGGCACTACTGCGCGAACTGGGCGAAGTGCATGGCTTCGAGGTTGTCGTCATTGACGACATCGCTCTCGAAGAGGGCCGCCGGGTTTCTTCCACTTTCGTGCGTGAACTGCTGTCGGAAGGTCGGGTGGCTGAGGCTGCGCAGTTGCTCACGGCAGCTCACTCTGTGCGGGGCGTCGTCGTGCTCGGCCAACAGCGCGGGCGCGAGCTCGGGTATCCGACCGCTAATCTCGATCGCAACTCGGAAGGGTTCATTCCGGCCGATGGCGTCTACGCCGCGTGGCTCGTAGTTGACGGCGTTCGCTTCGCCGCCGCTGTCTCTATCGGCAACAACCCAACCTTTGACGGGGTGCCTGAGAAGCAAGTAGAAGCCCACGCTCTCGACCAAGATTTCGACATCTACGGCAAGCGAGTCGAGATCGAATTCGTCGAATATGTGCGCGGGATGGTCAAGTACACGACGGTTGAAGCCCTCATCGATCAGATGTGCCTCGACGAGGTCGCCGTGAGAGAAATCTTGGGCGTCCCCGCGAAAGAGACGCCCAAGAAGTAGGTCCTACGACTAGCCCTTGATGAGCTTGTTGAGTGGAACCTTTACGCCGTTCTTGAGGTTCTCCACGATGTCGTCGGGGACATCGCCGATGAGGGGCAGGTTGAGCTCCTTCGCCCAGTTGGCGATGGTCTCGAGAATGGTGTCGGTGTCGAGTCCCTGCAGCGTCGGCTGGATGCCTTCCCAAATCGGCTCGAGAGCGTCGGTGTCGAGGCCCTTACCCTGAACGAGGCCGCCGACAACGTCGCCGATGTCTCCGAGGTCGAATCCGCCGTTACCCATGTGTGTCTCCCTGAGGTATCAGCCGACACGAGTTGTCGGCGATACCCACCATCGTAGGGGTTGGTGTTTTCTCACCGTAGACTCGTGCGAATGACTACTCCCACGCGCACCCTCTGGAGGGGGCGCCTTCTTGCGCTTGCTGGCATCCTCTTCGTCGCGCTCAACGTGCGCACCGCCGTTGCCGCTATTTCGCCGATTATCGGCGTCATTGAGAACGACATCCCCATCTCCAGCCTCGGGCTTGGCGTGCTCGGGATGCTGCCTCCGATTGCCTTTGCAATCGCCGGACTTGCCGCCCCGGCTCTCGCTCGTGCCCGCGGCCTCGACGCGAGTCTGCTGATCGCAGCGGCCGCCATGGTTGCTGGCTCCGCGCTTCGTGCCGTCAGCGACAACTACATTCTTTTGGCGCTCGGCAGCCTCATCGCGCTTGCGGGTATGGGCGTCGGTAACGTGTTGCTGCCCCCGGCGGTGAAGAAGTACTTCCCGGACCGTCTCGCGACGGTGACCGGTGGTTACGTCATGCTCATCTCCTTGGGCGCGGCCATCCCTGCCTTCTTTGCGGCTCCGGTGGCCGAGGTCGCTGGTTGGCGGGCATCCGTCGCAGTGTGGGCAGTGCTCGCGCTCACGGCCTTCGTCCCGTGGCTTGTGCTCACGGTGCGTGGCCGACGCGTGAAGCGCAACGCTGCCCTCGACGCGACAGTGGTGCCGGTGGCATCCAGTATCTCGGTGTGGGCCGTGGCCAAGTCGCGCACGGCGTGGGCAATCACGGTTGCGTTTGGCGTCTCGTCGATCGGGTTCTATTCGTTCTTCGCCTGGTTGCCCGAGATTTTGATCGAATCAGCGGGGTTCACTCCCGTCGAGGCGGGCGCGATGCTTTCGCTCTTCGGCCTCATTGGCATTCCGTTGGGCATCCTGAGCCCGATTCTGGCCAGCAAGGTTTCGAACATTGGCGCCGTCATGGCCGGGGGAGTGTTTGCCGGGGCCGTCGGCTATCTTGGGCTCGCCTTCATCCCGTCAACGCTTACATGGCTGTGGGTCGTGCTCGTCGGCTTCGGCACCATTCTGTTCCCGCTCTGCCTCGTGCTTATTAACCTGCGCACGCGCAGTCATCAGGGCTCAGCGGCCTTGAGCGGCTTCGTGCAGAGCGTGGCCTATACGGTTGCCGCTCTCGGCCCCTTCGCCGTCGCGCTCGTGCGGGAAGTGAGCGGTGGCTGGTTCTGGCCGCTCATGTTCTTGCTCGTCTCGAGCTTGCTGGCGCTCATCAGTGCCGTAATGCTGGCGCGCCCCAGCTTTGTCGAAGACGAATTGGGGATTGCCGTAGCGGCTCTCGAGGACTAGCTCGCGCTGAGCGCGGAGGTGCTCAGGCGTTCGGGGTGATGCACGAGAGCGGCAGCGCCGATCAACGGGCCGTCGCTCGAAAGTCCTGACGCCACAACGCGCACTTTGGTGATGAAGGGGAACGGCGCACGGTCGGTGATCGCTTCGGCGACGAGGTCGATGTAGTCGGCGGCCACGTGCGAGAAGCCGCCGCCGATGGCGACGAGTTCGAGGTCAACGAGGGCCGTTGCTGACGCAATTCCGTGGCCGACGGCACGAGCCGAACGACGTACGGCGCTGATCGCGATGTCGTTCCCAGCGGCGTAGTCTGCGGCAAGTTCTTCACCGGTCGAGCCGGTCCACCCCTGGGCCTGCGCCCATTCGACAGTTTTGGGGCCAGAGGCAACCGCTTCGACACAGCCGGTTCCGCCGCAGCCGCACACTACGGTTTCTCCGCCGACTTCGACGTGACCGAAGTGGCCGCCGTTGCCGGTAGGGCCGTCGATGAGCTGGTTGTCAAGAATGAGACCGCCGCCAACGCCGGTCGAGACGACCATGCCCATGAAGTACTTCACTCCCTGAGCTGCACCAATCCAGTGTTCGGCCAGGGCGATGCAGTTGCCGTCGCCGCGAAGGGCAACCGAGGTGCCGGGAAGCTCTGCTTCGACGAGCGCGCGCACGCCGTAGTCGCGCCAGGCGGGCAAGTTGAGGGGCGATACTTCGCCGCGCGATACCGAGATGGGGCCGGCGCTACCGATGCCGACGCCGAGGAGTTCAGCGTCTTCGGGCAGAGCGGCGGTCGACTGGCGCACGACCGTGCGCACACTCTCGGCGAGTTGCTCGCTCGACGATGCGCGGCCTGTGGGCGCGCGGAAGCGGCTTGTCGCAAGGACGACACCGTTCGGGTCGACGAGGGCAGCCTCGACTTTGGTTCCGCCAATATCAATGGCGAGGGCATAGCGATTCGATGTGGTGGTGGTCACGGCATCCACCTTATTGGGTGCAGGGGGAGTGCGGCGCCCACAGACCCGTGTTCGTGTGGTGTTCAGGTTCGGGGTGTTGGCTGCGCATGTGCGCACTCGCTGCTCCCGATGTCTGCTCATCTGAGCAAGTGCTACTGCATATGTTGCAGCACGGTGTGCAGGACTCTATCGTTGAAGACAGGAGGCAGCAGTGGATGAATCAACCGAGCTATTGGCCGTGCGCGTTGCCGAGCTCTACTACGAAGAGAACAAGACTCAAGACGAAGTCGGCGCTCTCCTCGGTATTACCCGCTGGAAAGTGGGCCGCCTTCTTACCCGCGCCCGTGAAGCGGGCATCGTTCGCATCGAGATCATTCACCCCCGCGCCCGTCGACTAGACGTCGAACGCCAGTTGAAAGACCGCTTCGGTCTCAAAGACGCGGTCGTGGTTCCGCTGCCCGCCGACGACGAAGAGGTCAACCCTCGCGTGGCCCAAGCGGCTGCCGATTACTTGGCTGCCGTTCGTCCTGTGCCTCGCACTCTCGGTGTGAGCTGGGGGCGCACGCTTGATGAGGTTGCTCGCTTGCTTGCTCCTGGCTGGACGGTGGGAGTGCAGGTCGTGCAGATCAATGGTGGTGTGAGCCTCAACAGCAAGCAAGGCACCGCTGCCCAAACTGCTGTGACCATTGCCCAGAAGGGACAGGGTCAAGCGACACTGCTGCCGATCCCCGCCATTCTGGAGCAGGTCGAAACGAAGCGTGCGATTGAGCGCGACCGGGCTGTTGCGAGCGTTCGTGCTCTGGGCGCTTCGGCATCCGCCTATTTGTATAGCGCCGGTGTTGCCGGTGCTAGTTCGGTTCACGTCGATAGTGGCTACCTGAGCGAGAGCGATGTCGATGACCTCGTCGCTAAGGGAGCCGTGGGCGATGTGGTTGGTCGCTACATCAACAGCGCGGGCAAGATCGTCGACTCTGCTCTGGATGAGCGCACTGTCGGTCTCGGTCTTGACGAGCTTCGTGCTGCCGAGCACGCAATTTTTGTCGTCGCTGGCGACGCTAAACATGACGTCGCGCGCGCCGTCGTTACCAGTGGGTTGTGTTCCGTCATCGTCACCGATGAGGCCACCGCTCACGCCCTTCTGGAGGAAACCACATGACAATCGACAAGGCCATCGCGCTCGCTCCTGCTGAGCGCGCGGTCAACCTCATCGGCTCAGATCTGACCGAGAAGTCGCTCAAGCTGAACCTCGAGGGGCTCTCGGGCGTCGACGCGGTCGGGCTTGAGCAGCGTGCTGCCGGACTGGGCACGCGCTCGATCAAGACCACGTCAAAGGCCTGGGCTCTCGATACCATCATCAAGCTCATCGACCTCACGACGCTTGAGGGTGCAGACACTCCCGGCAAGGTTCGCTCGCTCGCCGCAAAAGCCATGCTGCCCGACCCCGCGGATGCCTCGACCCCGCAGGTTGCAGCAGTGTGCGTCTATGGCGACATGGTTCCCTACGCAGCGGAAGCCCTCGGGTCATCCTGGTCAAACGGTTCAGACAACGGAATCAACGTTGCTGCCGTCGCGACCGCGTTCCCGAGCGGACGTTCATCGCTGCCGATCAAGATCATGGACACCAAGGAAGCCGTCGCTAACGGTGCAGACGAAATCGACATGGTCATCGACCGGGGCGCCTTCCTCTCCGGCAAGTACGGTGTCGTCTTCGATCAGATCGTGGCTGTCAAAGAGGCCTGCCGCCGCGAGAACGGTACCTACGCTCACCTCAAGGTGATCTTGGAGACCGGCGAGCTCAACACCTACGACAACGTGCGCAAAGCCTCGTGGCTGTCGATCCTGGCCGGCGGAGACTTCATCAAGACGTCAACCGGAAAGGTATCGCCGGCAGCGACCCTGCCCGTCACGCTGCTCATGCTTGAGGTTGTGCGCGACTGGCACCTGCTCACCGGCGAAAAGATCGGTGTGAAGCCTGCTGGCGGCATCCGAAGTTCCAAAGATGCCATCAAGTACCTCGTGACCGTTGCAGAGACCGTGGGCGAGGAATGGCTTCAGCCGCACCTCTTCCGCTTCGGCGCATCGAGTCTCCTCAATGACGTGCTCTTGCAGCGTCAGAAACTCACCACCGGCCACTACTCCGGCCCCGACTACGTCACGATTGACTAAGGCACACCATGACTGAGAATGACAAAGCAGTGAGCGCGAAGGCCCCCAGCTTTCTCGACTACGCTCCCGCCCCCGAATCAACGTCGGTTCTGCACCTGAAGAAGCACTACGGTCTCTTCATCGATGGCGAGTTTGTGGATGGTCGCGGCGACGCGTTCACCACGATCTCCCCGGCAACCGAGAAGGAGATCGCCTCGATCTCCAACGCCAACAACGCCGATGTGGATGCCGCTGTCGCTGCAGCTCGCAAGGCCTACGACCGCACCTGGTCGAAGCTCTCGGGCGCAGACCGCGGTAAGTACCTCTTCCGCATCGCTCGCCTCGTGCAGGAGCGGGCTCGCGAGCTTGCTGTTGCCGAGAGCCTCGACAACGGAAAGCCGATCAAGGAGAGCCGTGACGTTGACGTGCCTCTCGTTGCTGCGTGGTTCTTCTACTACGCCGGTTGGGCCGACAAACTCGACTACGCCGGTCTCGGACCGAACCCGCAGTCGCTCGGTGTTGCCGCTCAGGTAATCCCGTGGAACTTCCCGCTGCTCATGCTCGCGTGGAAGATTGCTCCGGCGCTCGCCGCCGGAAACACCGTTGTGATCAAGCCGGCAGAAACCACGCCGCTGAGCGCGATGATCTTCGCTGAGATCCTGCAGCAGGCTGACCTGCCCAAGGGTGTCGTCAACATCGTTACCGGCGCGGGAGACACGGGCCAGGCGCTCGTCAACCACCCGGACGTCAACAAGGTTGCCTTCACCGGCTCGACCGGCGTCGGCCGGGCAATCGCCAAGTCGGTTGCCGGAACGGGTAAGAAGGTCACCCTCGAACTCGGTGGCAAGGCCGCGAACATCGTCTTCGATGATGCTCCGATCGACCAGGCCATCGAGGGAATCGTCAACGGCATCTTCTTCAACCAGGGGCACGTCTGCTGTGCAGGTTCGCGCCTTCTGGTTCAAGAGAACATCCACGACGAGGTCGTCGATCGCCTCAAGGCGCGACTCTCTACGTTGCGCATGGGAGACCCGCTCGACAAGAACACCGACATTGGTGCGATCAACTCCCAGGCTCAGCTCGACCGCATCCGTGAACTCAGTAACGTCGGCGAAGCCGAAGGTGCCGAGCGCTGGACCGCTGACTGCGCGATCCCCGAGAACGGTTTCTGGTTCGCTCCGACGATCTTCACGAACGTCTCGACCTCGAGCCGTATCGCTCGCGAAGAGGTCTTCGGGCCGGTTCTGAGCGTTCTCACGTTCCGCACCCCGGCCGAGGCCATCGCCAAGGCCAATAACACCCCCTACGGGCTGTCTGCGGGCATCTGGAGCGACAAGGGCTCGCGCATCCTCGCTGTGGCTGACAAGCTGCGCGCCGGTGTCATCTGGGCCAACACGTTCAACCGTTTCGATCCTGCGTCGCCGTTCGGTGGCTACAAGGAGAGTGGCTACGGCCGCGAGGGTGGCCGTCACGGACTGGCCGCTTACCTAGAATCCGCTGGATGGGCCGCGCCCGCCGTCACGAAAGGTGGCAAGAAATGACCCGTCTCACGGTTCCTAAGACCTACAAGCTCTACATCGGTGGCAAGTTTCCGCGCAGCGAAAGCGGCCGCACCTATGAAGTGACAACCAAGAAGGGGGCGTTCCTCGCGAATGCCTCGCTCGCTAGTCGTAAGGATGCTCGGGATGCTGTTGTCGCGGCCCGTGCGGCCGTCAACGGTTGGTCGGGCGCCACGGGCTACAACCGCGGCCAGGTGCTGTACCGCATTGCTGAGCTCTTGGAGGGTCGTCGCGAGCAGTTCGTCGACGAGCTCATGGCTACCGAATCACTCTCGAAGTCGGCAGCCACCACTCAGGTCGATACCGCTATCGATGCGTGGGTCTGGTACGCCGGTTGGGCTGACAAGTACGTGCAGGTTGCCGGAAACGGAAACCCGGTCTCGGGCCCGTACTTCAACCTCTCGACTCCTGAGCCCAGTGGTGTCATTGCCATCGTTGCTCCGCAGGACTCGTCGTCGCTGCTGGGCCTCGTGAGCGTGATCGCTCCGGCTCTCGTCAGCGGTAACACCGTTGTCGTCGTCGCCCACCAGAACGCTCCGCTCAGTGCGATCAGCCTCTCTGAGGTTCTCGCGACGAGTGACGTTCCCGGGGGAGTCGTCAACATCCTCACGGGCTCGCCCGCCGAGATTGCGCCGTGGCTTGCGAGCCACGCGGATGTCAATGGTCTCGACCTTGCCGGAGCAGAACAGCTCGAGTGGGTTGACCTTCAAATCGCGGCTGCCGACACGCTCAAGCGCGTCTCAGGCCCGGTCGTGGGAGTTCCCGCACCATCCATCGAACGCATCGTTCAGTGGACCGAAACGAAGACGGTCTGGCACACGAAGTCTCTGATTTAGCCGAGAGGTGTGGCGTGGGGGTTGCCCAGCGCGCGTATCTACGGATACTTGCTGAGTAATGATTTTTTCACGCCACACTCCCTCTCGTATCGCCAGCGGATTTTTTGCCCTTCTTCTCGCGATTTTCTTAGTCCCCGTCGCCGCTGCTGCCCCCGCTTCAGCTGCCGAGGCTGACACCATCCACGGTCTTGTTAATCAGGCCCGGTGGGATAACGGTCAGCAGGGACTCATTCGCAATGCGGACATGGACGCCGTCGCTCTGGCCTGGGCCAAGAAGATGGCGGCGAGCAGCACGATGTCGCACAACCCCGACTACTCCACGCAGATTCCGGCGGGCTGGCGTTCTGCCGGCGAGAATGTGGCGCAGGGGTATCGCACGGCACAGGCCATGCACGATGGCTGGATGGCGTCTCAGGGCCATCGGGAGAACATTCTGGGGGCGTTCACCGACATCGGAATCGCGTTCTACTCGAGCGGTGGAACGACGTGGGGCGTGCAGGTGTTTGCCACCTACCCTGGCCACACTGGCCCCGGCGCTCCCGCCGCTGCAGCGCCGGAACCAAAGGCAGAGCCGGCGGATGATCCGAGTGAAACAGCAACTCCGACTCCCACGGCAACGCCGAGCGCGAGCGATTCGGCGGAATCGTCCTCGGGCTCGGGTGGGTCTTCCGACAGCTCGGCTGGCGAAGGCACTGTGGGTCAAGTCGATGCTGACGCAGCGCCAACGCTCACTCAAGCCGAGCTGCAAGCCAGCGTGTACGGCGCAAAACCCGACTACACCTGGATCGCGTGGACGATCTTCTTCAGCATCCTTGCCCTCGGTGGTGCAGCCCGGTTCCTGTTCTGGCGTCGAATTAAATCGCGCCGACCGGTAGCGCGTCGAGCCCGTCAGTAATAGAGCAGCGGCCGATACCGAGCTAACTGTGCGCTGCCTCCCAGCGGCGGTGCCTAGGGTTACGGAATGCGCGTTCTTGTAACTGGAGCAACTGGATACCTTGGCGGCCGACTGGTGCCTCGACTCATCGAGGCGGGGCACAGTGTGCGGGTGCTTGTGCGCAATCCGCGCAAGCTGCGCGATGTGCCGTGGAGCGACGATGTCGAAGTCATCGTGGGGGATCTCACCGACGCTGACAGCCTCGTCGACGCCGTCGACGGAGTAGACGCGCTTTACTACCTCGTGCACGCCATGGGCGCCGCCGGTGACTTCGAAAAGACCGAGAAGCTCTCGGCCACGAACGTGGCCAAAGCGGCGAAGAAAGCGGGAGTCTCCCGCATCGTTTATCTGGGCGGCCTGCACCCCGAGGGCGATATTTCGGAGCTCAGCCGACACTTGCGCAGCCGAGCTGAGGTCGGCAACATCCTCCTTGAATCGGGCGTGCCGACGATCGCGTTCAACGCGGGAGTCGTGATTGGTTCGGGCTCGGCATCGTTCGAGATGATCCGCCACCTCACCGAGGTGCTGCCCTACATGCCTGCCCCGAAATGGGTGCGCAACTTCATTCAACCGATCGCCGTTCGCGACGTTCTCTACTACTTGGTGTCGGCGCTCGATCTGCCCGACGACCTCAACCGCAGCTTCGATATTGGTGGACCGGATGTGCTGCGCTACGGCCAGATGATGAACGGTTATGCCCTCGAGGCGGGGCTTCACCAGCGCCCCATAGCGTCTCTTCCCGTGCTCACCCCGTGGCTTGCTTCGCAGTGGGTCAACCTGGTGACGCCGATCCCGCGCTTGCTGGCGGTGCCGATCATCGAGTCGCTGCAGTTTGACTGTGTCGTTCGCGACGAGTCGGTTTCAGAGTTTATCCCTGAGCCCGAGGGCGGACTCACGAGCTATCGTGCTTCCGTTCGCTTAGCTCTCGTAAAGATGGGCGACGGCGAAGTCGAAACGAGCTGGCAAGACGCCACCGTCGTTGGCGCGCCAAGCGACCCCATCCCGAGTGACCCGGAATGGACCGGTCACACCGTGTACACCGACCTGCGCGAACGCGCGACGCCCGCTTCTGCGGAAGCGCTGTGGGCTGTGGTCGAGGGGATCGGCGGCGAGAACGGATGGTATTCGTTCCCGCTGGCGTGGGCTCTGCGCGGCTGGCTCGACAAGCTGGTTGGCGGGGTCGGCCTGCGCCGTGGCCGCCGTCATCCGACCACTTTGAACACGGGCGACGCCTTGGACTTCTGGCGCGTGGAGAGTATCGAGCGCGGGCACAGCTTGCGGCTGCGCGCCGAAATGAAGTTGCCGGGCCGAGCGTGGCTTGAACTGAGCGTCGAGGACCGCGGCGAAGACGGAGCGTTCTATCGCCAGCGTGCGGTGTTCTTTCCGAGCGGACTCGGCGGGCGACTGTACTGGGCTGCAATCCTGCCATTCCACGGCGTGATTTTCAGCGGAATGGTCAACCGCATCGTTGCGGCGGCAGAATCGGATTCTGACGCGAAATAAACCCCACGCGTGGTCGTAATGCGTTACTTTTGACTAATGTCTGGAATCGTCGTCGTTGGTAGCGCAAACATTGATCAGGTCTTTCGAGTGGACCGCATCCCCTCGCCGGGCGAAACCGTGCTGTCGCGCAGTTTGAACACCGCTCTGGGCGGCAAGGGCCAGAACCAAGCCGTTGCTGCTGCGCGCGCCGGTGTTGCGACGACCTTCGTGGGAGCTGTCGGTGACGATGGCTTCGGCGAAATGGTGCGCTCGGGGCTCGCCGCAGACTCGATCGACGTCACTCACCTCAAGACCACCGGCAAGCCCACTGGAACCGCCCTTATCGCGGTCGACAACACGGGCGAGAACACGATCATCGTTGAGGCCGGAGCGAACACCGATGTCGCCGACCTCACGGCCGCTGACTCCGCAGCGATCAGTGCGGCATCCGCGCTGGTCATGCAGCTCGAAATCCCGCTGGCCACCGTAATTTCCGCGGCGAAGATCGCTCGGGCTGTCGGTACGAAGGTAATTCTGAACGCCGCCCCTATTCAGGCGCTGCCCGCAGAGCTTCTTGAGAACCTCGACATCCTGATCGTGAACGAGCACGAAGCTGCCGAGCTCGCCAAGGACAACGGTCTTTCTGACGAACTCGATGGCATTGGCGAACGCCTGCTCGGTCTGGTCTCGACCGTCATCGTCACGCTCGGCTCTCAGGGTGCCGCGCTTCACCGTGTGGGCTCCGAGCCCGTCATCGTTCCGGCTCATCGCGTCACCGCGGTCGACGCCACTGGCGCAGGGGACACCTTCTGCGGTGCCTTCGCCGCGGGAGTGGTGGAGGGCATGATGTTGGATGACGCCCTGCGCTTCGCGGGAGCCGCGGCATCCATTTCGGTGGAGAACCACGGCGCTGTGCCGTCGATCCCTCACCGCGAGGCCATCGAGACACGTCTCAAGTAATTCGCCAATAAGGTAACGGATTGGTAACAGGCTCGCTATAGTGGGGTCACCGCGAACGTGCGGCAACCCGACACAAGGATGGCGAGTCAATGGCGACATCGCAGAACCTGGCACAACCGAAACATCATCTTCGAGCGCGGCGAGCGGCCCTCGCGGCCACGATTGTCACCGCCATCACGCTGGCGCTCGTGCTGAACGCCAACGTCGTTCGGGTGCATGCCGTCGGCGCGTTCACCTCGCTCAAATCGCCGGGGGAGGCCGCCTTCATTGCCGGTCACCGCGGTGACAAGACGGTAGCGCCAGAGAACACTCTTGAAGCCTTGAGCCTCGCGCTCGACAGCGCAGCCGACTACGTCGAGACCGACGTTCAGCTCACGGCCGACGGAGTGCCCGTGCTCATGCACGACTGGACCGTCGATCGCACCACGAATGGCACCGGACCGGTGTGGAAGTACACCTACGAAGAACTCTCGGCCCTCGACGCCGGCTCGTGGTTTGGTGAAGAATTTGCCGGCGCGACGGTGCCGACCCTCGAGCAGTTTCTCAACGTGCTGCGCTGGTCAACCAAGAACGCGATCCTCGAGCTCAAAGGCTCGTGGACTGACGAGCAAGTGGCGCTCGTGGCCGATCTCATCGCTCGCAACGGCGTGACCAATCACGTCATTCTGGGCAGCTTCGACATCATGACGCTCCAAGCGGTGCAGCGCGTGAGCCCCGAGCTGCCCGGCATGCTCATCGTGCGCGACATCGTGGGCGACCCGGCCAAGTTGGCCGCCGCGGCGGGAGCCGTCGCCCTCGTAACGAGCAAGAGCGCCATCACGCGCAACCCCGAACTCGTGCAGAAGGTTCATGATGCCGGTTTGGGCATATTGATCTACACCCTCAACGACACCGATACATGGTCGGATGCCGTGGCCCTAGGCGTTGACGGAATCGTCACCGATCGCCCGGCCGAACTTGGCAGCTGGATCGCCAAAGAAGTCAGCGACTCGAACCCGCTGCCCTTCGCACCACGCCGCTAAATACGCGGCGGAGTGCTCGGCTGTGCACGGCCCTAAAGCGACGCGATGAGCGACCGGTAGAACTCGATGCCGTCGAGGTAACTGCTCACGAGCATCCGTTCGTTGCGGGCATGGAGCGTGTCTCGCACTTCGCGCGCCATCGCGAAGGGGGTGAAGCGGTAAACACCATTGCTGATGCGCGTGAAGTGGCGGCTGTCGGTCGCACCATTTTGAACGTAGGGCGTGACGATTGTGCCGGGGAAGCTCTTTTCGATCGTGGAACGGAGAAGCTCCCAGGCGAGGCCCGAGGTAGCCGACACCGGCGACGGTTCGCCAGGGGAATCGACGGAAACCTGAACGCGCTTGTCGTTGATCGCGCGCGTGACGTGGGCAAGCGTCTCGTCGAGGCTCGAGTTCACGGCGATGCGCACGTTGATGATGGCGCTCACCCGTTCGGGCATCGCGTTGACGGCATGGCCGCCTTCCAACATCGTCACGGCCTGCGTGGTGCGCATCATTGCGGCGAGCTCGTCGCTCTTGCGCACCAGAATCGGCAGAAGAAATGGCTTAGTCCACGAAACATTGCGCAGCAGGTAGCCCGTCATACCGCCCGCGTGCTTGCCGAGCAAGCGCATGAGGTCTGCGCCGGTATCGGTCAGGCGCGAGGGGAAGGGGCGTGAATTGAGGCGAACAATTGCCTGGGCCAGGCGAACGGCAGCGGGAAATTTCGGGGGAGTCGAGGCATGGCCACCCGACTGGTCGACCGTCAAACGCAGTGTCGCAGTGCCCTTCTCGGCCACGCCGACAACAGCCATGGGCGCATCGACCTGATCGAACACGTCGTCAACAATGGCGCCACCCTCGTCGAGCACCAGCGTGGGCTTCACGCCCCGGCTTTCGAGGAGATCGACGATGGCGGAGGCGCCAGTGCCGTGGGTTTCCTCGTCGTGACCGAAGCACAAATAAATGTCTTGAGCGGGCACGAGCCCCGCTTCGAGCTGAGCCTCGACGGCCTCGAGAATGGCGACGACAGAGCCTTTGTCGTCGAGGGTGCCCCGCCCCCAGATCAGTTGCTCGTCACCCCTGCCGCTGAGTTCTGCCGCGAAAGGCGGTCGCTTCCACCCTTCGTCGGTCGCCGCGACGACGTCGTAGTGCCCCATCAGCACGGCAGGCTCGGTGGATGCTCGGCCGCGCCACCGGAAAAGAAGAGAATGGTCCAGCACCGTCTCGCGCCCGAGTCGGCTGTGGCACAGTGGATACAGCTTGCGCAATGTCTGAGCGAAACGGTCGAATTCTGTCCATTCCGTGGCGGAGGGATCCACTCGGGAAATTGTCGGGATTCGAACGAGTTCCTGCAGGTGTTCGACAGCCAAAGCACTCTTCATACCTCGACTCTAGCGAGCAGCACCCGGTGCTCGCTTTCACCCGAGGGGTAAGGAAACGGAGACACGATGACAGTCAGAGCGCAGCGACGCCCTCGATTCCGGTGGAGCGCGCGGCTAAGCGCGCGGCTGGTGGGGGCAATTGCGGTGGTGGTGGCGCTGGGCGCAGCACCTCTCGCGGCAACGGCAGCCGGGCATCCGCACCACCTTGCAGGCGACGGAGCCGCAGCGACCGGGCTCGTGCACGCCGGTCTCGACGACTTCGTTTTTGACAGCTACGAAGGCGAGTTCTTCCTCGACCGTGACGACGAGGGGCGTTCAATGCTGCTCACCGTCGAGACCTTCGTCGCTGTGTTTCCAGCCGATCAAAACCGGGGGATGCGCCGCGCAATCCCGAGTACCTACAAGGGCGAACCGCTCGACATCCGTGCGATCGCTGTCACGGATGAGAATGGCCAACCCCGCGACTTCGAGGTTGAAGAAGACGGCAACTTCACCCTGGTGACGAGTGCGGCCGATTCCTTTGTCGAAGGAACCCAAACGTATGTCTTTACCTACATGCGATCGAACGTGACGCGGTTTGCCGCGGACACCGGCGCTGACGAGTTCTACTGGGACACCAACGGAACGGGATGGAATCAGCCCTTCGGCTCGCTCACCGCCACAATTCATCTGGGCGAGGGCCTGAGCGACGCACTCAGTGTGGCGCCCGACTGTTACTGGGGGATCGACCGGTCGACCCAACGCTGCGACATCGTCGCTCTGGATGACGATACGTACTTAGCAACGCAGGGGATGCTACAGCGGGGGCAGAACGTTACGGTCGCCTTCGGGTTCGAGCCCGGCACGTTCGTTGCCCGCGACAGCTCCTACTTCGGCTCGGCGGCAGGCTACGGCCAGCCGCTGGGTTTCATCGGTGCGATCGCTGCAGTGATCTGGGCTATTCGCGTTCGACGGTCCAAGCTCGCGGATGACGGGGGCCGCCCCACGATCATTGCGGAGTATTCGCCCCCACGCGATGTCTCGGTTGTCACCGCGGCGCTCGTGATCAAGAAGCGTCACAAAGCGGTTGCCGCGCAGATTCTGGACTTCGCCGTGCGAGGCAAGTTGCGCATTCTCGAAGAGGAATCGACAGGCTTCTTCGCCTCGGGAACCACCTACCGTCTCGAATTGATAGACCCCACCGGCGTGACGGGGCGCGAGCTGGAGATATTGCGCGCGCTCTTTGGGCAGTCGCTGCAGCATGGCGCCATCAGGGACATGAAGAAAACGGATTCCAAGCTCAGCAAGAAGATGTACTCGATTTTGACGGCGGAGAACTCCGCGCTCGCGCCGAACGGCTACCGGCAGAAGCTGAGCGCGCGCAATTATCTTCCCTTGCTCGTTTCGGTCGTCGCCGTGATCGTGTCGATCGTCTTCGGTATCGCACTGATCGATGGCGACTACGGTTCCGCTGTCCCATTCGTGGTCATCATGGTGTCGTTCATGGCAGCGGTTCTGACGATGTCGCTGTTGTCGCGTGCTCCGCTGACGGCTCAGGGCTCCGAACTGCGCGATCACCTTGAAGGGCTCAAGCTGTACATTAGGCTCGCTGAGGCTGATCGCCTGCAGATGTTGCAGAGCCCTGAGGGTGCGTTGCGGGAGAGAAACGAGGCAACGGGCGCCACCGACGTGCTCAAGATCTACGAGAAGCTTTTGCCGTACGCGGTGCTGTTCGGCCTCGAGAAAGAGTGGTCGACAGAGCTCAGCCGCTACTACACCGAGAGTTCACCGGACTGGTATCGCGGTTCTAGCGGCTTCAACGGCGTACTGTTCGCCTCGAGCATCTCCAGTTTCTCGACTGCGGTGGCCAGTTCGTACTCTGGCAGTTCGTCAAGCAGCTCGAGCGGTGGCTCGGGCGGTGGCGGTTCCTCCGGCGGTGGCGGCGGTGGCGGTGGCGGAGGCGGCGTCTAGCCGCGCCAAAGACGCCGCGCCAAAGACGCCGCGCCAAAGACGCCGCGTCGAAGCCGCAGCGTCGAAGCCGCAAGGCCGAAGCCGCAGGGCCGAACACGCAGCGGGGATGGCCTCGTCGTTCGCGCGTGCGAAGTCCAGCACCAGCAGACGGGTATATTTGAACGAGTGAGCGCAACGTACCCGAATCGTCCCCGACGCGTTGCGTTGCCCGCTGCAATCCTGGCCGTTCTCGTGCTGCTGGTGGGTGCTGGTGTCATCGGCACCGAAATCTTCACGATCGTGCGCTACGTCGTGAGCATCCTCGCCCTCATCTGCGTCGTTTTGGTATGGCAGGCGCGGCAGTGGTGGTGGGCGATCGGTCTCATTCCGATTGCGATTCTCTGGAACCCGATCGTGCCCATCGTGATTGATGACACCCAACTTTTCGCAGGATTGCACTACACAGCGGCTCTCGTCTTCATCGCGGTGGGTGTCGGCGCGCGCGTCACAGACTCCACAAGTCGAGGTTAATTCGCTGCAGTAGCGCGCTCGCGCCTATTTCTGCGTACACTGGATACCGCATCCCTTGAGACCACCAATCGCATCGCAGTTGGGTCTGGCTCACTCGAGTGGAAGTTGTCGTTCAATTGAAGTTACCTTCGAGGCAGCAACTACTCGTTCTACGTCTCTGAGTCGTCGTACCCACTACTGAGCCGCTTGCCTAGCGCCAGGAGAATAATTGACCAACTCGTCACAGACCGAGTCCTCGCAGCGCAATAAACGACCCAAGAACTCGGGTCAGCGCCAAGGCAACACTCAGCGCCGTCGCGCTCGCCCCGGCGACGACACGGGCGTTATCCCCGTGTTGGCTCGCGCCGCACGCGAGGTTGAGACTGCTGTTCAGAAGGGCCCGCTCAAGCCGACCAACCGAGCACGTTTCCAGGTCGCAGCACTGTTGCTGCGTGAAGAGCGTGCCCGCGTGAAGACGGATGCCACTCTCACCGAATCCGAGCGTGCCAACGAACAAAAGCGCCTCGATGGCCTCGCGGGCATCCTCGCCAAGACGGCCGCTCGCGACACGAGCTTGCTGTCGATGTTGGGGGAGTCGGCGCCGATCACTCCCGCGGCTAAGGCGCTGCGCCGCGACCTCCTACTGGCTGCCGGTGTCGAACTCAGCCCCGATGAACTGATCATCGCTGAAGAACCGAAGCCCGTCGACAAGCAGGTCGAGAAGCAGGTTGTTCCGGCATCCGTTCGCCAAATGCAAATGGCGAACCCTTTCTTGGCACCTGATTTCAGCGCGATCGCGCCCAAGCCCGAGCACAACAACCGTCTCGCTAACTGGGAACTCATCGACCCACTATTCCGTGCGTTCGAGCACGGCTCTGGCGGCGGAGCGGCGTCGATGGAGCTGCCCGAAGCTGAATCGCTGCGTACCCGGGGAGATCTTGAGCTGATGCGCCACCAGGCGCGGTTCGTCGAGGTCGTCAAGCAGGGCCACCGCACGTTCTTGCTCGCCGATGAGCCTGGACTGGGTAAAACCGCTCAGGCGCTCATGGCCGCCGAAGCCTCTAACTCGTACCCCTTGCTCGTTGTCGTGCCCAACGTCGTGAAGACCAACTGGGAACGTGAAGTTGAACTGTGGACTCCTGGCCGCAGCGCCACGGTGGTTCACGGCGACGGCGACACCGTCGATGCGTTCAGCGATGTCGTCATCGTGAACTACGAAGTTCTCGACCGTCATGTCGGCTGGCTCGGCCGTTTCGGTTTCAAGGGCATGGTTGTCGATGAAGCTCATTTCATTAAGAACCTCAAATCTGAACGCTCCAAGCACGTTTTGAGCCTGTCGCAGAATATTCGTGCGACGTACCCGAAGGCGCTGCTCATGGCGCTCACGGGAACCCCGCTGATCAACTCGATCGAAGACTTCCGAGCCATCTGGCAGTTCCTCGGCTGGATTGACGGCACCAAGCCGCTCGCCCCGCTCATGTCGAAGCTCGAAGACACCGACCTCACGCCGGCTGATCCCGGCTTCTTCTCCGAGGCGCGTCGTGCCGTTATCGATATGGGTATCGTGCGCCGCAAGAAGGTCGACGTTGCTGCCGACATTCCTGCTCGACGCGTCGCCGACATCCCGGTCGAACTCGACAGCGACCTCGGTCGCTCGATCCGTGCCGCCGAGCAGGCCCTCACCGCTCGCCTTGTCGACCGCTTCACTCGCGTTCGCAAGCTCAAGCCCGATGTGGCCATCGAAGATCTCATTCGCGTTGTCGCTCACGCCGAACTCGAAGAGTCGAAGAGCGCCACTACCGGTGAGAACGTTTTCACAATGGTGCGGCGAATCGGTCAGGCCAAGGCAACGCTGGCCGCGGACTACACCGCGCAGCTCGCTCGTTCGGTGGGCAAGGTCGTCTTCTTTGCTAAGCACATCGATGTCATGGACACCGCTGAGGCGCACTTCGCCAAGGTCGGCCTCAAGGCCGTCTCGATCCGAGGCGACCAGAGCGCCAAAGCTCGCCAGAACGCGATCGACTCGTTCGCTAACGATCCCGAGGTTTCGGTTGTCGTAGCTTCGCTGACTGCTGCTGGTGTCGGCCTCAACTTGCAGGCTGCATCCAACGTCGTTCTTGCCGAGTTGAGCTGGACGAACGCCGAGCAGACGCAGGCGATCGACCGCGTTCACCGCATCGGTCAAGAGCTGCCCGTCACGGCTTGGCGCATTATTGCCGCGCACACCATTGACGCCCGCATCGCCGAACTCATCGATAGCAAGGCCGGCCTCGCCGCGCGTGCACTCGACGGTTCTGATGAGGATGTCGTTGCTGAAGCGAACATTCAGTTGCAGGCGCTCTCATCGCTGCTTCGCGACGCTATTAAGGAATAGCTGATTCGTTAAGAAATGGCTTTCTGGCCATGGCTTTTTCTCCAAGTCTCCGGGTGCGCGAGCGTACAATTGAGGCGTGATCACAGTGTGTGTGTATCGCGCCGTAAATCAATGGAGATGAGAAAAAGAGTTGAGCAACGCCCCTGTGCAAAACACCGCTACCCGTATCGAATCCGATTCACTCGGTTCGCTTGAGGTCCCAGTAGACGCGTATTGGGGAGTGCACACGCTTCGCGCGATGCAGAACTTTCCCATCACGCGTCGTGCTATCTCCGTTTATCCCGATCTCGTTCGAGCGCTCGCTCACATCAAGCAGGCTGCGGCACGCGCCAACGCTGAGCTCGGCGTGCTCGAGTCTCGCAAGGCTCACGCGATCGACCAGGCTTGTCAAGAGATTCTCGATGGCTCCTTGCACGCAGAGTTCTGCGTCGGCGTTATTCAGGGCGGTGCCGGTACCTCCACGAATATGAACGCGAACGAAGTAATCGCGAACCGGGCTCTGGAAATTTTGGGGCACAGCAAGGGCGAGTACTCGTTCTTGCATCCCATCGACGATGTTAACCGCAGCCAGAGCACGAACGACGTGTACCCCACGGCGATTAAGCTTGCGATGGTTTTCGGTGTTCAGCGACTGTTGGTGGAGCACCAATTGCTCTCCGAATCGTTCGGTGCTAAGGGCCGCGAATTCGTCAACATCCTCAAGATCGGCCGCACCCAGATGCAGGATGCGGTGCCGATGACTCTGGGTCAAGAGTTCACCGGCTTCTCGCACACGCTCGAAGAGGACTACGCGCGCCTCACCGAAGTTCTGCCGTTCATGAGCGAAATCAACATGGGTGCTACCGCGATCGGCACCGGCATTACCGCCGACTCGCGCTACGCCGAAGCTGTGCGCCGTCACCTCACCGAGGCCACGGGCATCGAGATGAAGACGGCGTTCGACCTCATTGAGGCCACGAGCGACGTTGGAATCTTCATGACCCTCAGCAGCGTTCTCAAGCGCTCTGCAGTGAAGCTTTCCAAGATCTGTAACGACCTTCGCTTGCTCTCGAGCGGACCTCAGGCTGGCTTCGGCGAAATCAACTTGCCTGCCAAGCAGGCAGGGTCGTCGATCATGCCCGGCAAGGTCAACCCGGTTATTCCCGAGGTCGTCAACCAGGTCGCCTTCAGCGTGATCGGTGCGGATGCCACGGTTACCGCCGCGGCGGAGGGCGGCCAGTTGCAGCTCAACGCGTTCGAGCCCGTGATTGCGCACTCGATTCTGCAGTCGGTGGCGTGGATGACCAACGCCTGCCGCACTCTGCGCGAGAACTGCATCGACGGCATCACTGCCAACGAGGAGCGCCTTGCGGCTCAGGTCGAGTCGAGTGTGGGCGTCGTTACCGCCTTGACCCCGTACATCGGTTACGCGGCAGCAGCAAACCTCGCGCACACGGCGCTCACCACGAACGCCTCCATCGCGCAACTGGTGGTCT
Source organism: Salinibacterium sp. VpJ6 (assembly GCF_059767345.1). Classification (NCBI taxonomy): domain Bacteria; kingdom Bacillati; phylum Actinomycetota; class Actinomycetes; order Micrococcales; family Microbacteriaceae; genus Salinibacterium; species Salinibacterium sp. VpJ6. The sequence continues at coordinate 157,761 of NZ_JBSOQL010000003.1, forward strand.
CCGCGGGACTCATGAAGGAAGAAGATGTTGCCCGCGTTCTTACCCCGGAGCGTCTCAGCGGAGTTTCCCCGATGACGGCAGCGATTTCTCTTCCGTGGTTGGAAGAAGAAGCTAAGTAGTCACTACGCACACAACCCGGGCCCTCTCACGGAGAGGACCCGGGTTGTGTTGTTGTCAGAGCGAGGGAGTGATGCCGCTATTTGGCGGGGAGCTCGTCGTCGTCGTCATCCTCGTCGTCGAGAGGCGCGAGCGCTTCGTCGCGTGCTTTACCCGCGGTCGTGAATGCGCGGTCGATGGCGTTCTCGCCGCGTTCGCGCAGTTCAGCGAGTTCTTTGTTTGCGTTCTCGCGCACGTCTTCGGCTGTCTCGGTGACGCGGCCGACAGCACCGCGAGCGGTAGCCGAGGCGCGATCAGCGATCTCTTTAGCGGACTCTTTCGCGTTGTCCGCAAGGTCCTTGGCGGTTTCCTTCGCCGTGCCCGCGAAGTCCTTGGCAGACTCCTTGGCGTTCTCGGCAAGCTTGGTGGCGGTGGTGCGAGCAGTCTCGGCGAATTCGCGAGTGTTCTCGGCGACATCCTTTGCCTTCTCGGTGACAAAGCCGGGAGTCGCCTTAGCTACTGCTTCGGCCTTGTCGAGCAGAATCGGGCCCTGAGTGCGCGCGTAATCCTCGACAGACGTGCGTGCTTTAGTCACGCGAGGGCTCTCCCACACTTCGGTGGCCTTGCCCTTCATCTGGTCGTAGCGTTCACGGCCTGCGCGCGCGCCAACGACGTATCCAACAGCGATACCAAAACCGAGAATCAAGAGTCTGACGTTCATGTGCCCAGCCTACGGTGAGGTTGCGTTCTGCTCTACCTAGAGTGGCCGCGATCTCCACAAGTGCATGCACGCGTAGCTGCGCCAGGGAGCCCACTGGCGTGAGTACTGGGTGAGCGCTGTCGCGGTGGCGGGAAGCCCCAACTCACCAGCACCTTGGCGCACGACGAGGTCACTGCTGAGCATGATGTCGGAGGTGCCGAGTACCCGCATTGCCATGTAGCCGGCCGTCCACGGGCCGATCCCGGGCATCGCGACAAGCTTTGCTGTGAATTCATCGACAGGGGTGGAGACATCCAACTCGAGCTCGCCCGACGCGATTGTTTCGGCAACGCCGAGGATGCTGGCGATACGTGTTTTGGGGCCACGTAAAATCTCGGCCCCGGATGCCGCCAACACTGCTGCGCTCGGGAACAGCCCGTCACTGCCCAGCTCGGTCACGATCCGGGCATGCACGGTGCGCGCAGCGGCAACCGAGATCTGCTGCCCGATGAGCGTGCGGAACAGGGTCTCCTCGGTATCGACGCTGCCCGGCAAACGCATTCCGGGCACGCGGGCCACCGAGCCCGCGAGGGCCGGGTCGCTGCTGAGCGCGCGGTCGATCGCGAGCGAGTCGGCGTCGAGGTCGAAGAGGCGACGCACGCGGGCGACGAGCGGGGCGACATCCGAGATGGTGGCGAGCTGTGCTGTGCACGTGATGCCCTGGTCGCCGAGTTCCAGGCGCACGTGGGCGATGCCGCCGGGCAGACGGATGGCGCGTTCCAGGCTGGTGGCGCTGGCTGTCTCGATCCCCGCTACCGCATGATTCGCGAAGAACGTCATGAGCCCGGCACCGTCGAAGGGTGCCCGTGTCGGCAACCGTAGGGTGAGGGCAGAAGGGCGCTCGTGTGCGGTCTGGGGATGCGCTGCCGCTCCGCGCCGAGCGAGCGTGCGCAACTGGCTTGGCGTGGTCTCGTACACGGCCTGGATGGTGTCGTTGAACTGGCGGATGCTCGAGAAGCCGGCAGCGAAAGCCACGTCGGAAATACTCAGTTCCGTTGCGCCGAGCAGCGTTCGGGCGGCTTGAGCGCGGTGCGCACGGGCGAGAGCGAGTGGGCCGGCTCCGAGCTCGGCGGTGAGCACTCGGGTGAGGTGGCGGCTCGTGTAACCGAGGCGAGTCGAAAGCCCTTCGACTCCGTCGCGTTCGACGACTCCGTCGGCGATGAGGCGCATGGCGCGGGAGGCGAGGTCGTCGTTGAGGTTCCATTCCGGGGAACCGGGAACGGCATCCGGTTGGCACCGCTTGCAGGCGCGAAGTCCAGCTTCGTGGGCTGCAGCCGCGGTGCGATAGAAACGCACATTGCGTGGTTTCGGTGCCACGGCGGGGCAACTGGGGCGGCAGTAGATTCCGGTGGAGTGTACGCCCGCAATGAACTGTCCGTCGAAGCGGGCATCCCGCGAACACAGCGCGCGGTATTGCTCATCGAAGCTGAGCGTGGGGGAAAGCATGTTCTCACTCTGTCACTAGCCCGGCGCTGTGACCAGCGGAAATCAGACATCACCCCACCGTGCTCTCGTGCGGAAACCACGGCAATTCTCGTCAGAAATCTGGGGAAGCGACTACAGTCGCAGCGTGGAATCTTCGTGGACAGCCCTTACCGTCGTGGCCGCACTCTGGCTCGTAGCTTTTTCAGCGCAGGTCGCTGACTACGCAACGGCACGCTTCGATCACTTGCGACTGGCTCGCGGTGTTCGTACGCGCCTGCGCCTGCATCCGGTGGCGTGGACAGTGCCTCTCGCGGGAATCGCCATCGTGGCGCTCACGATCTCGGCTGATTGGAGCACTCGCCTCTTCTTCGCCGACCCCGCTCAGGCTCCCGCCGCCATTCTGATTGCGCTCGGCACGGTGGTCGTCGCCGTGATTATCGTGGCCATCATTGCGGTCGTCGTCGTGCGCCCGCCCGCCGATAGCTACCGACTCGTGCGCGACGAACTGCTCGAATCAGCGGGTCTGCGCATCCACCAAGACCAGGTTGACGAGTTCCGCGCTCGCGTCACCGCCATCGACAATGCCACCAAAGCCCACCGTGCTGCGGATGCCGCCACGGTGTCAGCGGCCCTGCAACTGAGCGTGCGCACCCCGCATCGTCTCATCGCCCCCGTGTTGGCAGTCGTTCTTGTAGCGGTGTCTGGCATCGCTGCGGGGCAGGACTCGGCGTCCCCCTGGGTAGTGCTTGGTGCTGTTCTCGCGGTTGTGGTGAGCGTCGTAGTGGGAATTGTGGCGGCCCAGGCATCGCTGGCGCTCGCGATGTCGGTGCGCTCCACTCAAGACGTGTACCGCGGCGAGCTCATGAGCCTGATTGTGGAGGCGGAGCGATCGTCAAAGAAGCGCGTCGCGGGACTCGGCGACCGAGTCAATCGTGCGCTCAGCATCCTTCGAGAGCAGCAGGAGGGCACCAAGTAGCAACGGGAGCTGCAGCGCCCGCACGCTAGTCTCGATGTCATGACCGCGAGTGATCCTTCTTCCGTGACTCCTGACTACACGGCGGCTTCGGGGCGCACCGCACCCAGCCCCACCGCGGCATCCGCTGAGATTGCGCAGGAAGCGCAACAGCACCAGTTGCCGCCCCACGTTCCGCAGCCTCGCGGCCCCGGCCTTCTTATTTTGGGGATCCTGGGCGTCATCGCTCTGTCGTTCGTGCTGCTCTTTGTGATCGTCTATGTGATCTCGGGCATCGGAACGGATGCGTTCGCACTCGGTGGCATCTTGGCTATCGTGCCGCTGGCTGTGGTCTTCTTCGCGGTGCGATGGATCGACCGGTGGGAGCCTGAACCTCGCCTCGCCGTGGTCTTCGCGTTCCTGTGGGGTGCCGGTGTTGCAGTACTCCTGGCGCTCATCGTCGGGGCTGAGATCGACAACGTCATCAACGCTCTGGGCGGCCCCGGCCCGGCCTACGACTTCTTCTCTGCCGCCATTCAGGCGCCGATCGTTGAAGAGGCAGGCAAGGCCCTCGGCATCCTCGTTATCTTCTGGGTGGCTCGACGTCACTTCGACGGCCCGGTGGATGGTCTCGTCTACGCCGCGTGGATCGCCGGCGGCTTCGCTTTCACCGAGAACATTCTTTACTTCGGCTCGGAGCTTGCCAGTATCAACGGCAGCGGAACCGGCATCCTGCAAATGTTCCTCGTCCGCGGTCTCATGTCGCCGTTCGCGCACGTGATGTTCACCGCGTGTACGGGGATCGCGCTCGGCTTAGCTGTGCGTTCCCGCAGCAATGGTCGCGCTGTCGGTGTCTTCGCCGTGGGGCTCTCCCTTGCGATTGCGCTTCACGCGCTGTGGAACGGGGCGCTCTTCTTCGTCAACGACTTCTTCGGCTACTACGCGATCGTGCAGTTCCCGCTCTTCGTCGTCGCCATTGTGATCGTGGTCTACCTGCGTCGTCAGGAAGCGCGGATGACGTTCGACCGGTTGGCCGAGTACGCCAACGCTGGCTGGTTCAATCAGGACGAGGTCGCGGTCTTGGCCACCCCGGCTGGTCGTCGTCAGGCGCTCGCGTGGGCAGCGCGCAACAACAAGCGCGCGGTGATGAAGGTCTACATTCAAGAAGCCACCCGGCTCGCGTTTGCTCGCCAGCGCATCATCACCGGTAGAGATCAGATCGGTGCCATTGCCGATGAAGCCGTTTTGCTGGGCGCCATCGTCGAAGCTCGGCACGCTCTTACGGGAGCACAGCGAGCGCACTAGCAAATTCGCTACAGCGCGCGTCAGCGGGCGATCGATAGTCAGCGATCGTTAGCCAGCCATTCTGAGGAAGAACTGGAGCCCCCATACCGCGATGAAAATACCAGCGGTGATGAGGGTCGCCGTGGGAACACCGCTCTTGAGGCGTTGACCGCGCGGCGCGACGAGATTCACGCTGCGATCGCCGATGGTTCCGTCGGCGTAGTTGCGGGATTGGCGCAGAGCTTTCGTGCCTACCGTGTCGGCGATGCCTAATAGTCGGCGGTGAACGGCGGGGTCGACAAGATCGAAGGGTTTCGGCGAGTACACCAACAGCCAGCGATCAACGACCTCGACGTCGTAGGGGGCCGCTTTGTCGATGAGAAGCGCCATGAGGTCGGGCGTAAAAACATACAGAGCGTCACGTTCGTACGCTTTCGGGCAGTACAGGGTGAAGTGGGTGTCGAAGTCACCCTCGAGGCTCAGTGCCTGATTTTTGGCAAAGGTTTGCGGCAGATTGGTGACGCCGAACAGCTGATTGTTGGCCGTGGCATCCAACACCATATGGGGGAGCGCGCGATCGAGTTCGAGCGCGAGGAACCCCCAATTGTGCGTTTGGCGGTTCTTTCCGGAGCCCGTGGTGTACCGGTAGTTGCCGTAATCGAGAGTGCGCCCGCTCGCGCTGCGAAAACGATTGTGAATCGAGCGATTGCCGCCCTGAGTGAAGATGAGCCCGGGATAGAACGCCGTGCTGTCGAGAGGCGAAAAGACGAGGTCGTTGTCGTCGGCGAACTTGTTCATGCGGTAGAAGCGCTGCCACGGTCCGCCGTGCTTGCGCCACGACGTCACGCCGACATAGCCGCCACCGATGATCAGCGCGAGTACCAGAAGGCTGAAGAACAGCACCGGGATCGCTGCGAAGAAATTGCCGCTCAAGAAGGCTGACTGAAACGAGCCGCCCACGATCCCCATGATGGGGGCTCCGAGAAAGAGTGCAAAGAATGCAACAACCACCACGATCAGCACGATGGTGCCGGTGCGTTGAATGTGTGAGTATCCGAAGTGGTCACGGCGAGACGACTTGAACGCTGCGACATCGTGCGGGTTCACCGGATAAATCAACCCGGAATAGTCGATGGAACGCAGCATCCGACCATCGTAGGCCGCGGGAGGCCCAGGGGAGCAGCCTCAATTCGGGGGTGATCACTGCGTTCGCAACGCTGGGGGTCAGCGTTAGCAACGCAGGCGGGCAGTTTGGAAGAAACAGCGCCGGGCTGTTGCGGTTGCGCAAACCGGCCGTTAACAGACTCATCGCCCACCGGTGCGGCACTGCCTGCGACTCTGGTGAGCGATGAGTTTTAACTGCTTTCAGCGTGCCACTGACTCGAGCAGAGCGCAAGAGTTAATCGGCGAATTTATAGTCAAAAAGAGCGTACGATTGAAGGTCGCAATTTGGAGAGGACACCGGATGTTATCGAGTGAGCTTGAACGCGAGCGGGCGTACGTCCACGGCCTCTATCGCCGGCTGGATGCGCTGCGTAATGCCGCGCAAGAGCAGCTGGAATCTGTGCGTCGCAGCGCGCCGGGCGGTACCCACCAGAATCGCTCGGAACGAGACGCTTTCGCGCGCATCTACGAAGATCGCATCGGGCAGCTCCGTGAGATCGACGAGCGACTGGCCTTCGGCCGGCTCGAACTCGAATTGGATGCCGACAGCGACATTGATTCGGAAGGCACCGCTGAGCGCCCCGTGCGCTACATCGGCCGTATCGGCCTGCGGGATGAAGAGCAGCGCCCCCTGCTGCTCGACTGGCGTGTTCCTCAAGCGCGAGCGTTCTACCAAGCAACCGCGGCGACGCCTCTCGGCGCGCGCGCTCGCCGTCACTTGCAGAGCAATGGTCGCGACATCGTTCGTATCGACGACGAGATTTTCGACACCGAGCTTCTTCACACTGACACCGCCTCCCTCCAGGGCGAAGCAGCATTGATGGCGAGCCTCACTGCTGAGCGCACGGGTCGCATGGGCGATATCGTCGCGACGATTCAGGCCGAGCAAGACGCCATCATCCGTTCCGAACTTCGCGGTGCCCTCGTCGTGCAGGGTGGTCCCGGCACCGGCAAGACGGCGGTCGCGCTGCACCGTGCCGCCTTCTTGCTGTACTCGCATCGGGAACGGCTCTCGGCATCCGGCGTGCTCATCGTGGGGCCCTCGCGTTCGTTCTTGCGTTACATCGAAGCAGTCCTGCCGTCGCTTGGAGAGACCGGTGTCGTGCTGGCGAGCCTCGGCCAGTTGTTCCCTGGTGTGGATGCCCGCCACGAAGACATCGACTCGGTGGCACAGCTCAAGGGCTCGCTCGAGATGGCCGCGCTCATCAAGCGTGCGGTTCGTTCGCGTCGGGTGGTGCCGACCGAAACCCAGCGCATGGAAATCAATGGCGAGATTCTGGATGTTCCCGCCGACGTCATCCGGGCGGCGATGCAGAAGGCGTGGGATTCGCACAAGCCGCACAACCTTGCGCGCGTGGTTTTCAACAAGGCGGCGATCGCGGGAATTGGCCGTTTGCTGGCCGACCAGTTGCGGTCCCACGGCAACACGATTGACGATGCTGACCAGAAGTGGCTGCGCGAAGACATTCGAACGGCGCACGACGTGAAGGTTGCGCTCAACACCGCGTGGATGCCCCTCACGCCCGAGAAGCTCGTGAGCGATCTCTACGCCCGCCCGGGCTGGTTGCGCAGCCTCACGCCCCGCTGGACGCCCGAAGAGCGTGACCTGCTGCGTCGTGAGCGCGATGCCCCCTTCACGATCAGCGATGTTGCGCTACTCGACGAAGCGGCAGAGCTTCTCGGTGAAGTCGACGTCGCTCAGACCGCAGCGGAACGCGAGCGCAAACAACAACGCAAGCGCGACGTTGAAAACGCTGCCGCCGCCATCCGGAACATGGATGTCGAAGGCATGATCGATGCTGAGACTCTCGCGGAGGGATTCGAGGCCAGTGCTGAGCGCGCGACCACGGCGGAACTCGCTGCGGCAGACCGCTCGTGGACGTATGGCCATATCGTTGTCGACGAAGCGCAAGAACTTTCGCCCATGCAGTGGCGACTGCTTGCACGCCGTAACCCGCTCAAGTCCTTCACGATTGTGGGCGATGTTGCCCAGGCCAGCGCGGCTGCCGCAACGAATAGCTGGGGTGCTGCGCTCGCCGCGGATATCGGTGAGCACTGGCGACTCGAGGAACTCACGGTCAACTACCGCACTCCGTCTCAGATTGTGGCGGTGGCCGAAGCGGTCGCGCTCGCCCACGATGTATCGATCACCCCGTCGCGCGCGGTTCGCCGGAGCGAGTGGCCCGTCGATGTCACCCTGGTCTCGGCAAGCGAGCTGGGTGCTCGTGTCAGTGATGTTGTGGGCGCTGATCGTGCAATTTCGAGCGACGGCACTGTGGCCGTAATCGTTAGCGATTCGCTCACGAGCAGCATTGTGGATGCTCTGCAGCAGTCTTTCGCGGGCGACGTGGGCGAGGGCGCTGCCGGCCTCAACAAGCCGATCGCCGTGCTCACGCCTCGCGAATCAAAGGGGCTGGAGTTCGATTCCGTTGTGGTCGTGGAACCGCAGCGCATCGTGGATGAGATTTCTCGTGGTGCTGCAGCTCTCTACGTGGCGATGACTCGCTCGACTCAACGGCTCAGCATCGTTGCTTCTCAGGGGCTACCCGAAGGTATTCCCGCCCCGGAATAAGGGTGGTCAGGGGAGTTGACCCCCACTCGGGTATGCCCAATAGTGGGGGTTTCGGCGGATTCACAGGTTGGGCACTATAGATCTAGAAGTTATTCCTCGGGGGAGGAACCTTCACTCGGGAGCGATTCTTCGCCACGAGTCGGGCCGGAGGCGGGGGAGCCTCCGGCCCAACGTATTTCTGCATGCATCTCACTGCATGGAAGAGCTGGAGGGTCTGCGTGCCGCAGAATAACGATCTTCGCGGCCGGATCGCTGGACAGTCAGCCATGGCCGCCGTCATTGCGGCGCAAGCGCACCATGCGCGTCGCGGTCTTCTTGCGCGCACCATCGGCCTCTCACCACTCACCGCTGAAGGCCGCGCGCACTATCGCGGGGCCGTCGGCGAGCTCCTTGTGGGGTCGATTCTTGACCATCTCGGTCACAGCTGGGACATTCTCCACGGAGTGCCTCTCGGGGAAACATCGCTCGATCACTTCGCCGTGGGGCGGGCGGGTGTGTTCGCTATTTCTGTCGTGAATTGTCAGGGAGACGATGTCGCGATCAACGGTGATGAGCTCGTTATCGCCAAGACCGTTAGCCAGGCCACTACGCAGGCGCGAGCTGCGGGGCAGCGTGTTGCCGCCGCTCTCAGCGCGGCAATGGGCTCACCCGTGAACGTCGTCCCTGTGCTCGTGATCGTCGAGCCCGTCAAGGTCTCGACGCTAGCGGTGCCGGCTGACGTAAGGGTATTGACGTCAATGCAGCTTGAGCAGTGGCTTCTGTCAGCGCAGGCAACGCTCTCGGGGGAAGAAGTTGCGACCCTGTCGACGGTGGCCGAGTCAAGCACTACCTGGCCCGCTCCGCAGCAAGCGACGATTGCCTCGCGCACGATAACGCGCGAATTCGTTCGCATCCACCACGATGTGCGTCGAGCGAGTGCTCGACGCTTCGTCTGGGTGGTGGTCGCGCTCGTGGGGACCTTCCTGTGGGTATGGTCACTAGCCTCCGTTTTTGCATCACTTGTCGTAGGCCCCTAGCGCGTCGAGCACTTTCTTAGCTGTCGTGGGGCACGATTGGGGAATGTTTCGGCGTCATCCCTATCTGAGCGCTGCCACGTTCAGCTATCTCGCCGTGGTGGCTTGGCTGACGCTGAGCCCGCAAGCTCCCGACCAACGTGATGGTCCGCTCTGGCAACTGGCGGTTTTTCTCGACCGGTTTCAGGCTACGCAGTGGCTCACTTTCAATGACCTCGAGTTCATGGCCAACATTGCGTTGTTTGTGCCGGTGGGATTGTTCTTTGTTCTTCTCGTCGGCAAGCGCCAATGGTGGCTCGCGCTTGGCCTCGCGGTTCTACTGACGGCGGGAATCGAATGGGTGCAGCAGTTCATTCCCTCCCGAGTCTCTGACCCGCGCGACATCGTTTCCAACTCCGTCGGAGCGACGATTGGTGTGGTGGTCACTCTGAGCGTGGCCGCAGCACGCGAGCGGGCTCGTCGCCGGCGTCGTGATCGACCAGCAGGAAACTATTCCTCCGCACGCTAACCGGCCCTAGGCTGTGGTCGTGCTAATTCTTCGAGGCTTTCTCGCCTATTTTGCTGTGGCGGTACTCCATGTGGCGAGCCTCGCCGCGGGGTGGGATGACACGGCAGTGGTCACCAAGTTCTCGCTCATGCCCGCTCTTATAGTGGGCGTCGTTATCGTGCGGCGGCGACCGTTCTCCTGGCCCGACTATCTGCTGCTCGCCGCTCTCACGCTGTCGTGGCTCGGTGACATTTTTGTGTCGGATGCCGCGAGCTCACGCTTCCTCGTGGGGCTCGGCTCATTCTTTGCCGCCCATGCGCTTTACCTCGTGCTGTTTCTTCGCGTGGTGAAATCGCGCCGCGTGCCCATGCTGGCGCTACTACTCGTCGTCTGGTGGGCAGGCTTGCTGTTCCTGCTCCGCGATGATCTGGGCTTCTTCTTTGTTCCGCTTGCGGTCTACGGGGCAGTGCTGGCGGCATCCACAGCAGCGGCGTTGGCGACGTCGCGACTGATCGCCACGGGAGCAGTTCTCTTTCTGGCGTCGGATACAGCGCTCGCCTGGGCTCTGTTCGCGCCGAGCCCGGTGTGGTGGCAGTCGGATGTCGTAATCATGACTCTCTACATTGCTGGCCAGTTTCTCATCGCCACCGGGTTCATTCGGGCGCGGAACGCTCGGGGGAACACTGCTAGCGTGTCCGAGTGACTCCTGAGCCCTCCGACCCCGTCGTTCAGCGACGCGTTGCGGTGGGCCCGGTTGTGGCGGCTGTCGTGGCGCTCGTTGTTTTTGCCGTCATCGTGACCGTCGTGGTCACGCTCGCCGCGGCATCCTCGTCGCCGACCGCCACTGCGATGCCAACGGCAGTGTCGTCGCTACCGTCATCGGCGGCAACGAGTGTTCCGACGCCCGAGTCGACGCTGATCCCGCCAAGCGCAGAGTCAACGGGAACACAGTGTTTTGATTACACGGCCGAGGTCTCAGCGCTCGACATCGAATCCGCGCAGGTTGCGCAACGCGATCGTGATGAGGTTGAGGTGGAGATCACTCTGGCGGAACCGTGGGAGGGCTCGTCGGCTCAACTGGGCATCTACGCCGAGCGCGCCGATGGCGACCGCGCGTACCAATTCTCGCTCGAGATCGACGACGGCGAGATTGAAGAGTTCACTTCGCACGAATTCGACCGCGACGACGCTGACGAGCTCGATGTCGACGACGCCGAACTCTCCGGCTCCACCGTGCGTTTTCTCGTGCCTCGTTCCATCGGCAAGAAATTGGGAGACGAGTGGTCGTGGTTCGCTTTCAGCGCCGCCGACGGCTCGACGATCGACACATGCCCGGGAATCCCGAATGCTCCGGAGTATTTGCGTTTCGAAGGCTAGAACTCACGAAATGCTTGCCGAGTAGCCGTTCCGCTAGCGGGCGATGCAGGCTCCGCTAGAAACGGCGGTGCTGAGGTCAGCCGCATTCTCGACGATGGGGCGAACAGCATCCAGCGTCAGTGCGTAACCCACGTTGTTCTGTTCGGTGCTGCTGCCAAAAATCGTGCCCGCAATGTCTCCATCGAGAGTCAGCAGAGGCCCGCCTGAATTTCCAGGATTCACTTGACCCGCCAGAGTGTAGACCTCGCGGGGCGCTGCACCCTCGCCGTAGATGTCGGCACTCTCGAAGGTACTCACGTGCTGCACGAGAGCCGCACTGGTCGTGAAGGGGCCACCATAGGGGTACCCCTGAATTGCCGTGCTGGTGCCGGGGCGTGCCGTGTCTCCGAGCCGGAGCGCGTCGGCGGTGAGGCCGGGCACCGCCAAAACGGCTAAGTCGTTCACGGAGTCGAAATACACAATGGAGCTCGGGAGAACTTGGCCGTTGAGCGCTTCAACCACGGGGCCCGAGGTGCCCGAAACGACATGGGCATTGGTCATGATGCGCTCTGACGCAATCACAAACCCGCTTCCCGTCTGGCCCTGACCGCAGGCGTAAGCATTCCCCGTGATGCGCACAACGGACTGCGCTGCGGCGGAGAGAGCGGGGCTGTCGGCGTCGATGGTGGGGATTTGCGCATTCGGATCGCCGAGAGGCGAACCCAGCAAAGGTAGGGCGCGATCGCTGAGCGCAGTTCGCCAGCGGGCGATGTTCGCTTCGACGACGTCGGGCGTTACATCCTGAATGGTGCGGATGACCGATGACGCTGAAATGGTGCGGGAGAGTATGGGCGCTCCCAGCTGTGCCGCGCTGAAGCTAACCGTCGAGATAACGAGCGCGGCGACGACGAAGATTGCGAGCCCGCCCACCGCACGATCAGCTCCGCGAAGAATCTTCGTCTCGATCGATACGTGAATTGCTTTGCCCGCGGCAGAACCTACTGCGTGCCCCACGGCGACGAGGGCGATGGCTGCCGACACCGCGACCAGCACGCGCACTTGCGGCACCGAGGCCAGCTGCGCAATGTTTTGAGCGAAGAGCATCGCCAAGAAGATTCCGACGGCAACACCAGCGATGACAAAAATGCTGCGGGTGAGGCCGAGTCGGATGCCATAGATGGCGTAGCCCAGCAAGACGCCGACGAGCAGCAGGTCGAGCATCGGGGCGACGTTCATTGTCTCAGCCTAAGGCGCATCGACGGTGTCGGTTGCTGAGTTGGGCGATCGTCGAACGCGAGATAATCTCTCACAGAACAATGTTGGGGGATCGGGTGAGCGACAAGGCGCACGAAAGCCGCGCTCCGGCATCCTTCACCGAGGATTCCGGGTTCGGTCTGGCGATGGCCGCATGCTTGCGCGCCCAGCGAGACAGGGAGCCGCGCACGTGGTTTCAGCGACTCCGCGGCGCGAGCCCGCTCTCGGCCAAGGCCAGCGCGGTGTACGCCCATGGCGTGGGAGAGCTCGAATCTGCTGTCGCACTCGCTGCGCTGGGTGCCGATTGGTTCATTGCCGGCTCCACTGACAGCAGCGATACGAGTGTTGGCGCGGATCACGTCGTTCTCGGCCCGGCGGGAGTCTTCGCTGTGTGTAGCCGGCGGCATCCGGGAGCGAAAGCGGTAACTGCCGGGCGCATGATCCTCATCAATGGTCGCCGCGTTGCGTACGTCCGCGACGCCACAATCTTGGCCGAGCGCCTCACCGATTCGTTCGCCGCCCTCGGCGCCCCCTCCGTGCAGGTGCGCCCGCTCGTCACCCTCACGGGAACCTCCGAACTGGTTCGGGGCCGCATGAAAGCGCCGGTTCCGGTGTTGCCTCTTCAGGATCTTGCAGCTTGGCTCATTCGTCACGAAGCTGTCTATTCGCGGGCGGAAATTGCTGCCCTGGTTCCCGTCGCCGGTCGCCTCAGTGGCTGGACCGCACGCCCTGCGGTCACGGGCCCGAGCATTCGGCTCACCGCCCGCTTCGAGCGACTGCGAACTGAAGTGGATGCCGCCCGCCGCCGCTACCGGCTATGGATCGCGCTCGGGGGAGCGGTTGCGCTCGCGGCCACCGTCACGATGATGGCGTTCGCGATTCCCGCAATTGTTGCTCTCTTCGCTGGGTAGTACTGCGGGAGCCCTGCCTCTGCTAAACTTTCAAGGTTGCCGTCTAACGGCCGCGGATAAAGAGAGCTCAAGCATTTCAGCTATGGGCACCGCGCAACGACTAGAAAGGGGATCACCTTATGGCTCTAGAAGCAAGCATCAAGAAGGCGATCATCGAAGAGTACGCAACCCACCCAGGTGACACGGGATCCCCCGAGGTCCAGATCGCGATGATGACTCGTCGCATCCTCGACCTCACGGAGCACCTCAAGATGCACAAGCACGACCACCACTCACGTCGTGGACTGCTTCTTCTTGTTGGTCAGCGTCGTCGTCTGCTGGGTTACCTGCAGAACGTTGACATCACGCGTTACCGTACGCTGATTGAGAAGCTGGGACTGCGCCGCTAGTCCACTCGTCACACTTGCCAAAGGCCGTCATCGCATTGCGATGGCGGCCTTTGTTGTTGCTGTGAGCGTGTTGCCTATTCGGCGGTGGCCGGTGCGCTGGGAGCAGTGGTCTTGGGCTTGCGCGGCAGCGTGAGCAGGGTGGTGAGGCTCACGGCGATCATGAGTACGGCGCCGATAGCCACGAGCGAGAAGACGCCGGCGGCGGGAAGCACGAACATCGCTACACCGGCCGCCATCGAGACGATGCCGCTGACCCAGCCGAACCAGCGCGGGTGGATGGTGCCGCGCACTCCACCGACGAGGTCGACGACTCCTTCGAGAATCCAGCCGATTCCGATGACGAGGGCGAGCGCGATGAGCGTCTGGAACGGGTTAGCGAGGCACAGGATTCCGGCGATCACGATGAGGAGTCCGAGAAGGCCAGTGGTCCAGCGCATCGGGGAGTCAAGGTTGTTCGCGACGAAAGCGGCGGTCACGCGGTACATTCCCGACGCGATGAGGTAGATGCCGAAGAGCACTGCGATGGTGAGCAAGGTTGCGCCGGGGAACAGCAGCCCGATGACTCCGAGCACAAGCCCGATGACGGCGACCGCCATGAGTTGACCGCGGTGAACGCGCAAGAGTCCGGGGAGAAGATCTTCAGCCGAGACGGGGCGGGGAGTGGTGCTGTCAGACGAGCTCATTACGGTCCTAACCAGAGTTGTCAATGCGTGCCTTACGTTGCCCATTCTCCCAGTTGGATTACCCCAGTGTGCAACTGCGACGCACCGGTTAGGCTCGAAGCATGTCGCGTCGTGTTACTTACTCTCAGCTCGGTGGGCCTGAAGTGCTCACGATTTCCGAAGTTACCGAACCTCACGCTGGTGCGGGCGAGGTGCGGGTGCGCGTGAAGTGCGCCGGCATCAATCCCTTTGACGCGAAGGTTTTTAGAGGGGCGGCTACGGCTAATCCACAAAGCGTGGAATTCCCGAGTGGCAACGGCAACGACTTCGCCGGTGTTGTCGATGAAGTTGGCGCGGGAGTGGACCAGTGGGCTGTCGGTGACGAAGTGCTCGGCGGCAAGGGCTTCAGCGGTCAGGCAGATTTCGTTGTTGTTCCCGCAGCCAAGCTCGTTCGCAAGCCGGCTGATTTGAGTTGGGAACAGGCGGGCGGCCTCGATATCGCCGGTCGTACGGCCTGGGCGAGCGTCGAAGCTGTCGCCCTCACTGAGGCCGACACCGTTCTCGTGAGCGCTGCAGCGGGTGGCGTCGGCGTCATCGCCGCGCAGCTCGCCAAGCTCAAGGGTGCGAAAGTGATTGGCTCCGCCAGCGCATCGAACCATGAGTTCTTGCGTTCGCTCGGCGTCCACCCCGTCGCGTACGGCGAGGGCATGGTCGAGCGCATCCTCGAGATCAGCCCCGAAGGTGTGACCGCTGCCCTCGATAACAACGGCCGCGAAACAGTGGATGCTGCGCTAGCGCTGGGTGCCCCGGCCGACCGCATCAACACGATCGCTGACTACGCGGCGGTCTCGGAGTACGGCACCTCAGGTGTCGGTGCCGCGGGGGCGACCCCGGCCGACCTCGCGTCGCTTGCGGCCCTCGTTGCTGCCGGAACCGTTGAGGTTCCGATCGACTCGGTGTTCCCGCTCGAGCAGGTCTCTGAGGCCTACGCCAAGCTTCTCGAAGGCCACGCTCGTGGCAAGATTGTGCTCACGCTCTAGAGAGGCATCCGCCATTTTCCAGCTCTTTTCTACCGGCATCATCGCCGGGATCGCGGGCTTTGCATCATCGTTCACCCTTGTGGTTGCTGGGCTGCACGCGGTCGGCGCGAGTGACGACCAGGCAGCCTCTGGCCTGTTGATTCTGACGGTCATGATGGGGCTTGTGACGATTGGGCTGGCGTGGGGCTACCGGATGCCGATCACGGTCGCGTGGTCGACTCCCGGTGCCGCTCTGCTGATCGTTGCGGCGCAGGGTGACGTCGAGTTTCAGGCCGCAGTTGGTGCCTTCATCGTGTGCGGCGTGCTCATTATGGTGTGCGGCCTGGTTCCCGCGCTGGGGCGACTCATCACGCGAATTCCGCAACCGATCGCGAGTGCAATGCTCGCGGGCATCCTGTTTCCGATTTGTCTTGCGCCGATTACCGCGTCGGTGGAGTACCCCTGGTTGGGCCTTCCGATGGTCGTGGTGTGGTTGATTCTGTTGAAGGTTGCCCCGCGCTGGGCTGTGCCGGGAGCGCTTGTTGCAGCGATTGTTGCGATTGCGCTGACGACCGACCGCAGTCTGTTTGGTGATGCCGCCGTGGTGCCTCAGCTCACTCTCGTGATTCCCGTCTTCGACCCGATTCTGATCGTAAGCCTCGGTATCCCGCTGTTCATCGTCACGATGGCCGGGCAAAACGTGCCGGGCTTCACCGTCATGCGCACCTACGGCTATGCGGTTCCCGCCGGCCCTGCTCTCGCTGTTACCGGTGCCGCGTCTGCCGCGAGTGCGTTCTTCGGCGGTCACGCCCTCAACCTCGCCGCTATCACCGCAGCGCTCACGGCGAGCGAAGAAGCGCACGATGACCCGAAGCGCCGCTGGATCGCCTCTGTGGCAGCGGGCACCACTTACGTTGTGATCGGTCTGGGGGCCGGTTTCGCCACCGCCCTCGTCTCGGTAGCGCCTCCCATTGTGGTGGTGGCGATCGCGGGGCTTGCGGTGATCGGTGCTCTCATCACTTCGGTGCGTACTGCTCTGGATGCTGCCGAGCACCGCATCGCGGCCATCGCCACGTTCCTCGTTGCCGCGTCGGGCATCACCGTGATCGGAATTGGCTCCGCGTTTTGGGCGCTCATCGTCGGAGCGATCATCATGGCGTGGCTCGGTTGGCGCCGAAAGACTGGCGTCACGGCCACGCCAGCGGGTCCGGATGCCGCCCCCGAGGGAGCCGGGCCGACCGCCCCTGAGAGTGCCGCACCGGCCGTCCCAGAAAAGAAACTTTAAAGTTTTTTGCGATTGCTGCATCCAAAACAGGGGTTCAGCCAGAAGTACTCCATGTAAGGCGATTTACGCCCGACCATGAGAGGACAAGAACAGTGCGAAACAAAATTTTTGCCGGTGTAGCTGCCGGAGCGATTGCCGCCGTAGGAGTCGCCATCCCCGCCAACGCAATCTCGGACACCACCGCTGACCTGTACGTTCTGCACGCAGTGCCGGGACTCACCGTAGACGTTTACGTCAACGGCGAACTCACCCTCGACGACTTCGAGCCCGGTGACCTCGCAGGCCCTCTCGACCTTCCGGCCGACACCTACACGGTCGCGATCACCGCCTCTGATGCCGCCGACGACTCGTCGCCCGCCATCGGCCCGATCGACCTCACGCTCGAAGCAAACACGAGCTACACCGCGGTGGCTCACCTCGATGAATCAGGTGACCCCACGGCCAGCCTCTTCACCAACGACCTCTCGACGGTCGCTGCCGGTGAAGGCCGACTCACCGTTCGCCACACGGCTGCAGCCCCCGCTGTCGACGTGCTCGCCAACGATGCAGTTGCCTTCGAAAACCTGAGCAACCCCGACGAAGTGAAGGCTGACCTTGCGGTCGGAACGATCTCCGCCGCTGTTGCACTCACCGGAACCACTGACCCCGTCATTGGCCCGGCTGACGTCGAAATCGCCGAAGGCGTCAACACAATCGTGTACGCCTGGGGCAGCGCCGCAGACGACAACCTCACCCTCGCAGTGCAGACCATTGACGGTCTCCACTCGAACCCCGGCGGAGTAGACGCCGGAACTGCAGGACTCGCCGCTGACAACAACAACGGCATCCTCGTCGCCGGTCTCGGTGGCCTCGCGGCACTCCTTGCTCTCGCAGGATTCGCCGCAACCCGACTCTCCGCCGCCCGCGCAGCGAAGTAGTCACAGCACAACCTCCACAGCACGACCCAGTACGACCCAGCACGACCCAGTACGAACAGCACTCACACACCCCAGCAAGGAGAACGTCATGGCCCCGAGAACCCTAGTCCTCGCGGCCATGGCGCTTCTCCTTGCTGGCTGTGCTGCAGCCCCCGCAGAATCCATCGCCCCGACGCCCGTGCAATCCCCGCCGCCCACCGCGGTGATCGATGTGCCCCGCCAGTCGAGCGAACTTGCACCGGTAGAGCAGCTTGCTGCCCCGGTTCGCATCCACATTCCTTCCGTCTCCATCGACATCCAGATCACACCGGTCGGAGTCGAGGATGACGGTCTCATGCAGATCCCCGAAGACATTCGAGTCGCCGGCTGGTACCGCTACGGTCCCGCACCCGCCAGTGACACCGGTTCGACCGTAATCACCGCCCATGTCGACGACTTCGAACAGGGCCTTGGCCCCTTCGCCTATCTCAAAGAGATGCCAGCGAATGCCGAAATCATCGTGACAACAGATGACGGCGTCGATCACCGCTACGTTCTCGAATCCGTGCAGAACATCGAGAAGAAACAACTGCCTCTCGACCAGGTCTTCGACCGCGACGGAGCTCCACGAATTGTGCTCATCACGTGTGGGGGACAGTTCGATCAGAACGTCTTGAACTATTCTGACAACGTCATAGCGATTGCTAACCCGCTATGAACACCCTCAACCGGAGAGCTATGACGGACGACGAAGCCGCAGACGAAGCCCGCATGACGCAGGCGTTCATCGCGGGCGACGAAGCGGCGCTCGCGGAGGTGTACAAGCGGTGGTCATCGCTCGTCTTCACACTGGCAGTTCGCTCGCTCGGCGATCGCGGCGATGCAGAAGACGTCGCTCAAAAAGTCTTCGTCTCAGCCTGGACCGGGCGCTCAAGTTTCAAGCCTGAACGATCGAGCCTGTCGGCGTGGCTCGTCGGAATCACCAAGAACAAGATCGCCGACACTCACGAAGCTCGAGCGCGAATTCGCCGGCTTCAAGAAGAACTGGCGTCAACAACTTCGCGGGGGGAGGCTGTCGTGGAAGACTTCGACTTGGCCGACACCCTGATGGTTGCCGACGAGATCGCTCGCCTTGAGCCGGATGCTCAAGCGATCATGCGATTAGCGTTTTTCGACGATCTCACCCACAACCAAATAGCCGACCGTCTCGAACTACCTTTAGGCACGGTCAAGAGCCATATCCGGCGCAGTCTGCAACGGATGCGAACACGATTGGAGGCGACCTATGCGACACGTTGATCCTGAGGTCCTTGCGCTGCTCGCCCTGGGTGAGCAAGTTGCCCTCCCCGAAGACAGTGTGCACGTGCGCGAATGTGACCAGTGCCGTCGCGAGATCGAAATCCTTGCGCGTGCTGCAATGATTGGCCGTTCCACTTTCGATGCTGGTGAGCTGCTCGAAGCTCCCTCGCGCGTCTGGGATCGCATCAGCGACGAGCTGGCGCTGACGGCCGAAGACGCAAGCGCGACATCCGCCCCCGCCGTTGGCGATGCTGACGACAGGGTTCCCAGCGACAGGGTGCCCAGCGACGAACTGGCCCAGAAACGCGTCGAACGCGTCGAACGCGACGATGTCGCGCTAGACGAGTCAACCGCAACGAGCATCGCGGAAAGTGGCACTGTGCACTCTCTTGCCGAGCGCCGTCGCCGTCCGTGGATCGGCTTTGTTGCTGCAGCGGCCGCCGTCGCCCTCGTCGCGAGCGCCGGTACCGCGCTGTGGGCAACTTTCAGTCCTGCTGCACAGCCGACCATCCTCGCAAGCGCAACCCTCGAAGCATTCCCTGCCTGGCCAGATTCCACGGGTGAAGCCAAGCTTGAGCAATTGCCCGACGGTACGCGCGTGATCGACGTCAACTTTAATGCTCCCGCGACCGACGGTGGCTACCGTGAAGTCTGGTTGATCACAACGGATGCCACGGCTCTCGTCAGCCTCGGAATCGTTGAAGGTACGTCAGGTCAGTTCACGGTTCCCGACGGGCTCGATATCTCGAGTTACGACCTCGTGGACATCTCAGAGGAACAGTTCGACGGAAACCCGGCTCACTCCGGCGACTCCATCGTGCGCGGTCAGCTCTCCACCGAGGCCTAGCGAGCGCCGCTGCTGTGCACTGTCGGCGTGAGCCCGAACTCCGATTAGTCGAAGTGCGTGGTCTCGAGCCGGTGAAGGGCGAGAGCTACGGAGAGCCGGGTGCGACCGCGCGACGTGCGCACGTCAAAGCCGAGTTTCGCGCTTAACTCTTCTGCCCGCGACTGCACCGTCGAGTGGTGAAAACCGAGGGTCGCTGCTGCTGCGCGAAGGCTCTCGCTCGCGGCCAGAGTGTCGAGCATGGGCACGATGCGTGGGGTCGCACGAATCACGACGCCGAGCGACTGGAGGTCGCAATTCTCGGGAGCTCCCGCGGGACTGATTTCGGCGAGCAGCAACAACGAACCAAGATCATCCCCGTACAACACGGGCTCATGATCGGAGGTCAGGCGTAGCGCGGTGAGCGCCGAAAGCCACGAGCGCACCAGATCGGCGGGGGAGGCAGCGATGCCGATGCCGGCGCGCTCTGCTGCCACGGCATCCGTACTGAGCACGATTTCGGCGCGAACGGCGCCAGCGACCGTTGTCATTACGGCAGCAGGGCCCGCAGCTGCTGTCGTAGTGCTTGCTGGCTGAGTGATCACGCGGTAGCGCGTAGTGCTCGCCAAGTGCAGAGATTGGGCTGCGGCTTGGCGGTGCTTGACGGTTTCGGTGGGGTCGAGAAGGGTCTCGACGGGATTGCGTAGTGCTGCGGCAGGGCCGGTGCGTTCGAAGAGGATGCTGAGGGCGAGCGCGACACGCTCGAGAATCATGTCGTCGTTCGCGTGAGCGCCGCCGTCACGTTCGATCCAGACCGTCCCTCCACCGGTAAGGCTTCGGGGCGGCCACGAAGCGGGGGAGCCAGGATCAGCACTGCGGCGTCCACGTTCGTCGACTCGCAGGCTGAGAGACGGCGAGGCCACCCCGGCGGGGCATCCGGCCAGCATGCTCGCGCCGCGAACAAGAACCTCGGCGTTGGCATGACCGGCGGTCAACGCGTCGAAGTATGAGATCACCCGCAAGGTTTCGCTGGCCTCGGGGTCGAGCGCCTTCAAGCGTCCGGCTAGTTCTTGCATTCTCGTTCCGCCCTCTGTGGTTCGAGCCCTACTCTATTGCGGCCCTGCGAGAACAGACAGTCGCGGTTGGGCTCGAACCACAGTGACGCTGGGGTGTGCCAGTGGATGATTAGAGGCCGAGCGTGCGGCGCAAGCAGCTGAGTCGTGCATCTTGCGTGGCGACCGATAGCGCCGCGAACGGAGCCAGTACATCGTAGGCATGGAAGCCGCCGGGCCAGACGTGCAGTTCGCAGTCTCCACCTGACGCCCAAATGGTGGAGGCATACGCAACGTCTTCGTCGCGGAACACTTCTGCAGTGCCCACATCGATGAACGCCGGAGGAAGATTGCTGAGGTCTGTCGCTCGCGAGGGAGCCGCATAGATCGAGACGTCGTCTGTCTTGCGGCGGTCGCCAAGCAGGGCATCCCAGCCGGTGTCATTGCTGCCGCGATCCCAAATGCCCTTGCCGTCGATCTGATAGCTCGACACGGTGTCATTGCGGTCGTCGAGCATCGGATAGATCAGCATTTGGGCGGCGAGCGGAGGCCCTTGACGGTCGCGCGCCAGTAGTGCCGTTCCGGCGGCAAGCCCACCGCCCGCGCTACCGCCCGCGATGACGAGCTTTTTCGCGTCGATGCCGAGCCGTGCTGCGTTTTCCGCCGTCCACACTAGAGCGGCGTAGCAGTCGTCGACGGGAGCGGGGTCCGGATGCTCGGGAGCCAGACGGTATTCGACCGACACCACCACGGCATCCAACTCTTCGACCCAGTCGAGCATTGTCTCGATCCCTCTGAAGCGATCGCCGAAGATCATTCCACCGCCGTGGGTGTGCACAACGCCGACTCCGGCAACGCTGTGATCGTCGCGTTGGAAGAGTGAGACGAGCAAATCGCCACCGGGACCCGCGAACGTTTCCTCGCGATGAGTTATCTTTCGACCAGCGAGAATCTCCTCGAGCGACAGGGTGGGCGTGGCCCGCCGTGGCTGGATCATGTCGGGGGTAATGGTCGAAGGCTCTTGCTCATTGATGATCGCGAGCGCCGCAGCCAGCTCCACATCGAACGGGGGAGCGGGATGAAACTCAGATGCACTCATGGGGCCTCCATCGGTTTGCGCCACAGCGGTGTGACGGCCTGCCTCCACGCTAGAGCGTTGCGGCACTGCGCGAGTACCGCCACTCATTCCACGATGGCTGCACGTTAACCGCCATGTGGCGGTACGGCTCCGGAATTATCGGGAAATAGCGTGGTTGAACGGAATAACTGATTCATCCAGACAGATTTTGGGAGACCGGAGCACACCATGCAGTTCGGAATTTTCACCGTCAGCGACATCACTACTGACCCGACCAATGGCACGACGCCCACCGAGGCGGAGCGCATCAAGGCCACCGTGACCATCGCCAAGAAAGCGGAAGAAGTCGGGCTCGATGTCTTCGCCCTGGGGGAGCACCACAACCCTCCGTTCTTCTCCTCGAGCCCCACCACCACGCTGGCCTATATCGCCGCGCAGACCGAGAAGCTCATCCTCTCGACCAGCACGACGCTCATCACGACGAACGACCCCGTGAAGATCGCGGAGGACTACGCGATGCTTCAGCACCTCTCCGACGGTCGCGCCGACCTCATGATGGGCCGCGGCAACACGGGGCCGGTGTACCCGTGGTTTGGCAAAGACATTCGCGAGGGCATCCCGCTCGCCATCGAAAACTACTCGCTGCTGCACAAGCTGTGGCGTGAAGAGTTCGTGAACTGGGAGGGCAAGTACCGCACGCCGTTGCAGGGCTTCCAGTCGACGCCGCGACCCTTGGATGGCGTGCCTCCCTTTGTCTGGCACGGTTCGATCCGCAGTCCCGAGATCGCTGAGCAAGCCGCGTACTACGGCGACGGCTTCTTTGCGAACAACATCTTCTGGCCCAAAGAGCACTACATGCGTCTCGTGAGCTACTACCGTCAGCGCTTCGAGCACTACGGCCACGGCACCGCGGAGCAGGCCATTGTGGGTCTCGGCGGTCAAGCCTTCATGCGCAGCAACTCACAGGCGGCCAAGGCAGAGTTCCGCCCGTACTTCGACAATGCTCCCGTGTATGGCCACGGACCCTCGATGGAGGACTTCACCGACCAGACGCCGCTCGCCGTGGGTAGCCCGCAAGAGGTCATCGACAAGTACGCCGGCATGCGCGAGCACTTCGGCGACTACCAGCGCCAGCTCTTCCTCATGGACCACGCTGGACTGCCGCTCAAGACCGTTCTCGAGCAGCTCGACATTCTCGGCGAAGAGGTCGTTCCCGTCCTCCGCAAGGAGTTCGCCACCAATCGTCCCGCTGAGGTTCCGGATGCCCCCACTCACGCTTCGCTCGTCGCCAAGCGCGATGCGGCTCTCGCCACCGTCGCGGCCGACGCCCCCGCAACCGTCTAGCTTCGCTACCGGCTCGCTTCACTCCACTAGATCCCCAGAAAGAAGCACATCATGTCCGACGTCAAGAAAATTGCCGTCATCGCCGCTGGCCTCAGCCAGCCATCGTCCACCCGACTGCTCGCCGACCGGCTCACTGAAGCAACCGACACCGACCTGCGTGACCGCGGTATAGAAGCCGAAGTGACCGTCATCGAGCTGCGCGACCTCGCGCACGACGTGACGAACAACCTGCTCACGGGCTTCCCGAGCACCAAGCTCGACGAAGCGATCGCCGCTGTCACCAGCGCCGACGGGCTTATTGCCGTCACGCCCATCTTCACGACGAGCTACAGCGGGCTGTTCAAGTCATTCATCGACGTGCTCGACCCGCAATCCTTGACGGATCTGCCGGTGCTGCTCGGAGCGACCGGTGGAACAGATCGTCACTCCCTCGCGATCGACTACGCGATGCGACCGCTCTTCAGCTACTTGCATGCCGTGGCTGTGCCGACCGGCGTCTATGCGGCATCCGCGGACTGGGGAAGTGGTTCAGATAGTGCGTCGAGCACTCTTCCGGCACGAATCGCGCGGGCGGCGGGAGAACTCGCGGCGCTCGCCGCGGTGTCCGATCGTTCGAGCCGGGTTATTGATCCCTTTGCGCTGCCGGAGGGCTTCAGCCCCGTCGGTAGCTTCGGAGCGCAGTAAGAACCAGCCGCGCTGCTCGGCGAACTCCGCGGGGAGCATCCCCGCCGATCTCGCCGGGCGGCAGCGGTCGCTTCGTTTGTTTTACCCAGTCTTGCGGCGGAAGTCGCGCTTGTGATCGGCGCGGTCCTGAGTGCCGTGGATAGCCGATTCGGCATCCAAATGTCCTGGGCGTGATGTTTCTTTGCCCTGCTTGCGATCAAGCGCCTCGCGGAACCTGCGCTTGTTCTCTTCGCTCGCAGAGGGTGTTTCTTCTGTGGGTTCCATACCCGTCAGCGTAGGCCACCTGCATGATAATCAGCGCCGAAACCGTGTCGTGCGCCAATCTCTAGGGCTTCCCAGACCCCCGGTGCTACGATTGTGAGCAGTTGTCCACGTAGTAGTAGGGCAACAAACGGAGCAGGCTGGCAAGAAGCTGGTCACCGGTGGTAATTTTCCGAGTCGTTCGGAGGCTTTCTACTGTTGGCCAGACACGCGCCGCCACTCTAGGCATGCGCGTGAACCATCGCGTCCTTCTGCCCGCTCCTGCTCCTTGACGAGTCGCACACCACACGGGTGCGCGACGTAAAACAAAGGAGAAACCCCCGCATGGAGGGTCCAGAAATCACATTCGCCGAAGCCGTTCTCGATAACGGCAAGTTCGGCAAGCGCACCGTGCGCTTCGAAACCGGTCGACTCGCTCAGCAGGCACAGGGTGCCGTTGCCGCGTACCTCGACGAAGAAACCATGATCTTGAGCGCCACGAGCGCGGGTAAGCACCCGCGTGAGGGCTTCGACTTCTTCCCGCTCACCGTGGATGTCGAAGAGCGTTCGTACGCTGCCGGCAAGATCCCCGGAAGCTTCTTCCGCCGCGAGGGTCGTCCCTCGACGGAAGCGATCCTCGTCTGCCGTCTCATCGACCGTCCGATGCGTCCAACCTTCGTTGAGGGCCTCCGCAACGAAGTTCAGATCGTCATCACCGTTCTGAGCATCGCTCCGGACGAGTTCTACGACGCACTCTCGATCAACGCCGCATCGCTCAGCACCCAGATCTCAGGACTTCCGTTCTATGGTCCGGTTGCCGGCATCCGCATGGCTCTGATCAACGACCAGTGGGTTGCCTTCCCGAAGCACAGCCAGCTTGCTGACGCTGTCTTTGACCTCACCGTTGCTGGCCGCATGGTCACCAACGACCAGGGTGAAGAAGACATCGCCATCATGATGGTTGAAGCAGAAGCTACCGAGAACAGCTGGGAGCTCATCAAGGCTGGCGCCACGAAGCCCGACGAGGCTGTTGTTGCTCAGGGCCTTGAAGCCTCGAAGCCGTTCCTCAAGCAGCTCGTCAAGGCTCAGCTCGAGGTCGCCAACAAGGCCGCTAAGCCTGTTGCCGAGTTCAAGCTCTTCCCGCCGTACTCCGACCAGGCGTACAACGTGGTCAGTGAAATTGCTGAAGCTGAGCTTCGCGACGTCTACAAGATCGCCGACAAGATCGAGCGCCAGACCGCTGATGACGAGCTCAAGGCTCGCGTCAAGGCTGAGGTTCAGTCCAAGGTTGACGCTGAAGAACTCAGCGAAGACGTACTCGGCATGGTTGGCGGAGCGTACAAGGCCGTCAGCAAGAAGGTCATGCGTACCCGCGTGCTCACCGAGGGCATCCGTATCGACGGCCGTGGCTTGAGCGACATTCGTGCGCTCGATGCTGAGGTCGAGGTCATTCCTCGCGTTCACGGTTCGGCTATCTTCCAGCGCGGCGAGACTCAGATCCTGGGTGTAACCACGCTGAACATGCTCAAGATGGAGCAGCAGATTGACTCACTGGCACCAGTGACCAAGAAGCGCTACATGCACCACTACAACTTCCCGCCCTACTCGACTGGTGAGACCGGTCGCGTTGGTAGCCCGAAGCGTCGCGAGATCGGGCACGGCTTCCTCGCCGAGCGCGCTATCGCACCGGTGCTTCCTGCTCGTGAAGACTTCCCTTACGCCATCCGCCAGGTATCCGAGGCTCTCGGCTCCAACGGTTCCACGTCGATGGGTTCCGTCTGTGCTTCGACTCTGTCGCTGCTGAACGCTGGTGTGCCGCTGCGCGCACCCGTCGCCGGTATCGCAATGGGGCTCATCTCCGACGAGGTCAACGGCGAGACGCGTTACGCGGCTCTCACCGACATCCTCGGCGCTGAAGACGCACTCGGCGACATGGACTTCAAGGTTGCCGGTACGAGTGAGTTCATCACCGCTATCCAGCTCGACACCAAGCTCGCTGGTCTGCCGTCGTCAGTTCTTGACGGTGCACTCAAGCAGGCTAAGGAAGCGCGTACCGCGATTCTTTCGGTGATCAACGCTGCAATCGACGCTCCCGACGAGATGGCCCCCACGGCTCCTCGCGTGATCTCGGTTCAGATCCCGATCGACAAGATCGGTGAGCTCATCGGGCCCAAGGGCAAGAACATCAACCAGATTCAGGATGACACCGGAGCCGACATCTCGATTGAGGATGACGGAACGGTCTACATCGGCGCTGTCGATGGTCCTTCTGCCGAGGCTGCACGCGCGGCGGTCAACGCCATCGCGAACCCGCTCAACCCTGAGGTGGGCGAACGCTTCTTGGGTACGGTCGTCAAGATCGCTACCTTCGGTGCATTCGTATCGCTCACCCCGGGCAAGGACGGACTGCTGCACATCTCTGAGGTTCGCAAGCTTGCCGGTGGTAAGCGTGTCGAGAACGTCGAAGACGTACTCGGAGTCGGCCAGAAGATCCAGGTTGAGATCACCAAGATTGATGATCGTGGCAAGCTCTCGCTCGCACCCGTCACTGACGAGGCTGACGCAGAAGCAGCGGCTCCCGCTGACGAAAGCTAAGTCCCGCTAAACGCAGGTCATACTCAGCGCCCATTCTCCTTGAGGATGGGCGCTGAGTCGTTAATGGGGCAACTGTGTGTCGGGCAGAAAAATTTCTTTTTCACATCCCAGTAAAAATGGGGGTAGTCACCCTAGTCTGCCCTTCGATTGGGTCCCGCTATCGGTGCTCCATGCCACTATCCTGAGCGAGTGACCCGAATCACTACACCTCTTGACGCCTTCATGAGCGACATGCTCCTGTGGCTTGAGACCGCATGGTACCTCTGGGTAGCCCTCGGCATTGTTGTTGTCGTCGTGGTCGTCAGCGTGGTTGTCGCGAAGATGCGCAGCCGAGGCTACGAACGCGTTCCGCACTACTACCGCCGTAACACCTAAGCAGAGCTCATCGCGTTCTCCTGATGACCCGCATGCCCGATGCGGGTGTTTATCGTGCCCGCGAAGCCTCTAGCGTGTACGCGGCTTCGGTGCTCGAGTATCCGATCAGTTGCGCTCGCGCCACGATGTGATCGCGAAGCACAAAGCCCAGCATGGCGGGGGTGCTGCCCTCGGCGAGGTCGAGGCGTTCAACGTTGAGTGCGCTCACCGTGAAGACGTAACGGTGGGGGCCGTGGCCGGCCGGCGGCGCAGCGCCCTGAAATGCTTCGAGGCGAAGTTCGTTGGCCACGGTAATTGCACCATGCGGCATGAGTTGCGACTCCGGGTTTCCAGCATCCTGGGGGAGCGATTCCACCGACGCGGGAATGTTGTAGACAGCCCAGTGCCACCAACCGCTACCGGTAGGCGCATCCGGATCGAAAACGGTGAGCACGAAGCTCTTCGTTCCCGAGGGAAAGCCGTGCCAGTGGAGAGTGGGGGAGCGATCTTCGCCTCCCGCATTTGCAATGCCGGAGCGTGCGAAGGTTGGCAGCTCACCGCCGGGTTCAAAATCGGGGCTCTCTAGGGTGAACGACGGTACTTCGGGCAGTTTCCAGTTGGGGTCATTCACGGCGTCGATCCTCTCGCTTGCGGAAATGGAACTGTGGCCATTATGGCGAGAATGACGTGACGCCGACACCGTGCCGTGCTGCACCAGAGGAAAAATGAGTCATTTCGACACGGACTAGTAACGATCTGTCTGTCCTCCGCGTATTTGCGGTGTTGGCGGCATATTCTTACCAAAAGCCTTGTGGGAGGCCGTTATGACGCAAGTGCACCCGACGCGATCACTGCCGGGTTCCATTCGTGTGCGCCCAGTAACGGGGCAGCACTTTTCGACTCGAGTCATCGGTTCTTCTGACCTTCGTGTTTTGCCTCTCGCGCTCAGCGGAAACATCTTCGGGTGGACCGCAGATGACGCGGCCACCACCTCCATTCTGAACACCTTTGCCGACGGCGGAGGCAACTTCATCGACACGGCTGACTCCTACGCCTCAGGTCGCAGCGAGCTCATGATTGGCAAGTGGATGCGCACCCGGCGCAATCGCGATCAGATCGTAGTTGCTACCAAGGTGGGCAAGAGCCGCGACAATCCCGGTATGGATGCCGCGGCGATCAAGCGCTCCGTGGATGCCTCGCTCGCGCGCTTGGGTACCTCGCACATCGACCTGCTGTATCTGCACGTCGACGATGAATCGGTCGACTTTGACGAAACCTTGCTCGCTGTCGACGAATTGATCGGCGATGGCAAAGTGCGCTACTTCGGGGGCTCTGATCACACGGGCAACCGGCTCATTCAAGCGCGCATCGCGTGCGGCCAGATGGGCGTTGCCCCCATGGTCGCCGTGCAAGCCCACTACAACCTTCTCCACCGCCAAGAGTATGAAACGGGCCTCGCTCACGTCGCGGCGATCCAAGGTCTGGGCGTTATGCCTCGCTTTGCATTGGCTAGCGGTTTCTTGAGCGGCAAGTACCGTCAGCGTGCTGACCTTGCTCTCAACTCTCGCGGCCACGACGCTGCGCAGTACTTGCGCCGTCGCGGAATCAAAATCTTGAACGCTCTCGATGAGGTTGCCGAAGAGCAAGATGAGAGCGTGGCGACAATCGCACTCGCGTGGTTGTTGAACAAGCCAGGTGTGGTCGCGCCCGTCGTGAGCGCGAGTCGTGCAGAGCAAGTGCCGGAATTGATTGCGGCGGCCCGCGTTCAATTGACGCGACACCAGTCAGCAGAGCTCGACCGCGTCTCTAGCTACTAGCGGGAGCGGCTAGCGCGCGAGCTGCTACCGGGCAGCGAGAGCGCAGCAGCGTTCAGCGTCGTTCGAGTGTGCATCGAGCGCTGAGTGCCTGATGCTACGTGCTAGCCGCGCCGCGACGCGATGATGCTGCGTTAGACCGTGACAGCGTCGCTGAGTACGCGCTTGACGACGCGAGCCATGGCGGCGCCGGCAGCAATAGTGTCTCCGGCGTAACCGCCAGCGAGAGCGCCATCCTTGGCGAGCATGAGTTCGTCAGCGGCATCGCCAGCGAAGGGATGCTCTGCAGCACGCATGAGTTCGTAGAGCGACTCGTTGTACCAGTCGCGGTGATCGGAGATCAGCACGCGAACGGGGTGAGTCGGGTCGGGGAACTCTGCGACTACGTTGAGGAAAGGACAACCACGGAAGTCGGGCTTCGTGAGTTCGCCAGCGACTGACTCCAGGAGGCCAAGAACGGCGTCGTGGGGTGAGGCGGCGTTATCGATGATCGATTGCGTTTCGGCTTCGACGGCAGCGCGACGGCTCTTGACGTACTCAAGGATGAGGTTGTCTTTTGAGCGGTAGTGCTTGTAGAACGTGGCCTTGGTCACGCTCGACTGAGCGATGATGCGGTCTACGCCGACGTTCAGAATGCCGTCTTGGTAAAAGAGTGTGTTGGCCGTCTCGAGGATGCGGCCTTTGGCCGGAGCGCGCTGCGCAGTCTCTGGTGTCTCAAATATCATCGCAGCGCACTCCTTCCGTGGAGGTTCGGACCAGGAACATTTCCCCACTATGTGCATCGCAAGATTTCGGGTTCAAGCGATGCGGTTTATTTTCACGACCACGTTCGGGTCCAGGTCGCAGGTTTTACATCGCCGGGTTCGGGTCCCGGTGATGGGTTATTGGCTTCGGGTGCCTACAAAGAACATTAGCACGTGAGGACATACAGACAAGTCTGTCTGTCCTCATTTTCATTCCCCAGTTTGGGGGATGGTTCTGCAGGGTCCCTGAGCATCAGGCGCTGGAAGGCCAGTAATGACGTAGGCTCATAGGTGATGAGCGACGCTGTGATTCTTCCTCTTTACCTTTCCGAACTGTCGTTCACCGCAACCGGCGACAGTCTCGTTCGTAGAACTGTTTTGCCGAGCGGTGTGCGCATCCTGAGTGAGCAAGTACCGGGTGCACGCAGTGCGACGGTCGGCTACTGGGTAGCAGCGGGCTCCCGCGACGAGCATCCTGAAACGTACGGTGCAACGCACTTTCTCGAGCACTTACTCTTCAAGGGCACGGCGTCGCGCTCTGCTCTCGACATTGCGGTGAGCTTCGATGCTGTCGGCGGCGAGCACAACGCCATGACGGCCAAGGAGTACACCTGCTACTACGCCAAGGTGCAAGACATCGACTTGCCCATGGCGATCGAAGTCATTGGTGACATGCTCACCTCGAGCTTGATCGACCCCACGGAGTTCGCGAACGAACGCGGGGTGATTCTCGAAGAGCTGGCGATGGCGGATGACGACCCCACCGATGTAGCCAGCGAGCGTTACTTTGAGGCCGTCTTTGGCGCGCATCCGCTCGGTCGTCCGATCGGCGGTAGCCCCGACACGATCAATGCGATCTCTCGCGACGCGGTGTGGGATCACTATCAGTCGAATTACCGTCCTCAGGATCTCGTGATTACGGTGGCGGGAGCTGTCGACCACGATGAACTTGTGGCTGCCATCTCCTCATGCCTCGTTGCAGCCGGCTGGGATCTCTCGATGGAAGCATCGCCGGTTGCCCGCCGTGACCTCTCGGGAAGCGCGCATTCCACCGTGCTGACTCCTGGCCAACGCCTGCACGTGACACAGCGCCCCATCGAGCAGGCCAACATTATCGCGGGTGTTGAAGGGCTCTCGGCAACCGACAGCCGACGCGCCACGATGACAGTGTTGAACTCCATTCTGGGTAGCGGCATGTCGTCGCGGCTCTTCCAAGAGGTGCGCGAAAAGCGCGGTCTCGCGTACTCCGTGTACTCGTTCTCGCCGAGTTACTCCGACGCTGGTGTCTTCGGCATCTACGCCGGTTGCTCGCCCGCCAAGGTCAGCCAGGTCACCGAGCTCATGCTCGAAGAGTTCCACAAGCTCGGCACCGCGCACGTGACCGACGAAGAGATTAGTCGCGCGATCGGTCAGTTGCGGGGAGCGTCAGCGCTCGCCCTCGAAGACTCGGACTCGCGGATGTCGCGCCTCGGTCGTAGCGAGCTCACCCTCGGTGAATTTATTGACCTTGATGCCTCGATTGCCCGCATCTCTGCGGTCACGGCCGATGACATCCAAGAACTTGCTCAAGAACTCTCGTCACGACCCCTCTCTATTGCAGCAGTGGGGGCCGTCAACGAAGAGATGTTCGCCGGTATCGATCTCGGCAGCGTTGCCGAGAGCTAGATCGACAAAGGAATGATGATGGCCCATTACTTGTACCTCGTGCGTCACGGCGAGCAGCAAGACGCAGAACACGGTTTGCCCGACGGCCCGCTTTCGGGCAAGGGGGTGCGCCAAGCGCAAGCGATCTCGGAGCGATTGAGTGGCGTGCCGTTCACTCGAGCGTTCCATTCGCCACTTCAGCGAGCCGCTGAGACTGCCGCAATCATGACTGAGCGGATGCCCGCCCTCGAGTCACAGCCGACGACGCTGCTGATGGACTGCATTCCTAGCGGACCCACTCCCGATATGCCTGCCGCTTTCGAACCTTTTTTTGGTTCGATCACCGATGAAGAGATTGATGCCGGTCAGGCTCAAATGGAAGACGCCGTTGCCGAGTTCCTTACTCCGGCGCGCGAAGACCGTCACGATCTGCTGATCACGCACAATTTTGTGATCTCCTGGTTCGTCCGCGAAGTTCTGGGCGGAGACCAGTGGCGGTGGCTTGGGCTCAACCAGGCCAATTGCGGTCTCACTATCATCCGAGTGCGCAGTGCGAAGCCACCCGTTCTCGTGAACCACAACGACCTCGGTCACCTGCCCGTTGAGTTGCGCACGGGAATGCCGGCTGAGCAGCCCTACTAGACGCTAGTTCGCTAACGGGTGTGTGCGAGGCCGCAGCACGCCAGCACGCCAGCGCATGCTGAGGCCTACGTCACCTAGACCAGCGGCTTGAGATACCAGGTTGTGGCGTTGGGGTTGTCGTTGTACGGCGCGCACGGCTCGAAGCCGCTCGAGCGGTAGAGCCCGCCTGCTGCGGCAAGACTTTCGTTGGTGTCGAGCACGAGTTCGGTGGCGCCCCAGGCTCGCGCTCGCCGTTCCAGCTCGCCAAGCAGCTGACGCCCGAGCCCTGCACCGCGGCCCTCGGGCCGCACCCAGAGGTGCTTGACCTCAAAGCGCGCGGGCTCAAGCTGGCGGATGCCGCCACAGCCTAGAGCGCCGCCGGCAGCGACACCGTCGGTGTCGACGTCGGTGTCGTTGCCATCGGGCTCGATCACCACGAAGACGCCCTGAGGTTCGGTGAATTGCTCCGCGCTGGGGAACGTCGTGACATACCCCGAGGGCGTCGGAAACGTCTCAGCGCGGTAGCTGAAGTATTCCGTGAGAAGTTCGAGAGCGAGAGCATCCGTGACCGGAAGTGAACGAAACTGAAGCACACAACCACAGTACTCTCGCCGTTGCGGAACGGCTGCCCGGCGCCCGTGCTGCTTCGAGTGTTTCCTTGCCAGCCGTAGGGGAGTCTGCGACGCCGCTCAGCATTGGTAGATTTGAACAATGACAACGAAAGTAGCGGTAGTCGGCGCAACCGGTCGCATGGGCAAGTACATCAGTGGCGTTGTTGAGGCATCCGCTGACTTCTCGCTCGCGGCCTCCCTCAACTCGCGTTCGGAGCTCAGCGAGATGCTCGTTGCCGACATCGTGGTGGATGTCACGGAGCCCAGTGTCTCGCCCTCCGTTGTCGACTTCGCCGTGCGCAACGGCAAGAGCGTTCTCGTGGGTACCTCCGGCTGGAGCGAGGACCGCGTGCAGGGACTGCGCTCGCTGCTCACCGAGACCCCGGAGATCGGCGTCGTCATCATCCCCAACTTCTCGCTTGGCTCCGCGCTTGCCACGTCGTTTGCCGCATCGGCTGCTCGCTACTTCGACTCAATCGAGATCATCGAGAGCCACCACGCTGCCAAAGTCGATTCGCCCTCCGGTACCGCCGTGCGCACCGCAGAACTCATGGCCGACGCCCGCAGCGAACGCGGCCCTGCGCTCGCCCCGCATGTCGACCAGCGGGCACGCGGCGAACAAGTGGCCGGAATCCCCGTGCATAGCCTGCGCATGACGGGAGTGATCGCACACCAGCAGGTCATCTTCGGCGGGCCCGGTGAAGTTCTCACTGTCGACCACCGCACCATGTCGCAAGACTCCTACGAAGCGGGCATCCTGCTCGGTCTGCGCGCTGTGCCCACCGCTCAGGGCGTCACGGTTGGCCTCGACCAACTCATTGATCTCTCCCCAGCTGGATCGGCCTCCGAGTGAAAACTCGCATTGCCGCTCTCGTGATGGTGGCGCTGCTCACCATCTACCTGATCTTCGTCATTAACTATTCGACGATTCTGATCCGTGCTGACGAGCCCATCGTGAACGTAATGGGCTGGGCACTGCTCGTGCTGCCCATCATCGGGTTCTGGGCGCTCGCCGCGGAACTCTTCTTCATCGTACGGGCCGAACGTCTCCTCGCCACTCTCACGGAAGAGGGAGCGTTGCCGGATGAGGTTGTTGAGCTTTTGCCGAGTGGTCGTCCTGACCCTGCCGCGGCCGATCGCGCGTTCGATCGCTACCGCACAGAGGCGGAGGCAGAGCCCAACTCGTGGCGCACCTGGCTACGTCTCGGCCTCGCCTACGACGCTGCTGGAGACCGGGGCCGAGCGCGCTGGGCTACCCGTCGCGCTATTGCGCTGTCGCGCGGCAAAACCCCGCGCTAGTCGACGAACGCGTCGATGGCCTGCTCGATGGTGGTGTGGGTGAACGTGAAGCCCGTGCTCGCGAGAGTGGGCGATTGAACGTTCTCGTCGACCAAAATGAGATCCTTGCCAGCGTCGCCCAGCATCCGAAAAGCGAAGCTCGGCACAGCGAACCAGTGCGGCTTTCCCATTTCGCGAGCGAGCGTCTTGGTGACGGTCTCGGCAGTAGCCGGGGTAGGGCCCACAAGGGAGACCACTCCCGAGAAGTCACTGCGCAGCAAGTGCACGATCGCGGCGGCTTCGTCGTGGAGGCTGATCCACGGCCAGTATTGAGCGCCACTGCCCAGGCGACTTCCTACGCCGAACCGGGTCAGCAGGTTCAAGGGAGTGAAGGCTCCGCCCTTGCCCACGACAATTCCGGTGCGGAACATCACGAGCCGTGTTGTCGGGGGAGTGAGGCGAGCAGCCTGCTCCCACGCGTAGACAACATCGCTCAAGAAGCCAGTGCCCTTGCTCGATTCATCTGTGAGTACTTCGCCAGGGCGGCTACCGAAGAAGCCGACTGCTGAACCGCTCAAGAACACCGACGGTGGCGTCGTGGCTCGGCGAATCGCTTCGGCCAACACGCGGGTTCCATCGACGCGCGATCGCAGAATCTCGCGCTTGTAGCCGGGGGTCCAAGGTATCTTTCCCGTGGAGGCTCCCGCGAGGTTGATTACGGCATCCGCCAGCTCAATCGCGCGATCATCTATCGTGCCGGCGCTGGGGTCCCAGCGGAATTCGTCTGCACCCTCCGGTTCGCGGCGCACAAGTCGCAACACTTCGAAGCCCGCGGCCTCCAGCTGAAACACCAGTTCAGTGCCGATGTAGCCGGAAGCGCCCGCAACGAGGACGCGAGAAACGGTGGGTGCAGACGCAGAGTCAGTCATGACTACGCCAAGCTCGCTTCGAGAGTGATGGGGATGCCGGTGAGGGCGCGCGATACGGGGCACCCATCTTTGGCCTCGGCCGCCAGTCGCTGAAAGTCGTCGTCGCTGAGATTCGCTACTTTGGCGCTCACCAGCAGGTGGCTTCCGGTGATGCCTTCGGCTGGATCAAAAGTGACCGCCGCAGTGACCTGCAGGCTTTCGGGGGGAGTGCCGTTTTCGGCTAGTCCGTTAGAGAACGCCATTGCAAAACACGAGGCGTGAGCGGCTCCGAGGAGTTCCTCGGGGTTGGTCGTTGCTTCTTGACCTTCGGATCGTGCAGCCCACGTCACGGGGAATTCCGCCGCATCTGAGGAATCGAGTGATGTCGTTCCCTTGCCGCTAAAGAGGTCTCCGAACCAGAGTGTTGTTGCTTCGCTCGTTACAGGCATTGCCGTTCCTTTCGTCGTTCCCCAACCCTAGGCGCTGGCGTGGCGGCAGGGGTGAGAAAGCGGTGTGAAGTGCGACGCGCATCAGTACTATTGATGCGATGGCAACCACGATCGCAACACCCTATGAAGACTTGCTGCGCGACACTCTCGCTCACGGCGTGACGAAAGGTGATCGCACGGGCACCGGCACCCGCAGTGTGTTCGGTCGCCAATTACGGTTCAATCTCGCGGAGGGTTTTCCGCTTATCACGACCAAGCGTGTTCACTTCAAGTCGATTGCTTACGAGCTGTTGTGGTTCTTGCGCGGTGAGAGCAACGTGTCGTGGTTGCGCGATAACGGCGTGACGATCTGGAGCGAGTGGGCGGATGCCTTGGGCGAGCTCGGCCCGGTCTATGGCGTGCAGTGGCGTTCCTGGCCAACACCCTCGGGTGAACAGATTGACCAGATCTCTGAGGTCATCGAGCAGATCAAGACCAACCCTGATTCTCGGCGGTTGATCGTCTCTGCGTGGAACCCCGCTGACATTCCTAATATGGCGTTGGCGCCGTGCCACGCGTTCTTCCAGTTCTATGTGGCCGATGGCAAGTTGTCGTGCCAGTTGTACCAGCGCAGCGCCGACCTTTTCTTGGGCGTTCCGTTCAACATCGCCAGCTACGCGCTGCTCACCCACATGGTGGCGGAGCAGACCGGGCTCGAGGTGGGAGACTTCGTCTGGACCGGTGGCGATTGCCACATCTACGACAACCACGTCGAGCAAGTGACCGAGCAGCTGACTCGCGAGCCGTACGCTGCACCGCAACTGAAGATCACGAGCGCACCAGAGAGTATCTTCGACTACGCCTTCGAAGACTTTGAGATCATCGGCTACGAACACCACCCCGCCATCAAAGCACCGGTCGCGGTGTGAGCGACTCGACTCGTCCTATCTCGGTCGCGCTTATTTGGGCGCAGTCCGCTGGCGGAATCATCGGCCACAACGGTTCGATGCCGTGGCATCTTCCCGAAGACCTTGCCCACTTCAAAGAACTCACGCTCGGCAGCCCCGTGATCATGGGCCGCAAAACGTGGGACTCTTTGCCTCCACGATTCCGCCCGCTGCCCGGTCGCCGCAATATTGTTGTCACGCGCCAAGAAGAGTGGAATGCGCCGGGAACTGAGGTTGCTCACACCGTGGAGTCTGCTATTGATCTGGCTGCGGCATCCGCGTCGACAGTGGATGCCGATCTGACCGATCGTGGGCACGGCGAGCCGGTCGAAACCGTGTGGGTTATCGGTGGCGCCGAGATCTTTGCGTCGGTGCTCGACAGCGCCGATCGTCTCGAGGTTACCGAGATTCGCGAGACGTTTGAGGGCGACACGATTGCGCCCGAAAGAGACGATGAGTGGATGCTCGTCGCGAGCGATCCGAGCGATGGTTGGCACACTTCGACCACCGATCTTCGCTACCGATTCCTCCGTTACGAGAATCAGCGGGCTCAGCAGCGGTAGCCTAGAGGGGTGACTATTGAAAATCCCTTCGGCCAAGTCCTTGTTGCGCTCATCACGCCCTTCACCGCAGACGGTGAAGTGAGCTGGCCCGACGTAGAGAAGCACATCGACGATGTGATCAGTTCTGGCGCCGACGGCATCGTCGTCACCGGCACCACGGGGGAGACGAGCACGCTCACCGACCCCGAGAAGATCAAGCTTGTTGAAGTCGCGAAATCCGTTTCGGCCGGCCGCGCCAAGATCATCACGGGCGGTGGCTCGAACGAGACCGCGCACGCCATTGAACTGTACAAAGCCAGCGAGAAGGCCGGCGCCGACGGCGTCATGATCGTCACCCCGTACTACAACAAGCCGACTCAGGCGGGGGTGCTCACGCACTTCCGCATGATCGCGGATGCCACCGATCTTCCGGTGATCTTGTACGACATCCCCGGTCGCACCGGCATCCCCATCACGTACGAAACGATTCTGCGTGCAGCCAAGCACCCCAACATCTTGGCCGTCAAAGACGCCAAGGGTGACTTCAGCGAGGTGAGCCGCGTGCTCAACCAGACTGACCTGATGTACTTCTCGGGCGACGACTCGAACGTGCTGCCGCACCTCGCGATCGGTGCTTCGGGGCTCATCGGTGTCACGGCGAACATCGCTCCGGCTCCCTACCGGGTGATCGTGGATGCGGTGAACGCTGGCGACCTCGCCACTGCCACCGCAGCGCACCAGGCGCTCGAGCCGCTTGTGCGTGCTGCCATGACCCACGTTCCGGGAACAGTTGCTGCCAAGTACATCCTTCAGGGCCTCGGCCGCATCTCGAGTGCACGCGTGCGTTTGCCGCTCGTCGGGCCAGAAGATGCTGAAGCCGCGATGATCGAAGACGAATTGGCGTTGGTTGGCGAGATCAAGGGCCTCGATCTGTCGAACTTTCGTCCCGACCGCAATGCCGCTGCCGGCGGAGCGCTTCCCAAGATCGCGGGAGCAACCCGCTAGTTTCCCCGCGAGGGGTAGGGTCTGGCCTGAGCCA
This sequence comes from Salinibacterium sp. VpJ6, assembly GCF_059767345.1. Taxonomy (NCBI): domain Bacteria; kingdom Bacillati; phylum Actinomycetota; class Actinomycetes; order Micrococcales; family Microbacteriaceae; genus Salinibacterium; species Salinibacterium sp. VpJ6. The sequence continues at coordinate 195,330 of NZ_JBSOQL010000003.1, forward strand.
GAGCCACACATTTTTAGCACGGGGGCTGACGGCCCCACCCCACTAAATGCAAGGTACTGAATGCCCGTTTCTGTTTTTGACCCGCCCGCACTCGAGAAGGGCACGCTCCGCGTGACCCCGATTGGTGGTCTTGGCGAAATTGGTCGCAACATGACCACGTTCGAGATTGACGGCAAGATCCTCATCGTCGACTGTGGTGTGCTGTTCCCGGAGGAACACCAGCCCGGTGTCGACCTGATCCTGCCTGACTTCAGCTCTATCCGCGATCGACTCGACGACGTTCTTGGCATTGTGCTCACACACGGCCACGAAGATCACATCGGCGCGGTTCCTTATCTCTTGCGCCTGCGCCAAGACATCCCCCTGATCGGTTCCACTCTCACGCTCGCCCTCATCGAGGCCAAGCTCAAAGAGCACCGCATCAAGCCGTACACCCTCAATGTTGCTGAGGGCCAGAAGGAGAAGATGGGGCCGTTCGATCTCGAGTTCGTCGCGGTCAACCATTCAATTCCGGATGCTCTTGCTGTCGCCATCACGACCGTTGCCGGCACTGTGCTGCACACCGGTGACTTCAAGATGGATCAGTTGCCGCTCGACAACCGCATCACCGACTTGCGTGCCTTTGCTCGCCTCGGTGAAGCCGGTATCGACCTGTTCCTCTCAGACTCGACCAACGCTGACGTTCCCGGCTTCACGCCGAACGAACGCGACATCGGCCCGGTTCTCGAAGCCGTTATTGCTAAGGCTCCGCGCCGAGTGATCGTCGCCAGCTTCTCCAGCCACGTGCACCGTGTGCAGCAGGTATTGGATGCCGCGATCGCGAACAACCGCAAGGTAGTTCTCATGGGGCGCTCCATGGTGCGCAACATGGGTATCGCTGCCGATCTCGGCTTCCTCAAGGTGCCCGACGGAGTGCTGTTGGACGCCAAGAAGGCTGTCAACTACCCCGACAACCAGCTCGTGTACATGTCCACGGGTAGCCAGGGCGAGCCGATGGCTGTGCTTGCTCGTATGGCCAACATGGAGCACCAGATTGAGGTCGGCCAGGGCGACACCGTCATCCTCGCCTCCAGCCTCATTCCGGGTAACGAGAACGCGGTGTACCGCGTCATCAATGGCCTCACCAAGCTGGGGGCCAATGTTGTACACAAGGCCAACGCCAAAGTTCATGTCTCGGGCCACGCTGCAGCAGGGGAGTTGCTCTACTGCTACAACATCCTTCGTCCCAAGAACGTGCTGCCGGTTCACGGTGAGTACCGTCACTTGGTCGCCAACGCAAACCTCGCGATTCAGTCCGGCGTGCCGGCTGAAAACACGATCATCGCCGAAGACGGCACCGTCATTGATCTCAAGGACGGCCACGCTGCCGTCGTGGGTCAGCTCGATGTCGGCCTCGTCTACGTTGACGGTTCAAGCGTCGGTGAGATCACGGATGCTGACCTCAAGGATCGCCGCATCCTCGCCGAAGAGGGCTTCATCTCCATCTTCGTTGCCGTGGACGCGCAGACCGGCAAGGTCATCGTCGGCCCCGAGATCCAGTCGCGCGGCTTCGCGGAAGACGAGAACGTCTTCGATGCCGTACTTCCTCAGGTGGTCAAGGCTCTGACGGATGCTGCCGAAAACGGAACGCGCGACACTCACGCGTTCGCTCAGGTTGTTCGTCGCACCGTCGGTCGCTGGGTCAACACGCAGCACCGTCGTCGTCCGATGATCGTTCCGGTCGTCATCGAGGCGTAACGAATTATTAATGGCGCGGAGGCTTCGGTCTCCGCGCCATTGTCGTGCGCCCGCGTCCTGTTGGGCGGTCGCTGTCGACCGGCCGAGAGCCGGAGCCATGAGTGTCGCTGCGGTGCTCTGACAGAGGCCACAGGTAGCTTTGAATCATGGCTACGCGTACAACGTCGAACTCGCGCTCGGGTGCGTCGAAACCGCGCGCCAAGAACACGTCAAACAAGACTCAAGCAACCAAGAGGCTCCCGCGGGGCAAGCAAGCACCGGTCGAGCCCGAAGGGCCTTTGACCAAGTTGTGGCTTGCGCTTGCCCACATGGTGGGAGGCGCTTTCCGCGTCTTTGGTCGCGAAGAACTCACCAAGGATGAGCGCCGTGACGGCGTTCCCTTCTTGTTCTTTTTGCTGGCTATTGTCGGGGCCGTTGTGGAGTGGTTTAATCCGACAGACTCCGTCGCGATCGCGCTCGATGCCTACACGTTCGGCGGGCTCGTCGGCCGCGTGGCCTTCGCGCTCCCTGTTATCTTGCTGCTGCTTGCGGTCTGGATGTTTCGGCATCCGTCGAGCGTGCATGACAACGGCCGCATCGGCATCGGCCTCAGCATTCTCATTGTCACTGTCGCGGCGTTATGCCACGTGTACAGCGGTCAACCGCACCCCTCAGAGGGCGCAGAGATCATCGCTCGTGCCGGGGGAGTCTTTGGTTGGCTTCTCGCAAACCCCTTGCTCTGGCTCGGGGGAGAGTGGCTCGCGGTGCCGCTCATCGTGTTCCTTCTGGTGCTCTCGCTCTTCATCATCACCAAGACGCCACCCAACCGCCTGGGGTCGCGACTCCGTGAGCTCTACGCATACCTCTTTGGTGCTCAACTGCAGACAGACGAAGAGCGCGCTGCGGCCAAGCTGCAGGCCAACACCGGCAAGAACGATTCTGTTCAGTTCGGTTCGCTGACCGATATTGGGCTGGGCGACAACGACACTGGCTCGCTGCCGTGGTGGCGCCGCAACAAGTCGCACCCCACCGAAGACAAAGCGTTCGACAGCCCCGTGATCGGGCGAGACAACTCCACCGAAATCGTTGACCCGGCACCGAAGGCCCAGCCCACTGCGCCTCCCGCCGCGAAAGACCTTACGAAGAAAGAGGAAGATTTCGGCGTCGAGCTGCTCGAAGATCTCCTCAAAGCTGAAGACGCTGTCAAGAAGTACGCAACCGGTGAAGTGGATGCGCCCGCCACTGGTGTTCGTGACGACGGCCCTGGCGTCCTCCCCGGTTTCACCACCAAGGCGAGCGAAAAGGGTAACGCCGGCGAATTCGATGGTCCGCACGAGACCACCCCGCAGCAATCGAACATGACTTACCGCTTGCCGCAGGCATCGATGCTTTCGGCCGGCACGCCGCCGAAGTCGCGCTCAGCAGCGAACGACGAAGTCGTCGCTGCCATCACCGAAGTTCTCAAACAGTTCAGCGTGGATGCCACCGTCACCGGTTTCAGTCGCGGCCCCTCGGTCACTCGCTACGAGTTGGAGCTGGGCCCGGGTGTCAAGGTCGAGCGCGTCACGGCGCTCGCCCGCAACATCAGCTACGCCGTGGCAAGCAACGAGGTCAACATCTTGTCGCCGATCCCCGGCAAGAGCGCCATCGGTGTCGAGATACCTAACAAGGATCGCGAAATCGTTTCGCTCGGCGATGTGTTGCGTTCGAGTGCCAGCACCAAGAGCGAACACCCCATGACCATTGGTCTGGGTAAAGACGTCGAGGGTGGATTCGTCGTAGCCAACCTCGCCAAGATGCCTCACTTGTTGGTGGCTGGTTCTACGGGCTCCGGTAAGTCGAGTTTCGTCAACTCCATGATCACGTCGGTGCTGATGCGCGCTAAGCCCGCTGAAGTTCGCATGGTGCTCATCGACCCCAAGCGCGTTGAACTCTCAATTTACGCCGGGGTCCCTCACCTCATCACGCCCATCATCACGAACCCCAAAAAGGCTGCCGAAGCCCTCGCGTGGGTCGTGAAAGAAATGGATATGCGGTACGACGACCTCGCAAGCTTCGGTTACCGCCACATTGATGACTTCAACCGCGCCGTCATCGCGGATGAGATCAAGCTTCCGGAGGGCAGCCAACGCAAGCTCAAGCCGTATCCGTACCTCCTCATCGTGGTTGACGAGCTCGCCGACCTCATGATGGTCGCGCCGCGCGACGTTGAAGACTCGATCGTGCGCATCACCCAGCTGGCGCGTGCCTCGGGAATTCACCTCGTGTTGGCGACCCAGCGCCCGAGCGTAGATGTCGTGACCGGTCTGATCAAGGCCAACGTTCCGTCGCGCCTCGCGTTTGCGGTGTCGAGCATGACCGACTCCCGCGTGATCCTCGATCAGCCGGGCGCCGACAAGCTCATCGGCCAGGGTGACGCGCTCTTCTTGCCCATGGGTGCATCCAAGGCCATTCGTGTTCAAGGCGCGTGGGTACCAGAAAGCGAAGTTGCTGAGATCGTGCAGCACGTGATCGCTCAAGCTCAGCCTGAGTACCGCAACGACGTCACCGCTGTCGCCGAGAAGAAGCAGATCGATGCTGACATTGGCGATGACCTCGATGTCCTTCTCGCGGCGACTGAACTCATCGTGAGCACTCAGTTCGGATCTACGTCAATGCTGCAGCGCAAGCTCCGGGTCGGCTTCGCTAAGGCAGGCCGCCTCATGGATCTGCTGGAGTCCCGCGAAATTGTTGGCCCCTCCGAAGGGTCGAAGGCTCGTGACGTTCTCGTGACAGCAGAACAGCTCCCGGCGGTGCTCGCTCGGCTGCGCGGGGAAGACGACCCCGGTCCTGTTGACGCAGTAGAAGAGTCCCTCAGCGGATACGATGAAGTAGAAAGCTCCTCAGATGAGGATGCTTGGAATTTGACCGATCGGGAGTGATCGCGTGGGTGAACAACCTGTTTCGGAGTCCACTCCACCCGTAGTTCCTAGCTTCTCGATGCGCGGACGAGTGTTCCGTCGCGGCGATACGCCAGCATCTAACGGCAATATCGCCAACATCATTACGGTTGTGCGCATCTTCATGGCGCCCGTCTTCATCTGGCTGCTCTTGCTTGATGACGGTGAGATGGGACCGATTCGCTACATTGCAGCGGCGCTCTTCATCATTGCGATTGTCACGGATGCGGTCGATGGCCATCTGGCGCGTGGTCGCAATCTGATTACCAATGTGGGCATCATCCTTGATCCGATTGCCGACAAAGTTCTCACCGGCGGGGCCCTTGTGGCGCTCTCCATTCTGGGAGAGCTGCCATGGTGGATCACTATTCTGATTCTCGTGCGCGAGTTTGGCATCACGATTTATCGCTTCGCCGTCCTCTCCAAGGTCGTCGTTCCCGCGTCGCGCGGTGGCAAGCTCAAAACGGTTCTTCAAGCTGTCGCGATCGCGCTGTTCCTCGTCCCCTTGTTTACCGTGCTCGGCTCGTGGGTCCTGTGGCTCAACTGGTCGGTCATGGCTATCGCTGTCGTACTCACGGTCTACACCGGCATCGAGTACTTGTGGCTCGCCTGGCGCCACACCCGTGCATCCAAGCCAGTAACTACAACCCCAGGAGTGTGACCCTTCTCTCGTGACTACTGAAGAACTCGCCACAAAGATTGTGGCGATTCTCTCCGAACAACGTCTCACGCTTGCGCTTGCAGAATCCCTCACGGGTGGCATGTTGTGCGCTTCTCTCGTCGCCGTTCCCGGTGCTTCGGCCGTGCTTAACGGATCCGTCGTGGCGTACAACACGGCCATCAAGCATCAGGTTCTCGGAGTCGACGCGAGTCTCTTGGCCATCCACGGCACGGTGTATCCGGATGTCGCAGCCCACATGGCCATGGGAGCACGCGAGATTCTCGGCGTTGGCGACCAACAGGCATACTTCGGTTTGGCCACGACCGGTGTTGCCGGCCCCGGTCCGCACGAGGGCAAGGAGCCGGGAACCGTGTTTATCGGATTCGCTGCCACAGGATTCGTCGAGACACGCGACTTTCACTTCACGGGTGATCGGCACGAGATTCGCGAGCAGGCGGTGACGGCAGCACTGCAGTGCCTCTACGACTACCTCACGTCAGAGGATTAACGCGAGCGCATTTCGATGAGGATGTCAGAATGCCGCTCAGCGAAAATGTGTCACGACCGCCCCAAAAGAGGTGACAGATTCGCCCTGATGGTGGGAATATCCTACGTTTCGGTGCGGTTACAGTAAGCGAACTCACAAGGCTTCTCCAGAGTGGAGCGGCTAGAGTTCTCAACATACAAGTGGCTGTAGTCTTAACTATCCAGAGTTATCTGGTCGCACGATTCAGCCAGAAAGGGAGTGTCCAATGGTTCTAGTTCGTCAAGAAATCGGTGACGTTCTCCGTGACTTCCGCTTGCAAAAGGGACGCACCCTTCGACAGGTCGCAAGTAAGGCGAGCGTTGCGCTCGGCTACCTCAGCGAGGTAGAGCGTGGTCAAAAAGAAGCCAGCTCTGAGATTCTTGCCTCGGTAGCTGAAGCTCTCGATACACCTATCTCGGTGATCATGCGCGAAGTCGGAGACCGACTCGCTGTCATCGAAGGTGCCACCACAATCCCCGATACTCTGCCCGACGAGCTCGTCGCAGAGTTCGATTCCAACTTGGTTACGCGCTAACCCAGCACGTCAGATGCCCCGTTCCGGTGTGGAGCGGGGCATTCGTGCGTTCGGGCACAGGTTGGCGCGCTTAGGCTGGTGGGATGCGACTGAGTGAGTTTTGGCTAGCTGTTTCCGATGAGTTCGGTGAGGCCTACGGTCGCGTGCTCGTTAACGACCAGGTGTTGGGGTCGGTCGGTGGCGTAACCGCGTCTCAGGCCTTGTCTCGCGGTGTTCCCGCCAAGCAAGTGTGGACCGCGCTGTGTGATGCCATGGACGTTCCTGCTGATCGCCGCTATGGCGTAGGCCAGCGCGAGCCTAAGAAGTAGCCTGCTTTCTCCCCGCGTGGTGTGTTCGAACATGTGTTCGATATTGTTAGTCTTCTCCCTAACATCCATTCGAATACTGCTTATGGATGCGTTACGCCCGTCGTAGTCCTGGAATGTCAGAGCCTGCACGTAGCGTGGCATTAGCAACACAGCCTTTGTCGGGAGGCTGCGGGCCTTGCATCATCGGTCCGCACGAATCGCGACAGCCTATGGGCAGCAACCTACGACTAACGGAGAAAATAATGCCATCAGCAGCAGACCGCGAGAAGTCCCTCGAGACCGCTCTCGCTCAGATTGACCGTCAATTCGGCAAGGGCTCAGTCATGCGCCTGGGCAGTGATGAGCGCGCTCCGGTCGAGGTTATCCCTACCGGCTCTATCGCTCTCGATGTCGCACTCGGCACGGGCGGCCTTCCGCGTGGCCGCATTGTTGAGATCTACGGCCCGGAGTCCTCGGGTAAAACCACGCTTACGCTCCACGCAATTGCTAATGCACAACGCAACGGAGGCATCGCAGCGTTTATCGACGCCGAGCACGCTCTCGATCCGGAGTACGCCGCCAAGCTGGGTGTCGATATCGACGCACTTCTTGTCTCACAGCCCGACACCGGAGAGCAGGCGCTTGAGATCGCCGACATGCTCGTGCGAAGTGGATCAATCGATCTGATCGTCATTGACTCGGTTGCTGCGCTGGTTCCTCGTGCAGAAATCGAGGGCGAGATGGGTGACACTCACGTGGGTCTCCAGGCGCGCCTCATGTCGCAGGCGCTGCGCAAGCTCACCGGTGGGCTCAGCCAGACCAACACGACCATGATTTTCATTAACCAGCTGCGCGAAAAGATCGGTGTCTTCTTCGGTAGCCCCGAGACAACCGCCGGCGGTAAGGCGCTCAAGTTCTACGCGTCCGTTCGCCTCGACATCCGTCGTATCGAAACGCTCAAGGACGGCACGGATGCGGTGGGTAACCGCACGCGTGTCAAGGTCGTCAAGAACAAGATGGCTCCGCCCTTCAAGCAGGCAGAATTCGACATCCTCTACGGAATCGGAATCTCGCGAGAAGGTAGCCTCATTGACTTCGGCGTCGACCACGAGATCGTACGCAAGTCCGGTGCCTGGTACACCTACGAAGGTGACCAGCTCGGCCAGGGTAAAGAGAAGTCGCGTGCGTTCCTCATCCAGAACCCCGAAATTGCACTCGAGATCGAACAGCGCATCATGCGCAAGCTCGGCATTGGTGCTGAGGCCAAGGCTGCGAACGCCCTTGAAGCCAAGGTCGCCGCAGAAGCGGCAGCCGTCGCCGAAAAGGCTGCGAAGGCTGCGCCCAAGGCCGATGGCCCCACGCTGCCGGTAGCAACCAAGACTGCTGCCGCGCCGCTCAAGAAGGCCTCCGGACAGTAGAAGCGCCATGACTAGCTCCGACGACGACTACATCGCTCCCGTTATCAACCTGTTTGGTGACCGCAAGGCTGCAGCGCAGCCTGAAAACGCTGCGGTGGAGTCGTCGTCGGAGAGCGTCGATGAGACGAATGCCAGCGCGGCCGGTTCCCCGGTTGAAGAGGAAGGTTGGGCAGACGAAGCACCGGTCGATGCCTTCCCGCATGACACGCGCGACCTCGGGATTGTCGCCCCGGCAACCCTCGCTCCGGTCGCATCGATCAACCCTGTGCGAGCCCTCCCGACCATGCGCGACTTTGAGTCGGCGAGCTCTCAAGAGAGCAACGACACCGGCAGCATCGCGCACGAGGATGGCCCCACCTCGGCGACGGGGGAGCCCGACGCTCCCGACCTGTCCAGCGCAAACCTGTCTAGCGCAGACTCGTCGAACGCAGGCTCGTCGCGGGCTGGGCGCCGCGAGGCGCGTGACGGGTTTTCGGAAATCAGCAGAGTGAGCATGCGTGCTCTCGCCCGTAGAGGCATGTCTTCACATGAGATGACCCAGTTTTTGAGTACGCGTGAATTCGACAGTGACGAGATCGACGCCGAGATCGAGCGACTAGAGGGTTCTGCGCTTCTTGACGATGCGGCTCTGGCAGAAACTCTTACGCGCACGTTGCGCGAACGCAAAGGCTTGGGGGCTTCCGCGATCACCGCAGAGTTGCGCCGCCGCAAGATCGATCAAGAGCACATTGATGTCGTTGTCGACTTTGAGCGCGACGACGAACAAGAACGTGCGAACGAACTGGCCTTTAAGCGGGCTCCGCAGCTGCGGTCCCTCGACAGCGTGACGGCCAAACGACGGCTAAGCGGTTTCCTGCTCCGCCGCGGCTACTCAGGCTCCGTCGTGTCGGCCGCAGTAAATGCAGCCTTGGCCGGCGGTGGCGCATCTTCGAATGGCCCCACCTTCCGCTGACGTACGTCAAGTCCCACACGCGTTCAGGCTTAAGGTGGAACACATGATTGACGAAAAACTGGCGAGCCCGCGCAGCTATGAAGTGCGCACCTACGGATGCCAGATGAATGTGCACGACTCCGAACGTCTCAGCGGCTCTCTTGAAGCCGCCGGCTACATCCGCGCCACCGAGGGTCAAGCTGACGTGGTCGTCATCAATACCTGTGCCGTTCGCGAAAACGCCGACAACAAGCTCTACGGCAACCTGGGCATGCTCGCGAGCGTCAAGAAAGAACACGACGGCATGCAAATTGCCGTTGGCGGTTGCCTTGCGCAAAAGGACCAGGGCGTCATCCTCGAGAAGGCCCCCTGGGTCGATGTGGTGTTCGGCACCCACAACATGGGCTCGCTGCCCACGCTTCTCGAGCGCGCACGGCACAACGAAGAAGCTCAGCTAGAGATTCTCGAGTCCCTCGACGTCTTTCCCTCTACGCTTCCCACCCGTCGAGAATCGACCCACAGCGCGTGGGTATCGATCTCGGTCGGCTGCAACAACACCTGCACGTTCTGCATCGTTCCCACCCTGCGCGGCAAGGAGAAAGACCGCCGCCCCGGCGAAATTCTCGCTGAAGTGCAAGCAGTCGTCGATGACGGTGCCACCGAAGTAACTCTCCTCGGGCAAAACGTGAATTCCTACGGCGTTGAGTTCGGTGACCGTCAAGCATTCAGCAAACTGCTTCGCGCCACCGGGTCGATTGAAGGTCTCGAGCGGGTGCGGTTTACAAGCCCGCATCCGGCTGCGTTCACCGACGACGTCATTGACGCGATGGCCGAAACTCCCAATGTCATGCCGCAACTGCACATGCCACTGCAGTCCGGCTCTGACCGCATCCTCAAGGCCATGCGTCGCAGTTACCGCTCGACCAAGTTCTTGGGCATCCTCGAACGCGTTCGTGCGCAAATGCCGGATGCCGCCATTACGACCGACATCATCGTGGGTTTCCCTGGCGAGACCGAGGAAGACTTTAGAGAGACACTTCGCGTCGTCGAAGAGTCTCGCTTCGCGTCGGCCTTCACTTTCCAGTACTCGATTCGCCCGGGAACCCCCGCGGCCACAATGGATGATCAGGTTCCCAAAGAGGTCGTGCAAGAGCGTTACGAGCGCCTCGCCGCTCTTCAAGATCGCATCTCGCGAGAAGAAAACGACAAGCAAATCGGCCGCACACTGCAGGTGATGGTCACCGCGACCGAGGGTCGCAAGCAGGCCGAGACCGCACGACTGTCGGGCCGAGCCGAAGACTCCCGCCTCGTGCACTTCAACGTGCCCGAGGGCAGCGCAACTCCGCGTCCCGGCGACGTCGTCACGCTGACGGTGACCGAGGCTGCAGCGTTCCATCTCGTGGCGGACACCCCTGCGGGAGGCCAGCTCAACATCCGCCGTACCCGCGCCGGCGATGCGTGGGATCGGGCCGAAGCTGCATCGTGTGGAGTGCCGTCAGCCGCGTCTGCCGGCGATGCTGCCCCCAAAGTCTCGCTGGGGCTGCCGACGATTCGTGTCGCTACGACGCCGATCTACGACCCCAGCGACTCGCTGCGCTAACCCAGAGATGGCTATCGCCAGCACGCCACCCCTCGTTGTTGTCGTCGGGGCAACCGGAACAGGCAAGTCCGAGCTCTCTCTCGACATCGCCGAGGGCCTAGCGCGCCAAGGTAATGCGAGCGAGATCATCAACGCCGACGCTATGCAGTTTTACCGCGGCATGGATATCGGTACCGCCAAGCTTCCTGTAGACGAACGTCGCGGCATCCCGCACCACATGCTCGATGTTCTCGACCCCACCGATGACGCCAGCGTGGCGCAGTATCAACAGGATGCTCGGCAACTGATTACGCAAATTCAGGGGGCAGGGCGCGTGCCCATCATGGTCGGGGGATCAGGGCTCTACGTGTCGAGCGTCATCCACGACTTTCGGTTTCCCGCCCGCGACCCGGAGGTGCGGGCACGGCTCGAAGCTGAGCTTGAACGCGATGGTGTCGGCCTCCTTTTTCAGAGGCTCCAAGCGGTGGATCCGGCGGCTGCACAATCGATCGGCGCCAGCAACGGGCGTCGCATCGTGCGCGCTCTTGAAGTGATCGAGATCACGGGGGAGCCCTTCGGTGCGGGCCTGCCCGAAGAAACCAAGCTCTGGACGCCAGCGCACATCTTCGGCCTCACCGCTCCGCGAGACGAGCTCGTGCCGCGTCTTAACCGTCGGGTGCAGCACATGTGGGATACCGGGCTCCTCGACGAGGTGCGCGGTCTTCGCGACCGGGGGCTTGGGGTTACCGCTGCACGGGCGATTGGCTATGCGCAAGCGATTCAACAACTCGATGACACGCTTAGCGAGGCCGAGGCTATTGAACAAACCGCGGCTTTGACTCGTCGCTACGCCCGGCGCCAGGTCGGCTGGTTCAAGCGCTATGACCAGTGCATCTGGTTGCCCTACGACGCTCCCGACCGTGCTCAACGTGCTCTGGCGATCGTGATGGGAGAGAATGGAACGCATGGCGACGCTTAACTTCACCAAAGGTCAGGGAACTGGCAATGACTTCGTTCTCTTCACCGACCCGGACGGAGAGATCAACCTGACTCCGCAGCAGGTCGCCGCAATCTGCGACCGTCACTTTGGCGTGGGCGCTGACGGTGTCATCCGTGCCGTGCGATCCCGCAGTCTCGATGCCGGCGCTGCGGCGCTAGCGGAAGACGCCGATGCCGAGTGGTTCATGGATTACCACAACGCCGACGGCAGCATCTCGGAAATGTGCGGCAACGGCATCCGTGTGTACGCCGAATACCTCGCCTCGGAAGGGCTCGTTGGTTTCGAGCCGGGAGACACTTTGCCGATCGGTACCCGCAGCGGTGTGCGTGACGTTCAGCGCAATATGGCCGGCTACCAGGTCGACATGGGCCGTTGGATGCTCGACGGTGGCGAGCCGCTCGTGCGTGCGAAGGAACTCGAAGTGGCCCGACCGGGCCTCGGTATCAACGTCGGCAACCCCCATGTGGTCGTGGCGTTGGCCGAAGAGGCCGAGCTCGATCGCGTAGACCTCAACTACATTCCCGTCATCGACCCGCTGCCCGAACACGGGGCCAACGTTGAATTCGTTGTTCCTGCCGAGCCGCTCGTAAAAGACGGCGTTGGTTCAATCCGGATGCGGGTGCACGAGCGCGGCAGCGGCGAAACTTTGTCGTGTGGTACCGGCGCAGTCGCGGCGGCGTTGGCAATTCGCCACTATGCCGGACGCAGCGCGCCCCACCAGTGGCGCGTGACGGTACCCGGTGGCACTGTCGTCGTGCGCATGTTCCCGACCGAGGATGGCGAGCACGTCTCGTTGAGTGGCCCAGCCGAGCTCGTGTTCACGGGCACGCTAGAACTCGCTTAGCGAGCCCCCTGCGGCCCCAGAGCCGCCTTTCCGTCTGGCGAGCTACTCGCTGACAGCGTGGTGGCGCGCCCGCAACACTCGGTAGCCCTTGTTGGTGGCGGCGCGCGTGAAGCTGAAGTTGTCGGGGAAGGTTGCTTCCATCCACCGCTGGAGGGAATCTGATCCCAGATTCTTTTGCACGACGAGCCACGCGTCGGCATCGAGCTCAAGGCGGGGCAGCCAAGTCTGCAGAATGTTGTGGAGTTCGTTCTTGCCCACGCGAATGGGCGGGTTCGACCAAATAGACATAAATGTTATGTCTTTGGGAACATCTGCGGGCAGAACCGCGTTAATGTTGGGTATGGACAATTTCTCGGCGTTAGCCCGCACAAGATCCAGTGCGCGCTCGTTGACGTCCACCGCCCATACCGTTGCATGAGGTGACTCGAGGGCAAGGGTGAGCGCCATAGGTCCCCAGCCGCAACCGAGGTCAAGCAGGTTTCCTCCCGGAGGAGGCGCCGGCACATTCGATAGCAGAACTTTCGTTCCGGCATCGATGCGCTCGGGGCTAAAGATCCCATTTGACGTGACAAGTTCGCGTTCAACACCTGCAATGGTCGCGTGAATCGTCCGCAACTTGAGATCACTCTCGGGTGATGACGAGAAGTAATGCTCGTTGGCCATGCACAGAACTTACCGAAAACTAGACAAGTAGGGTTAACCCAAATGACGCGAAAAACGACAGAAACCAGTATTGAGGCCAATAACGGCGACGACGCCGAGCGTTCAGTCGACCGTGTTCTTGCGAGTGAAGGCTCAGATCATGCCGCGGTGAAGCGGTTCGGAGCGGCGGGGCTCGGCAATTCAGGCGCGCAAGCGTTGCAGGCGGATGCCCATTATGAAGCGGATCGCGATGGCGATCAGTTTGATCGCGACGATCGACATGCGCTCAAGCGTGTTGCTGGTCTTTCGACCGAACTCGACGACGTCACCGAAGTTGAGTACCGCCAGCTACGCATCGAGAACGTTGTTCTCATCGGCATCTACGGACAGGGTGACCTGCGCGACGCCGAGAACTCCATCCGCGAACTCTCGGCTCTTGCTGAGACCGCGGGTGCTGTGGTGCTTGATGGCCTCCTGCAGCGCCGCAGCCACCCCGACCCGAGTACGTATCTGGGAAAGGGTAAAGCTCGCGAGCTGAAGGATGTCGTGGCCGCAACCGGTGCCGATACCGTCATCGCTGATACCGAGCTCGCACCGAGCCAGCGACGTGCGCTGGAAGACGTTGTCGGCGTCAAGGTCATCGACCGCACCGCCGTCATCCTCGACATCTTCAGCCAGCATGCCACGAGCCGCGAGGGTAAGGCTCAAGTTGAGCTTGCTCAGCTCGAGTACCTGTTGCCCCGACTGCGTGGTTGGGGTGAATCGATGTCTCGCCAGGCCGGTGGTCAGGTCGGTGGCGCCGGCGCCGGTATGGGTAGCCGCGGACCGGGTGAGACGAAGATCGAACTTGATCGTCGTCACATCCACACTCGCATGGCTCGCCTGCGTAAGCAGATCAAGAGCTTCGCACCGGCTCGCGAAGCGAAGCGGGCTAACCGTGACCGGTTCGAAGTGCCGAGTGTCGCAATCGCTGGCTACACCAACGCGGGCAAGTCGAGTTTGCTCAACCGCATGACTAAGGCCGGCGTACTCGTCGAGAACGCTTTGTTCGCGACGCTTGATGCCACCGTTCGCAAGTCGACGACGGCAGACGGGCGCCTGTTCACTCTGAGCGACACCGTCGGATTCGTTCGAAACCTGCCTCACCAGCTCGTGGAGGCGTTTCGTTCGACGCTGGAAGAGGTCGGGCAGGCCGACGTCATCGTGCACGTTGTTGACGCTTCGCATCCCGACCCGGGAGCGCAGCTCGCTACCGTTCGCGACGTGATCGGCGAGTTGGGTGCCCGCGGCATCCCAGAGATCGTCGTCTTCAACAAGAGCGATCTTGCGGATGACGACCAGCGTTTGGTGATCCGTGGCCTTGAACCGACGGGCATTTTTGTGTCGGCGCGCTCTGGCGAGGGCATTGACGAACTCAACGCCCGCATCGCGGAGCTGCTGCCCAAGCCCGAGGTCGAAGTCACCCTGCTGGTGCCGTACGACCGTGGTGAGGTGATCTCGCGCCTGCATGTGCAGGGCCGAGTCATGTCAACGGACTATCGCGAAGAGGGCACGCTTGTGACGGCGCTTGTTCACCCTGCGCGTGTGCCGGAGATCGAAGAGTTCGTCACCGCTCAGGTGAAGTAGCTTGCCGCGGCGTAGCTCCGACTAAACGGGGCTACGCCGACTCGGTCAGCACTTAGAGCGCGCGCAGTACCGTAACGACTTTGCCGAGTACTTGCGCGTAGTCGCCCAGGATCGGCTCGAAGTTGGAGTTGCGGGGGAGTAGCCACGTGTGGCCGTCGCGCTGGCGGAAGACCTTGACGGTGGCTTCGTCATCGAGCATTGCTGCCACGATGTCGCCATTCTCTGCAGTTTGTTGCTGGCGCACCACTACCCAGTCGCCGTCGCAAATCGCTGCGTCGATCATGGAATCTCCGACGACCTTGAGCATGAAGAGCTCGCCCTTGCCTACAAGTTGGCGGGGGAGGGGGAATACTTCTTCGACGTGCTGTTCGGCGGTGATAGGGATGCCGGCAGCGATTCGTCCGACGAGAGGAACCATCGCTGCATCGCCCATAGATGGGCTGATGGTGCTGGATTCATCGACCGCGCTCGGAACGTCAATGAGTACTTCGATCGCACGAGGGCGATTGGGGTCTCGGCGCACGTAGCCACTCAGCTCAAGCTGGTTGAGCTGGTGCGTCACGCTAGACAGCGAAGAGAGTCCGACGGCGTCGCCAATCTCACGCATGCTCGGCGGGTAGCCCTGAGTAGCTACAGAACGCTGGATCATTTCGAGGATCGCCTGCTGTTTGGCGCTCAGGTTGGTTCGCCGCCGCGTTCCCCGCTCAGAAGCGTCATCGGGGCGGGCTGTTGAGTCAGTCACGAGTCCTCTATTTCTGCCAGTGACGATTCCAATGTCAGTGGCTCATTCGAAACTGTATCCGCAGGAGAGGCCAAAACCAAACATTTGTTCGAGTGTCTGAAACAAATGTCAGTGGCTTCTTCGAATATGTACTTGATATTCGAACTATTCGAATGTATGTTCGGAACACAGCTTCGCACCCGGCTCTCCCGGCCGAGAGTCGGGTGCGATAACCCCTAGAGGAGTGAATGATGTCCACTGCAGTGATTGCACCTAACGCGGCTGTCCGTGCTCGGCAGTCCGCACCACGTCTTCGCCTCACCACGCGTGGCCGTGTCGTCTTCACGACGCTCGCGGCCGCGCCGTTGGTTATCGCCGCGCTCGTGTTCTCGCTTAACAGCGGTGGAGCAGTCGCAACGCTCGACGCCGATGAGAACGCTTTCGTCTATGTGGATGTTGCGGCGGGTCAGTCTCTCTGGAACATCGCTGAGCAGCACGCTCCTGGCCAAGACCCGCGTGAGGTAGTCGCCCAGCTCGTGCAGCTCAACCAGCTTCCGTCAGCAGATATCTTCGCGGGCCAAGAGCTCGCGATTCCCGCAAGCTTCTCGCGCTAAGACAAGCCACGCTGAGCTTCCACCGCGCGGTCCTAGGCAAGCGTCTTGAGGCGCAGAGTCCAGCCGCGTTCCTCTAGCATTGATGAGTGACTTCGCTTTCTGATCTCCCCATTCGTGATGACCTTCGCGGTCTCACTCCCTACGGTGCGCCGACTGACCCCGTACGCATTCAACTCAATGTCAACGAGAACACGCATCCGATTCCGGAAGCAGTCGCGACCGACATCGTGATGGCCCTCGCAGGCGCGGTCATGAATGCCAATCGGTACCCGGACCGCGAGTTCACCGAGCTTCGCGAGTCACTCGCGGCCTACTTGGGGCACGGTCTGACGGCCGACCACATCTGGGCCGCCAATGGTTCGAACGAAGTTCTCCAGCAGACGCTGCAAGCTTTTGGAGGCCCCGGGCGTCGTGTCCTCGGTTTCCCTCCCACGTACTCGATGCACTCGATCATCGCTTCTGGCACAGGAACTGAGTGGGTAACCGCGCCTCGGGATCCTGCTTATGACATCACTCCCGAGAGTGTGGTGGCGGCGATCGCCGAGCACACCCCAGACGTCGTGTTCCTGTGCTCACCTAATAACCCGACCGGCACTCCCGTGAGTAACGACACCATCGCCGCCGCGTACGACGCGACTGACGGAATCGTGCTCGTCGATGAGGCCTACGCCGAGTTCTCCGACCGCGAATCGGCTCTGGCATTGCTCGACGGCCGCCCTCGCCTCATCGTTTCTCGCACCATGAGTAAGGCATTCGCTTTCGCGGGAGCGCGCGTGGGCTACCTCGCGGCTGATCCCGCCATCGCTGATGCGCTTCGACTCGTTCGCTTGCCCTATCACTTGTCCGCGCTCACTCAAGCGGCGGCTGTTGCGGCGCTTGCCCACGCACCGGAAATGCTTGCGATGGTCGACGAGATCAAGACTCAGCGTGACCGAATGAGCGCCGGGCTGTCGGCTCTGGGCTTCACGCCAGTGCCCAGCGAGGCAAACTTCGTGCTGTTCGGCGGAGTGGACGACCCGCAGGCGCTGTTCCACAAGCTCCTCATTCAAGACATTTTGATCCGCGACGTGGGCATCCCGCACCACTTGCGGGTCACCGCCGGTACTGCGGAAGAGACTACGGCGTTCTTGGATGCGATGGCAGACCTTCAAGCGCTCGGTAGGGTTGAGTAATGACTTCAGATCGCACCGCGACGATTAAGCGCGAAACTAGCGAGTCGAGCATCGAACTTTCGATCAACCTCGACGGCACCGGCACCTCATCCATTGAGACCTCGGTTCCTTTCTACGACCACATGCTGACGGCATTCTCTAAGCACTCGCTCATCGACCTCACGGTCAAAGCGAGCGGTGACACCCACATCGACGTGCACCACACGGTGGAAGACATCGGTATCGCTCTGGGACTCGCCATCAAGCAAGCTCTGGGAACCAAGGCGGGTATCTCACGCTACGGTGACGCTCTCGTGCCTCTCGATGAAGCTCTCGTGCGGGCAGTTGTTGATGTCTCTGGGCGTCCCTACCTCGTGCACACGGGGGAGCCTGCGGGCTTCGAAATGCACCTCATCGGTGGGCACTTCACCGGCTCGATGGTGCGTCACGTCTTTGAGGCAATCAGTTATAACGCGGGCATCACGGTGCACGTGACGGTATTGTGTGGCCGCGACCCGCACCACATCGCGGAGGCCGAGTTCAAAGCTTTCGCTCGCGCGATGCGTGCTGCTGTCGAGCCGGATGCCCGTGTCTCGGGTATCCCGTCTACGAAGGGCACGCTCTAGAGTGGCTGCTCCTTCAGTTGTCATCCTCGACTACGGTTCCGGCAACATCCACTCGGCGGCGAAAGCTCTCGAGGCCGCGGGTGCGAACGTTCGGTTGAGCGCGGATCGGTCGGTTGCTGAGGCAGCAGACGGTCTCCTTGTGCCCGGCGTCGGTGCCTTTGCGGCCGTCATGTCGGCTCTCGAGTCGGTTCGCGGTGGCGCAATCATCGAAAAACGCCTCACGGGTAGCCGCCCGGTTATGGGCATCTGTGTCGGCATGCAAGTGCTCTTCGCCTCTGGCGACGAACACGGTATTCAGACCGACGGGCTCGACGAGTGGCCGGGTGTTGTAGAAAAGTTACCCGCGCCGGTTTTGCCGCACATGGGCTGGAATACTGTCGAGACTCCTGACGATACGACGCTGTTCGATTCCATTCGCAACGAACGTTTCTACTTCGTTCACTCGTACGCTGCACAGCAGTGGACGCTTGACGTTCAGCCCCCTTTCCCGCAGCCGAAGCTCACGTGGGCCGACCATGGCGGGCGTTTCTTGGCAGCGGTCGAAAACGGACCCTTGACTGCCACTCAATTTCACCCGGAGAAGTCGGGCGAAGCCGGAATTAAACTTCTAAGCAACTGGTTGAAGACACTCTGATTTTGCGCCTGTTCGTCGTGCACTAGTATCGGATGCTTGTGCGCGGCGTTCCGCGGTCAGGTCTTTAGAGAGCGTATCTATGAGCGAGTTCAACAAAACCCCCGGTCTTACACTGCTTCCCGCAGTGGATGTAGCAGACGGTAAGGCTGTGCGTCTCACGCAGGGCGAAGCCGGCACCGAGAAGAGCTACGGCGATCCATGCGCTGCTGCGCATGATTGGGTTGATCAGGGCGCCGAGTGGATTCACCTCGTTGACCTCGACGCGGCTTTCGGCCGGGGCAACAACCACGCGATGATCAAGAAGGTCATCAAGTCCACGCCAAAGCGCGTGAACATCGAACTCTCGGGTGGCATCCGCGATGACGAGTCGCTCGAAGCTGCTCTCGCCACCGGCGCCAAGCGCATCAACCTCGGCACGGCCGCGTTGGAGAACCCCGAGTGGGCTGCCCACGTTATCGCCGAGTACGGTGAGGCAATCGCTGTCGGTCTCGACGTCCGTGGCACGACGCTCGCTGCCCGCGGTTGGACTCAAGAGGGCGGCGACATCTGGACCGTCCTCGACCGCCTCGAGTCTGCCGGTTGCTGCCGCTACGTGGTGACTGACGTCACGAAAGACGGCACGCTGCAGGGCCCGAACATCGAACTTCTTCGCCAGGTCATGGACCGCACCCACCGTCCGGTCATCGCCTCGGGCGGAGTATCGAGCTTGGACGACCTCATCGAACTGCGCGAACTCGTTCCTCAGGGACTCGAGGGCGCAATCGTCGGTAAGGCGCTGTACGCCAAGGCCTTCACGCTCGCTGAAGCGCTCGACGTCTCCTCGCACTAATCATGGCGGCGGAATCGAACGCAGCAGACTCTGCCGGGGTGCCCTGGGCGGGGCGCTCGTTCGAGCCGAATCCTGCTCCGGATGACGATGGTCGCGCCCCAGAAGAACTCATGGCGGCAATCACCCGCTTTCACGCCGGTGATGCTTCCGAGTCCGAAGTTGTCGATCAGGTACGCACCTCGCGCCTGCTGATCCCGCTTCTCGCGAAGGCAGGGGAGACGGGCACCACCGCCGAGGGGCTCACAGTCGATAAGACTCAAGAGCTGTCGATCGTGACCGTTACCGGGCCCGATGGCCGCGCAGTGCTGCCGGTGTTCAGCTCTGTTGACGCGATGAAGACCTGGAACCCGGATGCTCGGCCGGTGCCTGCAGCAGGCACCCGTGTCGCGCTGGCCGCCGCGAGCGAGAATACTGACCTTGTCATTATTGACCCGCTGAGTGACAGCGAGTTCATCATCCGCCGTCCCGCGGTGTGGGCGATTGCTCAGTCCGTTGACTGGACCCCGAGCTTCTTGCGTGCTGACGTGCGAGATGAGTTTGCGGCATCCGCTGCTGACGAATCGAACGTCGTTGACGTTCAGCTTCTCGCCGGCGACCCCGGAGCCCGTTTGCAGGGCCCTGAATTGGTTGTGCAGATCGCAATGCGCGAGGGGCTTGATCGCGACACTCTCGACGCCATCATGGATCGCCTTCGCACGAGTTGGAGTGCTTCAGAGCTCATCGCAGAGTCGGTCGACTCTCTCGCAATTCAAGTCGTGCGGGCTCCCGCTGCCGACTAGCGGAGCAAACGTGGCGGTCGCCAAGCCAGCGGTAATCCAGCAGGCGAGGTGCTAGCCGCTGGGATTCGAGAAGTCGAGGCGTCATCCGACCGCAACCGAGCCGTCGTGCCCAGCGGCCCAAGGACCGCCGGGAAACGTGGCTAGTTGACGGGGCCGGTGTACTTCTCGCCGGGGCCCTGGCCGGGCGCATCCGGGAATGTCGATGCTTCGCGGAACGCGAGCTGCACCGAACGCAGGCCGTCGCGCAGCGGTCGAGCGTGGTGGTTTCCGATTTCTGGGGCGGCAGCGGTCACAAAGCCGGCGAGGGCGTTGATGAGCTTGCGTGCTTCGTCCAGATCTTTTTCTGCCTCAGCATTGGGGCCATCCGAAAGTCCCAGTTTGACGGCGGCGGCACTGAGCATGTGTACGGCGACGGTGTTAATTACCTCGACCGCGGGCACTTCAGAGATATCGCGAAGTTCGTTGTAATCCTCATTGGTGGGCTCGCTCATGATGTCCTTCGCTAATTGGGGTTCGCTCTGCTATCCTTATGCAGGCCCGGGGCTCGCCCCGGTTACGAAAGTGGAGATTCTCCCACCTGTCAACCGCATACAAGGTTACCGGGTAGTTACACCCCGCACAGTCCGCTGGCGGTGCAGTACGCATGATCTACGCGATCGTGCGAATTGTTCCGGATGCTGGCTGCGCAGCTTTAAAGGGTGATGCAGCATCGCTGCGTTTGATCCTCTTTCGTGCCATGGCATCCGCCAAACTGCGCAGTGTTTACTACTGTTTCTCTGCGCATCACGAACTGTGAGGAGAACACGCATCAGCGATCCCCGTACCAACGACCGAATCCGAGTTCCTGAGGTCCGACTTGTCGGACCCGGCGGTGAACAAGTCGGTGTCGTCTCAATTGACGTCGCCCTCCGACTCGCCCAAGAGGCAGATCTAGATTTGGTCGAGGTTGCTCCCAATTCCAAGCCTCCCGTTGCCAAGATCATGGATCACGGCAAGTTCAAGTACGAAGAGGCGCAGAAGGCGAAAGAAGCTCGTCGCAACCAGGCAAACACGATCCTCAAAGAGGTTCGTTTCCGCCTGAAGATCGACAAGCACGACTACGAAACCAAGCGCAAGCGTGCCGAAGGATTCCTCTCGGGCGGCGACAAGGTCAAAGCAATGATCTTGTTCCGTGGTCGTGAGCAGTCTCGTCCTGACCAGGGCGTCCGTTTGCTTCAGAAGTTTGCCGAAGATGTGTCGGAGTTCGGTTCCATCGAATCGACCCCGACGATTGACGGTCGCAACATGGTCATGATTATTGGCCCACACAAGACCAAGGCAACGGCGAAAGCTGAAGCCGAGGCCCGCAAGGTAGCTAACAAAGCTCCTCGTGCGGCAGAAGTTCCAGAGAAAGAGGAGAAAGATGCCTAAGCAGAAGACGCACTCAGGCACCAAGAAGCGTTTCAAGGTCACCGGTAGCGGCAAGGTCATGAAGCAGCAGGCTGGTATGCGACACAACCTCGAGGTCAAGAGCGGAAAGCGTAAGCGCTCGCTCAACCAGGATCAGGTTCTTGCATCGCAGGATGCCAAGGTCATCAAGAAGCTTCTCGGTAAGTAAGGGTTTAGGACACACATAATGGCAAGAGTAAAAAGAGCCGTAAACGCTCACAAGAAGCGTCGGGTTATCCTCGAGCGCGCAAAGGGTTACCGCGGACAGCGTTCGCGTCTGTACCGTAAGGCCAAGGAGCAGGTCACGCACTCGCTCGTCTACGCGTACCGTGACCGCCGTGCCCGCAAGGGTGAATTCCGTCGCCTGTGGATCCAGCGCATCAACGCTGCATCGCGGGCCAACGGCCTCACGTACAACCGTCTCATCCAGGGCTTGAACCTGGCCGGAGTTCAGGTTGACCGTCGCATCCTCGCTGACCTCGCAGTCACCGAGCCCGCCACGTTCGCGTCGCTGGTTGCAACCGCTAAGGCTGCACTGCCCGCTGACACGTCGGCACCCCGTTCGGCTGCGTAACTAGCCGCACAACTATTCGTGCAATCGGCACGCTGTAGTGACCAATATGGTCTCTGCAGCGTGCCGATTCTCGTATATCAGGCCCGCGCGCTTAGGGTTATTTTGTGATTGATAATCCGCGTTCTCCACGCGTACGTGCAGTAGCCAAACTCGCTAAGAAGAGCGCCCGGTCTGAGACTGGGCTTTTTCTCTTAGAGGGGCCCCAGTCGGTTTCTGAAGCGCTCGAATTCCGCCCAGACCTCTTGGTGGAGCTGTACGCCACGCCCACCGCTCTTGAGCGCCATAGCGGCATTGCGCGCGCGGCCGAAGAAGCGGGTGTCGAGGTTGAGTTCGTTTCGGAGCAAGTCCTCGAGACCATGGCCGACACTGTGACGCCCCAAGGTGTGCTCGCAGTGTGCCGTCAATTCCCCACATCGTTGAAGGACATCCTTGCGGATGGTCCCAAGCTCATCGCTATCCTCGAAGAGGTTCGCGACCCCGGTAACGCCGGCACGATCATCCGTGCCGCGGATGCCGCCGGTGCTGACGCAGTCATCCTGACCGGCCGCAGCGTCGATCTTTACAATCCCAAGGTTGTTCGCGCCACTACGGGATCGCTGTTTCATGTTCCCGTCGCCGTCGGTGCTGAGCTCGAAGAAGTACTCGAGCGAGTCAAGGGCGAGGGGCTGCGCATTCTTGCCGCCGATATCAAGGGCGGAGATCTCTTAGCTGCGCGCAACGAAGGTGTGCTCAACCACCCGTCAGCGTGGTTGTTCGGCAATGAGGCCCGTGGCCTTACCGATGAGCACTATGTGCTCGCCGATTGGGTCATTTCGGTGCCAATTTACGGCCACGCGGAGTCGATGAATTTGGCTACTGCGGCATCCGTATGTCTCTACGAGAGTGCTTTCGCGCAACGCAGTATCTGATTTCGTGTCACGAGCGTGTTACGACTAGGCGCGGCGATTGACCGTGGTTGAACGCATGTGATTATCTTTCTGTATGGCAGCACAGAGCGGTGAACCTCTGGTCGTTATCGACCATGTCAACAAACATTACGGTGAGCTTCACGTGCTCAAAGACATCTCCACCACGATTAAACGTGGTGAGGTAGTTGTCGTGATTGGGCCGAGTGGTTCGGGAAAATCCACGCTCTGTCGTGCGATTAACCGCCTCGAGACCATCGACGATGGCACCATCACTATTGATGGCAAGTTGTTGCCCGAAGAGGGCGCTGGTCTCGCCAAGCTGCGTGCAGACGTCGGCATGGTATTCCAGTCGTTCAACCTCTTCGCTCACAAGACGATTCTGGAGAACGTCACGCTCGGCCCGCGCCGCGTGCGCAAGGTCTCCAAGGTCGAAGCTGACAAGCACGCGATGGAACTGCTCGACCGCGTTGGTATCGGCAACCAGGCATCCAAGATGCCGGCTCAGCTTTCTGGTGGACAGCAACAGCGTGTTGCCATCGCTCGTTCACTCGCCATGGATCCCAAGATCATTCTTCTCGATGAGCCCACGTCGGCTCTCGACCCCGAGATGATCAACGAAGTTCTCGATGTCATGGTGCAGCTCGCCAAAGACGGCATGACCATGCTCGTGGTTACGCACGAAATGGGCTTCGCTCGTAAGGCTGCTGACCGCGTGATTTTCATGGCGGATGGCGAAATTGTTGAAGAGGCCGAGCCTGAGCAGTTCTTCACCAACCCTCAATCTCCGAGAGCGCAAGACTTCCTCTCGAAAATCCTTACCCACTAACTCAGCGGGTAATCCCCACAGCAGCAAGGAGAAACACATGAGACTCAAAAAAGGTCTGATGATTTCTGCCATCGCCGTCGTAGGTCTTCTTGGCCTCAGCGCATGTGCAGCAGACTCAGGAACAACTGATCCTGAAGTAGTCGTTCCGGAGTTCGAAGCAGGCACCACAATGGCTGAGCTTGCTGATGCCGGCAAGATAACGATCGGAACCAAGTTCGACCAGCCGCTGTTCGGTCTCAAAGGACCGTCGGGCGACCCCGTCGGCTTCGACGTCGAAATTGGCAAGATCATTGCTGCTTCGCTGGGTATTAGTGAAGACAACATCGAGTGGAAAGAAACCGTTTCCGCTAACCGTGAGTCGTTCATCGAGAACGACACCGTTGACATCGTGATCGCTACTTACACGATCAACGACACTCGCAAGGAAGTAATTTCCTTCGCTGGTCCTTACTACAACGCAGGCCAAGACATCCTCGTTCTTGCAGATAACCCCGAGGGCATCACTGGCCCCGAGGACCTCGCAGGTAAGGACGTCTGCAGCGTTGCCGGTTCGACCTCAGAAAAGAACATCGCTGAGTACGACGTCAAGCTCATCACCACCGACGCCTACTCCGCTTGCCTCGAGCCGCTTCGTAGCGGCAAGGTTGTCGCTGTTACCACCGACAACGTGATTCTGGCTGGCCTCGCCGACCAGAACGCTGGCGAATTCGAAGTTCTCAGCAACCCGTTCACCGAAGAGCCTTACGGCATCGGTCTTGGACTCAACGATGACGCTTTCCGCGACTACATCAACGACGTTCTTGAGGCCTCGTACGCCGACGGTTCGTGGGATGCGGCTTGGAACGAGACTGCAGGCACCGTCCTGAAGCTTCCGACCCCGCCCGCTGTAGACCGCTACAGCAACTAGTGTGCTCGGTGCCCGTCCGCGGCTAACGCGGGCGGGCACCTTCCACGCCCTATTCATTTACTTTCCAGGAGGCCCGGATGGACGTCATCACTAACGCGATCGACGCCCTTGTCGACATAACGCCGCTCTACATGGAGGGCTTTCTTCTGACGTTGGCCCTCTTGGGCATTGCCGGTGTCGGGGCGTTTATTCTTGGGGTTCTTATCGCGGCGATGCGTATTTCGCCGGTTCCTTCGTTGCGCATCTTCGCAACCGTCTACACCGAGCTGCTCCGCAACATCCCGTTGCTTCTCGTCTTATTCTTCTGTGCCTTCGTGCTGCCCATTCTGGGCGTTGACCTCGACTACTTCCTCTTGGCAGCTCTTGGTCTGACTCTTTACACCTCTCCCTTCGTGGCTGAAGCGGTGCGTTCCGGGTTCAACGGTGTTCCCGTCGGCCAGGCCGAAGCCGCTCGCAGCATCGGCATGGGATTCACTCAGACTGTTGGCCTCGTGATTCTTCCGCAGGCAAGCCGCATGGTCGTCCCGCCGCTCATCAACGTATTTATCGCGTTGACCAAGAACACATCGGTCGCGGGAGCGTTCTTCGTCAACGAACTCTTCAAAGCAACCGGTGCTGCATCGCGTGACCACGGTGACCTTGTTCTGCTCACCCTCATTTACGCCGCTGCGCTGTACTTGGCAATCACTATTCCGCTCGGGCTGATAGCCGGAGCGATCGAGAAGAAGGTAATGGTGCTGCGATGAGCGCGAGCGTACTGTACGACGCCCCCGGTCCGAAGACCCGGCGCAACTCGGCCATCGCCTCTGCTGTCGGTGCCGTACTGATCATCGGCCTGATCATCTGGGTCTACTTCATTCTGGCTGCACCTCGTGTTAGCGCAAACGGTGCCGAGCAGCCTGGGCTCTTCGACCCGTCGCGAACCGACATCCTCGCCGACCCTGAAATCTGGAGCGCCTTCGGCCGCGGTGTGCTCAACACTCTGCGCATGGCGGGGGTCGCGGCAGTGCTCGCGATCATCATCGGAATTTTGTTTTCGTTTGGGCGCACTGCGGCATCCAAGTGGGTCCGTATTCCGACGTCGATCGCGCTTGAGATCTTCCGCGGTATGCCGCTGTTGCTGCTTATCTTCTTCGTGTTCCTCATGTTCTCGACCGGTGGCTACTGGGCCGGTGTGCTTGGTCTCGCGATCTACAACGGCGCGATCATCGGTGAAGCATTGCGAGCGGGCATTAGTTCGCTGCCCAAGGGGCAACGCGAAGGTGGTCTGTCGATCGGCCTCACTTCGCTGCAGACACGGTTCATCGTGGAATTCCCGCAGGCCTTCCGTCAGATGTTGCCGATCATTTTGGCGCAGCTCGTCGTGCTCTTGAAAGACACCTCCCTTGCGTACGTCGTTGCGTACCCTGAGCTTTCGCGCACGATCAAGGAGCTTCAGAACTTCTACGGCAGCCGCTACGTCTTCACTCTTTTCGCGGTCGGACTCGTTATCTACCTCGTCATGAACGTAACCCTGTCGTACGTTGCTCGCTACGTGGCGAAGAAGAGCGGACCGAAGGATGGTGCGACCACTCCGGATGCTCCTAAGCAGCCGGGTGTAGATGGTACGCGTGCCATCACGATGCCGCCGCGCGGTCACGCTAGCTACGGCGACAACAGCGGCGGTGCTGGCGGGTACTAGCTCCGTGAGGAAGGCGGCCCGCGACAGCGGTGTCCGCTAAACTCGGTTCTTGTGTCTGAACCCACCCCGATCACAGAACCAGCGGTAACCGCAGCGGTCGAAGCAGCTCTTGCTGCCATCGAGTCCGCAGCGATAATGGCCGACCTCAAAACGGTGCGCGGCGCCCATCTTGCAGAGGGCTCGCCACTGGCAGCGCTCAACGCGCAGATGAAGAACGTGGCGCCCGCCGACCGAGCTGCCACCGGCAAGCTCATCGGAGCCGCCCGCGGTCGCGTCAACGGCGCTTTTAGCGCGCGCGAGGCCGAGTTAGCAGTCGCCGAGGAGCAAGCCAAGCTTGCGGCAGAAGCTGTGGATGTCACGGCCGTCGCCACTCGCTACGTAAAGGGCGCCCGGCATCCGCTGAGCCTGCTCATGGAGCACATGAGCGACATCTTCGTCGGCATGGGCTGGGAAGTCGCGGAAGGCCCTGAGCTCGAAAACGAGTGGTTCAACTTTGACGCGCTCAACTTCGACGAAGATCACCCCGCGCGGGCGATGCAAGACACCTTCTTCATCGACCCGGTGGACTCGCATTTGCTGCTGCGCACGCACACGAGCCCGGTTCAGATCCGTTCGTTGCTCGAGCGCCCGCTTCCGGTGTACGTTGTGGCGCCCGGACGCGTGTTCCGCACCGACGAACTTGATGCGACCCACACGCCGGTGTTCCACCAGCTGGAGGGCATCGCGATTGACAAGGGCCTCACCATGGCGCACCTCCGGGGCACGCTCGAGCACCTTGCCCGTGCGATGTTCGGGGAGGGTGCTCAGATTCGTCTGCGCCCTAACTACTTCCCGTTCACTGAGCCCAGTGCCGAGATGGATGTCTGGCAGCCCAACGCCAAGGGTGGCGCCCGTTGGGTGGAATGGGGTGGCTGCGGAATGGTCAACCCCAACGTTCTTCGCGCCGCCGGCATTGACCCCGACGAATACCAGGGCTTCGCCTTCGGTATGGGAATTGAGCGCACGCTCCAGTTCCGCAACGAAATGAATGACATGCGAGACATGGTCGAGGGCGATATTCGCTTCTCCCAGCAGTTCGGAATGGTGGTCTGATGAAAGTTCCCATGAGTTGGTTGCGGGAATTCGTTGAAATCCCCGCAGACATCACCCACGAGCAAGTTCACGCTGCCCTCGTCAAGGTCGGCTTTGAAGAAGAAGACGTTCACGGCTTCGACATCTCCGGCCCGGTTGTTGTCGGTCAGGTGCTCGAGTTCGTCGGCGAACCCCAGTCCAATGGCAAGACCATCAACTGGTGCCAGGTCGATGTCGGCGAAGCAGAACCTCGCGGCATCGTCTGTGGAGCCCACAACTTCGTTGTCGGCGACAAGGTCGTTGTCACGCTGCCCGGTTCAGTCCTTCCCGGCCCGTTCCCTATTGCTGCGCGCAAGACCTACGGTCACGTCTCCGATGGAATGATCGCGTCTACTCGCGAGCTCGGCCTCGGCGATGAGCACGACGGCATCCTCGTTCTGTCCACGCTGGGTCTCGACCCCGCGGTCGGAACGAGCGCGATTGAGCTGCTTGGTCTTGATGACTTTGCGGTAGAGATCAACGTCACGCCCGACCGCGGTTACGCGATGTCGCTGCGCGGCGTTGCTCGCGAATACGCGCTCTCGACGGGCGCTACGTTCACTGACCCCGCCGACGCTCCCACGATCACCGAAGCGAGCGGTTTTCCCGTGGTCATCGCCGACGACGCGCCCATTCGCGGTCGCGCCGGGGTGCGAGCCTTCGTCACCCGTGTCGTACGGAACGTGGATGTCACCAAGCCAACGCCCACGTGGATGATCACGCGTCTGGCGCTGGCCGGCATCCGCTCGATCTCCCTCACGGTCGACGTGACGAACTACGTGATGCTCGAGCTCGGGCAGCCGATTCACGCGTACGACCTCGACCGTGTAGCAGGCGGCCTCACGGTCCGTCGGGCTCAGGCAGGGGAGACCCTCACAACGCTCGACGACAAGTCGCGCACGCTTGACCCCGAAGACCTGCTGATCACCGATGAGTCAGGCCCGATCGGCCTTGCTGGCGTTATGGGTGGAGCGAGCACTGAGATTACAGATTCCTCGACCAATGTCTTGATCGAAGCCGCAAACTTCGAGCCCATTTCGATCGCGCGTACCGCTCGTCGTCACAAGCTTGGCAGCGAAGCGTCGCGTCGCTTCGAGCGCGGGGTCGACCCGCTGGTGGCTCCGGCGGCAGCGGCGCGCGTCGTTGAGTTGCTGGTTGAACTGGGTGGCGGAACTGTCGACGAGCTCGGCAGCGACCTGCTGGCCGACCACGTCGCGGATGCCGTCGACCTGCCCGAGGGCTACGCTCAGGGCCTCATTGGTGTGAACTACTCTGCTGATGAGATCACCGATTCGCTGCAGGCGATTGGTGCAACGGTCGAGTCGACCGAAACAGGCTGGAGCGTTACCCCTCCGAGCTGGCGCCCCGACCTGGGTGACAAGACGACTCTTGTCGAAGAAGTAGCTCGCATCGTGGGCTACGACCGCATTCCGGCTGTGCTTCCGATTGCGCCCCCGGGCCGCGGGCTCACGCGCGCCCAGCGACTGCGACGTACGGTGTCGAACAGCCTTGCGGCATCCGGCCTCACCGAGGTGTTGGCCTACCCGTTCATCTCGCAGCACTCGAACGACCTCTTTGGGGCGTCCGAGGCCGGGGGAGCGACCACGATTAAGCTTGCGAACGCTCTGGACCCGGATGCCGCCACGATGCGTCGTTCGTTGATCCCCGGCCTCGCGGCGATCGCTCACCGCAATGTGTCTCGCGGGCTGACCGATCTGGCGCTCTTCGAGGTCGGAACAGTCTTCCTGCCCGAAGCTGGACGCAGCTACGGCAGCACGTCGCTGCCGCTCGGCTACGAATTGCCGAGTGACGCGGTTCTCGCCGACTTGCGCTCAAGCATTCCGCAGCAACCGTGGCACGTCGCCGCACTGTTCCTCGGCGATGCCGTGACGCGTCAGCCTGGCCAGCAGCCCGTCTCCCGTGGACTCGCGGATGCTCTGGCTACTGTTCAGCACGTGGCGGCGACGCTCTCGGTCGAGATCGACATTGTCACGGGCAACCATCACTCGATGCACCCCGGCCGCACCGCGGAGCTTCGCGTTGGCGACAAGACCGTGGGCTACGCCGGAGAGCTGCTTCCTGCACTCGCCCAGGAGCTCGACCTGCCGCGCGTCGTTGCGGTGCTCGAACTTGACCTCAGCGTGCTGATTCAGAGTGCGGCAGCAGACGTCGCGGCAACGCCGATCGTCTCCTACCCGGCAGCGACCCAGGATCTTTCTTTGGTAGTGCCGACGGAGGTGCAGGCTGGTGAGCTCTTGGCTCTCATCCGTGAGGGTGCCGGTGAGCTCTTAGAGCACGTGCGTCTTGTCGACGATTACCGCGGAACGGGTATCCCCGAGGCGCACAAGTCGCTGACGTTCGCGCTGCGCTTCCGTGCCGTCGACCGCACGCTCACGCAGGCTGAGGCCACGGACGCGAAGAACGCCGCTGTCGCTCTCGCCGGCGAGCGTGTCGGCGCCGAGCTGCGCGAGTAGAGCAGAACCCCGCAACGACGAAAGCCGGTCATCACCATTGCGGTGACGACCGGCTTTCGGCGTTGTGTGCAGGCTTAGCGCTTGCCGCCGCCGAGCAGACCGCCAATGAGGCCGCCGACAAGGTCTTGACCGCCAGCATTGCCCAAGAGGCCACCGAGCAAGCCGCCAA
Source organism: Salinibacterium sp. VpJ6 (assembly GCF_059767345.1). Classification (NCBI taxonomy): domain Bacteria; kingdom Bacillati; phylum Actinomycetota; class Actinomycetes; order Micrococcales; family Microbacteriaceae; genus Salinibacterium; species Salinibacterium sp. VpJ6. Next base: position 225,465 of record NZ_JBSOQL010000003.1, read on the forward strand.
TGCCACCGGCATCGGCCTTCGCGGGCTCGGCAGCAGCGGGCGCTGCCTTCTGGCCCAAGAACTGCGAGCCGACCCACGAGATCACAATCGGAGCGACGATCGGGAGCAGTTTGGCGATCAGGTCACTCGTGACGTTCGCGTCAGCATTGTTGTCGGCGACGGCGGAAGCGACATCCGCCTGCTTGCCTCCGAACACGTTGGAGACGATCTTGGCGCCGTCAGCGACATCGATGTCGTCAACCGTGCTCGCGCGCGGTACTTTCGTGCCGTGGGTGGACAGCGCGCCTTCGAGCGACTTCGCGCCGGCGTCATCCTTGGCATTGGCGGCCATCCCACCGATGAGAGTGGGGATGACTTGTTTGACAGCCGCTTCGGCCAAGTCTTCGTTGACGCCGAGTTTTGCGGCAATGTCGCCGATGGGGATCAGGTTGAGCAGACCACTGAGGTCAGACATAGGGCTCCTTTAGGGGGGGATGTAACGAGAGCGGACTCGCCACAACCAGCGTACCGATTAGCCTGCCGCGCAGTGAGGGGACTATTCTAGAAACGTGACCGACCTCCGCGCCTGCTGCCAGCGACTCTCGCTGCGCTTTGTTGCGCCGTCTTCGCCGGTACTGCGCGGGGCTGACGAGCGACGATAGGCGGAGTTTCGCCACGACCCACGAGGTTGTGTGAAACGCCGCCGCAAGTGTTCTCGTTTCCGAACCCCACTGAAGGTAATTCCATGTCAATTTCGGTCGCTGTGGCCGGTGCCAGCGGTTATGCCGGTGGCGAGCTTCTTCGCCTGTTGTCCACCCACCCTGAGTTCGATGTTCGAACCGTGACGGCGTTTAGTAACGCTGGCCAACGGTTGATCGATGTCCAGCCGCATTTGCGCTCGCTGGCGCACCTCGAACTCCAGCCGACTGAGCCGTCAGTGCTCGCCGGCCACGATGTTGTTTTCTTTGCTCTGCCCCACGGCAAGTCGGGGGCGTTGACGGCTGAGCTCAGCCCCGACACTCTCGTCGTTGACTGTGGTGCTGACCACCGCCTCACAAGCCCCGATGATTGGGCCGCGTTTTACGGTGGCGAGTACTTCGGCGCTTGGGATTACGGGATGCCCGAACTCCTGCATGCCGCTGGTGGCACGCAACGGCAAGTGCTCGCCGGTTCGAAACGTATTGCAGTGCCCGGGTGCAACGTCACGGCAATCACGCTGGCTCTCGCCCCCGGCATCCGTTCGTCCCTCATCGAGGCTGAGGACATCGTGGCAGTGCTCGCTGTCGGGCCATCCGGTGCGGGCAAGAGCCTCAAGGTCAACCTCTTGGCGAGTGAAATGATGGGCTCCGCTTCGGCGTATGCCGTGGGCGGTACGCATCGTCACACTCCTGAGATCGCTCAGAACTTGAAGGTCGCGGGTGCCGAGAGCGTCACCGTCTCGTTCACGCCGATGCTCGTGCCGATGTCGCGGGGAATCCTCGCTACGACAACGGCCAAGCTTGCTGAGGGCGTCACTGCCGCCCAGGTGCGCGAAGCGTGGGAGACCGCGTACGCCGACGAACCCTTCGTTCACGTGTTGCCGGAGGGACAGTTCCCGCGCACGGCAGACACCCTCGGCGCCAATACTGCCCTCATCGGTCTTGCTATCGACGAGGCCGCTCGTCGCGTCGTCGTTGTGAGTGCGATCGACAATCTCGTCAAGGGAACCGCAGGCGCCGCCATTCAATCGACAAATATTGCGTTGGGCCTCGAGGAAACCCTCGGTCTGGCGCTGGACGGAGTAGCACCATGAGTGTCACAGCAGCCGCAGGATTCGAAGCCGCCGGTGTCGAAGCCGGCCTCAAAGCGAGTGGCGGCCTCGATGTCGCCCTCGTCGTCAACCGCGGGCCCCGCTTCGATGCGGCCGCGGTGTTCACGAGCAACCGTGCCCAAGCGCATTCGATTATCTGGTCGAAGCAGGTCATCGACGACGGAGTGGTCACGGCGATTGCTCTCAACTCCGGCGGGGCCAACTGCTTTACCGGTCCGCAGGGTTTTCAGGTGACGCACGCCACCGCCGAGCACGTCGCTGAGACCTTGGGCGCATCGGCCGGGGACATCCTCGTCTGTTCGACCGGCCTCATCGGCGAACAGCTTCCGCAAGACAAGGTTCTCGCCGGAATGTCTGCCGCGGCCACCGCGCTCAGCCCAGAGGGCGGCACGAACGCGTCGCTCGCCATCATGACGACCGACAGCAAGCCCAAAACTGCTGTCGCTACGGGAACCGGCTACACCGTCGGTGGCATGGCCAAGGGCGCCGGAATGCTCGCACCAGGCCTCGCGACAATGCTCGTGGTCATTACCACTGACGCCGCTGTCGCCTCCGCCGACCTCGACGCGGCGCTGCGCGAAGCGACTCGCCTCACCTTCGACCGCCTCGACTCCGACGGCTGCATGTCGACCAACGACCAAGTAACGCTCATGGCCTCCGGTGCCTCGGGCGTGACTCCCGACGCGGCCGAGTTTGCCGCGCTCGTTACGCGCGTGTGCAACGATCTGGCCGAACAACTGCAGGGCGATGCTGAGGGCGCAAGCCACGACATCCGCATCGAAGTTGTGGGTGCTGCGAGCGAAGACGACGCTGTCGTCGTTGGCCGTTCGGTCGCCCGTAACAATCTCTTCAAGGCAGCCATCTTCGGCAACGACCCCAACTGGGGCCGCGTCTTGGCCGCAATCGGAACCACGGATGCCGCTTTCGACCCCTACGCGGTCGATGTCTCGATGAACGGTGTGCGGGTCTGCCACGCGGGTGCCCCCGACCGTTCGCGCGACGAAGTGGATCTCGCGGGCCGTGCTGTGCACGTGCTGATCGATCTCGCTACGGGCGATGCCGAAGCCACCATTCTGACCAACGATCTCACGCACGATTACGTGCATGAGAACAGCGCGTACTCCAGCTGATGCCGGCATTCACACACGGCGCTGAACACGAGCAGGCCATGACTAAGGCGGGAGTGCTTATTGAGGCACTTCCGTGGTTGAAGCGTTTTCGCAACCGCATCATTGTGGTGAAGTTTGGCGGTAACGCCATGATCAACGACGAACTCAAGCGCGCCTTTGTGCAGGACATGGTGTATCTGCGTCTTGCTGGTGTTCGCCCCGTGATTGTCCACGGTGGCGGGCCCCAGATCACTAAGGAGCTCAAGATTCGCGGTATCGAGTCGGAGTTCCGCGCGGGCTACCGCGTGACGACCGAAGAGTCGATTGATGTCGTGCGGGATGTTCTCACCGACCAGGTGGGGGCAGAACTCGTCGATCTCATCAACGAGCACGGAGATCTTGCTAACGGCATCGCCGGGCACGAGCACTCACTCTTCATCGGTGAGCGCATGATCAAGGAGATCGAAGGAAAGCGCGTCGATCTTGGGCTCGTCGGCAACGTCACCGAGGTTGACCCTCAGCGCGTACTCGATGTGCTCGCGAGTGACAACATTCCCGTGGTCTCCACCCTGGCTCAAGAAGCTGGCGAAATCGCGGATGACGCGTCTGGTCTCCTCAACGTGAACGCTGACTCAGCCGCGGCGGCGCTCGCGATCGCCCTGGATGCAGCCAAGCTCGTCATCCTCACCGATGTTGCTGGTCTCTATAGCGACTGGCCCAACCGCGAGTCGCTCGTTTCGATCATCAACACCGATGAACTCCGTGAACTGCTGCCGAGTCTTGAATCGGGCATGATCCCCAAGATGACCGCGTGCCTTGAAGCCGTGGATGCCGGTGTACCCAAGGCCGCCATTATCGACGGGCGTGCCCCGCACTCGATTCTTCTCGAAGTGTTCACGCAAGATGGAATTGGCACCGAGGTGGTACCTGCATGAGCTGGCAAGACGACTACAACCACCGCATGATGAATACCTTCGGTACGCCGAAGGTTGAACTCGTGCGCGGTGAGGGCTGCACTGTCTTTGATTCCGACGGCAAGCGCTACCTCGACTTCTTGGGCGGCATTGCCGTGAACTCGCTCGGTCACAATCACCCGGCCGTCGTCGGGGCGCTCACGAGCCAAGCGAACCTGCTTCATGTCTCGAACTTCTTCGCGACCGAACCGCAACTCGCACTCGCCGAACGCCTCCTGCGAATCTCGGGAGCGGGCGAAGAGGGGCGTGTGTTCTTCGCGAACTCGGGCACCGAAGCAAACGAAGCAGCCGTGAAGCTGGCTCGCCGCACTGGTCGCCCGCGCATCCTCTCGTTGAAAGATTCCTTCCACGGCCGTTCCATCGGCGCACTCTCCATCACGGGTAAGGCCGCACTTCGCGAACCCTTCGAGCCGCTGATGCCCAATGTCGACATCATTGACACCACGATCGAGGCGCTCAACGCCGCGATCGGGCCGGATGTCGCAGCACTCTTCGTCGAGCCCATCAAGGGCGAGGCTGGCGTGCAGCCGCTTCCCGAGGGCTACCTCGAAGCTGCGCGAGAACTCACCACACAACACGGCGTGCTGCTCATCGTCGACGAGATCCAGACCGGAGCCGGACGCACCGGACGCTGGTTTGGCTTCCAAGAGAGCGGCATTGTTCCCGACGCGATCACCCTCGCGAAGGGAATTGGTGGGGGAGTGCCGATTGGCGCCCTCGTGACCTTTGGTGCGGCATCCGCTCTCTTGCAGCCGGGGCAGCACGGCACCACGTTCGGCGGAAACCCACTCGTGTGTGCGGTCAGTAATGCCGTGCTCACGCAGATCGAAAGCGACGACCTCGTAGCGAACTCCGCCGCGCGGGGTGCCCAGCTGCGCACGGCAATCGAGGCAATCGGATCACCGCTGGTGAGTGAGTTGCGTGGTCGCGGGCTGCTCGTAGGTATCGGGCTTTCGCAGCCCGTCGCTCAGCAGGTTGTGGCAGTGGCGCTCGATCACGGGCTCATTGTTAATGCTCCCAACGAGTCGACTGTTCGACTTGCACCACCCCTGATCATTGGTGATGCCGAGATCGCCGAATTCATCGACACGTTCAGCGCTGTGCTGAACGCAGTACTCAACGACGCACCTACGGAGGCATCATGACCAGGCATTTTCTTCGCGATGATGACCTCAGCCCAGCGGAACAACTCGAGATCCTCGATCTCGCCGAGAAGGTCAAGGCTGACCGGTGGGGCCGCAAGCCCCTCGAAGGTCCTCAGACGGTCGCGGTGATCTTCGACAAGTCCTCGACGCGCACTCGCGTGTCTTTCGCGGTGGGTATTGCCGACCTCGGCGGTTCGCCACTCATCATCTCCACGGCCAACAGTCAGTTGGGTGGCAAGGAGACGGCATCCGACACCGCTCGTGTTCTCGAGCGCCAGGTCGCGGCCATCGTCTGGCGCACGTATGGGCAGCAGGGCCTGATCGAGATGGCTCACGGCACGCAGGTTCCCGTTATCAATGCGCTGAGCGACGAGTTCCACCCCTGCCAGTTGCTCGCCGATCTGCTCACGATCCGCGAACACAAGGGTGAGCTCACGGGGCTGACCGTCGCTTTCCTCGGTGACGGTGCCGACAACATGGTGCACTCCTACCTACTCGCCGGCGCGACCGCCGGTATGCACGTGCGCATTGCCTGCCCCGAGGACTACCTGCCCTTGGCGGATGTCGTAGCCGACGCCGAAAAGATCGCAGCATCCACTGGTGGTTCGATCGCCATCATCACCGACCCGGCTGAGGCCGTCACCGGTGCTGATGTCGTCGTGACCGACACGTGGGTCTCGATGGGCAAGGAAGACGAAAAGGCCGCTCGCGTTGCTGCTCTCGGTGCCTACAAAGTGGATGCCGCCATGATGGCTCTCGCTAAGCCCGACGCCATTTTCTTGCACTGCCTCCCCGCCGACCGCGGTTATGAGGTTGAAGCCGAGGTTATCGATGGCCCGCAGAGCGTCATCTGGGATGAGGCAGAGAACCGCCTCCACGCCCAGAAGGCCCTCATGATTTGGCTGCTCGACCAAGCCGCCTAGTTTCTTGGCGGTTTAGCGCCGCCGCTGTAGTTCCCTAAACTGATTCACGACGTCAAGGAGATAAACACATGTCAGAACGCGTAGTTCTCGCCTACTCGGGCGGACTCGACACATCCGTAGGTATTGGCTGGCTCAAGGACGCCACCGGCAAAGAGGTCGTCGCGCTTGCGATTGACGTCGGCCAGGGTGGCGAAGACATGGATGACATCCGCCAGCGCGCCCTTGACTGTGGTGCTGTTGAGTCGGTTGTTGTTGACGCGAAGGATGAGTTCGCGGATGACTTCCTCATGCCAGCGCTCAAGACCAACGCGCTCTACCAGAAGCGTTACCCGCTGGTGTCGGCACTGAGCCGCCCGCTGATCTCTCGTCACCTTGCCCTTACGGCGAAGGCCCTTGGCGCCGACAGCGTTGCTCACGGGTGCACCGGTAAGGGAAACGACCAGGTGCGCTTCGAAGCTGCCGTCGCTGCTCTCGCTCCCGAACTCACGAGCATCGCTCCTGTACGTGACCTTGCGCTTACTCGCGACAAGGCCATCGTGTACGCCGAAGAGCACAACCTCCCCATTCGCCAGTCGGCAGCAAGCCCCTACTCGATCGATAAGAACGTGTGGGGCCGTGCGGTCGAAACCGGTTTCCTCGAGGACCCGTGGAACGCTCCGATCGAGGAACTCTACGAGTACACCTCTGACCCCGAAGCAGGGCTCCCCGCTGAAGAAGTCACCATCACCTTCGAAGCTGGTATTCCGGTTGCGATCGACGGAGTCGCAATGTCGGCTCTCGCCATCGTTGAGCACATGAACGCGCTCGCCGGCAAGCACGGCGTTGGCCGCATCGACATGGTTGAAGACCGTCTCATCGGCATCAAGAGCCGTGAGGTCTACGAAGCTCCCGGCGCGATGGCTTTGATCGCCGCGCACGAAGAGCTCGAGTCGCTCACAATCGAGCGGGACCTCGGCCGCTACAAGCGCGGAGTCGAAGCCGAGTGGTCGAACCTCGTGTACGACGGACTCTGGTTCTCCGGCCTCAAGCGTTCGCTCGATGCCTTCGTTGAAGACACTCAGCGCTACGTCAGCGGAGAGATCCGTATGACGCTGCACGCAGGTCGCGCAGTGCCGACCGGCCGCAAGTCAGAGCAGAGCCTCTACGACTTCAGCCTCGCCACCTACGACACCGGTGACACCTTCGACCAGTCGTTGGCTAAGGGCTTCATCGATCTCTGGTCACTGCCGAGCAAGATCTCGGCTCGTCGCGACGCAAAGCAGGGCTAATCATGGCGCAATCTGCCGAAACTGGTGAGGGACAACTCTGGGGAGCCCGCTTCGCAAGCGGACCCTCACCCGAGCTTGCCCGATTGAGCAAATCGACTCACTTCGATTGGCAGCTTGCGCAGTATGACCTCGCCGGTTCGTGGGCGCACGCTGTTGCGCTCGCGGCCGCGGGGTACCTCGATGATTCCGAGCTGGAGACCATGCAGGATGCCCTGCGCTCGTTGAGTGCAGCGGTTGCCGATGGCAGCTTCACGGCTCTCGAATCCGAGGAAGACGTTCACGCCGCTCTCGAGCGCGGACTGATCGAGCGCGCTGGTGCCGACGTCGGAGGCAAACTCCGCGCCGGTCGCAGCCGTAATGACCAGATCGCCACTCTCGTGCGCATGTACCTCCTCGACCACGCGGGTGCTATTTCCGCGATGGTCGTTGACCTGATCGACGCGATCGTGGCACAGGCCGAGAAGCACGACACGGCGATCATGCCGGGTCGCACGCACCTCCAGCATGCGCAGCCGGTGCTGCTCGCACATCACTTGCTCGCCCACGCGTGGCCTCTTGTGCGCACGCTTGAGCGCTTCCGTGACTGGAAGGCTCGGGCATCCACTTCGCCGTATGGCTCTGGTGCTCTTGCTGGCAGCACGCTCGGGCTCGACCCGGCGCTGGTTGCTCGGGAACTTGGCCTTTCTCGGCCCACCGAAAACTCAATCGATGCCACCGCGAGCCGCGATGTTGTCGCGGAATTCGCCTTCATCACTGCGCAGCTCGGTATCGATATTTCGCGACTCAGCGAAGAGATCATTCTTTGGAACACTCGCGAGTTCGACTTCGTGCAGCTCGATGACGCGTATTCCACGGGGTCGTCGATCATGCCGCAGAAGAAGAACCCTGACATCGCTGAGCTTGCTCGCGGCAAGTCCGGGCGCCTCATCGGTAACCTCACGGGGCTGCTCGCCACGTTGAAGGCGTTGCCGCTCGCGTACAACCGCGACCTGCAGGAAGACAAAGAGCCCGTCTTCGATTCAGTCGAGACGCTTGAAGTCTTGCTTCCCGCCTTCACCGGCATGATTGCCACGCTCCGGTTCAACACCGAGCGCATGGCGGAGCTCGCGCCGCAGGGCTTCTCACTGGCTACCGACGTCGCGGATTGGCTCGTACGCCAGCATGTTCCGTTCCGTGAAGCTCACGAGATCAGTGGTTCGCTGGTTCGCTTCTGCGAAGAGAACTCGCTTGAACTTCACGAACCGACGGATGCCGACTACGCCACGATCTCACCGCACCTCACAGGTGATGTTCGTGCGGTCCTCACGGTGGAGGGCTCGGTTTCGAGCCGTGCCGGCGTGGGCGGAACGGCTCCCGTGCGCGTTGCCGAGCAGCGTGCCGAATTGACTGAGCGTGTTCGCGTTCTCGCCGCCGCTCTTGACCCGCAGGTTCTTAGCTAGACGTGTTCGATCTGCTCAGCAGGCCGGCGACTGAGGTTGCTCCGCTGTTGCTGGGGGCTGTCGTGCGCGTTGGCGAGGTCGCCGTGCGGCTTACCGAGGTCGAGGCGTATATGGGCGAGGCCGACCCTGGCTCGCATGCTTTCCGCGGGCCGGGCAAACGCAACGCCGTCATGTATGGCCCGCCCGGTCACCTCTACACGTACTTCACCTACGGCATGCACACGTGCGCGAACGTGGTGTGCATGCCCGAGGGTGTTGCGTCTGGAATCTTGCTGCGGGCGGGCGAAGTAATCGAAGGCGTGGATGTCGCGGCCGAACGTCGTGCGACATCCAAGAAGCCTGCGGACCTCGCGATGGGCCCCGCTCGTCTCGCGGTGGCGCTCGGAATTCGTTTGGATGACGCTGGCACCGACCTGCAGACCGGCCGCGTTCGCCTAGAACTGCCCGAGTCGCCGTCTTTGTTCAGCGCGGGGCCGCGCACGGGCGTCGCCGGCGAGGGTGGCACTGATGAGTATCCGTGGCGCTTCTGGATTCCGGGGGAGCCGAGCGTCTCCCCGTATCGTGCCGCAGTGAAACGAAAGCGCCCCTGATGGCCCGCTTTACTCCGCTCGAGCAGCGGATTGACGAGTGGGCACATCGGCGTCTCGACCGGGTGCGCGGCACGTCCGCGAACCGGCAATCCGCCGGCACGTCCGCGAAGTCGAGCCTTGCCACAAACAACAGCTCCGCGTCGCAACGAATCCGCACGTGGACCATCGAGTTCACGGTGTTCGTGCTCAAGCAGGCGTGGGCCTGCGTGTTCGGGGGAGCGCTACTCGCCGTTCTCGTACTCACGCGCCTCTGGTATCCCGAGTCGGCATCCCTCGCCCGCAATGACTTTTTGGTGCTCGCAGCTCTCGCCATCCAAGTTCTTATGGTTGTCTTCAAGCTAGAGACGCTGCGCGAACTGCGTGTGATCATCCTTTTCCACATCGTGGGTACCGTGATGGAAATTTTCAAGACGGATGCGGGATCCTGGACGTACGAGGGCGACGGCGTGCTGCACATCTTCGGCGTCCCGCTCTATAGCGGCTTCATGTATGCGGCGGTCGGCTCGTACATGGTGCGCGTCTTCCGCCTCTTCGAACTGCGCTTCGATCACTATCCGCGGCGCTGGATCACCGCGGTCGTGGCCGCGTTGATCTACATTAACTTCTTCAGCCACCATTTCATCGTCGACGTCCGGTGGTTCCTCGTCGCGGCCATCGCGGTGGTCTGGTGGCGCACCGTCATGCACGTCAGGGTGTCGCGGGCGCGGTTCCGGATGCCCGTGCTCGTCGCCTTCGTGTTGGTGTCGATTTTCATTTGGATCGCTGAAAACGTAGCAACCTGGTCAAATGCGTGGGTTTACCCGAATCAGTCGGACGGCTGGGAACTGGTCTCAATCGCGAAGCTCGGTTCGTGGCTGCTGCTGATGATCGTGTCGGTGGTGCTCGTCACGTGGGTCGAGAAACCTCGGCCTCCCGAGTCGCTTAGCGAGAGCGAAGCGCTTAAGTCGTAGCAGAGCATCCGTGACGCAGCACCGGTAACGCAGCACTCGTAACGCAGCACCGGCAACCTAAGGGCGTCGGGGCTGTTTAGCGCCCGACGAGCAGCGCCGCGGTGCAGAGTCCAGCCCAGACGAGGCTCACGAGGGTGCCAATGATGAACCGCTCGCGCGCCGCTGCGTTCTCCAGTTCAGAGAAGCGACCGAGTCCTTTGATGGCCACGATGATGGCGATGGCGCCGGGCTGCCACACCATAAATGAGGCGATGAAGGCGAAGCGCTCGAGATAGCCGATGGTCGTTCCGCCGCGCAGAATTTCTCGCTCGGGCAGCGGAGAGTCGGCGTCGATGACGAGGATCCCGCCGTGTTCGCCGCGGGGTGCCGGATACGAGGCGAGCGAGAGCACGAGCGCAACGAGGGGGCTTCCCGCGATGGTGGCGAGTGCGACGAAGGCTGCGCTGAGCAAGATGACGAGTCCCGAGACATCACCCGGTAGAGGGTTGCCGGTAGATCCCAGGATGAGGGCAAGGCCGACGGGCAGCAGCGAAACGGTGGCGAGCCAGTACTTGTCGGTGCGGGCTGCGACCATGGATGCGCCAATCGCTCCGATTGTGAAAACGAGTACCGCGATCCACCAGCCGATCATGACGTGCCTTCCTCTGCGCTGAGCGCGTTGTCAGTTAGTACTCCACTGTGTGCTCTGTCGAGCAGGTTTGCAAGAGCGCGAACGGCCTCTTCTTCGGTGCGTAATCCGGCCACGAGTGCACGTTGGCTTGCCGACTGTGGTGAGATGCCGAGGCGTTCGGCGGCATCGGCCTGAGTGATGCCGGTGCTGAGGAGGTCGTAGAGTTCCCAGCCGTTGGCGGTGCGCCGCCCGCGCAGCAAAATCAATAGTTCGAGCAGTGGTTCGATGTCTCGCGCTAGTTCACTGTCGGGGTCAGATTGCACAGCGCATTTGGCCGGGCTTTTCTTGGCGCGGTCGATGGCATCGCGGGCCGCGAGAAATGCGGCGCCGCTCGTGGCGCGCACGTTGGACCCGTAGGGCAGGGGCACGGTGCCAATGCCGATTCCCACGCTCCACTGTTCGGTGCGCGTCAATTCGAGGGTGATGTCGAGGGCGGCGTGAGCAGAGGTCAGCAGCATCTGGGCTTCGTCTCCGGCCGTGCGTTCTGCGGGGAGGGCGAGGTCCTCCGCGCGCTCTCGGTTGATGCGCTGCAGAGTTTCGGCTACGGCATCCGCGCTGCTGCGGCTGTTGCGTTGGTCTGCGGTAATCACGAACATCCCTAAAGGCTACAGCATTGATTTCACAACATCAGGCCCACAAGCCTGATTCCTCTGAATCAGTGCCCCAGCACTGAGGCTCGCGCGGCCGTCGTTGCTCTCAGCACCCCTCCGAAAGGCGCTACGGTTAATGACGTGTCAGCGACAGCATCAGAATCCCTCAGTACTCAAAGCAACGACGACTCTTTCGAGAGCCTGTGGCAAGAACTCACGTGGCGTGGCCTCGTGCATGTCTCCACCGACGCGGATGCCCTCGAGAAGCTTCTCGATGGTGACCCGATCACGTACTACTGCGGATTCGATCCCACGGCACCCAGTCTTCACTTGGGAAACCTTGTACAGCTGCTGTTGTTGCGCCGCCTTCAGCTGGCCGGCCACAAGCCTCTCGGACTTGTGGGGGGAGCGACCGGTCTTATCGGCGATCCCCGTCCCACTGCCGAGCGCACTCTGAACGACAGCGAAACCGTCGCCGAGTGGGTTAGTTACTTGCAGGGTCAGGTTTCGAAGTTCTTGAGCACCGAGGGTGACAATGCCGTGCGCATGGTCAACAACCTCGACTGGACAGCGCCCATGAGCGCGATCGACTTCTTGCGCGATGTCGGAAAGTACTTCCGCGTCGGCACCATGATCAAGAAGGATGCCGTGAGCGCGCGCCTTAACAGCGACGCCGGCATCAGCTACACCGAGTTCAGCTACCAGGTCATGCAGGGCATGGACTTCTTGGAGCTCTACCGCAACTACGACTGCGTATTGCAGACCGGTGGCAGCGACCAGTGGGGCAATCTCACGAGCGGGAGCGACCTCATCCACAAGGCTGAGGGTGCGAGCGTTCACGCCATCGGCACCCCGCTCATCACCAACTCCGACGGCACCAAGTTCGGCAAGAGCGAGGGCAACGCCATCTGGCTCGACTCGAACATGACGAGCCCCTACGCGTTTTACCAGTTCTGGCTCAACACCGATGATGCGGATGTCATTCAGCGACTGCGTATCTTCACGTTCTTGTCGCGCGAGCAGATCACCGCTCTCGAAACTGCTGTGGCCGAGGCGCCGTTTAGGCGTGAGGCGCAGAAGACACTCGCCTACGAAGTGACTTCTCTCGTGCACGGTCGCGCTGCAACGGAGGCGGCGATCGCTGCTTCCGCTGCTCTATTTGGTCAGGGCGAGTTGGCATCTCTGGATGCGGATACCCTCGCTGCGGCGCTGCGCGAGATTGCTCACGTCGAGACGTCTGCGGAGGCTACGATCGTCCAGCTGCTCGTCGACACCAAACTGGTGTCGAGCGCGAGTGAAGCGCGTCGAGCTATTTCGCAGGGCGGCGTGTACCTCAACAACGTTGCGGTAGCGGATGACCAGGCCACAGTGGGCAGTGACCTCCTCGCTGGAAACGTAGCGGTTCTCCGTCGCGGCAAGAAGACGCTTGCGGGAATCTTCGTCACGTCCTAGCAGGCGAGCGGCCTAGTTGCCTGGTGTGCTACTGCGCCGAGGCGCTGCCTGCTTCGGGTGGCGTGAGTTTCTGCACCATTTCGGCGATGTCTGCTGAGGTTCCGGTTCCGACTTGAGCGTCGGCGGGGAGGGTGTGACGCAACACCTGCAGCCCCAAATAGGTCGAGTAGCACGAGCGCGCCCACAATCGTGCGCGATGATCGTCGAGGCCGAAATCCCGGTAAATCTCCTCTAAGAAGCGCAGTCGCGCGCTCGTTACGGCGTCGATGACGGGCGTTGCGATCGGGTCGCGTGAAGTGAGGATGTAGTACTCAAGCCCGTCGCGCGGATCACGACCGATCGAGGCGCCCAGAATGGCAGCAAGTCGTTCGTGTGGTGATTCCAGATCGCTGAGTTGATCGATCAGATCCTGAGTCGCACGCTTCTTCCATAGTTCGAGCGCGCTGTCGAGAAGGGAAGCTCGTGAAGAGAAGTGGTGATACGCGCTGCCCTTGGTGACGCCGAGTTCGGCCGCGACGCGTTCCATGTTGATGGCCGCCAGGCCTTCTCGTGCTCCGAGCACGAGGGCTGCTTCGGCCCAACGCTCGGGAGTTAGTCGCTCGGTACGGGGGAGTGCCATGGGCAAATCGTACTCCGCGAATCCTGAAGCGGATGCTAACCTCACGTTATGAACATACGCCTGCGTATCTTGGCTGGGTCATTCCTCGCGATGGCCCTCGCCGTGCTGGGAACGCTTCATATCCTGTGGGCTTCAGGCATTCCGTTTCCGGCGAAGTCTTTCGACGAACTTAGTGGCGCCGTGGTGCCGAGCGGGGTCTGGCCAAGCCCGGCGCTCACGTTCCTCGTTGCCGCGGCGCTGTGTGCTGCGAGCTTCGCTGTCGTGCTCCGGATGCTCGACCTCACGCGTCCGCGTTCGATCCTGACCCCGTGGCTGATCTTCGCGAGCTACGCCTTGGCGGTTATCTTTGCGGTACGGAGTTCCCTCGCGTTCCTCGTCAGCTCTGGGCTGTGGGGTATCAATCCCGCGGATGCCACCTTCCATCGCTGGGATCTCCTGGTGTACTCGCCTCTGTGCCTGCTGCTCGCATTGAGCGCCCTCGCGCTACGGAGAGATGACGGCTGCGATGGTGATGTCGTCCGCCGCGCGTAGCCTGACCCTATGTCGCGCATCCTTTACGAAACCGCATCCACGTTCAATGGATTCATTGCGGATGAGGGCAACTCGCTCGAGTGGCTATTCGCCGTCGAGTCCGACGAGGCCCCCGCCGTTGCTCCGAAAGCGACCGTGATGGTCGAAGGCTCAACGACTTACGAGTGGGTGCTGAAACACGAGGGCTTGATCGCTCAGCCACACAAGTGGGCCGAGTATTTCGGCGACAAGCCCACTTTCGTCTTCACCACCCGCGATCTCCCCGTTCCCGACGGTGCCGATGTGCGCTTTCTGCAGGGAAGTGTTGCGGATGCTCTGCCCGCGATTCGGGATGCGACCGGCGATGGCGACATCTGGATCGTGGGTGGGGGAGAACTCGCCGCGCAATTCCTCGACGCCGGCGCCCTCGATCAGATCTCGATCTCTTTCGCTCCAGCCGCGGTCGTCGGGGGAGCACCTGTCTTCCCTCGCGTCTTCGGGCCCGAGCGTCTTCGCCTGGTTTCAGCAAAAGCAGTAGGCCAGTTCGCTCATCTTGTCTACGACGTGTTGCCCGCAACTCCCGCAACATAGTCCTGTGCCGAGTGCCGAGTGCCGAGTGCCGAGTGCCGAGTGCCGAGTGCCGAGTGCCGAGTGCGGAGTGCGGAGTGCGGAGTTCGGGCGGATGCCGCCCAGCCGGCGTTGACGTAGACCGTCATATCGGGTTGCTGGCGCTGACGGACGCCCGCCCGCGAGCCCGGCAGAATCCACACCCGTGGGCATTCACGGGTCGTGACCAGCCTTCACTAATTGGCCCATCTGAGC
>NZ_JBSOQL010000004.1:0-217639 GCF_059767345.1 Salinibacterium sp. VpJ6
TCTTAGGCAGCCTGTGCAGCAGCGTCGCGAGCCGTCGGCCCGGTCGTTGCGTTGATAGCAGCAGCAGCGCGAGCCTTAGCCTGCTCGAGCGTAACCGTCAGCAGCTCGGCGCGCACGTCGGCGAGCGCCGCGGGCGTCATCGAGAGGCTCGTGACTCCGAGGCCGACAAGGACAATGGCGAGCTGCGGATCTGCAGCAGCTTCACCACAGACTCCGACGGGCTTGCCCGCAGCGGCACCAGCGTCTCCGAGCATCTTCACCATGCGAAGCACGGCAGGGTGCCACGGGTCTTGGAACTTGGCGAGGGTGCCGAGCATCCGGTCGGCAGCCAGCGTGTACTGGGTGAGGTCGTTGGAGCCGATCGAGACAAAGTCGCTGCGTTCGGCGACCTGGTCGGCGAGAACGGCGAGCGAGGGAACCTCGGCCATGACACCCACGGTGTTGAGGCCGAGTTCGCGGCCCAGGGCGACGAAGTATTCGGTCTCTTCGGCATCCGACACCATCGGGGCCATGACCCAGAGGTCGGCGTCGGTCGCGTTCTGAGCGTTCACGAGCGCGGTGAGCTGGTCGCGCAGGATGTTCTCGTTGACGCGAAGCGAGCGGAGGCCGCGCTGGCCGAGGGCGGGGTTTACTTCTTCGCCCATGTCCATGAAGCTCAGCGGCTTGTCAGCGCCGGCATCGAGGGCACGAACGACAACCTTCTTACCCGGGAAGTGCTGCAGCATCTCGGTGTATTCCTTGGTCTGCTCTTCGACCGTCGGCGCAGTCTTGGCGTCAAGGAACATGAGCTCGGTGCGGAACAGGCCAACACCTTCAGCGCCCAGCTCAACCGCCTGCGCAGCCTCCGAGGGGGTGCCCAAGTTGGCGAGGAGCGGAACGAGGGTTCCGTCTGCGAGAGCTCCATCAGTGATGGGAGCGTTTGCTGCGGCGGCGAGCTCGGCGATGCGGGCTTCTGCTACGGAGACTTGCTCAGCGGTGGGCTCCGTCGTGATGGTGCCGGCACCGGCATCCACAATCACGAGCGTCTCGTCGGCAAGCTCAAGCGCTTCGGCAACACCCATGATCGCGGGGATCGCCTTCGAGCGAGCAAGAATTGCGGTGTGGCTGGTCGGCCCACCCTGGCGGGTGACGAGAGCGAGAACCTTGTCGAGCTCGAGCAGAGCGGTATCTGCTGGGGCGAGGTCGTCGGCCACGAGCACAAACGGCTCATCGCGCTGCGGAACGCCCGGCGCTTCAACTCCACGAAGGCGAGCAACAACGCGCTGGCTTACGTCGCTGAGGTCGGTGGCACGTTCGGCCATCATGCCGCCCAGCGAAATCAACATCTCACGGAACGAGGCGAAAGCCTCAAACACTGCGCGTTCGGCAGCCTTGCCGCCGTCGATCAGCTCGTTCACGCTGTCAAGAATCGAGGGGTCTTCAGCCATCAGGGCTGTAGCGGTAAGAACCTCGTTGGCCTCGGCATCCGCTTTTTCGGCGCGTGCACGCAGGTCAGCAGCCACGAAAGTGAGTGCGGATGCTGCCGCTTCTTTTTCTGCTGCGGCATCGCCTGAATGGCGAGCATCCTTCGGTTCCGGAAGGGGGTCGGGCATTCGCACGACTTTTCCAATGGCAACCGATCGTCCGACTCCAACACCCTGAAGTTCCATGTGATCTGACCTCTCCTCTGAGCTACGCACAGACAGCCTAGCTATTCTTAACGGATGCAGCTTGCGCAACGACTGAAACCGGCCATTGAGTGGGTACTCCAGCTACGCCCCGTGCGTGTCTTCATGCACTACGCGGACAAATTAGGACCACTCCTCTCATCGGGACTTTCCTACCAAGCGATCTTCGCCGTCTTCGCCGCAATCTGGGTTGGTTTCGCTGTCGCCGGCTTTATCGTGCAGGGCGATCCCGTTTTGCTCGATGCGGTCTACAACTTCATCTCCACGAACATCCCCGGCCTCATCGGTGACGGCAGCGGCAACGGGGCAATCAGCCGCGAGACCCTCGCCGACACCAGCATTCTCGGTATCACCGGTGTTATCGCTGCCTTCGGTTTGGCTTTCACGGCGCTGGGCTGGATTGCGTCGGGCCGCGACGCTGTGCGCTCGATGTTTGGGCTGGAAAGCTCCGAAACAAACTTTCTCATTCTGAAGCTCAAAGATGCCGGGCTTGCGATCGGTTTCGGTCTTGCTGTGCTCGTTTCGGCGGGCGTCTCGGTGCTCAGCTCCGCCGCGCTCAACTGGATTCTCGGCCTCGTGTCGATCAATGAAAACTCAACCGCCGGAGTGATCGCCACGCGCGGTGTTGCCCTCGTCATCGTGCTGATTCTCGACACCGCAACGCTAGGAATCTTCTACCGCGTCGTTTCTGGCATCAAGATTCCTTTCCGGATGCTCGCTCAGGGCACCATCATCGCCGCCGTCGCCCTGGGTGCGCTCAAGTTCGGTGGTGGCTTCTTGCTTGAAGGCGCAACCCGCAACCCTCTCCTCGCGTCCTTCGCGGTCATCATCGGTCTGCTGATTTGGTTCAACTTCATCTGCCAGATCATCCTGATTGGCGCTGCTTGGATCGCCGTGGCTGCCGATGATGCGGATCTCGACATCAGCGGTGCTCAGCGTGATGAAGATGCTCTGCGTGCGGTCACACCGACGAAAGCCACCGAAGATGCGAAGGCGAACAAGGCGCAAAAAGCCAACGGGCGACCGCAGCGCGATTCCGCCCGGTCATCTCAGCCGACGACAGCAACAGTGACGGATGACGACGCCCGCGAGCGCGACCGAGCCAATGAAAAGAAGTTCAAGCGCACCTTCTCTCGAATGATGAAGCGCAACAAGAAGAAGTAGCACCCGTTGCAGCGCGCGCGGCATTCACTTCCGGGTGCCGCACGGTCGGTGCGCGTCGGTAGTCTTGAGGCATGGCAACACGTCTTCGCATCGCATCCGTCAACGTCAATGGTGTTCGCGCCGCTTACCGCAAGGGCATGGGCGACTGGCTGGATGCCCGGGACATCGACATTCTGGCGCTGCAAGAGGTTCGCGCCGCCGACGCCGATATCGAAGGGCTGCTCGGCGATGGCTGGAACATCCTGCACGATGCCGCGACCGCAAAGGGCCGCGCAGGAGTCGCGCTGGCCTCACGCAAGGGGTCTGCGGCATCCGCCCCTCTTGCTCACCGCGTAGCGCTCGGCGCCGACGATTTCGATAGCGCCGGTCGCTGGCTCGAAGCAGACTTTGACGTCAACGGCACGACCGTCACCGTCGTCAGCACCTACGTTCACTCGGGCGTTGTTGACACCCCGAAGCAAGTCGAGAAGTACAAGTTCTTAGAGGCCATGCTCGTGCGTCTGCCCGAGCTTGCCGCCCACAGCGACCACGCCCTCATCGTCGGCGACCTCAACGTTGGTCACCGCGAACTCGACATCAAGAACTGGCGCGGCAACCGCAAAAAGGCCGGCTTCCTGCTTGAGGAGCGCGCCTACTTCGACCGCTTCTTCGGCGCCGCTGGCGAGACCATCGAATGCGTTGATGGCACGACCGCACCCGGCCTGGGTTGGGTGGATGTCGGCCGCCAGTTCGCTGGTGAAGTCGACGGGCCTTACACCTGGTGGTCGCAGCGCGGCCAAGCTTTCGACACCGACACTGGTTGGCGTATCGACTACCACGTCGCCACCCCCGCGCTTGCAGCCACCGTTGCGGATTACCGCATCGACAAGGCCGGCGCCTGGGATGAGCGCTGGAGCGATCACGCTCCCGTCGTTGTTGACTATTCGATCTGAAAGAATTAGCCCATGAGCACCACACCTCGCCTGTTTTCAGGCATGCAGCCGTCTGCCGATTCGCTCCACGTGGGCAACTACATTGGCGCGCTCATGCAGTGGCGCGAGATGCAGCAGAACTACGACGCTGTTTTCTGCGTTGTGGACATGCACGCCATCACCGTTCCGCAAGAGCCCGAGCTGCTGCGCGCTCAGACCCGGCGCACCGCCGCGCAGTACATTGCCGGCGGTATCGACCCTGAGCACTCGGTGCTCTTCGTTCAGTCTCAGGTTCCGGCGCACGCCGAACTCGCCTGGGTGCTGAACACCATCACCGGCTTCGGTGAGGCTTCGCGCATGACCCAGTTCAAAGACAAGTCAGCCAAGCAGGGATCGGATGCTGCCTCCGTTGGTCTCTTCACGTACCCCGTGCTGATGGCCGCCGACATCCTGCTCTACGACACCGCTATCGTGCCGGTGGGCGAAGATCAGCGTCAGCACATCGAGCTCACGCGTGACCTTGCTACCCGCTTCAATTCGCGGTTCGGCGACACCTTTGTGATGCCCGAGCCGCAGATTCAGAAGGCCACCGCAAAGATTTACGACCTGCAGAACCCCGAGTCGAAGATGAGCAAGTCAGCGACGACGGATGCTGGCGTGCTGTGGTTGCTCGACGAGCCGAACAAGACGGCCAAGAAGATCAAATCGGCGGTGACGGATGCTGACCGCGAGATTCGTTTCGATCGCGGCGAGAAGCCGGGCGTCTCGAACCTGCTCACGCTGCACTCCACGTTTAGCGGCACATCCATTGCCGATCTCGAAGCGCAGTTCGAGGGCAAAGGCTACGGCGATCTCAAGAAGGAAGTTGCCGAGGTTGTCGTGTCCGAGTTCGCGCCCGTGCGTGAGCGCACGCTTGAGCTGCTTGCCGACCCGGCCGAGCTCGACCGCATGCTCAGCAAGAACGCCGAGCGCGCCAACGAGATGGCTCAGAAGACGCTCGACCGCGTTTATGACCGCATCGGCTTCTTGCCGCGGGTGCGCTAATGCAGGTCTTTAATCTCGCGAGCGAGCGCCTCACTCTCGACGCCCTCACCGGCGACGATGTCGAGCTCATGACCGCCTACTGCCAAGACCCGATCTTCGAGCACACGCTCACGATCCCGTGGCCGTACGCAAAGTCGGATGCCGAATTCTTCATCAACAACCTCGTAGCGCAGTGGTGGGAAGACGACGACGAGTACACCTGGGCGATCCGCGAAACCGGCAAGCCCGAACTGCTCGGCGTCATCAGCTTTCGCCTCTACAACGACACCATCGGCTACTGGATGGGCGAACCGCACCGCGGCCAAGGCTTCATGAAAGAAGCTGTCGCCGAGGTCTGCCGCTGGGTGTTCTCCACCGGCCGCCCCGAAGTGCGCTGGGAAGCCCTCGTCGGTAACAAAGCCTCGGCCGCCATCGCGAAGAGCCTCGGCTTCATCTACACCGGCATCGAGCCCGCCTCGAGCGAATACCGTGGCGGAACGCATCCGCCATCGTGGTGGGCAACACTCACCGCACCGGATGAGAACCCCACCTATGCGGTCGAGTACGGCCAGCCGTGGCCGGTCTAGCTCTCAGAACACGCTGCCCATGACCATCATCGTCGCCCTCTTTGACCTTGACGACACCCTGTTTGCCCACCGGGCATCCGTGGATCTCGGCATTCGCAACCACCGACGCTCGTTAGGTGCGGCATTCGCTGCCGGGCCGAGCGCCGACGGCAGTGCGGTCTGGCCCGACGACGCCAGTGAAAGCCTGCGCTGGACAGAGCTCGAAGAACACCACTACCACCGCTACCTCGGCGGCGAACTGACCTTCGAAGGCCAACGCCAAGCCCGCGCCCGCGGTTTCGTCGAGCCCTATGGCGTGATGCTCAACGACGCCGAATCCAGCCTCTGGTTCGACACCTACTTCGAGGCGTACCGCGACGCCTGGCACCTGCATGACGATGCCCTGGCTTGTCTCGACTCACTCGAGGCCCGCTCCCCCGCCACTCGACTCGGCATCATCACCAACGGCGAACTCGACTTTCAAACGCGCAAAGTCGAAACGGTTGGGCTCACCCACCGGGTTGAGCACCTTGTCGCGAGCGGCGAATTCGGGCACACCAAACCCGACCCGCGCATCTTTCACCACACCTGCGAACTCTTCGGCGTCGCGCCCGCCCACGCGGTCTACATCGGCGACCGGCTGGCGACGGATGCGCTGGGAGCCGCGAATGCCGGACTCACCGGAGTGTGGCTCGACCGCGAGAGCCACGCAACCACCGACCAGCTTGACGAAGCTCGGGCGGCCGGCGTCAGCGTCATCCACTCGCTTGATGAATTGGTGGCGCTGCTCGACTAGAGCAGTTTCATAGCTCCGTAACAAACTGAGAGGTTGGGGCGGGAATAGTTTGCGGGCAAACGCGTTGAGTAGACTAAGCAAAGCAAAACGTGCTCCGGGGCTCGGTGAGAATCCGAACCGGCGGTTATAGTCCGCGACCCGCGCCGAAGTGAAAACTTCGAAACGGTTGACCTGGTGAAACTCCGGGACCGACGGTAATGAAGTCGCAAGACTTCTCAGTCCGGATAAGAGGAAGCACGAGCCGAACCATCTGTTGTGCCCGAATTCTGGGCGCTCAGAATGGTCCGGCGGGTTTTTCGAACCCACTTTCCCGGAGCGCGTCCCACGAGACGAGAGCCCGGATGACCACACCAGAACAGCTGGCACAGCTGGAGAAGCTGATGCGCCATGCGCTCTCGTTGGCAAGCCACGGGCCCATCACCGGCGGCAATCCTCAAGTGGGTTGCGTGCTCGTGGATGCCAGCGGCGAGATTGTGGCCGAAGGCTGGCACCATGGCGCGGGTACCCCGCATGCCGAAGTGGATGCTCTCGCCAAGCTTGGTGCTCGCGAACGAGGCACCGGCGCACAGGGCGGGAACGCTACGGGAACGGGCGCGCCTGGCATCGCTGCCGGCCTCACCGCCGTCGTCACCCTGGAGCCTTGCAACCACCACGGCCGCACCGGCCCCTGCGCTCAAGCCCTGCTCGATGCTGGCGTGAGCCGGGTTGTGTATGCGGTGCCTGATCCCGGGCCGCATTCCGCTGGCGGCGCCGAACGCCTCCGCGCTGGTGGCGTCGAAGTGATCGCCGGCATCGCTCAGGCCGAAGCCGAGGAGTTTTTGCACTCGTGGCTGACCGCCGCTCGACTGCAGCGTCCGCACGTGACAGTGAAGTGGGCATCCACCCTCGACGGTCGCGCTGCCGCCCCCGATGGCACGAGCCAGTGGATCACCGGCACCGCCGCCCGCCAGCACGTGCACGAGCAGCGGGCGCGCGCCGATGCGATCGTCGTGGGCACGGGCACAGTGCTCGCCGATAACCCGAGCCTGACCGCGCGGGGCGACGCCGGCGAACTGCTCGAGTCGCAACCGCAGCCGGTGGTGCTCGGTCGGCGCGAGATTCCGGCGGATGCACAACTGCGCCAGCACCCCGAGCAACTGCGTCAGATTGACGGCAGCGACCTCAACGCCGCACTGAGCGAACTGTTTGAGGCGGGCATCCGTCGCGTCTTCGTGGAAGGTGGCCCGACTATCGCGAGCGCTTTCATCGCTGCTGGCCTCGCGGATGAACTGCTCATCTACTTGGCTCCGAAACTGTTGGGCGGCCCGAAGGTCGCGCTCGGCGAGCTCGGGGTAACGACCATGGCTGAGGCGAAAGACCTCAACATCACTGAACTTCGCCCACTGGGCAACGACGTACTGATTGTCGCCCGCCCAGCGACAGAAACGGGAGCGTAACCATGTTTACCGGAATCATTGAAGAGCTCGGCGACGTCGTCGAACTGGCCGCGACCGACGATGGCGCACGCCTCACCGTGCGCGCTCCGCAGGCGGTGTCGGATGCCGGCCACGGCGACTCGATCAGCGTCAGCGGTGTGTGTCTCACCGTCGTCGATCAGGGCCCCGACTGGTTCACCGCCGACGTCATGGGCGTCACCCTCGACATGAGTACGCTTGGCTCGCTCGCTGCCGGCGTCCGCGTGAACATCGAACGTGCCATGCAGGTCGGCGATCGTCTTGGCGGCCACATCGTGCAGGGTCACATCGACGGCACGAGCACGGTACTGAGCGTCACCGATGAGGGCAGCTGGAGCATCCTGCGCTTCAGCCTCACCGAAGAGTTGGCCCCGCTCGTCGCCCGCAAGGGGTCGATCGCGGTGCACGGCGTCTCGCTCACGGTGAGCGCTGTGGGCCGCGACTGGTTTGAGGTCTCGCTGATTCCCGAGACCCTCACCACAACAACGTTGGGAGCGCTCGCTGTGGGCGACTCCGTCAATATCGAAACCGACATTCTGGCACGCCATGTGGCCCGGATGGCCGAGTTCACCGACGCATCTTCGCGTCACGAAAGGACCGAGTCATGAGCCTCGCCACCATCCCCGATGCCATTGAGGCGATCCGCGCAGGTCGCCCCGTCATCGTTGCTGACGATGAGGGCCGCGAGAACGAAGGCGATGTCATCATCTCCGCCGAACTTGCCAGCCAAGAATGGATTGCGTGGCTCGTTCGCCACTCCTCGGGCTTCATTTGCGCCCCGATGACTAACGAGATCGCCGACGCACTGGCGCTTCCGCCCATGGTCGCCGTGAACGAAGACCCCCGCGGCACGGCCTACACCGTGTCGGTGGATGCCGCGAACCGTCTCAGCACCGGCATCAGTGCCGCCGACCGGGCCCACACTCTGCGAGTGCTCGCCGACCCGCTCTCGATGCCGTCGAGCCTGCACCGCCCCGGCCACATCATGCCGCTGCGCGCTGTCGATGGTGGCGTTCGCGAGCGCGATGGTCACACCGAAGCTGCTGTTGACCTTATGAAGCTGGCCGGTCTCCGCCCGGTCGCCGCGATTTCGGAGATCGTGCACGACTCCGGCGAGATGATGCGCCTGCCCGAACTGATCGAATTTGGTGCTCGCGAAGACGTTCTCGTGATTACGATTCTGGATCTCATGCACTGGCTCGAAGAGAACCGCTGCGACACCATCCCGGCACCGATTGAGCCGATCCCCGAGATGAGCCGGGTTACGTTCGAGGTCGAGACGACGATCCCGACCGTGCATGGCTCCTTCACCGTTCGCGCCTACCGCGACAACTCGACGGGTGCCGATCACGTCGCTTTCATCGCGCCCGGAACGCTCGAGCACCTCGGCGATGGACCGACTCTGGTGCGCGTGCATTCTGAGTGCCTCACGGGTGAAGCGTTCGGCTCGCTCAAGTGCGAGTGCGGCCCGCAGCTCGACGCTGCACTGGAGACAATCCAGCGTGATGGTGGCGCTGTGATCTACCTGCGTGGCCACGAAGGTCGCGGAATCGGGCTCATCAACAAGCTGCGCGCCTACCGCCTGCAAGAGGACGGTCTCGACACTTTGGACGCGAACCTGGCCCTCGGCCTGCCTGCTGACTCCCGCGACTATGGGGCTGCTGTCGGCATCCTCAAAGACCTCGGAATCTCGGCAGTGCGGTTGCTCAGCAACAACCCTGAAAAGAAGCGCCAGCTCGAAGAGCGTGGCGTAATCGTCGGCGAGCTCGTGTCGCTCGTTGTGGGCGTTGGCGCCAGCAACGAGGGTTACCTCGAAACCAAGCGTGACCGCATGGGTCACCAACTCCCCTCCACCGCCGTGCTTGATGAAGCACGACTTACCGCGAAAGGCCTCTAATGAGCGGCGCAGGATCCCCCGAAATCGTTACCGACGCAACCGGCCTCAAGGTCACGATCATCGCCGGGCAGTGGCATGAAGTCATCACCAACGGCCTACTCGCTGGTGCCCGCCGCGCCCTCGCCGCAGCCAATGCCGAGGTGACCGAGGTGCGCGTTCCCGGCAGCTTCGAGTTGCCCGTCGCGAGCAAGGCAGCCCTCGATGCTGGCGCGGATGCCGTTGTTGCTCTCGGCGTCATCATCCGTGGCGGAACACCCCACTTTGAATACGTATCGGATGCCGCCACCAGCGGCCTCACGCAGGTGTCGATCCTGACCGGCAAACCGGTGGGCTTTGGCGTGCTCACCCTCGACGACGAACAGCAGGGCCTCGATCGTGCCGGACTCGAGGGCTCGAAAGAGGACAAGGGCGAAGAAGCCGCCAACGCGGCTATCGCGACTGCGGTGCTGTTGCGTCAGCTTCGCGGCGAGTAACTTCTGAAGGGATGGCTAGGGTGAAAATTTTTCAGCAACCCTAGCCATCCGGCGGAACACCGCCCTAGGCTGACGGCATGCGAAACTCACAACGAATGACGCACTCTGCTCGATCCCTCGGGATTTTGGTGATTCTCGGCCTCGCGATTGCGATCTCCGGATGCACCCCCGCAAGCCCCTCGGACGCGGATTCCACCGCGACCCCGACGTTCATCCCGGATGAGGCGGGCGCATCAGGTTCGGCGGATCCTACGAGCGATCCGATCGAAAGCACGGCTCCCGGCAGCGAAGTTGCCTTTCAGATGCACGACAAATACACGCTGTATGCGGACGGTCCGGGCACCGTGGTTCTCGCCGGACAAGCGCTAACCGGAAATTTCCGAGTCGGAGACGGGCTCGAGCTCCTCGGCGGCGGCCCCGATACCGGCATCGTGATCCTCGAGATCAGACAGGGCGCACCGAGCGTCGCCGTCGATTCACTCCCTGCGGGCGAATTCGGCGACATCCTCGTCAACGGCAACTGGGACGATTACGACTTCGACGAGAAGTTCGTCAGGCCAACGGAGTAGCCCTCCGTTGAGCTCCTCGTCAATCGACTCTCCTGCTCCCGATAGGATCGGGGCATGAAGGATCGCTCGTGACCGAACCAGTACAGCCGCCTCCTCGCCGCTTTCCGCGCCGCGTCTACGGCGTTGGCACTGAGCCGGATGCCCGCTTCAGCCTGGCGAACGAGCGCACGTTCTTGGCGTGGATCCGCACCGCCCTCGCGCTGATCGCTGCGGGTGTGGCACTGGAAGCATTCGTGCTGCCGATCGCTCCCGGGTTCCGGCTCGGGGCATCCGTGCTGCTGATTTTGTTGGGCGTACTTGCCCCGATGCAGGCGTGGTTTGGCTGGATGAAGGCCGAGCAGTCGTTGCGTCTCGGACGCCCGCTGCCCTCCCCCAACCTCGCTGGCCCCATCGGCGGCGGCGTTGTTGTGGCCGGGCTGCTGCTCGCGATCGGCATCCTCCTCCAGTGACGCGCGCCTTCGACCGCCCCTTCGATGCCGGCCTGCAAGCGGAACGCACCGCTCTCGCGTGGCAACGCACCGTGCTGTCGTTTGCCATCGCCGCGCTCGTCTCCGCGCGACTCCTTCTCAACACCGTCAGCATCGGCAGCTACGCCGTTGCCGCTCTCGGCCTCATCATGACCGCCGTGCTGTTCTGGGTCGGGCACCGTAGATACCGCGCCGTGCATACGACGTTGGTTCAGGCATCCACCGATCGTGTTCGCCTCGCGAGTGCTGCGCCGCTCTTTCTCTGGGCGCTAGCCGTGTTCGTGCTCGCCGTCGTCGGCGCGGTGTTCGCCGCGCTCGGGATCGTCGCGACACTAGAGCCTTAGCCACGTCGGCGCTCGGCGCGAGCAGCCGTGCCTCCCGGCCGCAACTTCTGTTCACCGTCCACCGGAGTAGCAGCATCCGCACAGATACACCGGATGTTGTACGCAGCGCCCAGACAGAAGGCCTAGTGTTTTAGAGGCTGATTGCTGATGCCGATGTCGCTGAACACCCGCGGCACCTCCGCCCTACATTTTTGGGACAACGAGAAACTTCATGAGCTCGACTTCACACACCTCTGCACCTCGCCGCGGACGTTCTGGATCCCGCGACAACCCCGACGACGGCCCCCGCGCCAAGTTCAGCGAGCTCCTCCCCTACCTCTTCGAGCACCGCAAGGTGATGATCTTCGTGATCATCCTCAGCATCCTCGGCGCTGGCGCTTCTCTCGCCCAGCCGCTGCTCGTCAGCCAAGTCATCACGATCGTTGAGGCTCGCGAATCCCTCGGCACTCTCGTGTGGCTGCTCATCGGCCTCGTCGTTATCTCGGGCCTCATCAGCGGCTACCAGCACTACCTCCTGCAGCGCACAGGCGAAGGTGTTGTGCTCTCGAGCCGTCGCCGCTTGGTGAGCCGGATGCTCAACCTCCCCATCTCAGAATTCGACCGTCGCCGCACCGGTGACCTCGTCTCCCGCGTGGGCAGCGACACGACTCTGCTGCGCGCGGTGCTGACGCAGGGACTCGTCGAAGCGATCGGTGGCTCGATCACCTTCATCGGTGCGCTCATCGCGATGCTCATCATCGACCCCGTGCTGCTCGGCCTTACCGTGCTCGTGATCGCCATCGCTGTGGTCACCGTTACGACGCTCTCGAAGCGGATCCGGGTGGCCAGCCAGCGCGCTCAGCGCAAGGTCGGCGACCTGGCCGCAGCCGTGGAACGCGCAATCTCCGCCGTGCGTACGCTGCGAGCATCCAACGCCACCGAGCGTGAAATCGAGGCCGTGAACGAAGACGCTCTCGGTGCCTGGAAGATGGGTATCAGCGTTGCCAAGATCTCGGCACTCGTCGTTCCGATCGCCGGAATTGCCCTGCAGGTATCGTTCCTCGTCGTGCTCGGCGTCGGCGGCTACCGCGTTGCCAGTGGCGCCATCGAGATCGCCGACCTCGTCGCGTTCATCCTCTTCCTGTTCCTCATGATCATGCCGCTCGGGCAGGCCTTCGGCGCCGTTACCGCCGTCAACCAGGCACTCGGCGCGCTCGGGCGCATCCAAGAAATCATCAAGCTGCCCAGCGAGCTCGAATCCGACGTCAACGTCGTCGCCGTTCCGAGCATCGAATCGGATGCCGCGATCACGTTCGAGAACGTCGAATTCTCCTACCCTGACGACTCCGTTCTCGTGAAGGTCGAAACCGAACTGGCCGAGCTCAAGCACGGCGGCACCGAAGCTGCCGCAGACGAGATCGACCTCACCGTGCTGCGCGGCGTCAGCTTCACCGTGAAGCGCGGCGAGCGCACCGCCATCGTCGGGCCCTCCGGTGCCGGCAAGAGCACCATCCTCGCCCTCATCGAGCGCTTCTACGACCCGACGGCGGGCGTGCTGCGCTTGGGCGGGGACGACCTTCGCGCCCTCAACCGTGAAGAGCTCCGCGCCCAGATCGGTTACGTCGAGCAAGACGCTCCCGTGCTCGCCGGCACGCTGCGCCAAAACCTTCTCATCGGCGCCCCCAACGCGACCGACGAAGAATGTATCGCGGTACTCGCGTCGGTAAACCTCACAGGTGTGCTCGACCGCAACCCTGCTGGTCTGGATGCCGCTGTCGGCGAAGACGGCGTGATGCTTTCCGGTGGAGAGCGTCAGCGTCTCGCAATCGCCCGCACGCTGCTCGCGGCTCCCCCGATTCTGCTGCTCGACGAATCGACCTCCAGCTTGGACGGCCTCAACGAGCAAATGCTCCGCGAAGCCATCGACGCTGTCGCCGAGAACCGCACCCTCATCGTGATCGCCCACCGCCTCTCGACGGTCGTTGATTCCGACCAGATCGTCGTGCTCGACAAGGGCAAGGTCGTGGGCGTCGGAACCCACTCCGAGCTCGTGAAGTCGACCCCGCTCTACAAGGACCTCGCCAAGCACCAGCTGCTCGTCTAGAGGTTCGCGGGTGCGACCGCATCTGTGGCGCTGGCGGATTTTTGAGTACGCTCGATTCCATGGCGACCGCAGCAGCACCTCTCCCCGAACACGGAGACGGGTTGTCCGCGCGCGATTTCGTCCCGCCTTCACACCACGGGCTGCGTCTCATGCGAATCTTCTTGCCTCTCCTCGATCGTGAATCGACGCCTGTCCGGTGGTCAAAATTTGTGGATTTCGACCTCACGCCTGCATCCCTTTCTTGGTGGGAACTCCTGGAACAAGCCGGTCAGGAATTCCCCGAGGTCCACACGCTCGCGTCGTGCGGTGGCGAGTTGGATGCTGCCACGGCCGAGGCCCTGCAAGACGCCGTTGGCGACACACAGCTGCACTCGCTGCGCTGGGATGGTTACTGGGAGAACCCTGCCTCGGCGTCGCCGGTGTACGTCCACGGACACGAGTATTCGCTCGCTCGGCTTCGTCGCACGGAACTGACACCGGGAAAACGAGTTCCCGAGTTCGTGTGGGACGACGCTGCCACCTTCGCTTGGGGCTCGCGCCTCTACCCTGATTCATTGATAGTCGCGTGTGACTCGGATCGTTTTACCCAACTCCACGCGGATCCGCGGCTTGACGCCATTACCGTCCGACCAGAAAAAGACAATGTGCCGGCGAGCTTTGGCGACTAACAGCCCGTCTGGCGCTACTCGACCGCGAGCGCGAACATCGCGACCGCAGCCGTCGCAGCAACGTTGAGCGAGTCGATACCGTGGCGCATCGGAATCTGCACGATCGAATCGGCGGCATCGATGGCTTCGCGGGTGAGACCGTGGCCCTCAGTGCCGAGCACGAGCGCGACCTTCTCGGGAGCATCCGCCGCAAAATCGCGCAGCGAAACCGCACCATCCTCGAGGGCTAGCGCTGCGATCTGAAAGCCGGATGCCGTGAGCAGCGCACGAGTGTCTGTCCAGTCGCCGATGCGAGTCCACGGCACCTGCAGCACGGTTCCCATCGAGACCCGGATCGCGCGGCGGTAGAACGGGTCGGAGCACTGCTCAGTGACGAGTACGGCATCCGCCCCGATGCCGGCGACGGAACGGAAGATCGCGCCCACGTTGGTGGGATCAACGACGTTCTCAAGAATGACGATGCGGCGGGCATCCGCCAATAGGGCTTCGGGCGTCGGCAGCGGCGGGCGGTGCATCGATGCGATCACGCCGCGGTGCAGCACGTAGCCGGTGAGCTCGGCGAGCAGTGACCCGTCACCCGTGAAGATGGGAACGTCGTCGCCCACAAGCGCGACGATCTCGTCCACTGAGGTTCCGAGCGCGAGCACCGAACGCACGCGATGACCGGAGCGCAGGGCGCGCTGCAGTACGAGCGTCGATTCGGCCAGGTAGAGGCCGTGCTCGGTGCCCTGCGCTTTACGCAGCGCCACATCGGTCTGGTGCGAGTAGTCAGCGAGCCGCGGATCGCTGAGCTCGGTGACGGGGATAACCGGCACGCTACAGCTCCCGGTTCACGCGAATGAGGATCACGGTGCGGCCGTCGGTGCGCTGCCCGCTTGCAGCCTCGAATCCGGGGCCAGTGACCGACTCGACGCCCTGGTAGAGCAGGAGGTTATCGAGCCCGAGCGCATCCGCTTCACCAGCCCACGACAGCGTCGGCGCCACCCGGTAATCACCGGACCGCAGCGGGTCGGCAGCGCCTTCCGGCAACACGACAGTGGCGTAGAGCAACCCGTAAGAGCCGTCAACCGTGGCGTATTGCACGCTCTCGACTTCGGTTTCTGCGGGAAGGTCGATCTTCGAGAACTCCGCGATCTGTTCGAGAGACACATCGCTGCAGGTTGCGTCGGAGGAATCGGACACGTCGGAGGTGGTGCCGGAGGAGGCATCGCACAGGGTTGCGGTCGTGGGCCAGAAAGCCGTAAACAGCGCGGCACCACCGGCCACGACGATCCCAATAAGGAGCCCGAGACCGACGAGCAGCGCCAGCAGCCGCCAGCCCAAACCGTTGCTGGGCGGGAGAACTTCAGACTCGGCTATGAAGCCGGGAAGGTGAAGCTCTTCGGGAGAATCTGTCATGCGGCGATCACGCTTCGGGAGAGACGAGCCTGATGCCCGACTCCGCCATCGTCGCGAGAGCGGCCGTGCTCGACTCCGGGGCGACACCAGCCACCAGCTCTGTCAGTACCGACACTTCGCGGCCGCTGCCGGCGGCATCCAGTGCAGAGGCAAGCACGCAGTAGTCAGTGGCGATGCCAGCGACATCAATCGTGTCAACGCCGAGTCGCGCCAGCAGAGCTGGGAGCGTCTCATCGTCGTCGGTCGTGCCCTCAAAGATGGAATAGGCCGGAACGCCCTGTCCCTTGCGCACGTGCTCCTTCACGAGCGAGGTATCGAGAGCGGGGTGGTACTCCGCGCCGGACGTGCCGGCTACGCAGTGAACCGGCCACGTGTCGACGAAGTTGGGGGCAGCATCCACCGCAAAGTGGCCACCGTTGCTGTTGTCAGCATCGTGCCAGTCGCGGGACGCGATCACGACGTCGTAGCGGTCAGGATTCGCCCGCAGATAGTCGGTGATTCCGGCCGCCACAGCGGCACCGCCGTCGACGCCTAAAGCGCCACCTTCGGTGAAATCATTCTGGACATCGATGATGAAGAGTGCAGCAACCACGCTGCCAGTCTAAGTCGCGGCAGCATCCGCCCACAGCGCCTGCGTCACAACGTCAGTAGTTAGAGAGGTTACTCCCGCAGGAATACACGCCCGCGACAAGGTTGTCGATCGCTGTGCGGGCATCGGTCGAGATGCCTTCCCCAATGGAGTAGAACGCGAACGCGAGCTGGGTGCCGTCCTTGGCATTGACTACGCCAGCGAGCGAATGCTCTTGGTTGGTCCAGCCCGACTTCGCTGCCACGTTCCCGGATGCCGCAGCGGCATCCCCCTCAAATCGGCTGTACAGGTCGCCGCTTTTGCCCCCGACCGGAAGCATCCCGTAGACGGCGCCTACCGCACCGCTACCCGAGGCACCCTGGGCCATGAACTGGGCAGCGAAGAGCGGGGATACTTGGTTCTTGGGGCTGAGGCCCGAGCCATCGGTGATCGTGATCGATCCAGCGTCGGCGAGACCGGCATCCGTCAAAGCACCCTGCATTGCTTGAGTGAGGGTGCTGGCAGCACCGCTGAAACCCAGCTTCTTGGAGACGAGGCGGGCCAACGATTCGGCGATCGAGTCATCACCGCTGTTAAGCATTTGTTCCACGAGCACGCTGACGGGCTGCGACTTCACCTCGCCGAGAACGGTGTTGCCTACGGCGGCACCGTTCGAGAAGGTGACCGCAGGCAAACCGGCTGCCTGGGCGAACGCTTGTCCGGCCGACTTCACGGGATCGGTGCCACGAGGGCTGATGGCGATCGTGGGATCAGCGCGGTCGCCGTTCACCATCAGAGCGGTGACATAGGAGTGGTAGCCGCCAGTGCGTTCGCGCTCGGGCCAGTTGGGATCCCACGCGTCAGCGGTGGTCCACAGGGTGGAGTCGAGCACGATCTCGGTGATCGGAACGCCGGGGTGGAGTTCTTCGTACCGCGTCATGGCCTGCGACGCGAGCTCAGAGATCTGCGGTGCATCGCGGTAGTACGAGGCATTTGTGGTCGCCAGCGTCGGGTCTCCCCCGCCAACCAAGACGATCACTCCCGGCTGCGAGCCATCGACGACTTTCGTGCTGATACGAGTATCGGCGCCCAACGTTTGCAGTGCAGCGGCCGCCGTGAACGCGGTCACAATGTGGGCGGGGCTTGAGGCGTCCTCTGCCGAACGGTCCCAGAGAACATCGACGCTAGCGACATCCGTCACGACACCGACGAGCGACGGGAAGGTCGCGACAGTTGCTAACGGGTCTACAGAACACGTGCGTACAGAGACTGAACCGGGTATAGCATCCGGTTGGCTCCGCTGTTCAACAGTGACTTCGTCTGGGGTGACATCAACTGCCGAACTAGCGGAGCCAACCGAAATTCCGGCGAACACTGCTACTCCTGCGAGTAGTGCGAATAGAACCGCTGCGACCGTCACCGTGGATGCGGTGGGGTGCTTAGCAATAAACGCGCGTATTCCTCCCGGCGCTTTCGGCTCGCTGTTGGCTGAATCAGTCACCCGGTTATAGTACCCGGATGCCTGGACTCGGTGCCTACAGGTGGCCTAGCAGTACGTCCAACGTGCTGCAGCGCGGGTGAAGCTATAAGGCTCATCGATTCCGCCGTGGGTCATGGCCAAAGCGATGCAAACGCCGCCGGTGCTGGCACCGGGGCGGTAAAGCGAAGCGCGGTGAGAATAGGATTCCCACCATTTGGATGCGACGGTGGCGCCGCTGTTTCCCGAACCTCCTGCGAGGTTTCCGTCGCAACCGCGAGCAGCGACGCCGTCAGAGCGAGTGGTGCCGTTGTGGCCCCAGCCGTCGAGCGGGTTCGAACTGGGCGACTCTGCCATCCAGAACAAGCGCTCTTCCATGCAGGAGTCGTAGCGGAAGTTCGAGAGGGGAATCGGCTGCAGGCAGTTGGCGACGCGAATCGAGTTGTAGGCGTAGGCGAACGATGAGAGGTCACCCGAGGTGGTTCCGGCAACGCCCTGAGAAGAGCTGCGGCTCGGTGCGCCGGGAACTCCGCCACCGACGTTGCTGGGGCACGCTTGCCCGGCAGACGCATACGCAGCGCGAATCTGCTCGACGGATGCGGAACCACCGGTCACCGATTCAACAACAATCGGCTTCGGCTTGGGCACTGCCTTCTGAGCCAAGTGCTCGGAGTCAGTTGCGAGCTCTTTAGCTTCAGCCTTCAACTCGGCCGCAAGCGACTCTTCTGTGATGCGTTCGACGCTGGCTACAGCCACCACGTCGGGCTCTTCTTCGACCGGGCCTGTAGCCGTCGATGCGAATAGTGGTGAACGTGCGGTCGCGTTAGCAGTTGCGCTCTCCGTGAGCCCTGGTCCGCCTCCCCCGACGAACGGTGCTACTCCGACTATTACAACGGTTACTAAGGCCGTTAAAAACGGAACTCTCCCCATGAAAAAATCGCCCCCCAGACGAATGAATAGGATGCAGACCCCTCTGCTTCCTGTTGCCAAAACTAAGGGCGAAATCACAGTTAAACAAGGGAAAAACCCCGGAAACATGCGGAAATACCCGTTAATGGGGGGTCTGGGTGACGGGTCTATCCTCTGTTTGGGGGACACCCCTGTGGCCCGAAATTGAGTTTTTCGAGAGTTCGAGAGGGTCCCATTCGCGGCTTCGAATAATCCCAGCTGCAGGGCGTTTGCATATCGCCATCAAGAGGTCGATACTTGAGGAAATCTAACTCTTTGGGGGTGGTGGTGCCGGAGCTTGCAACCGATCAGTACAGCACCATCTTCGTGCTGTCGATCGCCGCAGGCACCGTCGCCCACGTCATCGGCGCAGACCTACTGCTCGTAGTTGGCATCGCTCTCGGCTCCTTCTCTGTCGGCCTGATCGTCACGATGGTTGCCAACAAACGCACCGTTGACCCTGGCGAGTAGCTGAAGACGGCACGTAGCACCCACTTGCCTTAGTGCGGCGAGCGCAACTGCTCCGGATCCGTGATCGCGGTGCCTGGCCGACACCCCAGTTCTCCCCGTTCGAGCTGGATCGGCGCAGGTCGCACTCGTGAAACTTCGCCATCAACGCGTGCTACGAGCACGCAGTCGTGAGGCGTCGACCCCATTGCAACACCAATACCGCGGTCGTCGACGGCCACGGTGGGCAGCGCTAGCTGCTCGAATGGTCCCGACGGTTGATCAAGGAGCACCTCGATGCGTTGTGCGAGCTCATCCGCGTCTGCTCGAGATTCGTCGGTGAGCTCCGACAGAACCCGCACCGCTATCTCTTCGGCATTGGGTGCGACGACGAAAACCGTCGAGCTGTCTACGAGCGGCGTCACGGCAACGGGATTATCCGGGCACCGTACGCCGCCAGGATCGGCATCGCCGTTGAACACCCAGTAGTCGGTAGCTCCGAATCCATTGAACTCGGCTTCGTAACACCCGTCGAAAGCATCGATGTAGTGTTTTCCGCTCTGTACGGCGTCGTACTGAACGTGAAAAATAAGCGCTCCGAAAGGGGCATCAGCATTCTCTTGTTTCATCGCAAAGATGCCCACCAACGTGACGTTGTCGCCCGGCAGAGAAGCGATGAGCTCGACGGCGGAACGCGCGAAGCCATCGATGTCGTCATGGCGCTCGACGCCGATCGTGCGCACGATTTCCGACACAACCGACTGGGCTTGGGCAACGCGGCCACCCGAGGACGCCGGAACACACGCTGCCATTATCGAAACGAGCGCAAGAAGCACCGCGAATCGACTGCCGCGACGGATGACCATTCGCCGAGCATATCTCACGTCAAACGGAGACCAGGGAAGGAAGCGTTGGCGAAACGCATGCGGAGAACGGAGCCGCCTATCAGAATCGAACTGATGACCTTCTCATTACGAGTGAGATGCTCTACCGACTGAGCTAAGGCGGCCGGCCACATTTTCATGAGGCACAGCATGAAAGCTTAGCCGAAGTTTTGGGGTTCCATGACCCACTCGACGAACTCAGGCTTATGCGCCGCAATTCGGGTCGTCATTGGGCACCACTCCGTTGATGAAATACGCGTCAACCGCGCCATCCACGCAGCCCACACCACCGTTGTAGGCAGTGTGGCCCTCACCGTTGTAGGTGATCAACTGAGCGCTCTGCAGCTGTTCGCTGAGCGCGACGCCCCACTCGTAGGGCGTTGCCGCGTCACCGGTCGTGGAGATGATGAGAACGGGCGGGGCACCCTCTCCCGTGAGCTCAGTGATCTCTGGCCCACTGTATTGGTACGGCCAGTTGATGCACGTGAGGTCACCGGTCGGCGGGAAGTCACGATACGTCGCCGGCGAAGCCGCCTGCATCAGCTTCTGCTGCTCGATAAGCACTGCCGGATCAGTTTCTACGGGATAATCAACGCAATAGATAGCGATGAACGCTTCAAGCGAGTTGTCGGCGTAGGTTCCGTCAACATCCCGGCTGTAATAGAAGTCAGCAAGGAAGAACGCGGTGTCGGTCTCGCCGCGTGCCGCTTCGGAATAAAGGTCGTTGAGGAACGGCCAGGAATCCTGAGAGTAAAGAGCCGTGCTCATGGCGATGTCGAGCACGCCAGCATCCATCATGCGACCGTCGGCACCCGGGATCGGGTTGGCGTCGTAGCGATCGTAAAGTTCCCGGATCGTCGTCAACGCGGCATCCACCCCACCAGTGAACGGGCAATCGTCGAACATCTCGGGGCACGCCTCGAGATAGTTCTCCAGAGCGCGCTGGAACCCCGCCGACTGAACCAGCCCTACCTCGAATACGGAAATAGAAGAATCGGTCGCGCCGTCGAGCACGATGCGGCCCACATTCTGGGGAAAGTTCTCGATGTAATACGAACCGATGTCGCTGCCATAGGAGTAACCCAGATACTGCAGCTTCTCGTCGCCGACGATCGCACGCAGCATGTCGAGATCGTGCACAGTGCTCTGCGTATCGATGAACTGCAACACCGGTCCAGTGTTCTCGAGGCAAGCCTGGCCGAAGTCAATCGCCGCCTGCTCGCTCGTGGCGAGCCACTCATCGCTGCCCACAGCAGCCTCCGGAATGCCGAAGATGAACTCATCGAGGCCATCATCGTCGAGGCACGTCACGGGAGTCGAGCGACCAACACCGCGAGGGTCCCAGCCGATCACGTCATAGTTTTCGCGAAGGTTCGAACTCACCGCAAAATCGACGTCATCGTGAATGAGATCGAAGCCAGAGGCACCCGGCCCACCTGGATTCACGAACAGCGACCCCATGCTCTCTCCGGTGGCCTCATGTCGAGCCATAACAATCTCGATGTCGGTCTCCGGCGACGGGTTCGCCCAATCCATCGGGGCAATCGCCGTGGCGCACTGAGCGCCATCGCCGCAGTCAACCCACGTCAGAATTTGCTCGTAGTAGGGAGCGAGTTCAGCCGAAACGGTCTCCCCTGTCGGCTGCGAACGCTCGCCCGGAAAGTTGTTCAGCAGGTTCACGCACCCGCTCAGCAGCAGGGTGAGAGCGAGAGCTGGCACCACGAGGGCGAGCCTGCGAGCGCGAGAAGCGGGGGCAGCAGCGATGTAGTTCACGGCCCGAGCCTAGCGGTTAGCAGTTCGGGTCGTTGGCCGGAACCTCTCCCCTGAGGAGAAAGTCTTCCACCGCGCTATTCACGCACTCGTTGGATTTGTTGTACGCCGTGTGGCCCTCACCGTTGTAGGTGATGAGGTGGCCAGTATCGAGATTGTCGGCCACCGTCACCGCCCATTCGTAGGGCGTAGCGGGGTCGTTCGTGGTGCCGATCACGAGCATGTCTGCGGCACCCGGAGCCGCGATCGCGGTGCGGTCACGCTTCGCCTCCACCGGCCAGTTCGCGCAACCGGGGTCGCCATACGACATCTGCGGACCAAAGATGGGAGCCGCGAGCGCCAGCTCGGCAGCCTGCTCACGCATGCGTTCGTTGTCGGCGGGCTCGCGGGCATCCAAACAGTTGATGGCTATGAACGCTTCGGTTTGATTCTCGGCATAGGTGCCATCGGCAGTACGGCCGTTGTAGTTGTCGGCAAGGTCGAACGCGATCGACGCATCGCCCTGCATCACGGTCGTAAAGAGCTGGCGCAGGTACGCCCAGTTGGATTGGCTATACAGCGGCAGGATGATCGCCGTGAACATGGTGCCGCTGCCGAGCTTGCGGCCGTCAGCGTTCGTGAGCGGGCTCTTGTCGAGGCGGTCGAGCAGAGTGCGGATCGTGGTGCGCGATTGGTCAACGGACCCGGTGAAGGGACAATCGCTTGCGCTGGCACAATCCTCAAGGAACGCATCCAATGCACCTTCAAAGCCTTGAGCCTGCGCCTTCGTTGCTTCAAATTCGGATGCCGCGGGGTCGACCGCTCCGTCGAGAACGAGTCGCCCCGTCTTCTCGGGGAACAATTCGGCGTACACCTGACCGAGCAAAGTGCCGTAGGAGTAGCCCAAGAAGTTAAGCGTCGTATCGCCGAGAGCGGCACGCAGCATGTCGAGGTCACGAGCAGCACTCGGGGTGTCAACGAAGCCTAGGAGCGGGCCCGTCTCTTCGCTACAGCGCTGAGCGAACTGGGCCGAAGCTTCAGTGGCGGCGGCGATCCACTCGTCGCTGCCCTTCTCCCCCGGCGTGATGCCGTAAATGTACTCATCAAGTTCAGCAGGGTCGGAGTAACACGACACCGGCGTTGAACGGTTGACCCCACGAGGGTCGAAACCGACCACGTCGAACTGCGACTGCAGCGCCTCACTCGTGGCGTAATCCACGCTGTCCGCGATGAAGTCGAAACCGGAGCCGCCGGGACCGCCGGGGTTCACGAGCAATGAACCGATGCGATCGTTACCCCGCGCGGTCTGACGCACCAGGGCCAGGTCGATCGTGTCGCCCTCGGGAGCATCCCAATCAACGGGCGCAATCGCGGTGGCGCACTGCAGGTTGTCACCGCAGCTGTTCCACTCCAACACCTGCTGATAGAACTTCTCGAGGTTCGGCGCAACGGCCTCTTCCGTTGGTGTCGAGGTGGTCGATGACTCGGGCGGGAAGAACCATGACACACAGCCGCTCAGCAGCAGCGAGGTTGCGAGCGCAGTGGCAACCACTGCGGTAGCGCGAGTGCGGGTGCGGCGCCGGCTCATGCTCCACGCCCCGACACAGCCACCTTCACGAGCATGGCTTCGAGCGCGAGCGCCGGGGCGACATTGCTCTCGATGCGGCGACGAGCCTCGGCGATACCGTCCATGATGGCCAGCGTTGCCGGAGCCGTCGTGCGGTTCGCGACCGCCGTGAGATTGTCGACAATGCTGAGGTTAATGAGCTCTCCCGGCGCACCGATCTGGGTCAACAAGATGTCACGGTACAGCGACAACAAGTCGACCATGATCCGGTCGATGCCATCACGCAGGCTTCGCGTCGCGCGACGCTTCTGGTCTTCTTCGAGATTCTTGAGTTGCACGCGCAGGGCGGGAGGAACTGTTCCGCCGGGGGCGACACCGAGCGAGCGAAGGGCGCTTTCGCGTTCCTGCGCATCTTTCTCTTCGGTGATGGCTGCGGCATCCGCCTTCGACAGTTCAAGCAGCGACGTCGCTGCGATCACGGCGTCAGAAACAGTGCGGATGTTGAGCACGGTAGTGAGCGCCCGTTCGCGTCGTTCGCGAGCCTCCGCGTTGGTAGCAAGGCGGTGAGCCATGCCGATGTGGCTTTGCGCTTCTCGCGCGGCACGCAAGGCAATATCGGGGGCAACGCCATCGCGGTCCTGCAGCAGTTGAGCCACGTCTTCGATGGCGGGGGTGCGCAGTCGAACGCTGCGCACGCGCGAGCGGATCGTCGGAATGAGATCTGCTTCGCTGGGCGCACAGAGAATCCACACGGTGCGCGGCGGTGGCTCTTCGAGCGCCTTCAGGAGAACGTTGGAGGTGCGCTCGACCATGCGGTCGGCATCCTCAATGATCATGACGCGGTAGTGGCCGACCGAGGGCGAGAATTGCGACGAGGCCACGAGCTTGCGCACTTCGTCGATCGAGATGATGACGCGTTCGGTGCTGAGCACGCTGAGATCGGGATGCGTGCGAGCGACTACTTGCTTGTAGACCGATTCTTCGGTCTCGTCGCCGCGCGTACCGAGCAGCGCCGCCGCAAAGGCGTAGGCAATGTTGGAGCGGCCCGAACCGGGAGGCCCCGTGATCAACCACGAGTGTGTCATGGACGATTCCCCGGTGCTGCCCAACGCCGAGGATGAGGCCGCAGCCTCAAGAACGGCGATCGCTTCAGCTTGGCCCGTTAGGCCTTCCCACAACGACATGCGCCCAGTCTAGGCGGGTTGCGGGAGGTGATTCTGGATGCGCTCACGGATCGCCGTAGCGATCTCGCTGATCTCGCGGGCGGCATCCACCACCAGGATACGTTCGGGCTCTTTGGCGGCACGTTCGAGGAACGCGTCGCGCACTCGAGTGTGGAATTCTTGCTTCTCCGCTTCGAGGCGATCGTAGCGAGTGCGAGCGCTGTCGAGCCGCTTGCGGGAGTCGGTGGGGTCAAGGTCGAGCAACACCGTTACGTCGGGCAGAAGGCCGTCGGTTGCCCAGAGAGACAGCTCGCGCACTTCGTCGGAGCCGAGCACACGCCCGGCACCCTGATACGCCTCCGAGGAGTCGATGTAGCGATCCTGCACGACAATCTCGCCGCGTTCGAGCGCCGGGCGCACGACGGTGGCGATGTGGTGAGCGCGGTCGGCCGCATAGATGAGGGCTTCCGCGCGCGGGTCCATATCGCCCCGGCGATGCAGCACGATCTCGCGCAGTTCGAGTCCGAGATCGGAGCCACCCGGTTCACGGGTCACCACAACGGTGTGCCCCGCTTCGGTAAGCCAATCGACAAGAAGCTGCGACTGAGTGGTCTTGCCCACGCCGTCGCCGCCCTCGAGAGTGATGAAGAGCCCGGGCACGCTACTCCGCTTCGGGAGCGGCCGACGCTGAAGCCTTAGCGGCAGGCTTAGCTGCTGCCGGCTTCTTGGCTGCGGGCTTTTTGGCCGCCGTCGTCTTAGCCGCGGTGGTCTTCGCTGCCGCAGACTTCGCCGCCGTCGCCTTAGCTGCCGTGGTCTTAGCTGCCGTGGTCTTGGCCGCTGGCTTCTTCGCAGCAGGTTTCTTGGCCGCGGGCTTCTTAGCTGCCGGCTTCTTCGCCGCGGGCTTCTTCGCTGCCGGCTTCTTCGCTGCCGTCTTGCGCTTGACCGGCCCCTTGGCGCGCTTGTCAGCGAGCAGTTGAACGGCGCGTTCGAAGTCCACGTCTTCCACGGTCTCGCCGCGCGGGATGGTGGCGTTGGTGGTGCCGTCGGTTACGTATGCACCGAACCGGCCGTCCTTGATCTTGATCGGCTTCTCGCTCACCGGGTCAGCGTCGAACTCTTTCAGAGCACTGGATGCTGCGCGGTTGCCGTACTTGGGCTGGGCGTAGAGCTCGACGGCTCCGGCTACATCGATGTCGAAGATCAGGTCTTCGCTTGGCAACGAACGGGTGTCGGTGCCCTTCTTCAAGTAGGGGCCGTAGCGACCGTTTTGGGCCGTAATCTCGGCGCCAGACTCGGGGTCTACGCCCACCACGCGGGGCAAGCTGAGCAGCTTGAGCGCGGTGTCGAGGTC
Source organism: Salinibacterium sp. VpJ6 (assembly GCF_059767345.1). Lineage (NCBI taxonomy): Bacteria > Bacillati > Actinomycetota > Actinomycetes > Micrococcales > Microbacteriaceae > Salinibacterium > Salinibacterium sp. VpJ6. Next base: position 25,635 of record NZ_JBSOQL010000004.1, read on the forward strand.
AACCGTGTCGAGGTCCATCGTTTTGAAAATGGATGCCGTACGCGGCTTGACCGCAGCAACCTTCTTCGGCTTCTTGGCCTTCTTCACTTCGCCGGTCTTGGGGTCGATCTCTTCGACGGGCTCCGGAACGGGCTCGGATTCTGGCTCAAGTTCGGTCACGTACGGGCCAAAACGGCCATCCTTCGCGACGATCTCTTTGCCGTTTTCGGGGTTGACGCCAATGACGCGGTCGCCGATGACGGGCGCTTCGATGAGTTCGACTGCCTTGGCGATGGTGAGCTCGTCAGGCGCAAGCGCTTCGGGAATGTTGACCCGGCGCGGCTTCTCCGGGTCGTCACTGGGGGTCTCCAGGTACGGGCCGTACTTTCCAATGCGCAGGGTCACGTCATCCGACAGCTTCATCGAGTTGATTTCCTTGGCATCGATCTCGCCGAGGTTGTCGATGACGGTGCGCAGGCCCCGGTATTTGTCGTCGCCGAAGTAGAACGATTGCAGCCACTCAACGCGGTTCTGGGTTCCTCCCGCGATGCGGTCGAGGTCATCTTCCATGCCCGCGGTGAAGTCGTACTGAACGAGGTCGCCGAAGTATTCTTCGAGCAAACGGATCACGGAGAACGCAATCCAGTTGGGCACGAGTGCCTGGCCGCGCGGCGTGATGTAACCGCGGTCGATGATCGTCGAGATGATCGAGGCGTACGTCGACGGGCGACCAATGCCGAGTTCTTCAAGCTTCTTGACGAGGCTTGCTTCGGTGTAGCGCGGGGGCGGGCTGGTCTCGTGACCCTTAGCTTCGATGTCGAGAAGGGTGAGGGTTTGGCCTTCCTTGAGCGGAGGCAGTTTCGCTTCCTTGGGCTCAGCGGTGGCGTTACGCTCTTCGTCTTGGCCTTCTTCGTAGGCCTGCATGAAGCCGCGGAAGGTGATGATGGTTCCGCTGGCCGAGAATTCGGCAACGGGAGCTTCGCCGGCAGCGATCGTGATGGATGCCGTTGAACCCTTGGCATCAGCCATCTGCGAGGCGACGGTGCGCTTCCAGATGAGTTCGTAGAGCTTGAAGTCGTTTCCGCGCAGCGTTGACTGAAGTTCGCTCGGCGTGCGGAAGGTGTCTCCCGAGGGGCGAATAGCTTCGTGGGCCTCTTGAGCGTTCTTGCTCTTGCTGGCGTAGACGCGGGGCTTGTCGGGCACAGCGTCAGCACCGTAGAGGGCAACGGCTTGGGTGCGAGCGGCGGTGATGGCCTGCTGCGAGAGCGACGAGGAGTCGGTTCGCATATAGGTGATGTAACCGTTTTCGTACAGCGACTGGGCAACGCTCATGGTCTGGCGGGCGGAGTAGCGCAGCTTGCGGCCGGCCTCCTGCTGCAGCGTTGAGGTCGTGAAGGGTGCTGCGGGGCGACGCGTGTAGGGCTTGGTCTCGACCGTTTTCACGGTGATGGTGGTGCTCGGCATCCGCAGGGCGTCTGCGAGCGCTTGAGCAGCCTTCTCATCGAGAGCTACTGCTTCACCCTTGAGGTTTCCACGGTCGTCAAAGTCGCGACCGGCAGCAACGCGCTTGCCGTCGAGGCGTACGAGCTTGGATTCGAAGCCGTTGGTTTCGCTGTCGGGCGAAAGCTGGGCGATGAGGTCCCAGTAGTTGGCGGTGATGAAGGCGAGACGTTCGCGTTCGCGTTCGACGACGAGGCGAGTAGCGGCGGACTGCACGCGGCCAGCGGAGAGCCCGGGGCCGACCTTGCGCCAGAGCACTGGCGAGATTTCGTAGCCGTAGAGACGGTCGAGGATGCGGCGGGTTTCTTGAGCGTCAACGAGCGCGGTGTCGACGTCGCGAGTGTTGTTGATGGCCGCTTCGATGGCGTCTTCGGTGATTTCGTGGAACACCATGCGCTTGACGGGGACCTTGGGCTTCAGCACTTGAAGCAGGTGCCACGCGATGGCCTCACCCTCGCGGTCCTCATCAGTTGCGAGGAAGAGTTCGTTCGCTCCGCTGAGCGCTTTCTTCAGTTCGCTGACGGTTTTCTTCTTGGCGTCAGAGACGACGTAGTACGGCTCGAAGCCATTGTCGACGTCAACTGAGAATTTGCCGAGCGAACCCTTTTTGAGCTCGGCCGGCAGATTGCGGGGCTCGACGAGGTCGCGGATGTGACCGACCGAGGAGAGCACTTCGTAGTCGTCACCGAGGTACTTTGAGATCGTCTTGGCCTTGGTGGGCGACTCAACGATGACAAGTTTTTTGGTGCCAGACACGGGACTCCTTGGATGATGACGCACTAGACCGGTGGCAGCGCCACTGTCAGCGACACAATACACACACCGACCGCTCACTTGCCTAATTCGCCCCGGTTGGGGGTGGGCCTGCTGTGGCGCTCGTTGTGACCAGTATGCCGAGGATGCGGCGACTGGCGGTAACTGTCACGATACGCCCATCTACAGTGCACTCCTTTATATCGGCGTCATTTACGCGTGCGAGCAGTTCAGCGTTGTCGCAGGGGTAGCCGGCCACGAGCCCGCTCGCGGTATCGGCGGCGGCGAGCGCCGCAGCATCCGTTGCCGCGGCGAGGGCGTGACGAACGCTGAGCGCCCAATAGAGGGGAACGACAAGTGCGGTGATGGCGATGACGGTCGCGACGAGACCGACCATCAGCAGGGTTCCTGCACCATCGTCGTTGCGCAGGCGGAGCCGGAGCGCTCGTCGCGCGCCGGTCACCCGGTGGTGCACGGTAACCACTATTTACCTCCCGCGAGCGCACAGCTGCTGGCGCTGAGCGTGATGGGCAAGAGCCCCAGCAGCGCGTTGCGCGCGGGAGCCGTGACGGTCGCGCACACGAGATTGTCGCGCTGGTGGGAGCTGAGCCGTGCTGACGCGACCAGGGCGGATGCCGTGGCCGCGACCGTGCCGGAGCTTTCGTCTCGTGCCAGGCTGCGTGCCGACGCGGCTGCCGCATCCTGAAGTCGAACTTGCAGCCCGGCGAGTTGGACCCCACTGAGGCAGCACGCGAGCACGAGAGCGACGGCGGGCATTGCCAGCGCAAACTCTGCGGTGACGCTGCCTCGCTCGATGCTGAGTGCGAGCGCCGACGCCTGCTTTCGCGCAATCGCTCGCTGACGCGCGTGGCGATGCCCGCGCTCAGGCCGGGATGGAAAGAGCACTGCGCACAATGTCGGTGAGCATGCCACGCACTTCTCCTGAGCGCAGTACGACGGCGAGAAGGCCAGCAAACCCGACCGCGGCAAGAGTCGTGATCGCATATTCGGCGGTGGCCGCACCGCGCTCAGAGCGAAGACGAACGCGCAAGCTACGCGAGAGCGAAGTGGTGGCGTTAAGCCGCGAGCGCTGTGCGCGACCTGGTTCGAGGGCGGGAAAGTTGATGAGGTGCGGGTCGTTCATGAGGTACTCCTTCGTGCGCTGTGCGCAGTCTGCGGCCGAGTGATTCCAGCCTGCCAAGCCCGGCGATCTCGAAGTGCGGTTGCTTCCGATGTGGGGAACATGGCTAGAACCCCTCCACGGTGGAGGAGATAACCGCCACCATGAGCGGCAGCACCCCGAGCACCATGAACGCGGGAAGCACGCACAGCCCGAGCGGAAGCATGAGCTGCACCGAGAGCGCAGCAGCGGCAGCGCGGGCATCCGCATCGGCGGTCAGCCGCAGTTCGTCAGCCTCGGCGCGCAAGAGTTCAGCCGCGGGCACGCCTGCCTCGTGGGAAAGCTGCAGCACTTCGTCGAGGCGATCGCCGTCTCCGGGTAACGCGAACCGCTCGAGTACTGCCGTCACGATCGCGCGTGCCTGAACGAGTGAACCCCCACCCGACACCGCGACGGCCATCAGCTCGCACTCGAGCCCCGGAGCCGCGCGCTCGGGTGTCGCCGAACGAACAAGCCTGCGGTTCCATCGCACGGCCACGAGAATCAGCCCGCCGCCCACGACGAGACAGCCCCAGCCGATCGGGGTCGTGAACAGCACGCCCAGAGTGTCGAACCCGAGCAGCGCTCCAAACACGAGCCCCACAGCCGGCAACGCCAGAACCATGCGTGCGGTGGAAACCGGAGCAGCCAGAGCGGTGGCCACTTCGCGCTGGCTGTGCACGAGCATCCGCAATGCCCTCGCCTGAGTACGCAGCGCACCAGCCAACGGCGCTCCCACTTGCGCGGCCACAAACCACGCTGCAGCGAGAGAGTTCCACGCTTGCCGATCAAGCACCGCAAGCCCCGCGGATGCCCGAAAGATGCGCTCTGGCGCCCCTCCCGGTTCGCCGCTCTCCACCGCTACCGCCACGGCTACGTTGCTCTCGGCGCGGCCGCGCGCAACGTGCTGCCATGCCGAAGTGGGAGTCAAGCCTGCGTGCAGCAGTACGGCCAGACGCTGGGTGGTGCTGGCAACGTCGGGCAGTTGCGAGGGTGGGGCTTTCATTCGATTTCGGCGATCGTGAGGCGGTCGTTGGCGTCGAGTTCGAGCCGGCCGAGATGGGTGAGTCTGCGACGACCGTCAACGCGGTCGATGTGCAGTACGGCGCCGATGGCGCTCACGGCTTGGCGGGCGATGGCGCTTGCATCGAGTCCGGCGAGCGCCCCGAGCGCTTCGAGGCGGCTCGGCACATCACGCAGTGAGTTGGTGTGCAGTGTTCCCGCGCCGCCGTCGTGACCAGTGTTGAGGGCACTCAGCAGTTCGCGAATTTCGGCGCCCCGGCATTCACCGACGACGAGGCGGTCGGGCCGCATTCGGAGGGCTTCGCGCACGAGGGTGGGGAGCCCATAGCCGCCGGCCCCTTCGAGGTTGGCTTGGCGCGCCTCGAGGGAGACAAAGTGAGGATGGTCGACCCGAAGCTCGGCGACGTCTTCGATGGCGACGATGCGTTCGGTGGGGGAAGCCGCGGCGAGGAAGGCTCCAAGGAAGGTTGTTTTTCCTGCCCCCGAAGCACCGGAGATAAGCACGTTCTCGCGCCGGTCGATGAGCGACTGAATGCGTTCGCGAGGCACGTCGTTGAAGAACCCGGCGAAGTCCAACTCGGTAAGCCCGAATGGTTCGCGGCTGGGAACTCGGATCGAGAGCAAGGTGCCGTTCGCGGAGATGGGAGGCAGCACGGCGTGCACCCTCACCCCACCGGTGAGCCGAACATCCACGCACGGGGTCGCTTCGTCGATGTGTCGGCCACCGAGGCTGATGAGACGGACGGCGAGCGCGCGCAGGTCGGCCTCGGTCATGCCGACGTCCCCGACGGGTTCAAGGCCACCGCCGCGGTCGATCCAGACGTTGTGAGCGCCGTTGACGAAGACGTCGGTGGTGTTGGGGCGCCCCACGTAGGGCGCTAGTGGACCGAAGTCGTGCAGTGCACTGACAGACGCGGCGGCTGCGCCCGACGCCGCTACAGACCGCAGCACCGCCGCCCCCACCCCAACGCCGCTGCGGTGTCGCGCGCTTTCAACACTGTCGGGTTCGGCGGTAAGCAATCGACGGGCGACGAAAGGAACAGGGGCAGGGGCAGGGGCAGGCAGGCGCGAAGTGTCAGTCACCCCGCCACGCTAGAGAGTCCTCCGCGCCGGGAGCAGGGAAGCTGTGGTGCGCGTAACAAAACACGCCCCCTCGCCGTTGGGGAGGAGGAGTGCTTGGGTCACGCGAGACCTCCGCGACCGCCGAGCGATCACACGGAGATCACCGCACGCTAGTCCTGAGCGACCGTGATGGTGACCTCGATGTTGCCGCGCGTTGCGTTGGAGTATGGGCATACCTGGTGGGCGGCATCCGCGAGCGCTTGTGCCTGGTCGGCGGCAAGGTCGGGGATGATTACTTCGAGAGTTACGGCGAGCTTGAAGCCGCCGTCATCGGTGGGAAGCAAGTGAACTGCGCTGCCCACGGAAGAGTGCTCAATGGCCACCTTCTGGTTGCGGGCGACGAGCTGAAGTGCCGAGTGGAAGCATGCGGCATAACCGGCGGCGAAAAGCTCTTCAGGGTTCGATCCGTTACCTGATCCCCCCATCGCCGTGGGCATCGCTAGATCGAGGTCGACGATGCCGGATGTTGTCTTCACATGTCCGTTACGGCCCGCGCCGGTCGAGAGTGCTTCTGCGGTGTAGAGAGCTTCCATTAGTTCTGCCTTTCAATGACATCGTCTCCAGCTGCGGATGCGGTGGAGAGGTGTGAGGTGACGTTGTGCAGTGTCGACAACGTCGACGTAAATTCGGGAAAAGTGATGTTCGTGGCGTCAGCGATGCACGCGGGAATGTGCGCCAATTGCTCGCGCATGGCGAGGCCTTGTTCCGTGGCGCGGACGACTACACGGCGCTCGTCTGAAATGGACCGCTCTCGGGAAAGAAAGCCGCGCTCGTCAAGTCGTTTGACGAGAGGCGATGTGGTGCCGAGGTCGAGCATCAGCTTGTCCGCGATCTCGCTAATAGTGACCGTTGGTTGCTCCCACAACACAATGAGAACCAGATACTGCGGATACGTGAGCCCCCACGGCGCTAGCAGCGTTGTGTACCGACGATTCATGGCTCGAGCCGCTGCGTAGAGCCCGAAGCAGAGCATGCTGTCGAGCGCGGAGGGGCCTTGCTCTTCCGTGCTCTGATCGTCATCCATTGTGCAAGCTTTGCACACCAACAATTTGTGCACAAAGTAATCCCACGAGTGCGCAGCGCATTCCCAGCCGCGCTGCCGCGCTCAGCCTCAACGGTAGGCCGAAACCAACTCCGCCCGATTTGAAACCCCGGCTTTACGCAAGAGATTTGCCACGTGAAATTTCACGGTGTTCTCGCTGATCGAGAGCGAGTGGGCGATAGTTTTGTTGCGAGCTCCGGATGCGAGCAGCTCGAGAACGTCATTCTCGCGGTCGGTCACCTGCCACTGTGCTTGCGGGGAACGGTCGAACCCCTCCGCACTGAGCGGCAGCACGACAGCCATCTCCGATCCCCACCCTTCCGTGCCGCTGACGGCCAGCCGCCCATTGAGGGCAATCGCGCGTTCACTGAGCTGCCGCACCGCAGGATCGTCAAGAGACACCGTGCCGGGCCCGTCATCCCGAATTCCAATCAGCAGATTCTCGCCATCGCAATCCCACTGCACGCGCAGACGCGCGACTCCCGGCTGATTGACCAATGACTGCACCGCGCCGCGAACTATAGCGCGCCCTGCGTGCGCAACCTCACCGGGTAAGGCACGCCCGTTTTCCGGAGGATCAACGAACTGAACGTCGCACTCTCCAAACCTCACGAGCGGGCGTAGGTCTGCTCTGAGCCGCTCGAACGCTTTTGCCACCGGCTCCTCGGCTAACCGGCGATCCCTCTCCGACACCGCGCGCAGACGCACCAAGGCGCCAACCGCAAGTTCGGTCGCCTCCTGGCGGGCAGTGGAATCCGCAGCATCACGCGAACGCAACGTCGTGAGCAACTGTTCCAGTGTCGTGGAGTGAGCATCGGTGAGATCCGCGATCACCTGAGCGCGGTCTTGCGATGCCATGCGTGAGTCCCGCAAATAGTCGGGGCTTGCAACCGCGACCTGCTGCTGGATGCTCACCGCAACGAGTCGCCAGAGCGAGCCGATGGTCGCGAGCGCTTCGTCCTGTGCCGTGGAACTATTCGCAAGAACGGGATCCGTCAGCACGAGCAAGGCACCCGTGGGCGCAATCCACACCGCTGCGGGCCGCTCCTGACGCGCGACCTTGACCGAAAGCCCCCACGCTGGATGCCCCACTGCCGCGACTTCAGCGCGCACACTATCCAGCTCGGCAATGCTCACATGATCGGTAATCGCCGGGTCTCCCGCTTTCTTTTGCGGACGGCCCGTGCAGTCTTCCGTGAAAATCAACAGCGAAGTGTGAGCCACGAGCGGCGCAAGCACCGCCGAGAAGCTACTGGCAATCTGCAGCAACGGGCTCGAGACCACGGAGTAAACGGCGTCAATGAGCGGAACGGAGGGCACCGGAGCAGCGGAGGGCATCCCTCATTCTAGGCGCCACCTACCCGTTCGGGTAGCAAAAACCGGCCGAAAGGTGGGCTGGTCACCACTCCAAAGGGTGGCACGGTGGAGTAATGGCTCGCGACGACTCCCCCTTCACCATTTCGACCGCACTCCCCCAGATCATTGATGAAAACATCGCGATGAGCACGAAGATCGTCGAGGACAGCGCGCCTGCGGTCAACAAAACAATCTCCCTTCTGGAGTCTGCCGATCGTGTGTTCGTGCTCGGCGGCGGTCGCTCGGGCCTTGCTCTACGGATGCTCGCGATGCGCCTCATGCACCTCGGCCTGACCGTGCACGTTGTGGGCGAGGCAACAACCCCGGCAATCGCCGCCGGCGACGTGCTGTTAGCCGCAAGCGGCTCGGGAACCACGGCGGGAGTCGTGCGCTCCGCGACAACAGCCGCCGCTGCAGGCGCGCAGATTATCGCGGTCACCACGGCCCCGGCATCCGCCTTGGCGACTATCGCTGCAGTGACGATCACCGTGCCGGCGGCGCAGAAGCAAGACCATGGCGCCACGGTGTCTGCCCAATACTCCGGTGGTCTATTCGAGCAAGCGGTACTGCTGCTGGGCGACGCGATGTTCCACGTGATGTGGAAGAACTCCGGCGCCACTGCCGAAGAGTTGTGGCCACGCCACGCCAACCTCGAGTAGCCGTAACACCTCTCCCTTATCGACCTCCACTCCTCACCCTCCCCAATGAAAGAGAAAATTATGAAGCTTCAAGTTGCAATGGATGTACTCACCACCGACGCCGCGCTCACGCTGGCCGCTCAAGTCGCCCCGTACGTCGACATCCTCGAATTGGGCACCCCGCTCGTCAAGCACGAGGGCCTCAGCGCCATTCGAGCAATCAAGGATGCCCACCCCGACAAGCTAGTCTTCGCCGACCTCAAGACCATGGATGCTGGTGAGCTCGAAGCAGACATGGCGTTCGCTGCCGGCGCCGACTATGTCACCGTTCTCGGTGCGGCTGGCGACAGCACCATCACCGGCGCCGTGAAGGCAGCGAAAGCACACAACAAGGGAATCGTGGTCGACCTGATCGGCGTCGCCGACAAGGTGGCTCGCGCCAAAGAGGTCACGGCACTCGGCGCAGTATTTGTCGAGATGCACGCCGGCCTCGACGAGCAGGCTGAGCCCGGCTTCACCTTCCAGACCCTTCTCAACGACGGTGAAGTTGCCAAAGTGCCGTTCTCTGTCGCCGGCGGAATTAACGCCAGCACTATTGCCTCTGTGCAGCGCGCAGGCGCGACCGTGGCTGTGGCTGGCGGATCGATTTACGGCGCCTCTGACCCAGCTGCAGCAGCGGCAGAGCTGAAAGCAGCCATCGTCTAATAACGAGAACGAACGCAGGGGGCGCCTTCGGGTGCCCCCTGCGTTCGTTAACGCACTAATTTCACCGGGAAAAAGCACCCGTTAACGAGAGAGGGGCGGCGCCCAGTGGGGGGAAAGGGCGCCGCCACAGCGGCCGACGATTGGGGGGAATCGTATTGGCCGCTTGCTGAACTTGCGCCCAGCGACTTTCAGTGTAACGCAACGGTATGGGCGCGCAACGGAGGTTCTAGAATCGGTGGAATACTTTCAGAAAGCATGTGATCGAGAACCGCAATCACACGATCGAAGAGGATCAAATGACCAGTAATTCTATTGACAGTCTTTTGCATGAATCACGACGTTTTGCCCCGTCAGAGGCCTTTTCTTCCAGCTCCGAAGCGAGCGCCGATCTCTACAGCGCCGCGAAAGAAGACCGTCTAGAGTTTTGGGCTGACAAAGCTCGCGAGTATGTGCACTGGCACAAGCCATTCACAGAAACACTCGATTGGTCTACCCCGCCCTTCGCCAAGTGGTTTGCCGATGGTGAACTCAATGTCGCCTACAACTGCCTCGACCGCCACGTGCTCGCCGGCAACGGTGACCGCGTCGCCATCCATTGGGAGGGTGAGCCCGGCGATAGCCGCAGCATTACGTACGCCGAACTGACCGCCGAGGTCAAGCGCGCAGCCAATGCCATGGCTGCCCTAGGAGTGGGCCAGGGTGACGTTGTCGCCATCTACATGCCCCTCGTTCCCGAAGCCGTCATCGCGATGCTGGCGACGGTTCGCCTCGGTGCCGCTCACTCCGTAGTTTTCGGTGGCTTCAGCGCCGAGAGCCTGCGCAGCCGCATCGACGACGCGAGCGCCAAACTTGTTGTCACCGCCGATGGTGGCTGGCGCAAGGGCAAGGTCTTCCCGCTCAAAGCGGCAGTGGATGCCGCACTCGCCAACGGGGAATCCACCGTCACGAATGTGTTGGTCGTGGGGCGCGGCGAGAACGATGTGGAGTGGACCGAGGGTCGCGACCTGTGGTGGCACGATCAGATCGAGGCAGCGGAGCCCGAGCACGAGGCGCAAGCGTTCCCCGCCGAGAACCCTCTCTTTGTGCTCTACACCTCGGGCACGACGGGCAAGCCGAAGGGCATCCTGCACACCAGTGGTGGCTACCTCACGCAGGCTGCATTCACCCACAAGAACGTCTTCGACCTCAAGCCAGAAACCGATGTGTACTGGTGCACGGCAGATGTCGGGTGGATCACCGGCCACACCTACGTGACCTATGGTCCCCTCGCGAACGGTGCCACTCAGGTGCTGTACGAGGGAACCCCCGACGCCCCGAACCCGGGCCGCTGGTGGGAGATCATCCAGAAGTTCGGGGTGAGCATTTTCTACACGGCGCCCACCGCCATCCGTTCGTTCATGAAGGCCGGGCGTCAGATTCCGGAGCAGTATGACCTCAGCTCGATTCGCGTGCTGGGCTCGGTGGGCGAGCCCATCAACCCCGAAGCGTGGATTTGGTATCGCGATGTGATCGGTGGCGGTTCAGCTCCCATCGTTGACACGTGGTGGCAGACCGAAACCGGCGCCATCATGGTTGCGGCGCTGCCCGGCCTCACAACGTTGAAGCCGGGTTCGGCACAGGTTCCCATCCCGGGAATCAAGATCGACATCCTGGGTGAAGACGGCACGCGCGTTGACCCGCCCAACGGTGGACTGCTGGTTGTTTCCGAGCCGTGGCCTGCCATGCTGCGCGGCATTTGGGGCGACCCCGAACGCTTCAAGGAGACGTACTGGTCGAAGTTCCCACAGCTCGATGGCGAACAGTACTTCGCCGGCGACGGTGCTCACGTTGACGAGGATGGCGACATTTGGCTGCTCGGCCGGGTGGATGACGTCATGAACGTCTCCGGCCACCGCCTTTCGACGACAGAAATCGAGTCCGCTCTCGTCTCTAACCCCATCGTGGCTGAAGCCGCCGTGGTGGGAGCGGCGGATGAGGCGACCGGTCAAGCCGTCGTGGCCTTCGTGATTCTCAAGTCGAACCAGGAGCACGCGCAGACTGCCGCCGAAGCGAGCGCGCTGTTGCGTCAGCATGTCGCGAAGGAGATCGGCGCGATCGCACGCCCCCGTGAAATCTTCATCGTCTCGGAGCTACCCAAGACGCGGTCGGGCAAGATCATGCGCCGCCTGCTGCAGGATGTCGCTGAAGGTCGCGAGATCGGTGACACCACCACGCTCGCTGACACCACGGTGATGCAGATCATCTCCGACAAACTCAACTAGCTCTCGCAGAAACGCTGAAGGCCGGGCCCCTCACGGGGGCCCGGCCTTCGACGTTGGTACGCGGTAGTGCTGCGTTCCGCTACTGCGCGCGCTCCTTGAGCAAGCGAATGGCGGTATCGATGTCACTGAATGGCACGCGCTCATTTCCGACAATTTGGTACGGTTCGTGACCCTTGCCCTGCAAGAGCACCACGTCATCCGGGTTCGCTGCGTCAATCGCGTAGGCGATAGCCGTTGCCCGATCGCGGATCTCCACAACTCGCTCCGGATGCTCGAACCCAGCCCGAATGTGCGCCACGATCTGGTCGCCGTCTTCGTTGTGCACGTCGTCGTCCGTGACCACGATCACGTCGGAGGCTTCTTCCACGATGCGTGCCATTTCGGGCCGCTTGCCCGGATCGCGGTCGCCCGTGGCTCCGAAAACGGTCACGATGCGAGCGTGGCCCGATTCGCGTAGAGCCGTCACGGCCTGTTGCACGGCGTCAGGGGTGTGCCCAGCATCCACGACCACCAACGGCAGTTGGTCGTTTTCGCGGATGCGAGTCATGCGACCCAGCACCGGCTGCAGCGGAGCCAACACCTCGGCGATCTTTCGCGGCTCGACACCTTGCGCCCACAGCACCGTGGCGCACGTGAGCAGGTTGTCTACGTTGAAGCGCCCGATAAGGCCGCTCGCGAGGTGGTGACTCTCGCCCTCGATCACGAGATCGAACTCGAGACCCTCGGTCGTGAGCTGCACATTGTCCGCACGAACACTTGCTTCGGAGTGACCCCGCGAGCTCATTCCGATCGCACGCACTCCGGCCGGAACCGTGTGGTGAAAGTGATTGAGCGCAGCCGCGTCGTCAAGGTTCAACAGCGCCGTCTGGATGCCCGGCAGCGTGAAAATCTTGGCCTTTTGTGCCGCGTACTCCTCCATCGACCCGTGATAGTCGAGGTGGTCGCGCGTGAAGTTCGTGAACGCCACGATGCCGAAGGCAACCCCATCGACCCGGCGCTGTTCGAGCGCGTGGGAGCTGACCTCCATGGCGACGTTCTTCACGCCGGCACGGTTGAAGTCATCCAAGAACTGGTGAACAGCCGTCACTTGCGGCGTTGTCATGCCCATGTTGATGCGACGCTCACCCGTGATTCCAGCACCGAGCGTGCCGATCGTGGCCGAACTCGTACCGAGCTGAGCCCAAGCCTGCGTCAATAAGTGCGCAGTCGAGGTCTTGCCGTTGGTTCCCGTGATGCCGACCATCGCCATGGCTGCAGAGGGATGCCCCAGAAAGGCATCCGCCTGAACCCCGACGACGTCGCGCAGGTTCGCAATGGCATACACACGCTCATCAAGCTCAACGCCCTCGGCCGCCTTCGCGTCCACCAGTACCGCTACGGCACCCTGGGCGATAGCGGCGTCAATGTACGGCAGAGCCGACGACGCACTCGTACCGATGGCCACGAACACGTCATCCGCACCCGCCTCTCGGCTGTCTTGCACGAGGCGACGAGCCTGAAGCGTTACTCCGCTGTGCGCCGCATCCCACAGACCGAGGTCTAGCGGGCGCAGCGGCGCGTTCTCTCCGGCTTGACCGGAGGACCACACTTCGATCACGCGAACTCGAATACGAACTCGACTTCAACCGGAGCGTCGAGGGGCAGAACAGCAACGCCAACAGCGCTGCGGGCGTGCTTTCCCATCTCACCGAAGATTTCAACAAGAAGCTCAGATGCTCCGTTGATGACTCCGGGCTGGCCGGTAAAACTCGGGTCGGAGGCAACGAAACCGACAACCTTGACGACGCGCGTGATGCGGTCGAGCGATCCGATAGCGCCCTTGGCCGCAGCGAGGCCGTTCAAGACACAGGTCTTGGCGTATTCGTGGGCATCAGCAGCATCCACTTCAGCGCCGACTTTGCCGGTCGCAGGAAGAGCGCCGTCGACCATGGGCAGCTGGCCGGCCGTGTAGACAAGATTTCCCGAAACCATCGCTGGCAAGTAGGCAGCGAGGGGCTTTGAGGTTTCTGGGACGCTCAGGCCGAGTTCTGCGAGCCGTTCATCGAGCTGCGACATTTAGTTGTTCTCTTCCTTGATCCGTTTGAAATAAGCGACCGGGCCCCCTTCAGGGCCGGTACCGACCTGCACAAGTTCCCACCCTTCGGAACCCCAGTTATTGAGGATCGCGGTGGAATTGTGCACCATCAGTGGTGTGGTGAGGTACTCCCATTTAGGCATATTTGCGGCTCCCGTTCAGCATGGCGTTATCAATAATCCCCTACTGTTGATCATATGTCTGCCCTAAAAACTCCGCGTCGCGGCATCTTCTCGGCTATCGCCGGATTGATCGGCTTCAGCGCCCTCTCTGGTGTGCTCGTTACCGCCATGGTTGCGCCCGCGCTCGCCGTCACCGGCATCACCGCTTCCAGTACCATCGGCATCTTCGATGGACTCCCCGATTACCTCGAAATCGACCAGCAGCCCGAGCGCAACGCTATTTACGCGAAATACACCGGCAGGGGCAGCGTCGACGGATACTTCCAAATCGCAACGATTTACGATCAGAACCGTCAAGAGGTCAGCTATGACGAGATCTCGCAGTACGCGATTGATGCCGTAGTTGCCGGCGAAGACCGCCGCTTCTTCGAGCACGGCGGCGTCGACCTCACCTCGCTCGTTCGTGCTGCCGTCGGCAATGTAGTGTCCTCGGGAATCGAGAGCGGTGCATCCACCCTCACGATGCAGCTCGTCAAAAACACCTACATTTCTCAAGCGGAATCCCTAGCGAACGAAGACGAGCGCAAGGCCGCCTACGAGGACGCTGTCCGCACCTCCTTCGATCGCAAGCTCAAAGAGATGAAGCTCGCAATCGGTCTTGAGAAGCGGTACACGAAGAAGGAAATCCTGACGGCGTACCTCAACATCGCGAACTTCGGCAACGCTACCTATGGAATTCAAGCCGCAGCCCAGCGCTATTACAGCGTTGACGCGAAGGACCTGACTCTTGAGCAAGCGGCGAGCCTCGTGGCCATCGTGCAGGAACCCAGTATCCGCAACCTCTCTGATCCCGAGTATTTTGCAGCTAACCAAGATCGTCGTGACGTCATTCTCACCGCAATGCTCGATGTCGGATCGATCGACCGCGAACAGTACGACGAAGCCGTTGCGATCCCGGTAGATGAAGAGACCGTAGTTCCGTCTGCGCCCAACAACGGTTGCATCGCTGCCAACACCTACGCCAAGTGGTTCTGCGATTATGTGGTCAAGAGTGTTCCTGATTTCGAGTTCCTCGGCACCACCGTCGACGAGCGGAACGAGAACTGGAAGCAGGGTGGTTACAAGCTCTACACGACTCTGGACCTCGACGCTCAAATCCCTTCCCAGCAGGCTACGTGGACCTACGCTCCCAACACTGAGACTGCCTACCAACTGGGTAGCGCCACGTCCACTGTCGAGGCTGGCACCGGACGAGTGCTCGTCATGGCCGAAAACAAGCTGTTCAACGACACGGCGGAGGGCGGTGGTATCGAGAGCACCGCAGTCAACTACAACACGAGTTTCGACTATGGCGGATCGAGCGGCTTCCAACCCGGATCAACCTACAAGGTCTTCACCCTGATCGAGTGGCTGAATCAGGGGAAGGGAATTAACGAGCGGCTCGAAGGTACCGCCCGAGACATCCCCGGTTCTCAGTTCCTCGACAGTTGCAACGGCCCATATGGCGGAACAGTGGAATTCGGCAACAACGCGAACGAGCGCGGTATTTATACAGTCGCAGAAGGAACCGCCGAGTCGATCAACGGTATTTTCTTCTCAATGGCGACCCAGCTTGACCTCTGCAACATCCGCAACGTCGCCGCCAGCATGGGTGTCGAGCGCGCCGATGGTGACGAGCTTCAGAGCTTCCCGTCATCGATCATCGGCACCAACGATGTGACACCGCTCAGCATGGCTTCCGCCTACGCCGCAATCGGCGCTGGCGGACTCTGGTGCGAGCCGATCATCATCGACAAGGCAATCGACGCTCGCAACAACGACCTCGGTGGCCAGGAGCAGAACTGCCGCCAAGCAATCTCACCTGAGGTCGCTGCAACCACGGCCTACGTACTCACTGAGGTGCTTAACCGCGGTAATGCTGCGTACTCCGACCCCAACGACGGCATCCCGATCTTCGGCAAAACGGGAACGACTGACGGCGCCGTTCACACGTGGATGACCAGCGGAACGACGCGCTACGGCACGGCAACGTGGGTCGGAAACATCTCGGGCTTCCAAGACATCAGCCGCGTGGGGTACGCCGATGTTCAGGGCTATCGCCTCCGTCATTACATCACGCGAGCGACAGACACCGCTCTTAACATCAAGTACCCCGGTGGTGCGCTGCCGGAACCTGACTCGAAATTACTGACCGGTTCTGGAACAGAAGTACCAGATCTGACGCTTCAAACGCTCGAGCAGGCGAAGTCCGTACTGGTCAGCCTCGGCTTCAACTTCGTGGATGGTGGTGGAGTCGATTCGGAGCTGCCCGCAGGCCAGGTAGTGAAGACAAACCCCGCAGCAGGCACACAGTCTGCAGCTGGCGCGACCGTTACGGTGTACACCAGCAAGGGAAACAAGGTCAAGATTCCGGATGCGGTGGGCGATGGTGAATCGAACGACTTTGCGACGGCACAGGGAATCCTCGGCGGTTCTGGTTTCTCGAATGTGAGTCAGTCCTGTGAGGAAGTTCCACCGGGTGACCCGAGCGAGGGCAAGGTGACCGCTTCGAGCCCTTCGGCCGGCAGCTTCGCTAAGACGAGTTCGACGATCACGCTCACCGTGGCACAGTCAACGCCGTGCCCCTAAGCAAACACGTCTCCCCCGCAGCTACCGCACTCGGTGCGGTAGCTGCGGCAGGGGTCGCCGCGTTCGCGTGGGGCGCCCTCGTGGAACGCAATGCGTTCACCGTGCGGCACGAAACTCTGCCGATTCTTGATCCCAGCGCCCGCGACATCACTGTGCTGCACATCTCGGATCTGCACATGGCGCCGTGGCAAACACGTAAGCAAGACTGGGTTCGCGCGCTCGCCCTGTACGAACCTGATCTCGTTATCAACACTGGAGACAACCTCGGTCACACCGACGGCACCCGTGGAATCAAGCGTGCCTTCGAGCCATTCGAGGGAACTCCCGGTGTCTTTGTGCATGGGTCGAACGACTATTACGGTCCACAGTTCAAAAACCCGTTCACTTACTTCACCGGCCCGTCGTCGGGGCACCGCCCCGTGGAACACCTCGATACGGATGCCCTCAATGCGTTTTTTGAAGACGAACTCGGCTGGCTGTCGCTTAACAATCACGCGCGTGCCCTCGAACTTCGCGGTTCGCGACTAGAACTCTTCGGCACCGCTGACGCTCACCGCGGCTGGGAACGGCTCGACCGTCTCCCTGCCAACGTCGAAGAGATGCGCGAGAATGTGGGTTGGGCGGATGACCCGCACGGCCCCGAAACGGTAGCCCTCGGCGTGACGCACGCCCCATACCGTCGCGTGCTCGATGCTCTCGTCACGAACGGAGCCGACGCAATCTTCGCGGGCCACACTCACGGAGGCCAAGTTCGGGTTCCTGGCATGCCAGCGCTCGTCACGAATTGCGACATTCCTCGCGAGCAGGCTAGCGGTCTCAGTATCTGGCATCACTTGCGTCGGGCGGCATTCTTGAACGTCAGTGCGGGCCTCGGAACATCGATTTATGCGCCTGTTCGCTTCGCCTGCAAGCCTGAAGCTGTCGTAGTGACGCTCACTGCCGGAGATATCGGCTATTCTTGATCTATTCGTCGCGTCAGTGACGGATGATCGGGGTGTGGCGCAGCTTGGTAGCGCGCTTCGTTCGGGACGAAGAGGTCGTGGGTTCAAATCCCGCTACCCCGACAAATCACTGGCTCTGAGTCGCAGAATTGCGAGTCTCAGGCAGTTCACTAATCGCTCTCCTTCGGGAGGGCGATTAGTGTTTGGTCACGGCGCACGGCCGGCTGGCGCCGCAGCGCTCTGGCGGCGTTCGATTGACCCCCGAGCGGTGCCCTACTCTTGACAAGTGGCCGACGTAACACTTATAGCCGAACGAATCATTCGCCGCTTCGCCCGCGACACTAACCTTTTAGTCGCCGGCCGCAGCGTGCGCATCAGCGCAGCTCAGCCCGACACTGCTGACCTCAGCGCCACTTCTCGCGAACTGACGCGAATGTTTAGCGCGCTCGGTGCGCACGTTGTCACCGCGAGCCGCCACGACGCCACCGCAGCCGCATCCGCATCCGCATCCGCTCATCTTCTCGACATCCAGTTGGATGCCGCTGGCCCCGATTCAGAGATCACCGCGACGCTCCTTCTGGGTGGCACTTCCCTGCCGTCGCGAGGAGACGCCGACGGACGCATCGACTTCGCGGGCGAACACATGCCTGTTTCGCGACTGGTGGCTAAGGGCCTCGGCGAGCGCGGCTCTGTACAGGGCTTACGCATCGGCATCGCCATGGTGCTCGAACCGAAAACTGCCCAGTTGGCGCTGCTGCTTGCCGCCGCAGGAGCTGAGGTCGCGGTGTACGCGCACCCGGATGAAATCGATGCATCCGTTGCGGAAGCACTACGGGCGCGCGGTATTGCTGTCGACGGCTCCGAGACGCTGAGCGGCCTAGCCGAGCGCGCTGCTGCGCTGGCGTTCCTCGAACGCGGTTTCGACATCCTTCTCGACGATGGTTCGCACCTCATCCGTCTTGCTCATGAAGATGCTCCGCACCTCGTGAAGCAGTGGATTGGCGCGAACGAGGAGACGACGAGTGGCTTGACGCCGCTTCGCCAGATGAGCGCTCTGGGCATCCTCGACACTGCTGTGTTTGCGGTCAATGACGCTCAGATGAAGACGCGTTTCGATAACCGTTACGGCACCGGTCAGTCGTGTGTGTTCGCGATTGCGGATGCTCTTGACCGAGTCGGTGTGACCGTGCGAGATCAGCCCGCTCTCGTGATCGGCTATGGCCCGGTGGGTGAGGGCGTCGCTGCTCATCTCTCGGCGCTCGGAGCCGAGGTGCGCGTGGCCGAGGTCGACCCCGTCTTGGCGCTTCGTGCTGCCCACGATGGTTACGACATCGGTGAGGCTGCCGAGCTCGGCGCCGGCGCCCTCGTCGTTTCGAGCACCGGCGTTGCGCACACGATCAGCGCCGACCTCGCCCGCACAGCGCGGGCCGTTGCCGTGGCCGGCGGCGTTCCCGGAGAGCTCGATCTCGACGGGCTGCTCTTGGGCTATCCCGCCGAACAACTCACGCCTCTCGCCGCCCACGTTGATCGTGCTGACCCGGCGGGCACTCTCGTGCTCGACCGTGGCGGCTGCATCAATATCACCGCGGCCGAAGGCAACCCGATCGAGATCATGGATCTCTCGTTCGCCGTTCAGCTCGCCGCCGTCGAAGAAATCGTCGTCACGCGGCCGGCCGTCGGAGTGCATGCGCTGCCCACCAGCATCGACGACACTGTCGCCCGCGCCGCCTTAGCCGCCCGCGGTGAACACATCGACACCCACGCCGACGCCCAACTCGCTGCGGCCCACGACTGGCGCTCCCGCCGCTACCTCAGCTCTTCACCGAATCAGGAAACCCGATGAGTAACCTCCATCCCGAGGCACCCGCGAGCACCACTGCGGATGCCGACCACCAGGTCGTGGTGTACACCGCCGGCCTCGTGATCCCCATCACTGCTCCCCCGCTGCTGAACGGTGCCATTGCCGTGCGCGACGGTCGCATACTGCACGTCGGCGAGCGCGACTGGGTTCGCCGCTCCCTCGCCGACCGCGGCATCAGTGCGCGCGAGATCCACTGGCCCGGCGTCCTGTTGCCCGGGCTCGTCAACGCGCACTCGCACCTGCAGTACACCGGTATGGCTGAAGTCGGCCGCGGGCAGTACAACGGTTTCGACGACTGGTCGACCGCGTTCAATCCCGTGTACGACCAGCCCCACGACTGGGCTGCGGATGCCGCGGCAGGCGCTCAGCTCATGATCGAAGCGGGCACCACCGCCGTCGCCGACATCGTGACCGACGTTGAGGCATCCGCTGCGCTGCACGACGCCGGGTTGCACGGCATCACGTACTGGGAAGTAATGAGCTGGACCAATGACGACTGGGCTCGCACCGGCCGTCAGCAGGTCGAGGCTGCTCTGGATGCTCTGCCCTCGCCTCCCGGAACCGGGCTCTCGCCGCACGCCCCGTATTCGCTTGAGGTCGTGCCGCTGCTCGAAATCCCTGACATCGTTCGCGAGCGCGGTAGCCGCCTTCACCTGCATCTGGGCGAAGCGGCATTCGAGCGTGAGTTCCACCACGAGCACGGTGACCCGTGGCATGGTCGCGAACTGGGCAGCTTTCGAGAGCTGCGCGCCGCCGGTTTCGGCACCGGCGCCACAGAGTTCGTTGACCAGCTCGGCGTGCTCGGGCCCGACTGCCACATCGCCCACGGCATCTACATGACCGCACGCGACCGTGCCCTTCTGCGGGCTCGCGGTACGAGCGTGGCACTCTGCCCCCGCTCCAACGCTGTTATCGGCCTCGACGAGCCTCCCGTGGCCGCCTACTTGGCCGAGGGCAACGCGCTGGCCATCGGCACGGACTCGCTCTCGTCGAGTCCTTCACTTGACCTGATGGCGGATGTCGCGGAGCTTTCCCGCATCGCCCACTCCCAAGGGCACACGATGCGCGACCTTCCCGAACGCCTACTGCGGGCAGCGACCCTCGGCGGCGCTCACGCCATGGGCATCGACGTCGGCCCCGAACGCACCGGTCACCTCGCTGTAGGCGCGCTCGCCGACCTCGCGTTCTTTGACATCCCCGTCACCGGAATCGAAGACACCATCGTTGCCCTCGTCGAGTCCGGTACCGGCCGCGCCGCTGCCACGCTCGTCTCCGGCCGCGTACGTTTTGCCAGCACCTCCTTCATGAACCAGACCGGAGTAACCGCCCATGACTAATCCCACTGCTGCCTCCGGCGCCGCTAATGCCGCCGATGACACCCGCCCGGCGACCGCGCAGCTGCTCAACCTCGAAGCGCACCCCGAGGGCGGCTGGTTCCGTCGCACCTGGGCAGGCACTAGCCCCGTCGAGACTCCGAACGGCGCACGGCCCTCGGCCACGTGCATCCACTACCTGCTCGTTCCTGGCGAGCACAGTGACTGGCACGTCGTAGCCAATGATGAAATTTGGATGTGGCACGGCCCCGGAACGCTTGAGCTCTCGCTCGGCGGAAGCGGTGACCTGCCCGACGAAGAGAACGTTCAACGCTTCGTTTTGGGCCCTGATCTCGCCAACGGGCACGTCGCTCAAGTCGTTGTTCCGGCTGGCGTCTGGCAAGCGGGCCGACTGACCGCCGACAGCGAGGTGCTCGTGAGTTGTTTTGTGTCGCCCGGTTTCGACTTCGCTGACTGGCGACTTGTAAACTAGCAAGTCTGTAATCCTTTTCTCCGCCCGAGGACAGCACCACTCGGGCGACGTTTGTTCAACCACCTCACGCACAGCAACTGGAGACTTCCATGACCTCAACACGGCATTTCCGCCGGGCCCTCGTCGCCACCGCAGCAGCAGCTGTTTTGGCTTTGACCGCCTGCACCGCAGACACCACCGCTGACACGAGCTCGACCGTCGATGACGGCTCGCTGCCCACCCTCACCGCGGGCAAGCTCACCATCGCTACCGGCGAGCCTGCCTACGCCCCGTGGATGGTCGACAACGACCCCACGAACGGTGAAGGCTTCGAAGCTGCCGTGGCCTACGCTCTCGCCGACGAACTCGGCTTCACCGCCGATGACGTTGTCTGGGTTCGCTCGAGCTTCGACAGCGCCATCGCACCGGGCCCCAAGGACTGGGACCTCAACCTGCAGCAGTTCTCGATCACCGAAGACCGCAAGCAAGCCGTTGACTTCTCCAGCCCGTACTACACGACCACCCAGGCGATCATTGCGACGGAGAGCTCGGCAGCAGCCGACGCCACCACGCTCGACGACCTCAAGGACGTCGTTGTCGGCGTTGCCAGCGGCAGCACCAGCTTCACGATCGCCGCTGAAGCTCTGGGCGACGACCTCTCGGTCTTCAACTCCAACGAAGACGGCGTTCTTGCGCTGACCAGCGGTCAGATCGACGCTTTCGTCATCGACCTGCCCAGCGCTTTCTACCTCGCCAACGTTGAAATCGACGGCGGCGTTATTCTCGGCCAGTTCGAGTCCTCCGCCGGTGGCGACGAGTTCGCTTTCGTGCTGCCGAAGAACTCCGAGCTCACCTCCGCTGTGAGCGAGGCTCTCGACGCTTTGGCTGCTGACGGAACTCTTCAGGCCATTCAGGACGAGTGGCTCAGCGCCGCCGTCGACGTTCCTGTTCTGAAGTAAGACCACGCCGATGAGCACCTCCACGAGCACGCCGTCGTGGCGCCCCAGCGAGCTTGAGCTGTCACGACGGAACGTGCGCCGGCGCGCCACCGGTCGTTCGGTGCTCATCGGCATCGTGAGCACGATTGCTTTTGCCACGATTGTCGGACTACTCATCGTCAACACCCCCGGTTGGGAGAGCGTCAAAGCATCGTTCTTCAACTTCGAGGTGGGGACGGCAAGCGTTCCGTCGATCCTCGTGGGGCTGTGGCTCAACATCCAGGTGCTCTTTATCTCAGCGATCGGCGTTGCCATTTTTGGCACCCTGCTCGCTGTAACGCGATCGCTGCGCGGACCGGTTTTCTTTCCGCTCCGCGCAGCGGCAACGATCTACACCGACCTCTTTCGCGGGATGCCGCTGCTGATCGTTCTCTACCTCGTCGGCTTCGGACTGCCGGCGCTCGATATCTTCCCGCGCATGCCCGCCATGTTCTGGGGAACGATCGCTCTCATCCTCACCTACTCGGCCTACGTGGCTGAAGTACTGCGCGCGGGCATGGAAGCCGTGCATCCGTCGCAGCGCATGGCGGCCCGCTCGCTGGGTCTGAGCCATGCCAAGACCCTGCGCATCGTCGTGATCCCGCAGGGCGTTCGCAAGGTCGTTCCCGCTCTCATGAACGACTTTGTCTCTATGCAAAAAGACGTGGGGCTCATCTCGATTTTGGGTGCCGTGGATGCCGTGCGCGCTGCCCAGATTCAGGTCGCCCAGAGCTACAACTTCACGCCCTACGTGATTGCCGCCCTGCTCTTCGTCGCCATGAGTTGGCCGATGATCAGGCTCACCGATTGGCTCACCGCACGACTCGCTAAGCGCGAGCAGATCGGAGGCGTCGTATGAGTGTTCTCGACGTGCGCGGAGTGCGCAAACAGTTCGACGATCACGAGGTTCTGCGCGGCGTTGACCTCTCCGTCAACCAGCACGAAGTCGTCGTGCTCATCGGGGCCTCGGGCTCGGGCAAGTCAACGCTGCTGCGAACAATCAACCTCATCGAGCGTGTGGATGACGGCCAGATCTTGCTCAACGGCGACGACATCACCGACCCCGGCATGAATGCCGACTCGGCCCGGAGCCGCATCGGTGTGGTGTTTCAGCACTTCAACCTCTTTCCGCATCTTCGCGTGATCGACAACATCACCTTGGCCGCGCGCGAGGTGCACGGAA
Source organism: Salinibacterium sp. VpJ6 (assembly GCF_059767345.1). Taxonomy (NCBI): domain Bacteria; kingdom Bacillati; phylum Actinomycetota; class Actinomycetes; order Micrococcales; family Microbacteriaceae; genus Salinibacterium; species Salinibacterium sp. VpJ6. The sequence continues at coordinate 48,744 of NZ_JBSOQL010000004.1, forward strand.
TGTCGAAGGCGGATGCCACGGAGCGAGCGATGACACTGCTCGTCTCGCTCGGCCTCGGCGACAAAGCGCGCGACTACCCCGATCGCCTCTCCGGCGGCCAGCAACAGCGAGTAGCCATCATCCGTGCAGTGCTGACCGACCCTGAATTGCTGCTTCTCGACGAGATCACGAGCGCGCTGGACCCGCAACTGGTCGGCGAGGTTCTCGACCTCGTACGGCGCTTGAAGACCGACGGCTCGACGATTCTCATGGCGACCCACGAGATGTCCTTCGCGCGCGAAGTTGCCGACCGCATCGTGTTCATGCAGGGTGGCCGCATCGTTGAGCAGGGAACCCCTGCCCAGATCTTCGACTCACCTCAAGAGCCTGAAACCGTGCAGTTTCTCTCGCGCGTTCGCCACTAGAGCGCGAGCAGCGGCAGCGGCAGCGGCAGCGGCAGCGGCAGCGAGACAGGAACGCGCGCCGGCACCGACACGGGCAAACCGTGCCTACGAGAAGTCGGCGTCGGGCGCGCTTCCGTGGCTGAACTCGATCTTGGGGCGCCAACCACTGTTGAGAACGCCGCCGCTCTCTTCGAGATAGCAGGCTCCGCAGAGCGACTGGTAACCGACATCCACACCGTCGATGGCAACCTGGTCGCCATCGAAGATGAAGTCGTCGCCGACAGTGCGCGCATTGAAGACGGCCTTGCGGCCACAACGGCAAATGGTCTTGAGTTCTTCGAGCGAATGCGCGATCTCGAGCAAACGACGGCTGCCGGGAAACGCAACCGTCTGAAAATCAGTGCGGATGCCGTAGGCCAGCACCGGAACCTTCTCCACGATAGCAATACGCAGCAAGTCATCGACCTGAGCCTCGCTAAAGAACTGGGCCTCATCCACGAGGAGACAGCTCACGGGCAAGCCGGTGTTCTCAAAGACTTTCGCACGCTCCCGCGCAAAAACGTCGTACACCTCATCGACGGGCGAGATCGTGAAATCTACCTGACGGGTGACTCCCAGTCGTGAGACGATCGCATTGTCGCCCTTGGTGTCGATGTGAGGCTTGGCGAGCAAAACCTGTTGGCCACGCTCTTCATAGTTGTAAGCCGCTTGCAACAATGCGGTGCTCTTGCCACTGTTCATTGCTCCGTAGCGAAAATACAGTTTGCTCATCAGCGTAGAAATCCATCCTCAGCGGCCCGACGAATCAGGTCTGCCTTTTTGCTAGCCGGCCGGTTGGCCTTTGCGTACTTTTCCCGCACTCGCCGCAAGTACGTTTTCGCGGTCTCATACTGAACATTCATGCGCTCAGCGACCTGCGGTGTGCTTAGTCCAGAAGCGTACAGGGTGAGAGCATCCGCCTCACCGGCACTCAGCTTCGGCTTGGATTGATCGGCCGAGCCCGAGGGCAGCGGGCGCCAGTCGTGCTGTTGCGCACCCTCCGCTTCGACGCCCATGATCTGGCGGGCGGCATCCATCACTTCATGCATGGGAAGCGACTTGGAGAGGAAGGTTGCTGCGCCGGCAGCGAGCGCCCGATCGCGCGCTTCGCGGCTATCGAGGCTGGAGAGCACGATCACTTTTGCTCCGGCTGCCCGGCACGTGCGCACACGCGCTTCGATCGATACCGGCTCCTTGAGCTGGAAGTCCAGGAACACCAGTTCGGTCGGGAACTTGTCGCTGTGCACGAGCTCGAGCCAGGTGCTCGCGGTGAGCACGACGTCGAAGTCGGGAGCGTTGTTGGTGATCCAGCTGTTGAGGCTATCGAGCAGCACTTCGTGATCGTCAAGGATGGCGAGCCGAATCGGCGGACGGTCACCGAGGCGAGCGCTGAGGTTGGTCTCAGGGGGTGTCATACGTGAACCTAACGGTGAGGGAGGGCGATCGATAGGAAATGCGCAGTCCAGTAAAAACTACGCGCAAAACGGCGATGTAGGGCGCCAGCGTCGAACGCCAGGAGGATTCGTTCGAACCCACGCTGCCCGTTACGGTGATCGCGGCACCCGTGGGAGTTTTCTCGATACGCAAACGCACAGTGTCTGCGATCAAATCGGTGCCCGAAGCAACGGCGAGAACGGCCGCGCGGAGCGCCGTGCGTTGGTGAGGCGTCATGGCCGCGGCAAGACGCTGCGGGTCTTGCACTCGCCGCCCGTCATCGAGAGCGCCGAACGAAGTGGCAACCACAGATTCGAGCCAGCTGCGGTTCACTTCGCTCACCATCAGACTGCGAATGGATTCCGAGTACTGAGCGGCGCGAGCGCGATCTTCGGGCGAGACGATTCTGCGCTGAGCAAGTTCGGTGAACAGCGGCACGACGTCGCGGTTGAGGATCGTGACGCGGTCTTGCTGCACAGAACGGGCGACGCTGTCGTGTTCACGGTCTAATTGACGACGCGCTGCCCGCCGGGCACGCGCTTCCCAGCGCTTGTGAGTGCTTGCCAAGGAACGAGCGAAGGCTGCACCGCCGAGCGACATCGTGAGCACTGGAGTCATCGTGAACAGCACCACGATCATCGGCGGTGCTGCGACGTCGGCCACCGACGATTGCACTAGACCAATAAACCCGGTGAAGATCGACGCCACAATTCCGAGAGTCACCAGTTCGGCAATGGGACGATAGGGCGCGAGCGCCATACACATCACCCCAATGACTAGCGGGCCCCAGAAGTCGGTGAGCAGTGCGCCACCTGAACCGATGGATGCCGAGCTCAGTGCGAAGGCAATGATCAGCAATCCGACGACTAGGGCGTGCAGGCCGCCACTGAACGGCGGACGAATCGGGCTCGTCGTCACGATGTAGAGCACGGCGGATACGGCGATGAAGAACAGGGCCGCGTTCGCAAGGAATGGATCCTCAATCTGTCCCGCCCGGTTAACCGTCACCACGACGCTGAAGACCAGAGTGCCGACGACGGCAACGATCCCGGCCGGGCGCCCGTCGAGGGTTCCTAGAGGATCCAGCTGTTGAACGGTGGTCGTATCGACGATTGATCTCATTCGCTCACCGCCCCAGTCAGCGCTGGCTGATTCTCCGACGTGGGCACTCGAATCATCACCGAGGTACCAAGGCCCGGCGTCGACCAGACCTGAACAGTGCCAGAGACCAGTTCAATCCGGCGACGAACCGACTGCCGAAGGCCCAGACGATCGTCCCCGGTTTCAGCCTCATGAAAGCCCTTGCCCCCGTCGACGACAAGCACGCTGACTTCATCGGGAGAACCGAAGACGGCGACCTCGGCTTGCATCACGCCCGAGTGCTTGATCACGTTGACGAGACACTGCTTCACCGCGGGGCCGAGCGCGGCCGCGCCTCGAGCATCCAACCGCGACAGTGCGGCGAGGTCGCCCGTCACCTCGACTCCAAGTTCAAGCGCGCGAGCATCACTGATGGCGGTGTACAGCGGGCTGCCCTGCCAGTCAAAACGCGGATCGTCGACCTCGTCCGACGCCGCGGTGGAGAGCCATTCCTCACCGATGAGCACTTCAAGGTCACGCTTGATCTCGCGCTGGAGTTGCTCGCTCATCGCGCCGAAGGGTGCGTTCGCGATGGCCGCGAGATGGCTGAGCACGGTGTCGTGCATGACTGCAGCCGAGGTCGCCTCAATTCCGTAGCGCAGACTTGCGAATTCATCATCGCGAGCCGCCCGGTGCAAGTGAGACTGCACTCGGCGCACGCCGCGTTGGCTCGACCGAAGGATGAAGAGAACCACGACTACGGCGGCAAAGACGATGTAGCCAGTGGGGTGCCAGTGAGGGTCGCCGGTGAGCTGCCACGCAGCCAGCGCAGATGCACCTTGCGCCGCAACGAGCCCGAGCGTGACCCAGAGCACGCTCCAGGGAACAGTGCGCGCTGCCCCGCCCACCAGCATGAGGCCGACAACGGGCAAGTTGAGGAGATAGCCCCCCACCGGTCCCAGCGGACTGAGCTGAGAAACCACGGTCAGGGTGTACCAGTAGAGCGCCGGGGCTCCAATGATGAGGTGGGCCACCGTGAAATAGGTCGTGCGGTAGCGATTGACGAGAGTGACGGTGACGAGCATCGGCACTAATGTGAGTGCTGCCGGCCACATGACAAGGCCGATATCTCTCGCTTGCAGGCTGATGACGCCCAGCAACGCGATACTGAAACAGACGAAGGCCACCGTGTTGATCGTTCGGGCGAACGCTCGACTCACGCTTTCTTTGCGCAGGTGGGCAGGCAGGCCGATAGACATGCGTGCTCCCCTTCGCCGTGTCGCAGATGCAACTGCTCCAGTATGGCAGCATTCGGGGTACGCGGTGTACCCCGCAGACGGGATACGTTTGCTCGAATATCCGGTTAATCAGGGTACAAATTGACCCTTATTGCCGACCTTACGGGTTAATGTGTAGCGTCTTAGCCGTGCGCTCGAGCGTGGCCTGAGCAAGCTCGGGCGAATCAGACAGCTGCTGACCGAAGCTCGGAACCATCTTCTCGATCTTCGGACGCCAGTCATTCATGCGTTCGGGGAAGCACTTTTCGACGAGCCCGAGCATGATCGGCACAGCCGTGGATGCGCCGGGTGATGCGCCGAGAAGACCCGCGATGGTGCCGTCAGCTGACGTCACAACTTCGGTGCCGAACTGCAAGACACCAATCTTCTTCGGGTCTTTCTTCATGACTTGCACACGCTGTCCGGCGGTAATGCGGTACCAATCTTCTGGCTTCGCATTCGGTACGAACTGCTTGAGTTCTTCAAACTTAGTCTCGGGGCTCGCCACCAGTTGGCTCACCAGGTACTTGACGAGAGAAAGGTTGCTGATACCGGCCGCGACCATCGGCAGCAGGTTGTGCCAGCGGATGGAGGCGAAGAGGTCGAGAACAGAACCGGTCTTCAAGAACTTGGGGCTGAACCCCGCATACGGGCCGAACATGAGACTGCCCGTGCCGTCAACGACGCGAAGGTCGAGGTGAGGCACAGACATGGGAGGCGAACCCACGGCCGCCTTGCCGTATACCTTGGCGCTATGCGCGGCCACGATCTCAGGGTTGTCGGTGCGGAGGAACTCACCGCTGACAGGGAAGCCGCCGAAGCCGCGGATCTCCTTGATGCCCGATTTCTGCAACAGGTTGAGGGCGTAACCGCCGGCGCCCACGAACACGAAGCGAGCGTTGATGGTGTCAACCGGAGTGCCACCGATGTCGTGGCGAAGTTTGAGATCCCACGAGCCATCGCGCTGGCGCTTGAGGTTCTTGACCACGATTCCGGTGCTGAGTTCAGAACCCGACTCAACAAGATTGTCAATCAGATAGTTCGAGAGTGCGCCAAAGTCGACGTCGGTGCCCGACGGGATGTGGGTGGCAGCAACAGGCTCCGACTTAAGGCGGCCCGGCATCATCAGCGGTGCCCACCCGTGAATAACAGCGGGGTCTTCGCTGTACTGCATACCGGCGAACAGCGGGTGATCTTTGAGAGCGTCGAATCGCTTGCGCAAGTACTCAACGTTGGTCTCGCCCCACACGAAGCTCATGTGCGGAGTGGCGTTAATGAACGAGCGTGGCTCGGGCAAGGCACCTTCGTCGACCAGGTACGACCAGAACTGGCGCGATACCTGGAACTGCTCATTGACCTTCACCGCGCTCGAAATTTCGATCGAGCCATCGCTCTTTTGCGGGGTGTAGTTCAGCTCGCACAGCGCGGAATGTCCGGTGCCAGCGTTGTTCCACGGGTTCGAACTCTCTTGAGCCAAGTCGCCCAAGCGTTCGAAAATCTGGATCTCCCAGTCCGGCTGCAGTTGCTTCAACAGCGTTCCGAGGGTGGCACTCATGATTCCGCCGCCGATAAGCGCGACGTCGACGGTTTTCTTCACACCACCACTTTAGCCGTCTGTTAGAGCCCTAACGTGCGAAGAGCCTGATCCATCTGTATTGCCATCTCGGCGTAACCGTCATCGTTGGGGTGCAGCCCGTCACTGGCCATCCACTCGGGGTGCCGTTCGATCCAGTGCGAGGCTCCCGGAATGTAGTCGGCACCGCTAGCTGCGGCCGCAGCTTCGACCCACGAAATGATGGTCTCTACCGAGTCGGGCCGCTCATCCGTGTACCAAAACGGCTCAACAACAATGAAGCGGGCATCCGGCAGCGCAGTCGTCAAACGATCGAAGTCGTCCGTGATCTGCGCTTGGATGTCGCTCGCTCGCGCACCGAAGCTGAAGTTGTCGTTCAGGCCCATCGTCACAAACACGATGTCGGGGTCATCCGCGATTATTTGGCTGGGCAGATCGCCATCACCGAATGTCGTGCGATTGTTGATGAACCCCAAGCCGTTGACGCTCGGATTGAACTCGCTCCAGTCACGCTGCTCGCTCACGACCGTCGACCAGCGGTTGTCGGCATCCGCTGCTCCCGTACCCAGCGTGTAGGAATCGCCATAGAAGGCGACGCGCACATCAGTCGGATCACGGTCATCCGCAGGTTCGGGCGTGCTGCAGGCCGCGAGGCCAAAGGATGCCGCCACAACGACGGTTGCAGCAATGGTGCGGGTCACAGAATCGAACTTCATGTTTAGCGTTCGGTGCGGGTGCCCCGATCGGTAGGCTGCCTGCGCCGGAATACTCACTCGCGCACTACAACTGCAGGGCGCGCAGCGCTCGATCCATCTGGCCGGCGATCGCGGCGTGACCCGCATCGTTGGGGTGAAGGTCATCGCTTGACATCCACTCCGGGTGCCCTTCAAGCCAATACGATGCGTGTGCAATGTAGTCCGCATCGACTTCTGCAGCTGCGGCCCGCACCCAGGAAATGATGATTTCCACTGATTCAGGGCGTTCGTCTTTAAACCAGAACGGTTCGACGACGACGAGGCGAGCATCCGGAAGCTCGGTCGCTAGCCGAGTGAGGTCAGTCGAGATATTCGCTCGAATCTCATCGCTCTGCGACTCGAACGTAAAGTTGTCGTTGAGCCCCATCGTTACGATGACGACATCGGGGTGATCAGCGATGATGAGGCTGGGCAGATCACCATCGCCGACGATCGCACGGTTTCGCGCGTAGCCCAGCCCGCTCACGCTGGGGTTGAACTCGCTCCACTCACGCTGCTCGCTGAGCACTGTCGCCCAGCGGAGCTCTTGAACACTCGCCCCTGTTCCGCGCGTGTAAGAATCACCATAAAACGCAACCCGCACAGCGTCGGGGTCACGATCGTCCACGGCAACGGCTGTCGATACGCACGCCGAAAGCCCGAGCATCACGGCAACCATCACAGTTGCCACGAGCGCGCGCGCTATCGGAATCAGTCGCATCGCAGTGCAGGCGGAGAGCCGGGAGAATGCTCCCGCTACACCGCTGCCTTCGCGATGATCTTCGCTGCGACGAGTTCTGCAATCTGCACTGCGTTGAGAGCGGCACCCTTGCGCAAGTTGTCGTTGCTGATAAACAGCGCAAGACCGCGACCGTTCGGCACGCCCTCATCTGTGCGGATGCGGCCCACAAAGCTGGGGTCGGCACCGGCGGCTTCGAGAGGCGTCGGGATGTCGCTGAGGCTCACACCCGGAGCATCCGCCAGCAGTTCCGTCGCACGCTCGGGGCTCAAGGGCTTGCTGAACTCCACGTTGATCGACAGCGAGTGGCCGGTGAAGACGGGGACGCGAACGCACGTGCCGCTCACCAGAAGGTTGGGCAGTTCGAGAATCTTGCGGCTTTCGTTGCGCAGCTTCTTCTCTTCGTCGGTCTCGTTGAGGCCGTCGTCGACGATACTGCCGGCGAGCGGAACCACGTTGAAGGCAATGTTCTTGGGGAACTTATTGGGCGCGGGCATCGAGACGGCGGCACCATCTTCAACGAGCCCCATCGCGTTCTGCGACACTGCGGCCGCAGCCTGCTCGAGCAGCTCTTCGCCACCAGCAAGGCCTGCGCCCGATACGGCTTGGTAAGTGCTGACGATCAGGCGCTCAAGGCCCGCTTCGGCATGCAGAACCTTCAGCACGGGCATCGCTGCCATCGTGGTGCAGTTCGGGTTCGCGATGATGCCCTTAACAGCCTGGTCGATCGCGTGCGGGTTGACCTCGCTGACGACCAAGGGAACTTCGGGATCCATGCGCCACCCCGAAGAGTTATCGATGACGGTGACACCGGCAGCAGCGAAGCGTGGCGCCTGCGCCTTCGAGGTGGTCGCTCCCGCAGAGAAAATCGCAACGTCGAGGCCCGTGGGGTCGGCAACAGCGGCATCTTCAACGGTGATCTGCTCACCCTTGAACGGCAGAGTCGTGCCAGCGCTGCGCGATGACGCGAAGTAGCGAATCTCCGCTACCGGAAAATCGCGCTCCTCAAGCAGACGGCGCACAACAGCACCGACCTGACCGGTCGCTCCCACAACACCAATACGGATGCCTGCATTACCCATGAAAACCTCTACCTACAGTCTGCGTTCGGCAACAGTAGCGCCGAACGGCCCAATCTACGACAAGCGGTGGCCGTGAGGCCAACGGGAAACTAGCGGCCCGTTCCCGCGTGAACGACGGCTTCTTCGTCACCATCAAGCCCGAACGCGGTGTGAACAACGCGAACAGCTTCAGCAACAGTGTCGGCACGCGTCACTACAGAAATACGAATCTCACTCGTGGAGATCATTTCCATGTTGATACCGGCCTCGAAGAGCGCCGTGAACAGTCGAGCGGACACTCCCGCGTTGGTGCGCATACCGCCACCGACAACGGACAGCTTGCCGATCTGGTCGTCGTGTTGCAGCGACTCGAAGCCAACTTCTTCTTGGCGGAAGGTCAGTGCACGCAGCACGTCTTCGGCATCCGACTTCTTCAGGGTGAAGGAGATGTCGGTGCGACCCGTGGATGCCAGAGAAACGTTCTGAACGATCATGTCAATGTTGGCATTGGCGGAGGCCACGATCGTGAAGATCTGCGCAGCCTTACCGGGAACGTCAGGAACTCCCACCACCGTAATCTTCGCTTCGCTCAGATCGGAGGCAACACCTGTGATGATTGCTTCTTCCACGCTCTCTCCATCCTTCGGATTGACCACTAACGTGCCCGTGTTGTTGTTGAATGACGACCGCACGTGAATTGTGACGCCGTGTCGGCGCGCATATTCGACCGCACGCACATCAAGAACCTTGGCGCCCGCGGCAGCAAGCTCAAGCATCTCTTCGCTCGTGACGACATCGACTTTGCCCGCTGACTTTACGATGCGGGGATCGGCCGTGAAGATGCCGTCGACGTCGGTGTAAATCTCACACGTTTGAGCGCCGAGAGCAGCAGCCAAAGCCACTGCGGTGGTGTCTGAGCCGCCGCGGCCGAGGGTCGTGATGTCCCCCGTGACGCGGTTGAAGCCTTGGAAGCCCGCAACGATGGCGATCGCGCCGTCGTCGAGAGCCTCTTTGACGCGCCGCGGAGAAACCTCCACGATGCGAGCGGAGCCGTGCTGGGCATCCGTGACCATACCGGCCTGGCTACCCGTGTAGCTGCGGGCGTCAACGCCCAAACTCTTGATCGACATCGCCAGGAGCGCCATCGAAATTCGCTCGCCGGCTGTGAGCAGCATGTCGAGCTCGCGGCCCGTGGGCACAGGTACTACCTGTTCGGCGAGGTCGAAGAGCTCGTCGGTGGTGTCGCCCATGGCAGAGACCACTACTACGACGTCGTTTCCCGCTTTGCGGGTCTCGACGATGCGCTTTGCGACGCGCTTAATACTCTCAGCGTCGGCAACGGACGAGCCACCGAACTTCTGAACGATGAGGCTCATTGTTCTCCTGAAGCTTGCGTTTGCGGGCGATTGCTGCCCGAAGTGCGAGTCTAACGGTGCACGCACACCCGTCGAAGTTCGTTACGGGAGTGCTAGTTGTCGATCGTTCGACGACCCTCAAATGCGCGACCCAGAGTTACCTCGTCGGCATATTCCAGATCTCCACCAACCGGGAGACCGGATGCGAGGCGCGAGATTCGAAGGTTCGGTTGAACGAGAAGCCGCGTGAGGTAGGTCGCGGTTGCTTCACCTTCGAGATTGGGGTCGGTCGCGATGATGACTTCTGTGACGACACCGTCAGCCAACCGGCCCAGCAGTTGTTTGATACGCAACTGGTCAGGGCCGATTCCGTCGATAGGGCTGATGGCCCCACCGAGTACATGATACAGGCCGTGGAATTCGCGGGTGCGCTCGATGGCGACGACGTCTTTCGCCTCTTCTACGACACAAATCGTGGCCGGTGAACGGCGCGCATCACGACAGATAGAGCATGTCTCCTGCTCCGTGACATTGCCGCAGATTGCACAGAAGTGAACCTTGTCGCGGATGTCGTTGAGCAGTTCTGCCAGGCGGCGAACGTCAAAGCTCTCGGTCTGCAAAATGTGGAACGCGATACGCTGTGCCGATTTGGGCCCGATGCCGGGGAGCCGACCGAGTTCGTCGATCAGTTCTTGAACAATTCCGTCGTACACGGGTTACTCGTCTCTCGGCTGAGGAACCACGCGGGGCTCCACTTGCTGTTCTTCAATAAAAGTGGCGTTCAACAATTCGCGCACGACCGCTTCGCCGTAGCGTGAGCGATCCATGCGAGCGGCTGTCGCCGACATCGCGACCCGTGCTCGCGACTCGGGCGGCGCGGGCGGTGCTGCGGCGGCTGCCGCTGCGAGGCGATCGACGGCGGGGCCATCGCTGTTCTGCTGAGCGCGCTGCGCTTGCTGCTTGACTGTCTCTTGAGCCGTTGCGGCACCGCGCGGTGCTGACGGGTCGATCTCAGGTTCCGGCTCGGATTCCGGGATAGCGGCTACAGCCCATCCCCCGGGCTCACGATCCTCGGCCGGCGCAGGTTCCTCAGGCTCGGGGCCTTCGTCGACGGCGGGAGCCGTCTGCTGCGGAGCACGCGAGGGAGCCGAGGGCTCGGTCGGTGCCGCTGAGGGGCGCGAGTCGTGACTCGGCGCTGCCGGAGCAGCGGCTGCGGGCGGGCCGGCGGGCGGCGTAGACGGCGCTCCCTCGACCTTGGCGATGAATGCTGGCTCGAAACCGAGCACGTGCACAAACGCCTTCTTGAGGTAGTCGCCGACACCTTCACCGGGCGCGCTTCGCTGCTTGAGGGCTTCGACATCCCGTTCGCTCGGGAACGAGAGCACCAAAATCTTGTCATCGCGCAGCTCAAGCGGCTTAGCAGTGAAGACAACCATCCAGGCAGTGCGCTTGAGAGTCTCGACGACTTCGAGAATCTCCGGCCAAGCATCTTTCACCTGCTGGATCGACACGGGAGTCGTGCGCGGTGCAGCCGGAGCCGAAAGGCCCAAGCTGGCGGCAGGAGCAGTAGTCGGAGCGGATGCCGGGGCTGGCTCTGCCGCAGGCGCCGCAGCGGGCGTCGCACCAGCGTCGCGCTCGCTCGCCGGCACCGAGGCCGGTGCAGCGCTAGGAGCCGAGGCAACAGGTGCAGGAGCAACCGAAGGAGCGGGGGCCGCCGTACGCGCGGCCGGGGCGGCAGCACGAGGCGCTGCAGGCGGCGTCGAGGCCGCAGCACCCGATCCGTCGCCTTCGATACCGATACGGCGCTCAAGGCGCTCCACACGAGCAAGAGCACCACGCTGGGTGTCGTCGCTGGCGGGCACCATGATGCGCGCCACCATGAGTTCGAGATGCAGTCGCGGCGACGTTGCACCAGTCATGTCAGAGAGAGCCGCATTGATCACGTCGGCTGCTCGTGAGAGTTCTGCAGCGCCCAGAGTGTGCGCTTGCTGCCCCATACGTTCGAGTTGGTCTTGCGGGATGCCGCGAAGAACTTCGGCAGCGCTGCCCGCGGTGGCGGCCACGACGATGAGGTCGCGCATCCGCTCAAGCAAGTCTTCGACGAAACGACGGGGGTCTTGACCGGTCTGGATCACGCGGTCGACCGACGAGAAGGCGGCACCGGCATCGCCGGAACCGAGAGCATCAATAACTTCGTCGAGCAGTTCAGCGTGTGTGTATCCGAGCAGCGCAACAGCACGTTCGTAGCCAACAGTTGCGGTGTCGGAGCCTGCGATGAGCTGGTCGAGCAGCGACAACGTATCGCGCACAGAACCGCCACCGGCACGCACGACGAGCGGCAGCACTCCCGGCTCGACCGTCACACTTTCGCTCTCACACAGCTGCTGAACGTAGTCGAGCATCTGGGCGGGCGGCACCAAACGGAAAGGGTAGTGATGGGTGCGCGAACGAATCGTGCCAATCACCTTGTCGGGCTCGGTGGTCGCGAAGATGAACTTCACGTGCTCCGGCGGCTCTTCAACAATCTTGAGCATCGCGTTGAATCCCTGAGGCGTCACCATGTGCGCCTCGTCGAGAATGAAGATCTTGAAACGGTCGCGGGCCGGCGCGAACACGGCGCGCTCACGCAAGTCACGGGCATCCTCAACACCGTTGTGGCTTGCCGCGTCAATCTCAACAACATCGAGCGAACCGCCACCATCACGCGACAGCTCAACACACGACGCACACACACCACACGGAGTGTCAGTCGGACCCTCGGCACAGTTAAGACAGCGCGCCAAAATGCGGGCGGATGTCGTCTTGCCACAGCCACGCGGACCACTAAACAGGTACGCATGATTGACCCGATCGGTGCGCAACGCTGTGCGCAGCGGATCGGTCACTTGAGATTGGCCGATGAGTTCAGCAAAAGTCTCGGGCCGGTATCGGCGATATAAGGCAGCAACCACGCCCCTAGCGTAGTCGTGCCCGCTGACGATCCCAACGCGCGGTGAGCGAACAGGCGCAGCCCACACTCATCTCAAAGTTTCTCGAAATCGACCAAACTACCCGGCGGCCGATTCCGAATCATCTCTGGTCGGCTGGTTACCGACCACAGCCACACCTGATCCGTGGCAAGCGTTACCCGAATAGACGTGCAGGGCCAACCCGGGGGGTGGGAAAACCCTGCACGCACTTAGCTCTCGAAGCGAGTGATTGGGTGGCAGCGCTCCAGTACGCTGCCACCCCTATTTACGCCTGGTAGCGCCCGGTGGGGCGTCGAGAAATCATGAGCAGTCCGCCAGCACCGATGAGCGCGAGCGCAAGCCACGCGCCTTGAATGCCGGATGCACCGGTGAAGGCGAGCCCGTCATCCGTACCCGCCACGGCGGAGGGCTGGAAGGTGAAGCCGGGGGTGCTGACGGAAACTACTCCCGAGGCCAAAACTGCTGGCACCCACATCGCATCATGCGCTGGAGTAACAACCGTCGCCATCGTGTCGCTCAGCACGGTGAAGTTTGTTCCCCAGAGCGATCCGAATCGCGCACCCGTAGCGCCCAAGAATCCGCTACCGCGCAACGTAACAAGGGTTCCCCCGGTATCGGGCCCAACCAGAGGCGACATCGAGTTCACGATCGGGATGCCGGTGGCGGCGTACGTGAAGTCCCCTGCAGCCGTGTCGGCAATCGGATGCTGGATCACGATTTCTGCGGCCCCCGCAGCATGCGCCGGGGTCGTTACGGTGATTTCGGTGTCGCTCACGACGGTGAACGACGTTCCATCATCACCATCGAAAGTTACTCCGGTCGCACCGGTGAAACCGGTACCGGTGATGGTGACCGCGGTGTCACCCGTTGCCGGGCCACTCGCGGGATCGACGTCAGAAATGACGGGGGCCACGCCCGTGTGGTTCGGGCCGACGGCGGAGCGTGCGATATCCAGCTCAAGAAGGCTGGCTACCGGACCTTGAGCAAGCAGCCCCACGCGCAATGCCGTTTCGACAAATTGCTGTTCGGGTGCCGTGCCGATGAGCTCTTGGTTGTTGATAGTGATCGCGAGCACGGACTCTAGCGCTGTGAAAACCGGCGAAAGCCCAGCGATCACGGGCGTAACGACGCCCGACTGCAAACCGGCAATAAAGATCTGCAGAGCCGACGTGCTGGGGTCGAGAAGATCAGAAACGAGAGGGGCAAGCGCCGCACTGACGATCGCGTTCGTTAGAGCAGTTACGGGAAAAATGCCGAGGGCCGTAATGCTGATCGTTGCTGACGAACTTGCGAGTTCAGCGAGGGTGCCGGATACAGTCACTTGAGCGAGAGGAACTACGCCCAGCCCCGGATCGATGCCCAGGTTCACCTCGATGTCTACTTCAGCGGCCTCGAGTGCCGCTGTGACGGCGTCTTCGACGTTGTCGGCGAATTGCCCGACCAAAGTCGTTATGGATGCAGTAATCGCGGTGAGCTCTGCGGAGGTCAATACCGACGTGTTTGCCGGCTGCCCCGAAAGCGAACCCCCCTTCAGCTCGGCAAGATCGACAGTGATCTCTCCCGTACCGAAGTCGATCGTTACAGCGTCGGAGGTCATCGGAGTGTAGAGGGGCGCGATCGCGCCGGGAAGATCCAGCGTGACGCTCGCCGACGTTCCCGTCGTCGAAACGAGACCAAGTCCGCCGAGCGCGCTCAAAGCGACAGTAGATACTGTACCCACAAGAGAACCGCCGGGGCCCGCAATTGCATCCACGGCCCCGGAAAGAGTTCCTGCCAGCCCGTCAACTGTCGAGCTCACTCCGGCAACAGTGTCGCTCGTAAGTTTGAGTTCAGCGCCAACGATTTCGTAGGTGCCTGTGGCAGCGGCAGGGGCAGCCGCTTCTGCGCGCGAACTCGTTGCTCCGACCTCAAGCGACAGAGCAGTAAGTTCGCTCGCCAACCCCGCGTCGAGAACTTCGGCGAGATCAAGAGAGAGCGGCGAGGGGCGGTCGCCCACGCCAAAGAGGTCCACTCCGACATCACCGTTGACATCGACAAGTCCCGTGGCGGCAATCGAGCTTCCGTCGTCGGCTGCTTGCGAGAACGCACTCAACACACCCGCATCGGCGAGCACGATCGGTACGCCGACCCCGCCCACTGTTGCGGTCACCCCCGCGAGGACACCAACGCCCACCGTCTCTGTTTGAAGCGCCTGGGTGCCGTCGTTGCTGGCATCCGATTCTCCGAGAAGAGCCAATTCTCCGGCGAGCAGTCCGGAGAGCAAGCTCCCCGAAAGGTAGGCGGACTCGGCGATTGAGTCGTCACCCGCCGCCGCCTGTGCCGGCACACCGGCAGAGAAAACCGAAAGAGTTACTAACCCCGCCGCCGCGAACATAGCAACGCCTGCGCGAGCTAAGCCTGAAAGACCCCTCGTCTGCCCGCGCGTTCCGAAAATTGGTTCCCTGAAAAACACAATTACCCCCTGATCGCGAGACCGCTGTGCAGTGTGCACACAGTCTCAACTCGAGTAGTGGTGAGCTACTCGCAGGGTGGTTTGCCCAACGTTGAGACCGCCCGAAATCGGTCTCGAAACCACATTAAAAGCTCACACCGAGGCATTTCAAGGGTTCACAACGGGGGACAACAAAGTTGGTCTATCGGGTTACAGCCTCAACTGATTCTCGTGCTATTTGCAGCTCCTCGTTGGTGGGGATCACGAGAACCTTCACGGGCGAAGCGGATGCCGACACCACACGTTCGTCGCGTCGCGCTTCAGAGTTGGCTGCGGCATCCATCACGATGCCGAACGACTCAAGCCCCTCGGCAGTGGCCAAGCGGGTGTTCGCATTGTTCTCGCCAACGCCGGCGGTGAAGACGATTGCGTCTGCTCCACCCAGCGCCACGAGGTACGCCCCGAGGTAGTGACGAAGCCGGTGGTAGTACACCGCGAGCGCCGCCTGCGCACGCTCGTCGCCAGCATCCGCCTTCGATTGCACGTCACGCATATCGCCCGTGCCGGTCATGCCGAGCAGGCCGCTTTCGCGATTGAGAAGGTGGTCGAGCCCGGGGAGATCCATGCCCGAGCGGCCCAAGTGAAAGAGTGCGCCGGGGTCGATGTCGCCCGAACGCGTGCCCATCACGAGGCCTTCCAACGGAGTCATTCCCATTGACGTTTCGACACTGCGCCCGCCGTCGATGGCGCAGACCGAAGCACCGTTGCCGAGGTGGAACACGATCAGCTTGAGATCAGCGAGATCCTTGCCCAGAACGGCAGCGGCCCGTTCCGCGACGTAGCGGTACGAGGTGCCGTGAAATCCGTATCGTCGGATGCCGTGCGTGCGAGCCAGCTCGGTGTCGATCGCGTAGGTGTACGCCTTGGCCGGCAACGTGCCGTGGAACGCGGTATCGAAAATCGCGACATGAGGAACCGTGGCGAACGTGGCGCGCGCCGCCCGAATGCCCTTGAGGTTGGCCGGGTTGTGCAGCGGGGCTAGCACCGAAATCTCCTCGAGGCGATCCTCGATTTCGTCGGTAATGACAGTTGCGGCGGTGAACTCCGCTCCCCCATGAACTACACGGTGGCCGACAACGGCCGGATGCTCGTCGCCGAGCCCCGCCAGAATCTGACGCATGCCGTCGTCGTGGTCCGTGGCTCCGCCACCGGGTTCCCCGATGCGTTCCACCATGCCGCCGCTGTAAACGGAACCAGACTCGGCATCCAGCAGCTCCCACTTGATGGATGACGAACCAGAGTTCACGACGAAGACGGTGGTCATGCTTGCTCCTGCTTCTCAGCCGCGACGGCCTGTGCCTGGATAGCGGTGATCGCCACCGTGTTCACGATGTCTTGCACGAGCGCTCCTCGCGAGAGGTCGTTGATGGGCTTACGCAGGCCCTGAAGCACGGGCCCGATCGCGACGGCGCCCGCACTGCGCTGCACAGCCTTGTACGTGTTGTTTCCCGTGTTGAGATCGGGGAACACGAAGACCGTGGCACGGCCAGCCACTTCAGAATCGGGCATCTTTGACTTGCCGACCGCGGCATCCACGGCGGCGTCGTATTGGATGGGGCCGTCGACTGCGAGGTCGGGGCGACGTTCGCTCACCAGAGCGGTCGCAGCACGCACCTTGTCGACATCCGCGCCGCTGCCCGAGGTTCCGGTGGAGTACGAGAGCATCGCGATGCGCTGGTCGATTCCGAACTGGGCTGCGGTGGCGGCGGACGATATTGCGATGTCGGCGAGCTGGGCGGCATCCGGGTCGGGGTTCACCGCACAGTCGCCGTAAACCAGCACACGGTCTTCGAGACACATAAGGAACACGCTCGACACGATCGACACATCGGGCTTCGTCTTGATGATCTCGAAGCTGGGGCGAATCGTATGCGCCGTGGTGTGCGCAGCGCCCGAAACCATGCCGTCGGCGAGACCCAAATGAACCATCATCGTGCCGAAATACGACACATCGGTCACGGTCTCGCGGGCGACATCCATCGTCATGCCCTTGTGGGCTCGCAGCTTCACGTATTCGGTAGCGAAACGGTCGCGTAGCTCTTCATCAAAGGGGCTCAGGATGCTCGCGCCCGAGATATCGAGACCGAGCTCAGCCGCACGCCCCCGAACTTCGCCCTCGTTCCCCAGGATCGTGAGCTTGGCGACGCCTCGACGCAGCAGCGTGCTCGAAGCGCGAAGGATGCGGTCGTCGCTGCCCTCGGGCAACACAATGTGCTGCGGGCGTTGGCGGGCACGATCAAGCAGGCCGTACTCAAACATGAGCGGCGTCACGACCGTGGGCGGATGCAAGTCGAGGCGGCGCATGAGCTCGGCGGCATCCACGTGCTGCTCGAAGAGCGCGAGCGCAGTGTCAAACTTTCGCGGCGATTCCGCAGCCAAACGACCGCGGGTTTTCGTGATGATGCGGGCTGTGTCATACGTGCCGAAGGAGGTGCGGATGACCGGCAGCGCCACATCCAGACCGTCCATGAGGCGCTCGATCTGCGGCAACAGGTCGAAACCACCGTTCAGGATGATGCCCGCCAGTGACGGGAACGTCTCGGAGGCGTGCGCCATCAGTGTCGCGAGCAGCACATCCGAGCGGTCGCCGGCAACCACCACGACCGAGCCCTCGATGAGACGCAGCAGCACGTTCTCCATCGTCATGCCGGCCACAACGACGCCGAGCGCTTCACGCTGCAGCAGGTCAGCGTCACCGCGGAGCAATTCGCCATCGACAGCGGCCAGTAGCGAGCCAAGGCTCGGGGCAATAAGGAAGGGATCTTCGGGGATAGCCCAGACCGGAGTATCGTCGCCGACCGCAGCGCTCACTCCCCCGATGATGTCGTCGAGATGATCGGGGTCTGACCTATTAACTACAACGCCGACCAATTGGGCGTGGGCGGCATCCAACTCTTGATGAGCGATCGAATAGACCTGAGCCATGTCGGCGGGGCTGCGGCTCTCGCCATCCTCTGACTGACCACCCAAGACTAGGAGCACCGGCGCACCGAGGTTCGCGGCGACGCGCGCGTTGTACGACAGCTCGGTGGGGCTGCCGACATCCGTGTAGTCAGAGCCAACGATGACGACAACATCGCACTGAGCCTCGACGGCTTTGAAGCGTTCGATGATGCGGCTGAGCGCGAGATCGGGATCAGCGTGAACATCGTCGTAGCCAACACCGACGGCGTCGTCATAGCTGAGGTTGACGGCTTCGTGACCGAGCAACATCTCTAAGACGTAGTCGCGCTCATCACTGGTGCGAGCAACCGGACGGAACACCCCCAACCGTTTTGCTTCACGGCTGAGCGTGTCGAGCAGACCGAGGGCGATCGTGGACTTGCCAGCGTGACCCTCGATGGAAGTGATGTAAATGTTCCGCGTCACAGCTTCAGCCTACGCGTCGAACATGCTGATCAGCACAAAAGAAAAGACCCCCCGCGCACCCGCCAGAGCCCGGTTACCCTTGCTACGTTTCCGTCCTGGGGGAGTTGGCCTGGATGGCGCCACGCGAGGAGCCGCCTCCAGTCTACCCAAAATTAGAACGCTGTTGCGCGCCCTCGTCACTCCCCTAATTCACAGCGATTGCCGCGCCGATTACCGCTGAACCCCCGACCCCGTTATGATCACTTGAGGTTGTTCGCGCTGACGCGTGTTCAACTTGCCAGGAGAATTCGCCTAGTGGCCTATGGCGCACGCTTGGAAAGCGTGTTGGGTGCAAGCCCTCGGGGGTTCGAATCCCCCATTCTCCGCACTTGAAGGCTGATGTCGCACGGCGCGAACTGACGAAAGGGACTGCCGTTGTCACGGAACAGCACCCCCTACGATCTGTCAGCGCGCGATCCTCGTCAGCGAATTATCCCGCCGCGTAGCCTGTTTCATCGTGGCGTCATTGCGGGCCTCGCGTTCCTCGGGCCCGTTTTCGGCGTGCTCTACATCATCGTTCTCCCCGACGGGCCTTGGCTTGCGGTCGTAATCACCCAGATCGTGGCCATCCTTGTGGCGGTCGGCGCGATCATCGCCTACTTTCGCATTGGCATCTGGTTCTCCCCCGACGCCCCCATCGTCAGCGAACGCGGTTTCTTCGGCCGCACCGTGCACTTCGCGAAAGCGGATGCCAAATACATGCTTCTCGCCGAGGTCTATACGAGCGACGGCCTAGAGTCGCGGCCCACGCTCGCCGTCATGGGAGCCGACGATCGCCGCCTGCTCCGGATGCGCGGCCAGTACTGGTCTCCCGAACACTTCGATCAGGTTGCCGCCGCGTTCTCCGTGCCCACTACGCGGATTCCGGGCACCGTGTCGACGGGCGAAGTTCGCGAA
Source organism: Salinibacterium sp. VpJ6 (assembly GCF_059767345.1). Lineage (NCBI taxonomy): Bacteria > Bacillati > Actinomycetota > Actinomycetes > Micrococcales > Microbacteriaceae > Salinibacterium > Salinibacterium sp. VpJ6. Next base: position 68,184 of record NZ_JBSOQL010000004.1, read on the forward strand.
GATTACCCTGCCTCGCTGTATTTCTTTGAACGGCATCCGACCGCCTTTATCGCAGTCGCGATTGGCGCTACCGCAGCCACCGCGGCGATCTTGATGGTGGCTCTGACGTATCTGCGCTCGCTCGGCGCTTAGCCCCTGCGCCAACGACAAAAGCCGCGCCATCCACCCGCCGAAGCTGAACAGGATGACGCGGCTTACTGCCGTACGGAGTACTTAGCTCTTTACCGAGCCGCTCATCAGTCCGCCGATGAAGTACTTGCCGAGCACGATGTACACGACGAGGGTCGGCAGCGAGGCAAGCAGCGCTCCCGCCATCGCGGCACCGTAGTTCGCGAGTTGAGCACCCTGAGCGAGGTTGTTGAGCGCGAGCGACACCGGCCCCTCGTTCTGGTTTGACAAGAACAGCGCGAACAGGAAGTCGTTCCAAGCCGACGTGAACTGCCAGATGATCGTGACAACAAAGCCGGGAAGCGACAGCGGCAAGACGATGCTGCGGAACGTGCGCAGCATCCCCGAACCATCCATGCGAGCAGCTTCCATGAGCTCGTGAGGGATGCCGGCGTAGTAGTTGCGGAAAATCAACGTACAGATCGGCAAACCGTAGATCACGTGGACGACCAGCAGGGTGGAGACATCGCTCGGCAACCCGAGGCTCGTCTTCATTTGCACGAGCGGCGTCATAATCGCCTGGTACGGAATGAACATTCCGAACAGGATGAACGTGAACACGACATCGGCGTACGGGAAGCGCCAGCGGGCGAGAACGAAACCGTTCATCGCGCCCAGGAACGACGCGATGAGGGCGGCGGGAATCGCCAGCAAGAACGTACGACCGATGGATGCTGACAGCGTGTTCCACGCGAGAGCCCAGTTGTCGAATCCCGTGGGTCCACCCTCAAAGGCAGGTTCCCACGGCCACCGAATCGGAAGCCCCCACGAGGTGGCGGGGTTGACATCCTGCGGCGGCTTGAGGCTCGTGACAATAAGCACGTACACGGGCATCAACACGATGATCAGGAACAGTACGAGCAAGACGTACTTTGCGGTGCGGCTCAACCCGGCGCGAACGCGAATCGATGACTGCTGCGGCATTCCCGATGTGCGGGAATTGATGGACGAGCCGGGCTTCTTGTCGAGTCCAGTGCTGACACTCATCCTTGCCTCTTCTCTGCGCGAGCGGTGTAGATCAGGTAGGGAACAATCACGACGGCAACGAAGAGCAACAGAATGGTCGCGATCGTGGCTGATTTGGCGTAGTCGTTCGAGGTCAAGGCAACCCACAGGTAGGTTGCGGGAACCTCGGTCTGGTAGATCGACTTCGTGATCGCCATGATGAGGTCGAAGACCTTGAGCGACATATGACCCACGATGATGAGGGCCGAGAGGGCTACGGGGCTCAGCTGCGGGAAGATCACGTAGCGGTAGAGCTTCCACTCGGTAGCGCCATCCATGCGGGCTGCTTCACGCAGCTCTTCAGGGATGCCACGGAAGCCCGAGAGGAACAGTGCCATAACGTAACCGGCGAGCTGCCAAATGGCGGGCAGTGCGATGGCGGCCATGCCCCAACCGGGTTCGTTCCACCAGGAGTTCTGGAGAAAGTCCAGCCCCAGGTTTTCGAAGACTCGGTTGAGTCCGGATGCACGATCACCCTCAGCGCTGTTGAGCAACCAGCGCCACACGACACCGGAGGCCACGAACGAGATCGCCATGGGGAACAGGAACACCGAGCGGAAGACGCCCTCTGCGGTGACGCCTTTGTCGAGCATCCATGCCCACAAGAATCCGAAGATCATGGTTCCACCGATGAAGAAGACGGTGAAGACACCGAGGTTCTGCAGCGAGTGGATGAAGCGCTCTTCAGCGAAGAGCGCGAAGTAGTTATCGAGTCCAACGAACTCGGTTGCCGGAACCAGGCTGTTCCGGTTGCTGAGCGACACCGAGATGTTGGCGCCAATCAGGCCGTACACAAAGATGCCGAGAACGACGATCGTCGGGGCAATCAGTAGGAGCGGCGGCCCCCAGTTTTTGTATCCTTTTTTCACGCGCGAGCTCCTCGGTTTGCACGGTAGTGGGTGGGGGCGCGTGCCCCCACCCACCGTTATCTCGTGGTGCTAGTTAGCCCTGAGCCTTGTCAGCTGCGGCAACGAGGCCGGAGAGCAATGAGGCTGCATCGCGGTCAGCGCCGAACTTACCGATAGCCGAGGAGATGTCTCCCGACCAGGCAATGCTGGCTGCTGCGCCGTGAGCAAGCGAGCTCACTACGGTGTCTTCACCGAAGGAGGTGATGGCGGTCTGCTGGTACGCGGGGTAGTCAGCGGCAACCGTGTCGGTGCGAGCCGGGATCGAACCCTTGGCGAGGTTGAATGCCTTCTGGCCTTCAGCCGAGCTGATGGTCGTCAGCCAGTCAATGGCAGCTGCTTCGTGAGGAGCGCCTACCGAGAGAGTGAACGAGTCAGCGAGGAAGTCGAAGACTCCGTCGGTGCCGGGGGTTGCCCAGGTGGTGTACTCGTTGTCGTAGGTCCAACCAGCCTGCTGGAATGCAGACTCGGCCCAGTCACCCATGACGTTGTACGCAGCGTTGCCATCGAGAACGATCTGCGTTGCAGCATCCCAGTCGAGGCCAGCGAAGTCGCTGTTGGTGTATTCGAGCAGCTCGCCGTAGTGGCCGATTGCGGTCTCTACGCCAGCGTCGTCCCACGAGGTGTCGCCGGTCCAGAGGCCCGAGTAGCCCTCAGCGCCAAGGTCAGCGATGAGAACGTTTTCGAAGAGCTGCATCTGAGTCCACTCAGTACCGAGCGCGAGAGGAGTCTCGACTCCGGCGTCCTTGAGCTTCTTCAGGTCAACGAGCCAAGCGTCGATGTCAGCAGGAGCGGCCATCGGGTCGATTCCGGCATCCTCGAGCACCTGGGTGTTGGCCCAGACGACGTTGGCACGGTGGATGTTGCTGGGCACAGAGTAGATGGCGCCATCAACAGTGATGCGCTCGATCAGGCTCTCGGGGAAGACGTCGGTGAGGCCGTTGTCTTGGTAGAACGAGCTGAGGTCCTGCAGCTGACCGGCGTTGATGTAGTCAGTGAGTTCTGCTCCGGCGTGAGCCTGGAACGTGTCCGGCGGGTCATTCGACTCGAGACGTGACGCAAGAGCTGCCTTGGCGTTGGAGCCGGCGCCGCCAGCTACTGACGCATTGATGAACTCGATGTCGGGGTTCTGCTCGTTGAAAACGCCGACGAGAGCGTCGAGACCGACCTTCTCTGAACCTGAAGCCCACCAGGTGAATACCTCAACCTGGTCAGCGTTGTCGGGGTCTGAGCTAGGGGTGCTCGAGCAGCCTGCAAGAACGAGGCCTAAGGCCACCGCCCCTGCGATCATGGAAAGTGGCTTACGCATTCTGTGTTCCTCCATTGGAAAGTGAGTGCTGTTCCGTTCAAGAAGTGAATCGGACGTACATCAGTAAAGTGCCTCACCCTTGGGTTTGACAAGTGAACGCAGCAGAATTCTTCAGAATTTGTTGGTTACGATTTGGCAACAGCGGTGCGATGGCGGCGCTGTCCCCGACGCCCCTACCCGAGGTGAGGCACGTAAAAAGCCCATGAATACTGGGAAGTAGAGGCCTGCGTCGCAGTTTCTCTCGCGCCTAGGCCACCTGGAGTGCCCGCCCCGTTAGCGCCGTTTGAGCGTGGAGAAAATTCCGCGCAGCACTTCACGAACGACAGTTTGTCCAGTTCGTGAACCCAAGACGTCACCCAAAACGTTCGTATCCTTGCGCGTCGAGGTGCGCGTGGTGGTGCGGCTAGAGCTCGACGATGACGACTTTTTGTTCATGTCTTTCAGCGCGCGTTCGTACTCAGCCTGCACCTTCGCTTGCTCTTTGGCCTTGGCCTTGGCGAGCTTCTCGGCTTCCTTCGCAGCGTCTTCCGCTGCCTCCGCCGCTTCGGCAGCGGCATCCGCTTCTGCCGCCGCATTCATCTTCACGGCCAGAATCTCCCGGGCCGATTCGCGGTCAACAGCGGTGCCGTACGTCGCCATGAGCGGGGATGCCTCAACAGCCGCTTCCATGACCGCGGCATCGGTCGGAGACATCGAACCTTGAGGCGCGCGAAGCCGAGTCCACGCCACTGGCGTTGGCGCACCCTTCTCGTTCATCACCGTGATGATCGCTTCACCGGTCGCGAGCGTGGTCAGCACTTCGCCGAGGTCGTAACCCGAGGTGGGATAGGTCGAGACTGTCGCCTTGAGAGCCTTAGCCGAATCCGGGGTGTGGGCTCGCAGCTGGTGCTGGAATCGTGAACCGATCTGCGCCAGGACATCACTGGGAACGTCCTTGGGAGTCTGCGTGACGAAGACCACACCAACACCCTTCGAACGGATCAAGCGCACCGTCTGCGTAATCGAGGCAATGAAGTCCTTTGACGCATCCTTGAACAGCAAGTGAGCTTCGTCGAAGAAGAACACGAGCTTGGGCTTATCGATGTCGCCGACTTCGGGCAGGTCGTTGAAGAGGTCGGCCAGCAACCACATGAGGAACGTCGAGAACAGCGCCGGCTTATCGCTGACGCCCGGGATTTCGAGCAAGCTCACGATTCCGGCTCCATCGGCGTTCGTGCGCAAGAACAATGAGGTGTCGATCTCAGGCTCACCGAAGAAATCATCGGCGCCCTCATTGGCGAACCCGATCAGCTCACGCAGGATCACGCCAGCAGTCGCCGACGAAAGCCCTCCGAGGTTCTTCAGCTCAGCCTTGCCCTCGTCGCTGAGCAGCCACTGCACCACGGCACGCAGATCGCTCAGGTCAACCAGCGGAAGCCCGGCCTGATCGGCGTAGTGGAAGATCAGGCCCAGGCTTGATTCTTGAGTGTCGTTGAGCCCCAACACCTTCGACAACAACAGTGGCCCAAAGCTCGATACGGTGGCCCTGATCGGAACCCCCGTGCCCATTCCGCCCAGCGTGAAGTACTCGGTGGGGGATGCCGCAGGCTGCCAATCTTGACCGATCGAGTCGGTGCGCTCCAGCAGCTTCTCACTCGAGGTGCCTGCCGTCGCGATGCCCGAAAGGTCACCCTTGATGTCGGCCGCAAACACCGGAACTCCCGCAGCGGAAAGCTGCTCGGCGAGCACCTGCAAAGTCTTTGTCTTACCGGTACCCGTAGCGCCGGCCACGAGACCGTGACGGTTGAGCATCGCAACGGGGATGCGTACGGGCACACCGGCGAGCGCATCGCCGTTCACGAGGGCACCCATCTCGAGCACCTCGCCCTCAAAGGCGTAGCCGTCGCGAACCGCGCCAACTTCATCGGCGGACAGCGGGCCGTCGCCAGTCTCGGTTAGTGCGCCCGTGGGGGCGGATGCCGGAGCGGCTTTCGGCTTGCTCGTGGTGGTCTCGGAGTCCGCGCTGGTCTCGGCTGCAGGCTCGGACTCAGCTGCGCCCTCGGAGTCTGCGGCAGCGGCTGCCTGCTCGGCTGCCTGCTCGGCTGCTTGCTCGGCGGCAAGCGCGGCTTCTGCCGAAGCGAGTTCGGCAGCCGCGAGTGCGGCCTGAGCCTCGGCTAGGGCCTTCTTGGCTGCTTCTACTTGGGCTGCGGCATCCGTCATGCTTCTAGCCTACGGAGTGGCGCCAGTCACGACCATCGATTCACCGAACTGCGCGCGAACTACTGAGGTTTCTCCGCCTCGAGCTTGCGCGCGAACGGGGCCCACAAGATGACGGCAACCCCGATGCCCACCAGTACCCCACCGATCGTGTCGCTGAGCCAGTGCGCTCCAAGATAGGTGCGGCTGAGGATCATGAGAATTGTGTATATGACACCGACGATGATGATCCACCGGCGTTGCAGCAACAGGATGAGCACCACCGTGAGAGTGGCGGCATTTGCTACATGCCCCGAGGGGAATGAACCGAAGTCTGCGGTGACAAGAATCTCGTCGGGGCGCGCTCGACTAAAGAGTGATTTCAGAAGCTGAACGACTCCCGCGCTCACGGCAGAGGCCAGTAGGAAGTACAACGCAGCCCAGCGCTGCTTCAGCAGGAAGAACGCGAGCGCTCCCCCCAGCGGAACGACGAACACCCCAAACCAGCCACCGCCCAAGAAATTCATGGCCAGCGCTGGCACGGTAAACACATCAGCACGGATGCTGAGGAAGTCGTCGAGAACGAGCTGGTCGAGGCTGAACGGCGTGCTGCGCGTACCGATGACTAGCCCGAGCGTTACTGCTAAGACGACTGCGCCGATCCCGCTAATGAGGGGCCAGCGGGTGGTGATGCGGCGCGCCTCCGCCTGCGAGATCTCAGTTTTCACAACATCACGTTAGTCGCTCGACCTCAGCGACTGCCGAGAACGCGGAGAGCCGACCGCTCTCGGGCACTGCTTGTCCACTCCCCGGACACTGCGCGCCCGCTCGCCGCCCCTAGCGTGAGAGCGCCGGTACGGTGCGCGGGCGCACCACGGTCCACATGACGATGATCGAGACGATCGCCGTCGAACCCATCACGATGCCCATGGGGATCGCGTTGGTGATTCCGAACGCGCCGACGATCGGCGAGGTGAGGCCGGCAAGACCGAAGTTCACGGCGCCCAAGACAGAGGCAGCTGTGGCAGCCTCTCCCCCGTGGTTGGCAAGCGCGAGCACCTGGGTGCAGGGGAACGAGAAACCACACGACATCACGAAGACGAAGAGCGGAATAAGCACGGTGATTAGATCGCCGTTCACGATGTCCAAGAAAACAATGGTGGATGCCGAGAGCAGCAACATGACGCCTGAGCCAGCAAGAATCCACTGCGGCCCGATAAAGCGCATGAGGAACGCACTCGTTTGCACGCCGATCACAACACCGATCGAGTTGACAGCGAAGACAAGCCCAAATGCTTGTGGGTCGAGCCCGTAGACGTTCTGCAGCAGGAACGGGGATGACGCGAGGTACGCGAAGAGGCCCGAGAACGTCATGCCGGCGATCACCGCGGTACCCACGAAGACACGGTCGGTGAAGAGTGCCTTATAGCGCTGCCCCGCGGTGGCATGACCAAGATCACGACGGCGAGCGGGCGGCAGCGTCTCCACGATGAAGAACCAGGCGGCGAGCAGTACTAGGCCGCCATAGATAGCGAGGAAGACAAACATTCCGCGCCACGGCGTAATAAGAAGTAGCTGCGAACCGATCAGCGGCGCGAGGATCGGGGCAAGCCCCTGCACGAGGGCGAGCCTCGAGAGCATCCGCACCAGAGGAAGACCACCAAAGAGGTCGCGCACGACAGCCATTGCCACGACGGCACCGGCCGCGGCGCCCATGCCCTGAATCAAGCGGAAGACAAAGAGCAGTTCAATGTTGGCGGCGACAGCTACGCCGAGGCTTGCGACGAGGTGCACCGAGGTGGCGACAATAAGCGGCAGTCGACGACCGAGGCGGTCGCTGAGCGGGCCGACGATGAGCTGGCCCAGCGCGAAGCCCAGTGTGGTCGCGGTGAGCGTGAGCTGAACGATCGCCGCCGTCGTATCGAGATCAGCTTCGATCAGCGGGAACGCCGGCAGATAGAGGTCAACGGTGAACGGCCCGAGCGCGGTCAGCGCTCCGAGCACCAGAACGTAGACGAGACGCTGGCGCGCAGAAAGAGAGTCACCCGGATGAACAACGGTAGTCAAGCGATTCCTAGCTATAAGAGAGGCCCTGTGCGGGCGCGGTAAAGAGAGAGTGCCCGCAACGCCGAGGACTCCCCCAGCCTAAGCCCCTGCATGGCCTGCGCTGTGTCGCGGGCGGCGAGTGGTCTCGACGCGCTGACGGGGCGCCGACGAGACCGCCGAACGCTCGCCGACACTGCGCTAGTCGGTGCGGTTTTGCTCCGCATACAGCCGCGAATACACGCCGCCGCTCGCAATGAGCTCGCTGTGGGTTCCCCGCTCCACGATGGAGCCGCCCTCCACCACGAAAATCACATCGGCCGAACGCACGGTCGACAAGCGATGCGCGACCGCGATCGTTGTACGGCCGCGGGATGCTGTGTCGAGCGCTCCTTGAACGGTGCGTTCCGAAATGGAATCCAACGCGCTCGTCGCCTCGTCAAGGATCAGAACGCTGGGGTCTTTGAGCAGCACGCGCGCGATCGCGATGCGCTGCTTTTCGCCGCCTGAGAGCCGGTAGCCGCGCTCCCCCACGACGGTGTCGTAGCCCGCGGGGAACGACATGATGGTGTCGTGGATGTTGGCGGCACGGGCCGCGGCTTCCACTTGCTCTGTCGTGGCATCCGGTCGCGCATACGACAGGTTCTCGGCGATGGTGGCGTGAAAGAGGTAGGTCTCTTGGCTCACAATGCCGATGTTGCGAATCAGCGAGTCCTGCGTGAGGTCCCGCACGTCGTCGCCAGCGAAGAGCACACGGCCGCCGCTCGTCTCGTGCAACCTCGGGATCAGGTAGGAGACCGTAGTCTTGCCGGCTCCCGACGGCCCCACGAATGCGGCGTACTGCCCTGGCTCGATGCTGAAGCTCACGGAGTCCAACGTCGCCCTGGTGGATGCATCAGCATCCGGATAGCGGAAGGTGACGTTGTCGAACTCCACCGCCCCCAGCGCATCCTCCCGTACCGTGTGCGCGTCGGGCTTATCGGTGATCGCAGGTGTGAGGTCGAGGTACTCGAAGATGCGCGCGAAGAGCGCCGATGAAGTTTGAAGATCGAGTGCCACGCGCATCAGGCCGAGCAGCGGGAACATCAGCCGCGCTTGAACGGTGGTGAATGCCACGATCGTTCCGGCGGTCACATCGACGCCCCCAGTAATAAGGTACGCAGCGACCATGTACACGATCGCGGGGATGACCGAAAGGAAGATGTTGACGGTGGCGAAGAACCACTGGCCACTCATCTGCTGGCGAACCTGCAGATCGATCTGCTGTTCGTTCTCGTCGGAGTATCGCTGAGTCTCGACCTCTTGCTGGTTGAAGCTCTTCGACAGCAGGATGCCCGACACACTCAGTGATTCTTGGGTGATCGCGGTCATGTTGCTCAGCGACTCTTGCGTCTTCGTCGCGATGCGAGCGCGAATCTGGCCTACGCGACGCTGAGCGATCACGATGCCCGGCAGCACGATGATCGCCACGATCGTGAGTTGCCAGCTCAACACGAGCATGCTGATGAAGGCGGCGATAACGGTCACTGTGTTGCCGATGACGCTCGACACCGTGTTGTTGAGAACACCGGCCACGCCACCGACGTCGTTCTGCAAGCGGGATTGGATGACGCCCGTTTTAGTTCGCGTGAAGAAGGCAAGTTCCATGCGCTGCAATTGGTCAAAGAGTCGAACGCGCAGCGCGCCCATGACCTTATTGCCGACTGTCGCTGTGAGGTAGGTCTGCCAGACGCCGAGAGCCGCCGAGGCGACCCAGAGGCCCACCATGATGAGCACGAGTTGGGTGAGCACCGGGATGTTGGGGGTTCCGGATGCGGGGAACAGACCTTCGTCGAACGCTTGCTTAGTTAGCAGGGGCGGAAGAACGCTGATTGCGGCACCGATAAGTACGAGCGTGATGGTGAGAATCAGCGTCGCTCGATGCGGTTCGAAGAGCGTCGCGATACGACGAAGGAGGTTGGGGATCTTGGGAGCGGCTGCGTTCTCCGCCTTCTGTGCGGAGTAGTCTCCGCCACTCACTCGGCCACCGCGTCGGGGGCCGCCACCTGCTGTGCTCATTCTTCGAGACTAGTTTGCCGAACTGCCCTTAACAGCCAATCGCACAGCGCCCGAGTGCGCTGTGCGAGAAACCTTAGAAGGGAGTTCGGTGGGCAACTAGGGTTACCCACCGAACAGTCAGGATCAGCTGCCGCGAACTACCGAACGTCGTCGCGCAACGCTGAACCCTACGAGCACCAATCCGAGCTGCAGGAACCCGAGTCCAGCGAGTGTCGGAGCGATTGTGCTCGAGCCTGTGTATGCCAACGTAGGCAGCCCAGGAGTTGGCAAGCCGAGGGTTGGCAGGTCAACTGTGGGAGGAGCAGTCACCGGGGGAACCTCTGTGGGGGGCTCCTCGGGAGGAAGCGGGAAGGTCGGGAGGTCGCACTCTTCGAGCGTGACATCTCCTTCCGCGCTCAGCGTCTTCGCGGCGTTCACGATGGAAACCGTGTAGGTAGACCCGTTGGGCACCTCAGTGAAGGTCAGAGCATGAGTCGGCAGCTCAGCTTCGAAGCTGATCGGCGCAACAGCGTCGAGCGATGCACCTGTTGCCTTGTCAACGATGCTCACCGTGTAGGTCTGGCCTACGGCGAGGTCCTTAGCCGATACAGCGACTTCGGATGCTCCCAGCACGTTGCACTCGGCTTGGGCGATCATCAAGATTGGCTGCTCAGGGCACGGCGCGAGGTAGATGTCGGCTGCCGCTGTCACCGTTGGCGTGGACTTGGTATCGGTAACCACTACGCGGTAGTTCTTGTCGACCTCGAGGCCCTTGAAGGTGAACTTCTGAGCGTCGCCCTGCGCCGAGTTGAACTTCTTAGCCTCACCGACAACGACGTTGTCGAGCATCAAAGCGACGCTGTAGTCGCGACCGACAGCGTAGTTGGAGATCACAGCAGTGATCGAACCCTCTTCGCCAGGAGCGGTGCACTGCTCAGCGGTCAATTCCACCGTGGTGTCGCTCGTGGCACACGGGATCAGTACTACGGAGGTGCTGTTCGCGTACTCCGGCTGAGACGCGTCGGCAACCGTCGCGGTGTACTTACCCGGCGCCATGCCTGTCAGGTTCGCATCGAAGCGATCAGAGGTGGCGAGGTAGTTGTTCTCCGAAAGAACAGGCTTCTTGTCTGCGCCGATGACGACAATGTTGTAGGTACGGCCCGGAACCAAGCCCTCGATAGCTACGGTAATTTCACCTTCAGCGTCTGATGAAACTGCGTCACACTGCGTTGCCATCAATACGGGCTCCGGAATGACGCCAGGGCACGGGAGGAAGGTGTGGGTGCTGCTCTTCAGCGGTTCTGTGCTGGGTTGGCTCGTGTCTACGACGGTCGCGTAGTAGGTAGCGGACGGCGTCGCCGGGGAGTTGTACGTGCCAGTTGCCGAGTTGGCCGTGAACGTGTGGCTATCAACTACTGCGTTCGAGCTCGCGTTGACGATGTCGATGCGGTAAGTGCGACCTACGGCGAGGTCACTCACCTTCACTTTGATCGAAGCGCCTTCGCCAGGAACGGTGCACTCGTTCGCAAGAATTGCAATTCCTACGACATCGGGGCACGCAATCGTGATGACGCTTTTGCACGCGCTCAGATCACGATTCGTCGTGTCGGTAATTGTCATTTTGTAGGTCGAACCAGCGGCGAGGTCGCTCCACGTGTAGCTTCCCGTGCTCTGCTTGGGGGTGTAGATCACGGTCTGAGGAGCCATTCCGCCACCTTCGAGTGTCAACTCGTACTTGCGGTCCGCAACAAGGCCCTTGAAAGTCGCGGATACATCTGTCGATCCGCCAGGCACTTCGCAACTCGTCGCAGTGACATCGGTGATGACAGGAGTGGCACACGGGGTCGAGGTCTTCGTCCACGTGCGGTTCCAACTTGAGTGCGTGGGGTTGTTCCACGCAGTTACCGACGCAGTGAACGTGTGAGCCTCGGTGGAGTTGGGGAACGCGAAGTAGTGCGAACCGTTCTTGCTGAACGGGATTACCTGCTCTTCGCCGCCTTCAAGCTGGAACTTGATGAGGTTCTGCTGGCCTTCACCCGAACCACTCGCCTCGTAGTAGCGGCCGGTGACCGTAACGCCTTCGCACGAGACTTCGATGCTCGGCGTGTGTGCCTCAGCTGCGGAGGACACCGAAACAACGGCAAGTCCGGAGCCGACGACCAGCGCAAGTGCGACCAGGGCGGAAACGCCGCGCAGGTTCTTTAGCGACCAACGCTTGTTCTGCTGGCCAGTGGACTTATCGAATCGGGGGCTTCGATTTGCGGCGCGCAAACGCACCAAAAAGTTATTCACTTCGGGTTTCGCTCTCGGGTAGCGAGCAACCTGGAAATATTCGAACTAAAACGCTGGGGGGCGCGTTAGACCGGCGGGGGATTCCGGGTAGCTCTATCGGGTGTTGTCACACGTTCGGGGGTCAAGAATGCGACGTGCCTATTATGGGGGGTCTCGGCAAATGAACGCAAGCCCGACGTGCGGAGGGAGTAGTCTATGACTCTCGCGTCACCCACCCGACTAGGCGAGAACTTCGAACTCATCGAAACATTCGTTTCGAAGGGGGGAATCCAACAATGGCGATAGCCGACGTGAGTACGCTGCAACGCGCCTTCGACGCTGCCCGCTCATCCGGAGACTTCACTCTCGCCGTCGACGAACTTCGCGAAGGGTGGCCCCTTCTCGTCAGCACTTTTGGCGCGCCTCTTCGCGCGATGCTCGATTCCACCCCCGCTGAACTCTGGCACAACGACCCGTGGTTGATCACGTGTTACGCCTCAAGTTTTCGCTCGGCGGATACTGAGAGCCGCACCGCTTCCCTCCCCTACTTCGAAGCAGCTCTCGCGCTCATCACGCCAGAAACGCCCGCTTTCGTGCGCGCCACTCTCCACGTTCGATATGCCGCGGCACTGCGTTCACTGGGTCGACTGAACGATGCTCTCGCCGCGATTTCGGTGGCGAGTTCCATCGCCGACAGTCACGACGTTATCCCGCTCGCGCGCCGCATCCCGCTCACAGCAGAAATCGCGCTTCACCGCGGCGCCATTGCACTTCACGGCGGAGACTTCGATCGAGCCAAGGCTGACTTCCGCCTTGCCGGCTCCCTGGCCGAAACGAACCTCAGCGTTGCCAACCAGCTTGAGGTCTTCGGATGTCTCGCGCTCATCCAACTGCTTATGGGTGACTTCGAGCACGCACTGAGTTATGTAGCGCGCGCGGAATCAACCGGAGCCAGCCCCGCGCTGCGCAACAGTCGATTCAACAGCCCCGCGCTCATCACCGAACTCATCGTCACGATCATGCAGCGGGGCGGTGACGGGCGTGGGCCTTTGGTCACACGGATGCTGGACGCAACAGCGAACAGCGACTGGGAGCCCCTCGGCCTCTACGCCCACGCGTTCGTGGAGCTCTTCGACGCCCGCCCTCACGAGGGGCTCGAGCATTTGCGGCACGCGCTGCTTGCCCTCGATGGCTGGCAGCCGGCCGGATTCGTGGATGCCGAGATTCGCGGCTTGAGAGCCGCCGCTTTCCTTCAACTGGGAGATAGCGGCGCTGCCTGGGACATTCTCGCCGACTTCACACCGACGCAGCATCACACCGTGTGCCCCAGCCGACTGGTAGCCCACCTGCGTTTTGTCACGGGAGACGCCCGCGGAGCCCTCGATGCCATCCGCGACTGCGAAGTATTGGGCGACGCCCACTCGAGCCGCAATCTGGCCGACATCTTCCTCATCAAGGGCGCAGCCCACCTCTCGCTGGGCAGCGAAGAACAATCCGACGTCGCTTTCGACCGCGCACTGCGCTTCGCCGCCCGCAATCGAATGCACAGCCCGTTCCGGTTGGTACCCAGCGAGGTCGTTCAAGACATGCTCACGCGCGCATCCGGTCGCAGCCAGCCACTTGAAGTCGGAGCGCTCATTAAACGGCTCGATGGCCTCACCGTTCTCCTTCCCACGCGAGACTCACAAGCTCTCAGTGATCGCGAGCGTGCAATCGCTCGCGAACTGGTGCGTGGAAGTAATTCCGCCGAGATTGCGGAAACATTGTTCATTTCGGTGAACACCGTGAAGTCTCACCTCAAGAGCATTTATCGCAAACTTGGGGTGACCTCGCGTGTAGAAGCCATCCATAAATCCCGCGAGTTAGGGCTCCAAGTGGATATCACCCACGACTAACCCTCCATTCACCCTCGAGGCTGTTGCTGCGCCGGTGTCGCCTCGGTACATTAGTGTGACTACTTCCGTTAGCCCCGCATTCTTGCGCGCCTAGCGGTCTCGTGCCGAAATATCCGCCTCCGGAACCTGATCCCTGGTGTCAACGGATTCGGCACGCTGGTGGGGCGCTCGGCTGGTTACCAAGCGCCCCACCCCCTCTCTCCCCCGAGACACTTCCCCCGGTTTGCACAGCGGGCTCTGTGCGCGGGCTTTTGAGCACCCCCGCTCGCAACTGCTTCTCTCGCGCCTGAGACCGCCCGTAAGCGCCCCCAGAGCAATTTCCCCGCGACAGACACCACCGCGCGCTAGCGAGGTGCAGAGTCCATGCACTGCCGCGCGTCAGGTGCGCATGTCGGATAACGCAGAAAGGCGCCACCCCGAAGGGTGACGCCTTTCTGGCTAAGCATGCCTCCGGAGAGGCGTGATCCTCGTGAGAGGAATCGACTACTTAAGGGTTACGGTTGCGCCGGCTTCTTCGAGAGCAGCCTTTGCCTTCTCCGCGGTCTCCTTGTTTGCGCCCTCGAGCACAGCCTTGGGAGCGCCGTCAACGACTGCCTTCGCCTCTCCGAGACCGAGGCTCGTGAGTGCGCGCACCTCCTTGATGACCTGGATCTTCTTGTCGCCAGCAGCTTCGAGGATGACGTCGAAGGAATCCTTCTCTTCAACTTCCTCAGCGGCACCAGCAGGCGCGCCAGCAGCTGCAACAGCAACCGGGGCAGCAGCGGTAACTTCGAAGACCTCTTCGAACTTCTTAACGAAGTCGCTGAGCTCGATAAGGGTCAGTTCCTTGAACGCCTCGATGAGGTCGTCGCTTGACATTTTCGCCATGATTTTCTCCTAATATTTCTTGAACTAGCTAGCCCGCGCGTTACTGCGCGGAATCCTGCTTCTCGCGCAGCGCGTCGACCGTGCGAACGGCCTGAGCGAGCGGTGCGTTGAACAGATACGCGGCGCCGAACAGTGAAGCCTTGGCTGCTCCTGCAAACTTCGCAAGGAGCACCTCCCGGCTTTCCAGATCGGCCAGCTTCTTGACCTCGTCTGCAGTGAGCGCGTTACCGTCGAAGTAACCGCCCTTCACTACGAGAAGAGGGTTTGCCTTGGCAAAGTCACGCATAGCCTTCGCAACGGTGACAGGGTCTCCGTGTACGAATGCGATTGCAGACGGACCAACGAGCTCTTCGTCGAACGACGAAATGCCAGCGGCGTTAGCTGCAATCTTTGTCAGCGTGTTCTTCACCACGGCGTATGTTGCGTGCTCACTGATTGACTTGCGCAGCGTCTTGAGCTGGGCAACAGTGAGTCCGCGATACTCGGTTAGCAGAACGGCGGTCGAGTTGCGGAAAAGATCCGTAAGCTCGGCGACCGATGCTTCCTTGTTCGCCATGGTGCTCCCTAATGATTGATGTGTGTCTGCCTCAGAACCGCGTAAAGATATCGGAGGAGCGCGGGGCTCTTAAACGAAAAAGCTCCGGCCCTTCTGCACTAACGCAGAGGCACGGAGCTGAGTTGCGACCAGAGCTGATCGGAAAACTACTTCATACACCTGCGCTGGCCTTCGTTTTCACGAACTTCGATCGCATACACTTTCATGCACGCAAACGACCTGCGGTCTTTGGCTTCCGCAAGAGTACGTGATCGAAGGCCAGGCTGCAACTCGGCTGCCGGGGCGCTCCTGCGACCGCCCCGCTGCATCCGCTTAAGCTGTTGCTGCTGTCGGAAGCTCGACGCGGAACACGGTGTTACCCGGCTCGCTCGAGACAGAACTCGTTCCCCCCAGCGACTCGACAACTGCCGCGACAATGGCCAGCCCCAGCCCGGTACTACCGGCGGCGCGCGAGCGAGAACTGTCTCCCCGCACGAAGCGCTCGAAGACTTTCGCTTGCAACTCAGCCGCAATGCCGGGGCCCGTGTCTCGCACCTCGATAATGGCGCGGCTGCCCTCCGTGGAGAGGCTCGCGGTCACACTCGTGCCCGCAGGAGTGTGGATGCGCGCATTGGCGAGCAGGTTAGCAACCACTTGGTGGAGCCGGGCGCTATCGCCAGTGACGACGACCGCGTCATCCGGAAGCTGTAACTCCCACTCATGGTCGGGGCCGGCGACGGCAGCATCCCCCACGGCCTCAATGAGCAGCTGGGAGAAATCTATGGCACGGTGTTCGAACGGAGCGGACTCATCGAGTCGCGCCAGAAGAAGAAGGCTTTCAACCAACCCCGTCATCCGCACGGATTCAGCCTCGATTCGCCCAATAGCGTGCGCGACGTCGGTGGGAATTTCATGCCCGCCGCGCCTTGTCAGCTCGGCATAACCACGAATCGAGGCGAGGGGCGTTCGAAGTTCATGGCTGGCATCGGCAACGAAGGAGCGCACTTTGTCTTCACTTGCTTGACGAGCGGTGAGAGCGGATGCCACGTGCTCGAGCAAGCGGTTGAGGGCCGAGCCCATCTGGCCGACCTCCGTGCGCGGGTCGGCGTCATCGAGCGAGACTCGCTCGGCGAGCGCCACGGCTCCCCGGTCGAGTTGGAGCTCAGACACCCGTGTTGCGGTGCTCGCCACGCGCTCAAGCGGTCGCAGGGCGAAACGGACGGCGATCGCTCCGGCAATAGCCGCGACAGCGATCGCGAGAACGCCAATTCCCGCGACGAGAATGGTCAGTTGGAGAACAGTCGCTTGAACATCCGAGAGCGGGAGGCCCACGATGAGAGAGTCGCCCGTCACGGGATCGCTCGAGACGATCATTCGGTAGTCGCCGAGGTCACCGCCTAAAGAGACGGTGATGGGTTCGTTGATCTGGTCGAGGCCGGCAAGGGTGTCGAGCTGTTCGCTGGTGAGCGACGATGCGCCACCCTTGACGCCCAGAACTCCCGCGACAATCTCCCCCGAACTGCTCGCCAGCCCGGCAATAGTTCCTGCGCTCTGGCCAGGAAGGGCCAGAAAATCGCGGGCGGGCGGCCGCTGGCCACTGTCGAATTGGCGGCCTTCGAGGGCGCCTTGTGATCGACTCGATGCCGACAGCAACTGGTTATCGAGACGACCAACGAGAAAGCCCTGCAACGAGAGCACGCTTACGACACCAATAAGAATTGCGGCGAGCGCAATGAGCGCAGCAGTGCCCAGAACGAGTCGTTTGCGCAGGCTCAGGGGAGGCCGCCCGGTGCCGGGTGCCTTCACTTCACGCGGGCGAATCATTCGGGCGCTCGCAACATGTAACCCACACCGCGCACGGTTTGGATCATGGGCGGGCCAAGAACATCCACCTTTTTACGCAAGTAGGAGATGTAGATCTCTACAACACTGGCCTTGCCGCCGAAGTCGTAGCTCCACACACGGTCAAGAATTTGGGCGCGACTGAGAACGCGGCGCGGGTTACGCATGAGGTAGCGCAGGAGTTCGAACTCGGTGGCGGTGAGCTCAACAGGAGTGCCAGCACGGCTCACTTCGTAGGTGCTCTCGTCGAGCATGAGGTCGCCGACCTCAATGATCGGATTCGACTCCCCAGCGATGGTGAGCGCTGAACGACGCAAGAGCGCTCGCAGTCGAGCCACGAGCTCTTCCAAGCTGAAAGGCTTCGTGACGTAGTCGTCGCCGCCCACAGTGAGGCCCGCGATCCGGTCGTCTACTGAGTCTTTTGCGGTCAAGAAAAGAATGGGGGTTTGGATGCCGTCTGCCCGCAAACGCGACAACACCGATAGCCCATCGAGCCCCGGCAACATGATGTCGAGCACGACGATGTCTGGCTTGAATTCGCGGATCGTCGAGAGAGCCGAGGGGCCGTCGGAGGCGAGCCGGACATCCCACCCCTCGTAGCGCAACGCCATGGAGAGAAGGTCGGTGAGCGAATCCTCATCATCGACCACGACCGCACGAATAGCGGTTCCATCGGCGCGGCTAAGTCGCGGTTGCGCCTGAACCGCGGGGAGGTGGTGTGACTGGGTCATGGGTCTAGTTATTCGGAGTTTCCTATGAAATTTCTGAATGCGGATGCTTGGGGGCACTGTCGGAGAGGAACAGTGAGCACTCCTAGCTGACTCACAGGATCGCCATAGTGCGCTGATAGGCACCGTTCCTATCTTTACCTCGACCACCTGCATCACCGCGCATCCCCGAGGAGAACCATGTTCGGAACGTATCTGCACCGAGAGCTCAGCAATCGACGCAAACAAACAGCGATCATCGCCGCTGGAATGGCGTTGGCGATTGCGCTCGTCATGATCGTTAACGGCGTCGCAGCCGGAGTGCGCGACGCCCAAGCGACCGTGCTCGCTTCGGTATACGGTGTCGGCACCGACATCACCATTTCGCAGGAACCCGTTCAGCCCGCCGAGGGGGAAGAGGGTGCGCAGCAAGAACGTCCACGCTTTGAGTTCGGAGCCGAAGACGGCGAAACCACCGATGGCACGACAGCGCTCAGCCAATCACGTCTCACGAGCGGCATCGCCAGCACCACTTTCGACGCGGATGCTCTCACCACTGCCCTCGGCCTCGACTCCGTTGCCGCAGCCACCGCCACCCTCGCGCTCACCAACGTGAGTTTCAGCGGTGAAGTAGCTGCGCCCACCACAACGGACACCGGCGAAACCGCACCCGGCGGCGGAGCCCAACAGGGCGGCCGCGGCGGTCCCGATGGAGCTGGCGGAAGCGCCTTCAACGTCGACACCTTCACCGTGACCGGCATCGATGTAGCGGGCGAAAGCGTCGGCCCACTCACCTCCGTCGAGCTCGTAGACGGCCGCGCCTTCGAGTCGAGCGACAGCGACGCCAACGTCGTGATCCTCGACACGAGCTACGCCACCACGAGCTCACTCACCGTCGGCGACAGCCTGGAGATCGGTGGCGAAGAGTTCGAAGTAATCGGAACCGTCACTTCGACCTCCGCTGACGCGACTACGGCATCCAACACCTACATTCCGCTCGACACCGCCCAGCGCGTTGCCGACTTGGAGAACCAGATTTCGACCGTGTACGTGCAGGCGGCAAGCTCCACTGACATCGCCGCCGTTCAAACGGCACTGCAAACGGAACTGCCGGATGCTTCGGTGAAGACCCAGGAAGATCTCGCCTCGAGCGTCTCGGGTTCGCTTTCTACCGCGTCTGACCTCGTCGGAAAGCTCGGTACGTGGCTCTCGATCATCGTGTTGGCTGCCGCCTTCCTCATCTCGGTACTGCTCACCACCTCTGGTGTTGCCCGCCGCACCCGCGAGTTCGGAACCCTGAAGGCCATCGGCTGGAGTAACGGCGCTGTCGTACGTCAGGTCGCTGGAGAATCGCTCGTGCAAGGCGCCATCGGCGGTGTGGTCGGTGTCGCGATCGGACTGCTCGGCATCCTCGCCATCAATATTGCAGCTCCCGTGCTCAGCGCGAGCGCCGCCGCAACTGCAGTCGCCGGCCAGGGCGCGGGCGGCGGAGGCGGAGGCAACCGCTTTGGCGATGCTGCCACTACCGCTGCAGCGACGACCGACATCGCGCTCCAGATTCCCGTGACTTTCGGCATCATCGGCATCGCCGTCGCTCTCGCTATTCTCGGCGGGCTCATCGCCGGTGCGTTCGGCGGCTGGCGTGCAGCACGACTTCGCCCCGCCGAAGCTCTCCGCAGCGTCGCCTAACCCCTGAACCCCGCAGACCTCAAGGAGATTTTCTATGTATGAACTCAGCGAACTCACCAAAAAATACGAAACAAAACGCGGCCCGATTAGCGCCCTGAACAAGGTGAGCTTGAGCATCCCCACCGGGCAAATGGTCGCCATTCAGGGCCCAACCGGAGGCGGCAAGTCGACCCTGCTGCAAATGCTCGGAGCTCTTGAGCGCCCCACGAGCGGCACCGTCACCCTTGGCGGCGAAGAGCTCTCCGCGATGCCAGACTCACGACTGGCAGAAATTCGCGCCCGCACTATTGGGTTTGTCTTCCAAGGCTTCAACCTCATCCCGACGCTCACGGCGCAGGAAAATGTGGAGACTGCGCTCGCGCCTCTCGGACTGTCGAATTCCGACCGTCGCCTTCGTGCTCGCGCGGCTCTAGAAAAGGTGGGATTGGGCGAACGCCTAACTCACTACCCCGCCGAGCTTTCGGGCGGGCAACAGCAACGTGTCGCGATCGCTCGCGCCCTCGTAAAGGAACCCAAGGTTCTGTTGGCGGACGAGCCGACCGGAAACCTTGACGAGCAAACTCGCGACGAGATCATGGACCTTCTCGAAGGACTGTGGCGGGATGAGGGGCTGACGCTCATCATCGTTACCCACGACTCCGCGGTCGCGAAGCGTGCCGAGCGACGGTTGCACTTGAAGCACGGTTCCGTCACCGAAAAGAAGTAGCGCGACGGCATCCCGCTGCGGGCGGCGCGTAAGGTTTAGCGCGTCGCCCCCGGGATGAGCCACTGGTCACCGCGGGCACGAATGCCCAAAGTGACCGCACGGGCCCCGATGTAGCCGAGGCCGAAAGCAAACCAGAGGGCAACAATCGCGGCGGTGCCGGTGAGATTCGAGGAGTAAACCCACCACAGCAGCGGCGCATACACCGCAAGGTTTATCAGCCCGGTCAGAGCGAGGTAGCGCGCGTCCCCCGCGCCGATCAGCACACCGTCAAGGACGAAAACGAAACCTGCGATCGGGATACCGAGGGCCAGTACCGGCAGCAGTGCGGCCAAGCCGCTGCGAACGACGGGGTCGGAGCTGAACACGATCCCGGCCCACGGGGACACCAGGAGCATGAGTAGGCCGAGCACCACACCGCTGCCGATACCGAGCTCGACAAGTCGGCGAGTGATCGCGCGGGCCTTGACGAGGTCGCTCGCGCCCAGCTCTTTACCGATCATGGCCTGGCCAGCGATTGCCAACGCATCCAAGACAAAAGCGAGCGTCGCAAAGATGGTCAAGGTGACCTGCACGGTCGCGAGCTCGGGAACACCAATGCTGGTGGCGACCGCGATCGTCGCGAGCATCGCCGCCCGCAACGAAGCCGTACGCAGCAGCAGCCACGCGCCGGCATGCCCGGCGAGCAACATCCCGCTGCCGTGTGGTCGCAAGCGTGCACCTTCACGGCGCGCGAGGGTAACGAGCATCACGAGGTAGGCGGCGGCCATCCCCCAGCTAGCGACGACCGTGCCGATGGCGGAACCCGCGACACCCCAACCGAAGCCGTAGATGAACAGGGTGTTGAGGAGAGCGTTGGAGATGAACCCAGCGACCGCGACGATCAGCGGAGTTCTTGTGTCTTGCAGCCCGCGCAGTAGGCCCGAGGCGGCGAAGGTAATGAGCATCGCCGGCAAGCCCAGCATCGAAATCGCTAGGTACTCGGTGGCGTAACCGACAATGCTGGCGTCGGGGTTGAACAGACTGACCAACCAGGGCGTGGCCGGAATCCCCACGGCGACAAGGATGATGCCGAGCGCCACGGCGAGCCAGACTCCGTCGACGCCGGCAGCGACAGCACGCGCGCGATTGCCCACGCCCAACCAGCGCGCTACGGCAGGCGTGGTGGAGTAGGCCAAAAAGATGAGCAGCCCCACTGCGGTTTGCAGCACGGCGCTCGCGACGCTCAGCCCGCCCAGTTGTGCACTCCCGAGGTGCCCGACGAGGGCGGTGTCGGTGAGGAGAAAGATCGGCTCGGCGACGAGCGCACCGAGTGCGGGAACAGCGAGGCGGCGGATGTCGCGATCGAGCGGTGAACGGAAGAGTGCCACGGCCTACTGAGGTGCCGAATCATCGGTCGCGCCAGCTGCCGGCGATGAAGGCGTCTTGGTCGCGGGTTTCTTGGCGGCAGGTTTCTTCGCTGCCGGTTTCTTGGCGGCAGGTGCCTTGGCCGCGGGCTTCGCGGTCGCGGGCTTCTTGGCCGCTGGTGTTTTGGCTGCGGGCTTCTCGGCGGCTGAACTCTTTGCCGTCGCCGCTTTAGGAGCTGCTGTCTTGGCGGCTGGCTTCTTGGCCGCTGGTTTTTTGGCTGCGGTCGACGTTGACGCGCGCGACTGAGAGGCCGACGCTGCGGCGGGAGACTTCTTGGCTGCCACCGCGCTTGCCGTGCCAGCAGGAGCTTTACGTGCAGATGCCTTCGCGGCGGTTGATTGTGCCGCCGTCGACTTCGATGCTGACTTTTTCGCGGGCGCAGCCTTCACCGATGCAGTCTTCGAGGCGGGCGCCTTAGCCGCTGGAGCCTTGCGAGAAGCGCCAGTCTTCGCGGGCGCGGATTTCGAGGTCTTCGCACTAGACGAGCTGGTGCGCGACGGGCGTTTGGCAACGGTCGGCACCGGCGGCACAGCCGCGGGCGACTCCTCGGCATTGCTACCGGCACCCGCACCGGCGTCCGCAGTCGACGATGCCAGCGCAGCAGCATCGGTGTCAGCGTGTGCCTCTCCATCGATCGGCTCGATGTCGGTGTCAGTATCGGTGTCGGTATCGGTGTCGGCCACATCGCTGTCGGCAGCAACCGAATCCTCTGCACGACGTTCACGACGCTCACGCACCTTGCCCAGAACTGTGGGGATGAGCAGTGCGAGCAACACGACACCGATCGTGGTGACGATCAGCACGACCGACTGCACCGAGCCCTGATCGGGTTGCGGGGTCTCTTCAACGACTTCAACCAATCGCGTCGCCACAATCGGCTGGTACGCCGCCAGCGTTGTATCCCCCGCAACCTCACTCGAGCCGCGGACGAGTGGGGTGAGTTCATCGTCAATCAGGGCGAACCACGCACCCGTCTCAGGCTCGTGCACCAGAATCGCGTCGTTGTCGACATCGTCAAGCGCCAGCGCCGTGCCGGGGCTGCGAATAAAGTCGATCATCTCAGGTTCAACGGTTGCAGGGTCAAACCCGATGAGCGCTACGCCGACGGGCTCTTCGCCGATGAGAACAGGCACTTTCCACCGGTTCACGTACTGCACGGGAGTGTCTGTCGGAACTCCGGAGTGGAAGTCGTTCGACCAGAGGAATACGCGGTCGATTTCACCGAGTTCAATGCCGTCTCTGAAATCGAGCCCGGTGCCGCGCTGGTCGACCCCGAAGAACTCTTCAAGTTCCGACAGCAGCCCGTCATCGTCGGCAGCGAACGCGCTGACGTCGGGAGGAACAGAGCCCGTGGACGCGACCGCAGCTGCAGAGGGCACGAGCGTCATCAACGCCACAATCGTCGCGGCAGCCACTCCGGCCGCTCGGCGGCGGAAACGGAGAGAAGACGCTGATGAAGATGGCAGGGCTCGCATGAGCCTAGTCTGCCAGTTTGCACCGGCAATTCCCGCCGTCGGAGTCACGCACAGTCACTTCGCGGCAGCGAATCGACGACGCAGCGCATAGGGCACCCGCACTTCGCGGTAAAGAGGGAGAATAGAGGCGTGACCATGCAACCCGAACTCGATCTTTGGGAACCGGTCACGCCCAATCATCGCGACCGCATCGTCGCTCACTCTGAAGATCGCGTCGCTTGGTTGCGCGCCCGCAGCCGCGGAGTCACCGCTACGGATGCCGCCCGACTTGCCACCGCGCAATCGTTGCGTGCCGTCGTGGAGAGCAAGCTTCTCGGCTCCGGCTTCTCGGGTAACGCGTTCACCGACCACGGTCGCGCGCGGGAACCGGAAATCGCACGCTGGGTACTGGGTGAGCACGGCATCCAGTCGAGTTCGGCGCTCTATCACGCGCACGACCAGCCACTCCATTTGGCGACGCCCGATGGAGTATCGATGATCGACGGCTCGCTCGTGCTGTCGGAGATCAAGACCACGGCGAAGGCCTGGCGGAGCATCCCACGTTCCTACTTACGTCAGGTCTGGTGGCAGCAGTACGTACTGGGTGCTGACCGCACCCTCGTGGTCTGGGAGCAGCACACCGATTTTGTGCCCACTCATTCGGCACCGAAGTGCCAATGGGTCGAGCGCGACGAAGATCAGATTCATGCACTGGTGGGATTAGCGGATCGGCTACTCGACCTCATGCGTGCACCCCACACACAGCACTCCAACTAACCAGCACTCGAACTAACGTCGTCCGTTCGCGGCTACGCGGGCAGCGGCCGCCGCAGTGCGCGCACGGCGATCACGGTGCCGAGCATCATGAGCCACGCAATGGCGATCGTCGTCGCCACGAATTCAAGCTGGCTTCCCAGCACGACCTGAAAACGGAAGAGCGAGAAGAGCCCGCCCGTTCCCGCAATCACTGCCACAGCGATGGCGGTCACGATCGACATGCGCGCGAGTACGCGGTGCTCTCGAGCGAAGGAGGTCTGGATCATTGCCCAGCACGCAGCGGCAAACGCGAGCACTGCCGCAAGCGTGTGGGTGAAGTCTTGCCACGTGAAACTCGGGCCGTACGGCAAAGGGCATCCGGAGGTGCAGGTCACTTGCGACGCGATCAAAAAGAATCCGCAGCCCACCCAGAGCGAAATCGAGGGCGACCCCCACGACAACACTCGAGGCCAAGCACGCACTCGTCGGGCTGCCCACGCGACAGCTGAGCCACCAGCAACGATGAGCAGAAGAGCGATCTCGAAAGCCGCGGCTGTCGGTTCGCCCTCGGCACCCAACTCGCTCACGTAGAGCTCGCGCGGAACCATCAAGCGCGATCCCCAGATCAGGATCAGCGCGATCCCCACTGCCACACTGCCACCTACTGCGGCGAGGCCTTCTGCGGCTCGTGTCGATACGCGCGGCGGCGCAATAGCCGTCATCACGCGATCGTCGAGAAAGGCGAGGGCAATGGTGCGGGCATCCCCACAGTTTAGAGCACCAGTCTCGCCCCGAAGCTAGGCCGATGCGGCCTCTCGACTGAGCGAAAGTTCGCGGACGAAGTCATCTTCCCACTTCTGCCCCACGAGGAACTTCTTGGTTCCCCGAAACTCGAAACCCATCTTCTCGTGGAAGCGATTGGCGCGCGCGTTTTCTTCGTTCACGCCGAGCCACACAGAGGCGAAATTCTGAGTGCGAGCCCACTGGATGCCCGTGCTCACGAGCGTGGACGCAACGCCGGCTCCGTGGAATCTGCCGAGAACGTAACACTTGCTGAGCTCGACCGTAGGGTGCTCGATGACCGCGGCAGCGACATCCGGATCAGCGGGCTCTTCTGCGCAGAACATCACGTAGCCAGCCGCCTCGTCCTCGATTTCGGCAATGAGGATCTCGCGAGTCGAATCGGCAAGGTATCGCTCGAAGGACTCGACCGACAGGTGTTCCCCGATGAAGGCGGCGATTGCCTCCTGAGTTGTCGCTGGCGGACACGCGAGCGGAAAAGTCTGACGAGCGAGATCGTGAAGAAGCGCGGCATCCGACTCAACAGCGCGGCGAACTGTGGTGGACACGGAATCTCCTTCAGCGGAATGCAACAGCGGTGCATCTCTCACGCTACCCCGACTATTTAACCGCCGGGGAATGCAAAACGGGGGCCGGCACAAGCCGACCCCCGTTGAGAGAAGCAGTATTAGATCGAGTTTACGTCGACCGGAATGCCGGGACCGAAGGTGGTCGAAACCGTAGCCTTCGTGATGTAGCGACCCTTCGAGGAGCTGGGCTTGGCGCGAAGAACCTCTTCGAGCGCTGCCTTGATGTTCTCGTCGAGCTGCTCAGCGGTGAAGCCAGCCTTGCCCACAATGAAGTGAACGTTGGCGTGCTTGTCAACGCGGAATTCAATCTTTCCGCCCTTGATCTCCGAAACAGCCTTAGCGGTGTCAGGAGTAACCGTTCCGGTCTTCGGGTTAGGCATGAGGCCACGGGGACCAAGAACCTTACCCAAGCGACCAACCTGGCCCATGAGCTCCGGGGTCGAAACTGCAGCGTCGAAGTTGGTGTAACCAGCGGCTACCTTCTCGATGAGCTCCGAGCCACCGACCTCGTCAGCGCCAGCAGCGATAGCTGCATCTGCTGCGGGACCGGTTGCGAAAACGATAACGCGAGCAGTCTTACCCGTACCGTGAGGCAGGATAACGGTGCCACGAACCATCTGGTCAGCCTTGCGAGGGTCTACACCCAAGCGAAGAGCAACCTCAACGGTGGAGTCGAACTTCTTCGAAGCCGTCTCGCGAGCAACTGATACAGCCTCGGTGGGCGTGTAGAACTTGCCCTCTTCGATCTTTTCAGCGGCGGCCTTGTATGCCTTGGAATTCTTGGACATTATGCCTCCACCGTGATTCCCATCGAGCGAGCAGTGCCCACGATGATCTTCATTGCGCCGTCGATGTCGTTGGCGTTGAGGTCAGCCATCTTCTGCTCGGCGATCGTACGAACCTGGTCTTTAGTGAGCTGCGCAACCTTGACGGTGTGCGGCGTGCCCGAACCCTTTGCAACTCCAGCAGCCTTCTTGATGAGCTCTGCTGCAGGCGGGGTCTTGAGGATGAACGTGAACGAACGGTCCTCGTACACGGTGATCTCAACCGGGATAACGTTTCCACGCTGTGCCTCGGTTGCGGCGTTGTACGCCTTGCAGAACTCCATGATGTTAACGCCGTGCTGTCCCAGCGCAGGCCCGATGGGCGGTGCGGGGTTAGCGGCGCCGGCTTGGATCTGAAGCTTGATCAGACCTGTAACCTTCTTTTTCGGTGCCATTGTGTTTCCTTTTCGGTACGAACTGACCCGTGTGGCCAGCTCTCCCGCACCCCAACGGGGCGCGGTGGTTTTTTAGGGGCGTGAGCCCTTAAAGCTTGGTGACCTGATCGAAGCTGAGCTCGACCGGGGTCTCGCGCTCGAAGAGCGAAACCAGAACGATGAGCTTGCCGCTCTCGGGCTTGATCTCGCTGATCGAACCGGGCAGACCCGCGAACGAGCCTTCCTTGATGGTGATCGTCTCGCCGATTTCGAAGTCGACCTCTGCGGGAATGGCGCGTGCAGCGGTCTTGCTCTTCTGCGATGCACCCTTAGCAACAGGAGCTTCAACGATTTCTACGAGGCTCTTGAGCATGTTGAATGCTTCTTCGAACCGCAGGGGTACCGGGTTGTGGGCGTTGCCCACGAAGCCAGTAACACCGGGAGTGTGACGAACGACCGACCAGCTGTCTTCGTTGAGGTCCATGCGAACCAAAACGTAACCAGGGATACGAACACGGTTGACGAGCTTGCGCTGGCCGTTCTTGATCTCGACAACATCTTCCATCGGAACCTCGACCTGGAAGACGTAATCTTCCATCGCCATGGAAACCTTGCGGTTTTCGATGTTGTGCTTGACGCGCTTTTCGAAGCCGGCGTAGGAGTGGATGACGTACCACTTGCCAGGCTGAAGACGCAGGTCCATGCGGAACTCGGCGTAGGGGTCAACCTCTGCCTCATCTTCGGATGCAGCGGCAGCGTCAGTTGTTTCGGCGCTTTCAGCCTTGTCGGCAGCTTCGTCATCCGTCGCAGCTACAGAAGCGTCAGCCTCCGCAGCGTTATCAATGTCGAGCGCGTCGTTCACTTCAGCATCAGCTTCGGGGTCGACAGCAGCATCCAGAGCTTCAAGAAGCCCAGCAAGATCGGCGTCAACATCAGTCGAACCATCTTCGACGTGCATTGCCTGGTGCTCGGCGGAGTCTTCTGAACGCTCTGCCTCAGCCAGGGTGTTACCCGTCTGCGCCTCATCCTCCTCGGAGGACTGCTCTGCTGCCGTAGCGAGCTCGGAGTCTTCGCGGTGGTTCTCGGACACTAAATCTCTTTTCGTTACTCTGCAATGCGGCCGTAGCCGCTGCGGTTTGTGAAGGGCCTAGACCACGAGGTTGGGATCGCCGAACAAGAAGTTCACCAAGGCGCTGAACCCAAAGTCGAGGCCGGAAACGATACCCATCATGATGATCACGAAGACAAGAACGACGAGAGTGAAGCTGACCAGCTCGCGGCGGGTCGGGGTCACAACCTTCTTGAGTTCGTTGATTACTTGGCGGATGAAGAGTGCCATGCGACCGAAGGGTCCACGACGTTGCGCGCTTTCCTTCTTCGCTTTGGCGACGACGTCCTCGCTGGGCTCGTCTACGACTTTCTTGGCCACTCTTAGATACCTTCCGATACTTCGGCTTGCTCGACCCATTCCGCGTTAGACGGACCGGGACTTGCAGGGCGGACAGGACTCGAACCTGCAACCTGCGGTTTTGGAGACCGCTGCTCTACCAATTGAGCCACCACCCTCTGCAAGAGACCTAAATCTCTTACTCACACCTTCGCACAAACACACCGCGACATCCACATTGAGAAGTGAGGAGCAGGCGCGCGAAAGTATGGCAGTTATCAACTACCTGAACAAGTGTACGTCATCCTGAGCCGTCGCGCAGTTCGCGCTCCCCTCTAGAGCGGTCAACACAGAAAACCCGCAGAAAACGGCTGTTCATCGACCCCCTCAAAAAAGTTTTCAAGAAAGTTTGAAAACCCGCGTCATAACCGAAGGGGGTTGCAGTCTCTCTATGCAAGCAGGGCAAACCAACCCTTCTTATTTCGGGCACCACCAGCAACACCCGGGCACAACCAGCCCAACCAAACGAGAGCTAACCATCTCGTTGCACAACTGAAAAAGCACAACCACCAAATGGGCAAGCGAAGCTGAGATCAGGCAGTAGTTCGTGACACAACCCTCAAGTTGGCGTCATTGTCGAACCAGCTTCCTTATCCGCACAGGATCAGGAAGGTACCAGTCGTGTTCACTCAACACATCCCGCGCACTGGGAAGCCAGTCGGGAAAAGCAACCACACCGCAGGAGTCCGTTTCGGAGCGGCCCTCGGAACCATGGCCCTCGTATCGGGCTTCACATTCATTGCACCCGCTGCTGCTAACGCAGAAGAGACCAACGGAGCCTCGTACGCCTACGCAGAATTCCTTTCAGGGGATGTGCTCGGAACCGACCTCGGCAATGTCGCCGGCCTCGGCCAAGTAGTCGCCAGCAACAACGGCAACCAGGCACGACAGGTTCACCGCGATCCGCTCACCGTTGAGGTTCTTGGCGCGACCGTACTCCACCAACCGGGCGGCTTGCAGCTTCCCCTCCTCGATGTGGTGGATGCCGGCGCAATCAGCCAGTACGCAGAAGCTGACAAGAACGGCGTCTCGTTCGCCTCCACCGGAGCAATCCAGGACGATGGCGCGATCGGCGTAGGCAACACCTCGTCTGGACGGGCGGGCGACCTCACCGTTGACTTGGACAGCCTCCTCAGCAACGAGTTCGCGTCGGTACTCACTGACCTCAAACTCGACCTCGATGCAGTCTCGGCTCGCGCAGACGGAAACATGACATCGGCATCCGGCGATTACACGCTCGCTGACGCAACACTGAGCTTCTCCAGCCCCGCCATCAGCAAGCTGACGAGCAAGGTCACGAAGGCGCTCGACGGTGTCGACGGCCAGCTCATCAGCCTGGGCGGCGACAACGGTGCTCTCGGCAACTCGATCGATGGCGTCCTCGACCCCGTTCTCGGTGTCGTAGGTTCCTCCGCTGATGTGAAGGTCATCGTTGACGCCGACCTGCAGAAGGCAGTGAGCACCCTGCTCGACGGTAAGTATGGAAACGGTGCCGTGAGCTTCAACCTCGAAACGGGCGCCGTAGTGGTTGACCTCGAGGCTCTCTTAGGCGGCGAACTCAACAATCTGGCTCCGAACACCGAACTGCTCACGGATGCGGTGGTCAACCAGATCCTCAACGGCATCACCGAAACAGTGGCCGACCTCGCTGACGACATCGTTGAACGCGTCGAGCTGGCGCTGCGGGATGCTCGCGTCGAGGTCTCCGCCAAGCTCAACCTGCTAACCGCTCAGAAGTCCACTCAGAAGACGGTGTGCCGCGACATCCAAGTTCCGATCATCGGCGACATTCTCGATGGTGAGGTTCTCGGCGGTGGCTCCTCCAGCGGTGGCCTCGTTGGTGGCCTGCTCGGCGGCCTGACCGGCGGCCTCACCGAAGGAGTTACTCAGGGCGTAACGCAAGGCATCATCGGCTACACGACAGACACCGTGTGTGAACTGGTTGGTTCGGTTCTCCCCGACCTGCGCAGCACCGTTGACGTCAGCATCGTAGGAAACGTGGATGACCTGATCGACGGAACTGCGATCTCGGCGAAGGCGAACATCTCGCTTCTTGGCGGAACGGTCAAGACCGGCCTCAACGTCGACACCCTGATCGGCAGCCTCGGCAAGAGCCTCAACAGCTCGCTCTTCTCCAACGACGGCGTGGTCACCTCGCTCGTCAAGAGCCTGAACACCGGCCTCGTGAACCCGGCAGTAACCGGCCTCCTCGGAGACTCCGGCGTCGCGACGGTGCTCCACGATCTGGTCTCGATCAAGGTCAACGTGCAAGAACAGTGGACCTCCACGGGCGCCGTCAAGGGCGACATGTTCAGCGAAACTGCAGTGCGGGTAGCCGTCGGCAGTGGAGACATCGCGACCCTCAACGTGGCTCGCGCCGTAGTCGGCCCCAACGTTCAGACCGTGGTTGACCCCGGATGCACGGAGAACTGCGGTCCGACAGACCCTGAAGATCCCAACTGCACCGAAAACTGTGGGCCAGTCACTGACCCCTGTGTCGGAATCTGCCTCCTGGATCTTCCGACCTATGCCCTCGATGGGCAGCTCGCGTACACCGGTGCCGGTGTTGCGACTCTCATCGCCCTCATCGTCGCGTTGTTGGCAGCGGGTGCCTACTTCGCGCGTCAGGGTTACCTACGTACACACCCCAAGTCCGAGCTCTAGGACTGCGTAAGTAACCCCTAGCGGCCGGAGCTTATCGTCCCCCCAGGATCACAGCTCCGGCCGCTTCTCTCTGGCCCTACCGCGTTCTCGCGGTAGGGCCAGTCTTCTGGGTGCGCGCCTGTGCGCCGCCAGCAATCTCTGGGCATCCACGCATCCGAAGCCATAGACTTATGGGGTGACCTCACCTCGCCTCTCAGCCAGAATTTCCGCCATCGCCGAGTCAGCCACCCTCAAGGTGGATGCCAAAGCCAAGTCGCTTCTTGCGGCCGGGCGGCCCATCATCAGCTATGCGGCGGGCGAGCCCGACTTCGCGACTCCCGCGAACATCGTGGAGGCGGCATCCAAGGCAGTGCTCGACCCTAAGAACCACCGTTACACGCCCGCGGCCGGTCTCCCTGAGTTGCGCGAAGCGATCGCCGCCAAGACGCTGCGCGACAGCGGCCTCGAAGTGGGCATCAATCAGGTCGTCGTCACCAACGGTGGCAAGCAAGCCGTTTACCAAGCCTTTGCGACCCTCGTTGACGAGGGCGATGACGTCATCGTTCCCACCCCGTACTGGACCACCTACCCCGAGGCCATCAAGCTTGCGGGCGGCAACACCGTTGAGGTCTTCGCTGGCGCCGACCAGGGTTACCTCGTCACGGTCGAGCAGCTTGAAGCCGCTCGCACCGAGAACACCAAGGTGCTGCTCTTCGTGTCGCCCTCCAACCCCACCGGTGCCGTCTACTCGCCCGAGCAGACCAAGGCCATCGGCGAGTGGGCTCTCGAGCACGGCATCTGGGTGATCAGTGATGACATCTACCAAAACTTGGTCTACGACGGAGTGCGTGCTGTCTCGATCGTGGAGGCTGTTCCGGCGCTCGCCGACACCACCATCCTCGTGAACGGTGTCGCCAAGAGCTACTCGATGACCGGCTGGCGCCTCGGCTGGATGGTTGGCCCGGTCGACGCCATGAAGGGCGCTGCGAACCTGCAGTCGCACCTCACGAGCAACGTCTCCAACATCTCCCAGCGTGCCGCGATCGAAGCGCTCACCGGCCCGCAGGATGCCGTGGAAGAAATGCGCCTGGCCTTCGACCGCCGCCGCAAACTCATCGTCTCGGAACTCAACAAGATCGAGGGACTGAACTGTCCGACTCCCCAGGGTGCGTTCTACGTGTACCCGGATGTCACGGGCTTGCTGAACCGCGAATGGGGCGGAGTCACTCCGACCACGAGCCTCGAGCTCGCCGACCTCATTCTCGACCAGGCCGAAGTTGCCGTCGTACCCGGAGAAGCATTCGGCCCCAGTGGCTACCTGCGCCTCTCGTACGCCCTCGGCGACGACGCCCTTCTCGAAGGCGTGCAGCGCCTACAGAAGCTCTTTAGCTAAGACAACAACCGCCACCCGTGCGGTGGAGGAATTATGGATGCCGCTGACCGACTGAGCACGGCACTTACCGCTGCCCTGCCGTCACAGCGGCTCCAAGCCGCGATGTCGGCCGGCACCCACCCGCGCGACGAATTCGTGCACGTGCTACTCGAGCGGTGCGCGATCGAGCCTGACCTCAACGTTCGTGAGACTCTCACGTGGGCGTTGATGCGGCATCCGGTGGCGGTAACGGTACCGCTGCTGGTGGCCGAGACGCGCTCGGGAACCGCGCAGGCCCGAAGCCAAGCGCTGCACACACTGTCGAAGATTGGCGACCCCGCCGGGTGGGAAGCGATCACACCCGAGGTTCTGAACGACTCTGACGAGACCGTGGCGCGCACCGCTTGGCGAGTGGCAACAGTTCTCGTTCCCGAGGGATGCGAAACCGAATTGGCCGCACTGCTCGTGTCCCAGCTCGGCCACGGCAAGCGCGACGCCAAGATGAGCCTCAGCCGGTCACTCGTGACGCTCGGCGATCACGCCGCGACGCTGCTCGACGAGATTGTTGAGAACGGCAGCGCGGATGCACGCCTGCACGCTATGACAACGGTGCTGCTGCGGGAATCCCCCGACGACGGCTACGAAGCCGCGCTCTTCGATGCAGAGCTACGCCTCCTGCTCGCGGATGCCGCAGCAGGCGAAAGCGGAGAGTCCGACGACAGCGAGTAGGCCTAGCGACCTGGCAACTCGACAGACACCGTCGTTCCACCGTAGCCATTGGCCTGATCGCGGCCCTCGATGGTGACCTCCGTGATGCCCTCCGGGATTTCGACCCCCGCCTGCGTGCGCGTGAACGGCTGCTCATTCGCATGATCGTGCGAAAGCGTGTGCTCCCCCAATACCGTGCCATCGGGAGCGACTACCCGCCAGCCATCGGCATACTGCTCGGGGGTGTCATAGGGAGAGCTAATGGTGACAGCGAAGTCGAAGAGGTTGGTGCCAGAAGGGGTGACTCCCACCTCCTCCACATCGGGGAAGAACGTGGCCGCGTCGGGGCTTGAGCTGGCTGGCGGTGATGTGCTGAGTTCAGAAGTATTGTTCGAGGTGCTCGGCGACGAGCATCCGGTAACCGCACAGGCAACGGCGAGCGCGAGCGCGGCAAGAGCGGTGGTTCGAGTGCGGGCCGGCGAGATCATGGTCTGACCGTAGCGACGCTGGCTGAATACTCGCGCAACGCCGCCGCATCAACCGATCGGTTGATAGACCTCTAACCGACTGCACCTGTCGCGCCCGGCCCGGACAAGCGACGATAGAAGCATGAACACCACTGCTCCCGTCGTGCAGGTCGAGAATCTGCGCAAAACCTACGGCTCTTTTGCCGCTGTCGACTCGGTCAGTTTCGAGATTCAGCGCGGCGAAACCTTC
Source organism: Salinibacterium sp. VpJ6 (assembly GCF_059767345.1). NCBI lineage: Bacteria > Bacillati > Actinomycetota > Actinomycetes > Micrococcales > Microbacteriaceae > Salinibacterium > Salinibacterium sp. VpJ6. The sequence goes on from NZ_JBSOQL010000004.1 coordinate 101,407, forward strand.
GCGTTGCTCGGCCCGAATGGCGCCGGCAAGTCGACCACGATCGAGATCCTCGAGGGGTACCGTGACCGAACCGGTGGCTCGGTGAAGGTGTTGGGCGTCGACCCGGGTAAAGGCGGCCTCAGCTGGAAGGCCCGTCTCGGTATCGTGTTGCAGTCGTCGGGCGAGAGCGGCAATGTGTCCGTGCGCGAACAACTGACCCACTTTGCTGGTTACTACCCCAACCCGCGCAATGTCGACGAAGTGATCGCATCCGTAGGGCTCGAGGCAAAGGCGGGCACCTTGATCCGCAAGCTTTCGGGAGGCCAACGTCGACGAGTGGATGTCGCGCTCGGCATCATCGGCAACCCCGAGTTGCTCTTTCTCGACGAACCGACCACGGGCTTCGACCCCGAGGCACGTCAGCAGTTCTGGCAACTGATTCGCTCGCTCAAGGCGGACGGCACGAGCATCCTCCTCACCACCCACTACCTCGATGAGGCAGCCCAACTGGGCGACCGAGCGGGTGTGATTGCGGGCGGAAAAATGATCGACATCGGTGCCATCGATGAGATCGGTGGAGAAGAGGCGCGCATACCGCTCGTGCGGTGGCGCGATGCCACCGGCAAGCACGAAGAGCGCACCCACACTCCTGGCGCTGTCGTGGCATCCCTCATGGCTGCCGGTGCAGAACCGGCCGGACTTGAGATCGTTCGCCCCAGCCTCGAAGACATTTACCTGCAGTTGGTCTCCGACCATGCACACGCACGCGAAGTGGAGAACGCCCGATGAGCACCGCACCAACCACCATCGAAACTGCCCCCAGCTTCGGCCTCGGAATCGGCCGCAGTCTGCGACTCGGTTTCAGCCGCATCAAGCTCGAAGTGCGCAGTTACTTCCGCCAGGGCGACTCGGTCTTCTTCACCTTCTTGTTCCCCGTTGTCATGCTCACGATCTTTGCGGTTGCCTTCAGCGAGCAGAACTTCGGCACCGAAGAAGAGCCGCTCACCGCAGCCGCCTTCTACCTGCCCGGAATGATTGCCGCGGGTCTGCTGCTGAGCGGTCTGCAGAATATGGCCATCGACATTGCGATGGAACGCAGCGACGGAACGCTCAAACGTCTGGCCGGAACGCCCCTGCCGGTGATGAGCTATTTCATCGGCAAGATCGGGCAAGTCTTTACGACCGGTGTGCTGCAGGCCACTCTCGTGATTCTGGTCGCGAGCCTCGCCTTCGACGTGGAGCTACCGAGCGAACCCAGTAAATGGGTGACCTTCGCGTGGGTCTTCATGCTCGGTGTCACGACATCCGCCGTGCTCGGAATTGCCCTGAGTGGCCTCCCCCGCAGCGGAAAGAGCGCCACTGCTGTCGTGATCCCTGTCGCCCTCGTATTGCAGTTCATCTCCGGCGTGTACCTCGGCTTCTCGATGCTGCCCGAGTGGTTGCAAAACTTTGCCAGCTTCTTCCCGCTCAAGTGGATGGCGCAGGGAATGCGCGAAGTGTTCCTGCCCGCCAGCTTCGAAGTGATGGAGCAATCCGAAAGCTGGAACCTGCCCGGAGTGGCCATCGCCACCGGCCTCTGGTTGGTTATCGGCCTCATCGTGACGCGCATCACCTTCCGCTGGATCCGCAAGGATAGCTAAATGGGTTTTGTTCGCTGGATGAGCATTGCTGTGACCGTCACTACGGCGGTCATGGCAGTGCTCATCGTCGGCTCCGGCGGCTACGGCTCCGGAAGCAAGATCGGTGCCGGGATTGCACTCGCGGCCTTCGCGCTCGCCTGGTTCACTCTCGGCATCCGCGCCCGCAACAGCACCGTCATGGCCATCGCCTACGTGAGCGTGCTCGTGATCACCGTTGGCGCCGCCGTCGCGTTCATGCCCGTGATGGCCACCCTGCAATCGCTCGCCTACCCGCTCGTGTGGGTGCTCGCCGAACGCACACGCAACGCCATCATCAGCAACGTCGCGCTCGCCCTCTCCGTTGGCGTCGGCTTTCTCATCAACATGGGCCTCAGCCCGGATGCCGTGCTCTACACGACCACGATCGTTGCCCTGTCGCTGATCTTCAGTCTCGCCCTCGGCCTCTGGATCACCCAGATCTCTCGCCTTAGCGACCAACGCCACGACCTCGTGCTCGAGCTACAATCCACGCGCGACGAACTCGCCGCCATCAGCCGGTATGCCGGCGTCTCCAGCGAACGCGAGCGGCTCGCCCGCGAAATCCACGACACCATCGCGCAAGACCTCACCGGGCTAGTACTCGTTGCCCAACGGGCGAAGCGCGAACTGGATAACAACAACGCTGCTGCCGCAGCCGAACAGCTTGAGCTGATTGAAGACAGTGCCCGCGCAGCACTCGCGGAGGCGCGCGCACTGGTTACGGCATCCGCTCCGGTAGGTCTCACGGGCGATGGCATCAGGAGCGCTCTGACCCGACTAGCCGAGCGCTACAGCCGCGAAACCCAACTGACGGTGACGGTGAACGCCGATCACCTGCCCGCGATCGCCCGCGAAACTGAGGTGGCGGTTCTGCGCTGCGCTCAAGAGGCTCTCGCCAACGTGCGCAAGCACGCGAACGCTACTCGCGCCACAATTACGGTAACCGTCGGCGACGCCGGCCTAACGATTGCTGTGACCGACAATGGCACCGGCTTCGACCCGACCACCACTCACACCGGCTTCGGGCTCGAAGGAATGAGCGAACGGCTGGCCCTCGTGAACGGCCGTCTCGATGTTGATAGTTCGGCCGCCGGCACCACCGTGCGCGCCACGATCCCGAAAGAAGTTTTCGCATGATTCGTGTCGTCGTTGCCGACGATCATCCCATCGTCCGCAGTGGAATCGTTGGCCTGCTGAGTTCGGCGGATGACATCGAAGTCATCGGCGAAGCCAGCGACGGCACCGAGGCGGTCGCCCTGGCCACGCAGCTCTCCCCCGACGTAGTGCTCATGGATTTGCGCATGCCCGGCCTCGGAGGCGCCGAGGCAACCGCGCAGCTCGTGGCCGCGCGCCCCGACGTCCGCGTGCTGATTCTCACCACCTACGAGTCCGACGAAAACATTCTGACCGCGATTGAGGCAGGTGCGAGTGGTTACCTGCTGAAGGCCGCGCCCCAGGAGGAGATTCTGGCGGGGCTGCGTTCGGTGGCCCGCGGCGAGGTCGCACTGGCACCGTCAATTGCGGCACTACTCGTGAACCGCATGCGCGAACCTGCGAAAGTGACACTGAGCGCGCGCGAAACTCAAGTGCTGGCTCTCGTCGCAGCGGGCAATAGCAACCGAAAGATTGCCGCTGCCCTGTTCGTGAGTGAGGCGACGGTGAAGACGCACCTCATCCACGTGTTCGAGAAGCTCGACGTGAAGGATCGCACTCGTGCGGTGACGAAGGCGATGGAACTGGGGCTGCTGCCCCGCACCAGCTAGGCCAGTTCGACGCCGACAGCTACAGGCTCGGGCTGCAAGTGGATGCCATACCGGCTGAGCACGCACGCCCCGATGTAGCGGGCAAGTTCGGCGATCTCTGCGGCGTCGGCTCCCGTGCGGTTGACGATTGCCAGGCTGTGCTTGGTGGAGACGGCAGCGCGCGATCCGGGAAGGCGGAAGCCCTTGTTCACTCCCGAATTCTCGATAAGCCAGGCGGCGCTGAGCTTCACCAGTCGAGGCTTGGGCGGTGGTGGCGGTGCGGGAGTTTCGCCGAGTGGAACCACAACATCGGCAACCGGCTCATCGTCGACGACCCAGCGTGGGGCATCCGCGGGAAGAGCTCGGGCGATGTGTTCGGGCACGATCGGGTTGGTGAAGAACGAGCCGCAACTGGCCGAGTCGGGTTCGTTGGGGTCGAGAACCATTGCTTTGGAGGCCCGCAGCGCGAGTACGGTGTCGCGCACCTGCTGCACGGGTACGCCGTCTCCGATGTTCACGCCTAGCGCGGTCGCGAGTTGTTGGTACTTCACGGTGCTCTCGGGCGAGGCGGTGAGCGTGAGGTACACGGCGAGAACGACGCCGGCGCGCCCCTCTTTGATCACTGAGTTGCGGTAGCCCAGTTCGAGTTCGGCGGTCGTGAGGTGCACGAATTCGCTGTTGTCGTAGTCGAGAAAGTCGATGCCGTCGAGCACGCTGGCGACTTCTTGCCCGTACGCTCCGATGTTCTGGATGGGGGCTGCGCCCACTGAACCGGGGATACCGCTGAGCGCTTCGAGCCCGGCCCAGCCGCGTGAGACAAGCTTTGCGACGAGTCCATCCCACGATTCGCCAGCTTGCACCCGCAGGCTGAGGGTGGTGTCGGTTTGCGAGACGAGTTGGATGCCGCGGGTCGCGATGTGGATGACAGTTCCGTCGAATCCTTCATCGCTGATGACCATGTTGGAGCCGCCCCCAATGAGCAGCCATTCGTCGCCTCGTTGCCACACGTCTCGCATGGTTGCGATCAGTTCTTGTTCGGTGGCGGGGCGCAGCAGCGTGTGTGCTGGCCCGCCTACCCGAATGGTGGTGAGGTCGGCGAGCTCCGCATTGTGTTGCGGCGCTGTGCTTTCACTGGGGGCGGTGTCGGTCATTTGTTGAGTTTGACCCTCACTTGTGACTTGCCGAGCACGGTCTGGTTCGCGGCGCTGACCGTGAGGTCGATGCGCGTAACGTCGTCTTCGATCGCGCCGACTTTGGCGGTGACGTTGACGGTGACTCCGCCGTTGCCGTCGACGACGACGGGGCGCGTGAAGCGCACGCCGTATTCGACGACTTCGCCGCGGCCATCCATCCAGTCAATGACGGGCTGAACGGCGAGTCCCATCGTGAGCATGCCGTGGGCGAGTACACCGGGCAGGCCCACTGACTTGGCGACGTCGTCACGGTAGTGAATGGGGTTGAAGTCTCCGGATGCTCCGGCGTAACGCACGAGGGAGAAGCGGGTGAGGGTGACTTTGCCGGTGATGAGTTCTTGCCCGACGGTGAGGTCGCTCATTCTGTGCCTCTCATGACGAGTACGGAGGTTGCGGTGACGACGTGGTTGCCGCCAGCATCGCTGATCGCGGTTTCGGCGGTGATCATGTCGTTGCCACCGAGGGACTTGATGCTCGTGACGGTGAGGATGGCGGTGAGTTCGTCGCCGGCGACGATGGGTCGCGTGTAGCGGAACTTTTGTTCTCCGTGCACGATGCGGGAGAAGTCGATGCCGGTGTCGGGGGCGGCTAGGAGTAGGGCGAGGCCTGCTTCTTGGATGACGACGGCGAAGGTGGGCGGTGCTACGACATCCGCGTAGCCTGCTGCTTTCGCTGCTTCAGCGTCGTGGTTGAGGGGGCTTTGGGCGAAGACGGCGCGAGCGAACTCGCGTACTTTTTCGCGCCCGACGAGATACGGGGTGGTGGGCGGGAAGACCCGGCCTTCTAGTTCTGGATTCACTGGCACGGTTACCAGTTTAGGCAGTGTTGAGGGTTCTGCACGTTAAAGAGTGAAGCCCCGGGAGACCGTGAGGTCTGCCGGGGCTTCAGGAATCTTGTGAGGCGTTAGCTCAGTAAGTTTTTACTGGCAGCTGTCGCACTGCAGAAGATCCATTGGGTCGACGGGAATTGCGTATCCGCCAACAGTGTCGTTTTCGTTATCCATTCGATCCTCCTTAAAGTCTTCTCGAAGTTTGCCGACGGTTTGTCGGAGATTTCACTATATATGGGTAATGACACCCATGTCATTACCCCAGATGTAGTGTCTCGGCGTGTCGGTCAACTTTCTTTAAAACTACCCGCAGCCACTGACATTTCTCGGGTGAAGCACCTCGATGGAACATCGCAAACACGGTGAAAAATCCAGTCGCGTAGTGCACAATGGGTCAACCAATCGCGGAAAGGCACCTCATGGATTCGACCAATACCCTTCCCCCCATTGAGCGCTGGTGGCCAGAACTGAGCATCGAAGCCAAGCATTCGCTGAAAGAAGATCTCCACGGCGAGATCAACGACTCGGTACTCCAAGAGATCGCGACGCTGACGAACACCGATGCAGCAAACGCACCCCAACGCCTCGGCGACGACGAGCGGGATTACATCGCGACTCAAACTGAGATCGTTGACTGATCCAACGGACAAGGTACAGACTCGGTTGACGGACACGGTGGCGGGAATTCATCTTCGAGCGTGGCGCACCAGCGACGCTCCCGCTCTCATCGATGCCTACGGTAATTCCGACGACTCCGGCGACTCGGCGGTCCGCTAAACAGCAGAGTCTGTACGGCTACTCCCCGCGCCAGGTTGCCGGCACGATTGTCCAGATCACTTCGGCGCCGAGTTCGGCATCCGCTTCCCAGTTGTGAGGTTCGCGGCCGGGGAACGTGAGCGAGTCACCCGCGGCGAGGGGAATCTCTCGATCCACGAAGCGTGCGGTGACGGCACCCGAGATCACGTGCAGCACCTCGACTTCGCAACTGATTGTGTAGAAGGCGTCGCCACCGTTGGCACCGGGCTGCATGTGGGTGCGAATGACTTGAACACGAGATTCGTTGCGCGGCGAGATGAGCCGCTCATCCACTCCTTGGCCGCCGAGATTGATGTGTGGGGCATCCGCTAAAGAAATTTTTACCGCTTCGGGCTCAGCGAACAGGGACCCGATTTCGAGCGACAGAACTTGGCAGAGCTGCACGAGAGTGGCGACGCTGGGCGAGGTCTCGTCGCGCTCGAGGCGGCTCAAAAAACCCTTAGTTAGCCCCGCAGAAGTCGCGATCTGCTCGAGAGTGAAGCCTTGCGCTTTGCGGGCACTGCGGATGCGCGCTCCGATGGCGAGCGCTTCGGCACTGGGTGAGGGCGACAACGGTCTCATGGCTCTACTCCATCACTAATCAGGGTTGTCGACGCGCACCTCGGGGTTTACTGTGAGTTCACGTTTACTGCTGATTATCGAAAGTTTACTATGACGAAACCTATTGTTGGCCCGGTCGATGCAAGTATTGTCCCTCGCTTTGCCGGTATCGCCACATTCGCTCGTCTGCCGCGCATCGAAGATGTTGAGCACACCGACATCGCAATCGTCGGAATCCCTTTCGATAGCGGAGTGAGCTACCGCCCCGGCGCCCGCTTCGGCCCAGCCCACGTGCGTGAAGCATCACGCCTGCTGCGCCCTTACAACCCCGCGCAAGACGTCTCGCCCTTCGCCGCTCAGCAAGTGTCGGATGCGGGCGACATTGCTGCGAACCCCTTCAGCATCGACGACGCCATCCTCGAAATCGAAGCGGCCGCCCTCGACCTCGCAACCCGCGCTGACCGCATCCTCACGATCGGCGGCGACCACACCATCGCACTGCCCCTCTTGCGTGCCGTCACCAAGAAGCACGGCCCCGTCGCGGTGCTGCACTTCGACGCTCACCTTGACACGTGGGACACCTACTTCGGGGCGCCGGTCACTCACGGCACACCGTTCCGCCGCGCATCCGAAGAGGGTCTCATCGACCTGACCGCGAGCATGCACGTTGGCACCCGCGGCCCGCTCTACAGCGCCGAAGACCTCACCGACGACAGCCGCCTCGGCTTCGCGGTCGTCACGAGTGAGAACATCGAAGAAGACGGAGTAGCCGTCGCGATCGAACGCATCCGCGACCGCATCGGCGACAAGCCGCTCTACATCTCCATTGACATCGACGTGCTCGACCCAGCCCACGCGCCCGGCACCGGAACCCCCGAAGCCGGCGGACTCACAAGCCGCGAACTGCTGCGCATTCTTCGCGCCCTCGCCGACAAGAACATCGTCGGCGCCGACGTTGTCGAAGTCGCCCCCGCCTACGACCACGCGCAACTCACGGCTGTGGCCGCGAGCCACGTCGCCTACGAGCTGCTGAGCGCGATGGCTCCCCGCGATACCAAGAACTCGACCGAACAGCCCGAGAGCTAGAGGAGCACACCATGAGCACGACAACACCGCACGAGGATGACGTGCTCAGCGCAGCATCCGCCATCGTCGATGCCTTCGCAGCCACCGACGGCGACCGCTACTTTCGCGGCTTCGCGCCCGACGCGACCTTCATCTTTCACACCGAACCCGCTCGCCTGAACGACCGCGCCGAATACGAGCGCCTGTGGGCCAGCTGGGTTGAGGGCGGCTGGAAAGTACTCGAGTGCGAATCATCGGATGCCGCAGTGCAGTCGTTCCCCGGCGGCGCGGTGTTCAGCCACAACGTTTTCACTCGCGTCGACACCGGCGATGGCGAAGATGCGTACCGCGAGCGCGAAACCATCGTGTTCCGCCTCGACAACGACCAGCTAGTGGCCGTGCACGAGCACTTGTCGCCCGTGCCCGACGACGCCGCCTCTGCCGCGGAATAGTTCACTGACTACCCGATCACTCACCCCAAACCGCACCCTACTGAGGAGACTGCAGCAATGTCGCTCTATTCCCGTCTAAGCAAACACACCCAAGATCAGTCCGATGGCGGCAAGCCCGTCAAGGGCACCTACTCACTGCTGCGTATCGGAATGATCTGGCTCGCCGCCAACCTCGTCGTCACGACGCTGCTCACGGGAACTCTCTTCGTTCCTGGCGTCGACTTCGCGACCGCGTTCCTCATGATCGTGCTGGGAACCCTCGGCGGAGCCATCGTGCTCACCGCCATCGGCGCTATCGGAACCCGCACCGGGCTACCGACCATGGCCATTACTCGTGGCGCGTTCGGAACGCGCGGCAGCCTGCTGCCCGTCACCGCCAACGTGATCGTGCTTATGGGTTGGAGCTGGGTGCAGGCGATGCTGGCCGGCGTCACCGTCAACTTCTTGGTGGAGAACGCGACGGGGTACTCGAACCCCATCCTGTTCTCCGTGCTCTGCCAAAGCATCGTCGTGATCCTCGCGATCCTGGGGCACGAAGGCATTTCCAAGATTGAGCCGTGGTTCGCGGTGCTCATCCTCGGCATCATCGCGTGGGTCTTCATTACCGCGTTCACCGCATTCGACCTCAACGACTTCCAGGCCGTCGCTCCCGACGAGAGCCTCGGCTTCACGCCGATCATTGTGCTCGACATCGTGATCGCCACCGCCATCTCGTGGACGGTGCTGTCGGCCGACTTCAACCGCTTCGCTCGCACCACCAAGGCTGGCGTGATCGGCTCGGGCATCGGCTACACCGTCTCGACCGTTGTCGCGATGACGCTCGGTCTCACCGCTTTCGTCTACGTGGTTCTCAAGGGCGACGAAGCGGCCGCGTTCGACCCCACCACGATTGTCGGTGCCTTCGGTGCACCGCTCGCCATCATCATCTTCCTCTCGGTAATGGCCACGAACACGATGGTTGTCTACGGAATGGTGACTTCGGTCGTCAACGCCAAGGTCAACAGCAAGGCGAAATTCTTGCCGACCGCGCTCATCCTGGGTGGCATCTCGATCATCGGCTCGACGTGGCTGCAGTTGCTCAACCAGTTCACCGACTTCCTTGTCGTCATCGGTGCGTTCTTCGTTCCGGTGTTCGCGATCATGATTGTCGATTACTACATCGTGAAGCGCGGCGCCTACACGAAGGACATCCTCGAAGCCCGCGGCGGTCGCTACTGGTACAAGGCCGGCATCAACTGGTTTGCTGTCGCCATCTGGGTCATCGGTGCCGTCATGTCGTACGTCTGGGCCTACGTGTGGCCGCTGCCGATCGGTGCCACGATCCCCGCGTTCGTTCTCACCTTCGTGCTTTATCTTGCAGTCATGCTTCCTGAACGAAAGCGTCACGAAGCCGTTCGCAGCCAGCACCTTGCCGACACTACGGATGCCGATGCTGCGGACGCCACCGCCAGCACCGTCGCCTAACTCGGACTAAGCCTCACCAGGAATCAGGTACCCCATGCGCGAATTGAGCCACCCCATCACCAGTGGAATGCAGGTTTACCCCGGTGACCCTGCGGTCTCAATCGAAAGCGCACTCAGCGTGGAGCAGGATGGCGTCGACGTCAGCCTGCTCCACCTGGGATCACACACGGGCACCCACCTCGATGCCCCTTCGCACACCGTCGCAGGTGGCCGCACGACCGCAGCCATCAGTCTCGACGAACTTGTGGGCGATGCGCTTGTCGTGCACCTCGCCGAGCAAAGCGCTCACGCGAACTATGGCCTCGCCGAGATCACGGCAGCATTGGGTGAGATTCCCGCCGCCGTGCCCGCGATCGTCATCATCAACACCGGTTGGGCTCAGCACTTCGGCTCCGACGAAGCCTTGAACCATCCTGCACTAGCTCCGGATGCCGCGGCTGAGCTCTGGAGTCGTGGCATGCGATTGCTCGCCGTCGACACTCTCAGCCCCGACCCCACCGGCGAAGGCTCCACCGATTTTCCTGTTCACGAAATTGTCTTGGGAAACGACGGCCTGATCGTCGAGAACATCACTGGGCTTGAAGGGCTGCCTGAGCGAGTGCGCATTGGCTTCTTCCCGTTGGCGATCGATGCCGATGGTGCCCCCGTGCGCGCGGTCGTTCTCGACGACTAGCGCCTCAATTGTCAGGCGCGACTGCTTCACTACCCTCATGGATGACGCAGCGTTCGACACTGACGGGTACGACACTGGCGGGTACGACACTGGCGGGTACGACTCAGACTTTCTCGGCGTAGCTGTTCCGTTCCCTTCGCCGGCGGCTGTGGTTGCGGCTGCGGCTGCTGTACCGAATCGCGAACTCGCGTACACCCACTTCTCGGTGAGCTTGAATCCGTCCCGCGGGCTCGCCACCGCAACCGGTGTGAACATCGATGGTGCCCAGCTGGTGAACGTTGGTCGCGGCAATGACTGGCACCTTGATCCGCGCATCCCGGAACACGAACAAACCGGCGAAGCGGTGTACGCCCGCAACGACCTCGATCGCGGGCACCTCGTGCGCCGCCGCGACCCGGTGTGGGGCGATGGGGCGACGGCGGCTCGCGCCAACTACGACACCTTTGCCTTTACAAACGCCGCACCGCAGGCCGCTGGATTCAACCAATCGAAGGAACTGTGGTTGGGGCTCGAAGATCACGTGCTGGAGTACGCGCGAGCGAACCGGAACCGCATCAGCGTCTTCACCGCACCCGTGCTGGGCGACGACGATCCGCTCTATCGGGGCGTCGGCATCCCGCAACTGTTCTGGAAAATCGCGGCGTGGGCAACGGCGAGCGACACTGACCAAGCTGATGACACTGACGAAGCCGACGAAGCGAGTGACGCCCGTGTTGAGCTTCGAGCCGCCGGGTTCCTCCTCGACCAACGACCGCAACTCTCCGACATTGACCTCGACGAGGCCCGCGCTCTGGCTCTCGCCAACGACGCTCCCCCGCCGCTCGGCCCCTTTCGCACCTTCCAAGTGCCCATCGCGGATATCGCCAAGGTCACTGGGCTCGATCTCGGCGCCCTCATCGGCGCGGATGCTCGCACTCCCGTCGAGCCTGCAACCGATGCAGCGCGGCCCCAGGCTCGTTGGGTCGAATTACTCAACCCCGCCGCGATTCGTCTGTAGCGCCGGTTCAGAGTGCTATTTGCTAGTCTGCGACTCTGCCACTGGGGCAGTGCTGCAGTCTGGCTACGGCATCCGAGAGGGTTCGAATGTATTCACCGATTGTGTTCGATTACTGGTTGCCGACCTACGAGCGCGAGCCCGCGTTTGACGCCCTGTATGTGGTGCGGGTCGCTGATTCGCTGCCCACCAACACCGCCGTAACTCTGCTGGATGTAGCCGAAGGGCCAAGCATCGTCAGCCTCGTGACGTCGTTCGCGGAACGTCTCGACTTCACCGATGGGCAACGGATTACGAGCGACCAGCTGCGCTCCGAACTCGACGCCGCCGGGGTCGCCCTCAATGGCACCGACCGACTCTTTTACCTCCCGCGGCACGCCCAAGAGACGCTGCGCGCCGAAGTCACCCCGGAGTCAACGCGCCCACTGACCGAAGCGGATGCCGCAGCGTTCGAACAGTTCACGGCGGCGATCCCCGAGCAAGAACTCGACGAAGCGTTCGTCGAGCTCGATCACTGGCTTGTGTATGGAACCTTTGCGGATGATCGGCTCGTCGCCGCCTCGAGCATGTACCCGTGGCGCGGCTCGCAACTGGCCGATCTCGGCATCATCACCCTGCCCGAGTACCGAGGTCAAGGATTCGCGACCCGGACCGTCCGCGCCATCAGCGCACGTGCTCTCGCGGACGGCTACGAACCGCAGTACCGCTGCCAACTCGGCAATGATGGGTCGTCGGCGGTGGCGTTCGCTGCCGGCTTCACCCTGTTCGGCCAGTGGGATGTTGTGCCGCTCAACGACTGAGCTGCTCAGCGACTACTAGACTCGACGGCTGTGATGCTTAACAACTAAGCGTCCGTGCTCGTGCGAAGCAGCAAGGCTGCGCGCTAGCGGCCGGAGACGTCGGCGATGGCGTCAGCGAGATCCGGATGCTCGAACGTGAAGCCCGCCTCGGTGAGAGTTCCGGGCACGACCCAGCGGCTCTTGAGGATGAGTTCGGGTTCGGTTCTGAGCACCCCCATGGCGGGCTCGAGCATCCATCGCCAGGCGGGCAAGCCAAACGGTGCACCGACCGCTGAGCGCAGGATGCCCATGAGCGTGCGGTTGTCGGAGGGGAGGGGGCTCGCGAGGTTGACGGGCCCGGCAATCGTGTCGGTGTCGCGCAGGAATCGGATCGCGCTGACCACATCGTCGAGGTGAATCCAGCTGAACTTCTGGCGTCCGCCGGTCTTGTGCCCTTCGGCGCGACCGCTGCCCGTGGGCGTCGGCCCGATGCCGCGGTAGCGGTTGTGGCCGAACCACCAACCGTCGATTTGAGGGCCGCCGAGTCCGATGCGCGCAAGGCGCAGCAGCAGGTTGGTGGCCGGGCCATCGCCGAGCACGATCGCCATGCGGAGGGCAACGCGGCGCGTGTGCGGCAGGTCGCCCTCGAAGAATTCGTTCTCCCAGTTGCGGGCAACATCCACCGAAAATCCTTTGCCGAGTTCGCCGTTGTCGTCGCTATTGGGGCGGTCGGTCGAGTGACGGTAGATCGTGGCGGTTGAGGCGTTCATCCAGATTGCGGGCGGGGCGGATGCCGCGGCGACCGCCTCGCGCAGTGCCCGGGTCGTCTCCACTCGCGAGCGCAGAATCTCGTTGCGGTTTTTGACCGTATAGCGGCAGTTCACGGATTTGCCGGCGAGGTTTATGACGATCGCCGAGCCATCGATGAGCCGGGCAATAGCGGCGGGGTCGTCCCACGTGACGGTGGCGCTGCGGCCGATAAACCGCACGTCGTAGCCGTCTTCACGGAAAGCATCGGCGATCGCTGGCCCGACGAAGCCGCTGGCTCCGGCGATCACCGCGATGGGCTGTGCTGCCGGCGCTTCTGTCGCTGATTGTGCCGCTGCCGGTTCCGCTGCCATGACGCCCCCATCAGACTGAAGTTTTCTCAGGCAAGTCTATCGAGGTGCTGAGCCTAGGAGTGCGCTGGTGCCGCAGCCCGAACGAGTTCTCGAGCCAGCTCGATGCTCGCCGAGAGGGTGTCGAGCGAGAGCTGTTGCGTGACGAGGGCGCCCTCGTGCAGCACCAAGAGTTGAGTGGAGAGCGTGTCGGGAGCCGTGCATCCGGCGGCCGTCGCTAGCTCGCGGAACAGGTCGATCAGCCACTGCTTTTGTTTCGTGGCGACGACGTGAGCGGGATGGTTCGGGTCGGGCAGTTCGGCAAGGGCGTTGATGAAGGCGCAACCGCGCGGGTTGTTCTGGTTCCAGGTGCGCTGGGCTTCGAGAGGGGCGAGCACTGCCTCGATCGGTGACGCGGCGGCGGCGATGGTTTCGCGAACCAGCAATTGCCAGCGCTGTTCGCGCTCCGCGAGATACGCGACCACGAGCTGATCTTTGGAACCGAACTGGTTGTAGAGGGTGCGCTTGGTCACGCCCGAGTGCTCGGCGATGAGGTCGACACCGACCGCTGTAATTCCGCGGCCGTAAAAGAGGTCGCCGGCGGCATCCAAGATGCGGTGCCCTGCGGCCGTCATCGGTTTCGTCTCCGCCATTCGACACTCCTTTACCGATCGGTGTACTGTGGGGTTGGTTCACCGATCAGTATACCCACGAGGAGACACCCATGGACGTTCCCACCACCATGCGCGCCGTACAGCTCACCCAGCACGGAGGGCCCGAGGTTCTGCGCGTGACCGAGGCAGCAACTCCCACTCCCGGCGCTGGCGAAGTGCTCGTGAAGGTGAGCGCCGCGACCCTCAACAACACCGATCTCTGGACTCGCGAAGGCGAATACGGACTGCCGGGCCCGCGCGCCGGCTGGCGTGGGCCGCTCGATTTTCCGCGCATCCAAGGAGCGGATGTTGCTGGCCACGTCGTCGCTCTTGGCGAAGGCGTCGACGCGAGCATCCTTGGTTCTCGCGTGGTCATCGACCCCGCCATCTACGACGTGGACGAACCCGACGCGAACATCACCGGGCTCATGGGCAGTGAACGCGATGGCGGCTACGCCGAATACGTGCTCGCACCGGCCAACCGCATCCACGACGTGACCGAGTCACCCCTCAGCGATGACCAGCTCGCCGCCCTGCCCATCTCCTACGGCACCGCGCTCGACATGATCGAACGCGGCCGGTTGCAGTCGGGCGAGACAGTGTTGGTGTCGGGAGCATCCGGTGGCGTTGGCGCGTGCCCGTGGTGCCCGCGTGATCGCCATCAGCAGTGGCCCCAAGATTCAGGCGGTGTTGGATGCCGGTGCCGATGTCGTTGTCGACCGCGCGACCGACGTGCCCGAGCAAGTGCGCGCAGCCGCCCCCAATGGCATTGATGTCGTTCTCGATGTTGTCGCCGGAGCCCTCGTTCACGACGGACTCCCCCTGTTGCGCAAGGCCGGCCGCTGGGTAGTTGCCGGAGCCCTCGGCGGCCACACGATCGGCTTCGATGTGCGCGACCTCTACCTGCACAACCTGCAACTCATCGGCTCCACGATGCACACGCCCGAGCACTTCGAGTTGCTCATGGGCATGGCGCGACGGGGCGAAATCACACCCCTCGTCGCCGCGACGTTCCCGCTCGCGCAGGCTGCCGAAGCCCAGGAAGAGCTTGCTCGTCGGGCGCACGTCGGCAAGATTGTTCTGCACCCTTGAGCTGACGCGCAGATCAACTTCGTGTTCCTGCCCCGGCAGACGATCCCGCGTCATTTAGGCTGAAACCAGCGGTCTGAGCGACCGAACGCTGGCAAGAGGATTCCGCCCATGACCACCACCCCTGAGTACGTTCCCACCATCGTGTTGTCGAAGGCTTCGGCAGGCGGCGCTCACGAGAAGCCCGAGCTGACCGCGCTCATTCATGGGCTCGAAGCATCTATGAAATCGGCGATCGAGGCCACCGGTGCTCGCGTGATTAGCGTCGATGGTTTCACTGATGCGGACGTGGATGCCGCGCTCAGCCAGGCAGACGGCGTCGTGCTGCTCGGCGGCGGCGATGTTGACCCCGATGAGTATGGGGCAACGGAGCGGCATCCGAAGCTTTACAACATCGACCGCACCACCGACCGCGTCGACATCGAGCTCGTGAACCAGGCCACTGAACGTCGCCTGCCGCTGCTCGCCATCTGCCGCGGGATGCACATCGTGAATGTTGCGCGCGGTGGAACCCTCATCCAGCACCTCGAGCCGAGCGGTGTCGTGCACAGCGGCGGCGGAGTCGACGCGATGGTCGACCACGACGTGACGCTCGAGCCCGCTTCGCAACTCTCGGCGCTGTATGGCGACGGCACGATGACGATTCGTTCCGGTCATCACCAAGCGGTCGATGTTGTGGGCGCCGGACTCACCGCCACGGGTCGCGCGGCGGACGGCGTGGTTGAAGCGGTGGAAAGTACCGACCCCACTTCTCCTTTGATTGCTGTGCAGTGGCATCCCGAAGACGACAATGCGAGCGAACGCGACCGCGAACTGCTCTTCGGCTGGCTCACGACGCAGGCGCGAGAGTTTCACGCGCGCCAAAGCGAAGTAGCCATTTAGCGCTCAGCCGCCAACTCGTCGCGGGAGCCTCGCGCAGATCGCCTATCGCCTATCGCCTATGGCCTCAAAGCTGAAGCATCCTTGCGATTGGATGCACGGGGTGCGACGCTGAGAGCATGCGGAAACCAGCTCTCGCCCTTCTTGCCGCCGGCGCTGCGCTGGTCCTCACGGGCTGCACCGCGTCCGCGAACCCCGAGCTTGCGCCTAGCAGCGCGACGTCAGCCGAATTCCCCGATCGGGTGGACGAGGACACCACCGCCCGATACTCCGACCTCACCCTTGTCAGTGAAGGGATCGAAGAAGCCGGCGATGATCTCATCTATTCCGGTCGAGACCGTGAAGACAATGTGTGCGTGATCGTCGCGGCTCCGCCCAGTGGAGGCGGAGATGGCGACGACTGGTTTCTCTCATCCGGCTGCGGCCCAGCCGCAATCTTCGCCGAGAATGGCGCGATGGTCTCGTACAGTGGCACGGGTGGCCGAAGCGGCGGAGCTCACTTGCTCCCGCCTGGCTTCGACCAACCTCTCGAAGCCGGCTGGGTGCGCGTGAGTCCGCAGCTAGCGGTCAGAGACTAGCGAAAACCACTACTAGCGAACCGCCATTGCGGCGCGAACACCCTCGTTGACGATTTCGCCACCGGCGACGTTCAAGCCGCGAGCAAGTGCAGGCGAAGCGGCGGCGGCAGCATCCCAGCCGTGATTCGCGATGGCGACAACGAACGGCAGCGTGGCATTGCTGAGCGCGCGGGTCGAGGTGCGAGGAACAGCACCGGGCATGTTCGCAACGCAGTAGTAGAGCGAGTTGTGAACGGTGAAAGTGGGGTCGTCGTAGGTCGTGGCGTGGGAGCCTTCGAAGCATCCGCCCTGGTCGATCGCGATGTCGACGAGCACAGAGCCGGGCTTCATCGAGGCAACCATCTCGTCAGTGACGAGCTTGGGAGCTGCGGCACCGGGGATCAGCACCGAACCAATCACGAGGTCGGCCTCGAGAAGCTGCTCCGCAATTTCGTAGCGCGTTGAAACGCGGGTCTGAACCTCGCCGTTGAAGCGCACTTCGAGCGCACGAAGACGCGGAAGCGAGATGTCGATGATCGTGACGTCAGCGCCCAAGCCGAGCGCATTAGCCGCAGCGTGCTCACCAGCAACGCCGCCACCGATAACAACGACCTTGGCCTTGGGGGTTCCAGCGACTCCGCCGAGAAGTTGACCACTGCCGCCCTCAGCCTTGAGCAGAGCGTGGGCACCCGCGACGATCGAGAGTCGACCAGCGACCTCACTCATCGGGGCGAGAAGAGGAAGCGAGCGGTCATCGCCCTGAACAGTTTCGTAAGCGATCGCGGTGGTTCCCGAAGCGACGAGGGCTTCGGTCAGCGCGCGGTCGGCAGCGAGGTGCAAGTAGGTGAAAAGAACGAGATCTTTGCGAAAGTAGCCGTACTCCGAAGCGATCGGCTCTTTGACCTTCACAACGAGGTCAGCGGATGCCCATACCTCGTCAGCGTCGTCGACAATCTGTGCACCTGCTGCCGCGTACAGCTCATCGGTGAAGCCACTACCGAGACCGGCACCAGACTGAATGGTGACAGCGTGCCCGCCAGCCACCAAGGTGTCGACTCCCGCCGGGGTTATCGCGACACGATTTTCGTTGTTTTTGATTTCAGCAGGCACAGAAATGCGCATCGACTTACCTTTCGCAGCGGAGTGGAGTTGCTCAACCCTGTCAGAAATTCTGCCTTTTGTGGAAAAGTCAGAATTTTGATCGGAAATTAGTGTGCTGCAGCCTGAATCCATGCCAAAATTGCGCTTAATCCGCTTTCCAACCGAAGGATCTTCGTATGGCTGACGAGCTAGACCCGATCGACACCAAGATCCTCACCCTTCTCTCGCGGGACGCCCGGATGAGCAACGCGGCTATCGCGAGCACCGTCGGCATTGCGGCATCCACCGCTCACACTCGAATCAAGTCACTCTTCGACCGCGGTCTCATCACCGGCTACCACGCCGCGCTCAACCAAGCGAAGCTCGGGCGCGGGCTGCAAGCGATCATCGGAGTCTCGCTGCGCCCGGGTGCCCGCCAAGAGAGCATCCAAGCCTTCACGGAAGAAATCCGTCGGCTGCCCGAAGTGATTCAGCTGTTCTTCGTGGGTGGCGGTGACGACTTTCTCGTGCACATTGCGGTCGAAAACTCCTCAAAGGTTCGGCTATTCGTGGTCGACCACTTGTCGGCCCGCCACAGCGTTGCCTCGACCAACACGAGCATGATCTTTGAGTACCACCGCAACGCGGTTGCTACCGACTTTGCCTAGAAAACGTCGAAGCGCGGGGTCGTGAGCGGCCAGCCGCGTTCAATCCATGCCGGCGCGAATTCGTCGAGCGCGGCTTCGAGCTCGGTGCCAACGTACTCGTCCCGCACCCACCAGGAGATGTCAGCATCCGCTGCCTCGTCCTCGCTGGGATCGATGTACACACAGCCGATGAGTTCGGTCTCGTCCGCGTCGAAGAGCGCGAAGTTAAACGACTCGTTGGTCGCCATCTCGTCGGCATGCCGCTGCAGATCGGCGCGATCCTGCTCGGCAGTCATCGACGCCGGCGGCCAACCCCAGGCCTCGCCATAGATCGACCACAGTCGTTCCTGCGAACCCATTACGGCATCCATATCGAGCTCGGTATCGGAGGCGCGGATCGGGCGAAGGTGGTGTCCAGTCGGCAAAGCGACGTGGGTCGGATGCTGCCACTTCACTGGCAGCCACGGCACAAGTGATCGTGGTTCGGTTGGCTCAGCCACAATCAGCACCTTCCCCGATATGTACACGCGAGAGTTGATGGCACGATTTTAGCGCCGCCCGACGAATCTGAGATTCTGACATTCTGGGAATCTCTCGAGAGCGACCTGTGCGGCCACTGAAATCCCAGGCACCTCGGGGACCCAATTTTCTAGGGTGGCGGAGTTAGCTATCCACTTTCGATAGGAGGATTAGAAATGGGAACCGTAAAGAAAGACATTCAGGTCGATGTCCCAATTAGCGTCGCCTACAACCAGTGGACGCAGTTCGAAGACTTCCCCGCCTTCATGTCTGGCGTGAAGGCGATCACACAACTCGATGACCGCAAACTGCATTGGAATGTAGCCGTCGGTGGTGTCGAACGCGAATTCGACGCCGAGATTGTCGAGCAGACCCCCGACGAACGCATCGCTTGGAACAGTACGGGCGAGAAAGTGCACGCCGGTGTGGTGACGTTCCATCGCTTGAGCGACGACACCACCAGGGTCACCCTGCAAATGGATTGGATGCCCGAAGGGTTCGTCGAGAAGGCTGGCGAAATTCTCCAGATCGATGACCTTCAGATCGCACGAGACCTCGCCGAGTTCAAGCGGCTCATTGAGTCCAACGGTTTCGAATCCGGGCAGTGGCGCGGAGAAGTCGCGCGCGCCGAGGACGCAACGGGACGCTAGCGGGACGCAATCGCACGCTTCGGAGTTGTCACCGCTCCGACCCGAGCTTAGATTGCTGCGCTCAGGCCAAGGCCTCAGCGCAGCAATCCATTCTCGTAGGCGTGCGCCACAATCTGCACACGCGAGGTGAGCGACAGCTTCGCCAGAATGTTGCGAATGTGGCTCTTCACTGTCGTCTCCCCGATGTACGCCGTTTGCGCTATTTCCGCGTTGCTCAACCCTCGCGCGGTCAGCAAAAACACCTCCTTCTCACGCACCGAGAGCACGTCGATTGCCTCGGCGGCGCGTTCGGCATCAGGAGTCGAGGCCTGCGCTCTGATTAGATCTACCGTGTCGCTCGCGGCGATCACCGACTGCCCGGCGTGCACTGCCCGAATGGCTGCAAGGGTGAACTCTGGAGTGGCATCCTTCACCAGAAACCCTTCGGCGCCAGCCTGAATCGCGCGAACCACCGCCCGATCACGCTGGAAGGTTGTCAGCATGATGATCTTCGGGCCCTGTCGGGGTGCCGACCCTTTTCTCGCTTCACCTTCTTCCGCGGCCTCGCCGAGCGCGTTCATGATGCGCGACGTCGCCTCGATGCCGTCGAGGAGCGGCATCCGAATGTCCATTAACAGAACGTCTGGGTCGACCTCGCGGGCCAAAGTGACGGCCGCTTCGCCGTCGTGGGCGGCACCCACGAACGTGAGGTTGTCCTGTGACTCAATCAGCATCTGGATGCCCGAGCAGAACAACTGGTGATCGTCAGCTATCGCAACACGAATGGGGCTCATTGAGCGGCCACCTCGTCTGCGACCAGCGTCTTCTCGTAGCGTTCCCGGTCACCCGGGTTCTCCTCGCTGGTTGAGGGAATGAACGCGGTAACGAGATAGACGTCGCTCTCATCGGCAGCACCCGTCGTGAGCCACCCGCCCGCTAACCGTGCACGCTCGCGCATTCCGTACAGACCCCGAGTCGTGCGCGGAGCAGCCTCCGCGACCGAATCGTCGACCGCCGGAGCGCCTGTCGAAGAAACACTCAACGCCAAACCCGGCCCGCGCCAGTCCAGGGTGATGCGTGCCGCTGGTTCCCGCCCGGCATGCTTCAGAGCATTGGTCAGAGCTTCTTGAACGATTCTGTACACGGCGAGCTGTTGGCCAGGCGTGAGCGGTCGCGGGTACCCGAAACTCTCGATCGTGGCAGCAAGCCCTGCTCCGCGCATCCGCTCAACCAGCTCATCGAGATTCTCGATCGTCGGGTTCGAATGGCCCTCTGGCTCAGACACCAGCGACTCGATAAGAATGCGCACCTCCGAGAGCGACGAGCGCGCTGAACCCGCGATCCGCTCCAATGACCCTCCCATTGCATCGGGCCGCTGGGGGCCGATAAATCGAGCGCCGTCGGCCTGAGCGATGATCACCGCGAGCGAGTGCGCCATGATGTCGTGCACGTCCTGTGCGATACGGTCCCGCTCTCGAGACACGATGAGATCGATCTCGGCAGAGTGGAGCTCCTCGACGGTCGCACCGAACTTGGCATCCGTTTCGTGAAGCTGCTGCGAAGAGCGAAGCCCGAATGCGACGGCCCACGTGCCGATTGCACACACGAGGCTTGCCGCGAGCGCGAGAAAGAAGGTCTGGTGAACGGGGAGGCTGGCGAGAAAGCGAGAACCAACCCAAGCTGGCCACCCCGCGCCGTCAGACAAGAGCGGCACCCCCGTGAGTAGCGCGCACATCACGGCGTACGACAGCATTATGGGAAGCGCCACAAGACGGATTCGCTTGTGCGCACTAGAACTCACGATGAAACACGCGATCACAATGCCGAAGTAGACAGCCCACGTTGTCTCCCCATACCGAGCCGGCGCAAAAGCCAGCTGAAACAGCAGCACGGCCCCCGGGAGCAAGATCGCGATGTGGGGATAGGCGCGCGCCAAGCCGATAGCTGCGGAAATGACGGCGAGAGTGAACGGTTATGCGGGCCAGGGGGCACCAATAGTGCGCCCAGTTTCCGCGAGGATCCACAGCACGTAGAAAACGACGGCGATGGTCGGCTCGAGCAGCCAGCGATACTTACGAAGAGTAATGAGCATGCGGCAATGCTAGGTGCGTGACTCAGAGAGAACCTCATGAATTGACGGAGATCATCCCGATGGAGGAGAAAGACCGCCTCTAGGGCGGAGGGTGCGCGTGAGTCACGAGCGTTGGCCGCTAGTCGCGTCGCAAGTGGTAGGTCAGCGCCTGCCGCACGCACTCGCGCAACGCCTCGACCGGGACCTTGTCGCCAACGTTGAACAGCACCGCGCGCTCGCCCTCGTAGGCAAACGTGTCGCCGAACTGGGCCCGAAAGTCGTTCACCAGATTCGTGCTGCAGATAAAGAACATCGCGTAGTCGTGTGCCGACTTCGCGTTCGTCGGAGCGATGCGAATCGTGCTACCGCTGCGCGTCTGGCTCGTGAGGTAGGCCGGCTCGCCCCACTTGAGGGTTTCGGTGATCGCACCAACCCCCTCGGTCTCAGATGCCGTGCTGAGGATCAACTCGCGAAGCGTGAGCAGTTCGGTGCGTATCGCCTCCGGGTAGTCAGCGAAGGTCGCTACGACCTCGGGCGGCATCATGGTTTCTCCTGACGGCGCACCATCTCCGCAATCCACAGCGGCGCGTAGGGCGAGGTGCATCCCGGCGAGGTCGGGTAGTCCTTCAACACCTCGAGTCGTTCGCCGATCTCGAGTGCCCGCTCCCGAAGCTCCGCGTGCTCGATGCCGATATAGGCGAGCGTGTTGTTCATCTCCCACTGCAGTCGATCCGGGGCATCCTTCATCTCGGTCTCGACGACATCGAGCAAACTAGGCAGGTCGAGCCCGTCAGCGTTCTTGCGCACCCGCTCGGCCGTCAGCACCCAACCGGCACTGCGCACGCCGGCATCCGGGTCCGCCGTCCAGACCGCGCGCAATTCTTCGGCGTGCGGGCTCTTCTTGACGACATAGTTGATCAACCAGTCGCGCACCTTTGATGCTCGTGCCTGCCGCACCATGGCATCCAGTTCGTCCCGAGTGAATTCTTTGGGCTTGCAGATCAGCAGGGCTACGAGTTGCGCGGGAGTCTCGTCTGTTGCCCACAATTCCACGGCGAGTGGATGCTGCGTCTTGAGCCGCTTGGCGATGGCCCGCAGCTTGCTCAGGTTCACCCCGTGGTCGTCGCCATGCCGTTCGTTCACGGCGCGAACCTTGGGGTCCTCGAGCGAAGCCAACTCGGCCAATACTTCTTCTGCTGCAGCGCTCATCACCCCTCCGACGCTACTCCCCCACAGCGCCGCGGGCGAGCGATTGCCTTTCTGAAAAACGTATCCGCTCAGTTAGTTGCTTAAGGTAAGCAATATAGTTACCCTCGCTAAGTACTTAAAGGAGATGAGACTTGCTAGACAACACGGATGCCACGGCCATCCTTACCGGAATGGTGACGATTAGCCGCACCTTCCGCAAGGCCGCCCAACGCAGTCGCGAGCGCAGTCTCGCCGGCACCAAGTACGGCTTTCTGCGTCATCTGCTGGAGGGCGATGCGCGCCTCGGCGAACTCGCCCACCAGCTCGTTGTCTCCGCTCCCGTTGCTTCGCGCGCTGTCGAAGCGCTCGAAGCCGATGCGCTCGTCGAACGCCGCACCGACCCTCTCGACGCCCGCGCGGTGCTCATCTCCATTACGGAGGAGGGGCGCGCAGCGCTTGCCGAGGGCGACAGCCGCATCATCCACAAATTTGCTGCAGCTCTTGACGACTGGACCCCCGAGGAAGCCGAACGTGCCGTCGCTCTACTCACGGTGCTGAATGAGCGACTGGCTGAGGTTCTTCAGCCCTCCGACACTCCGGCCGACGCCGAGTCGGGCGCTGCGCCCACCGCCGCGCCTGCCACTGCTCCCCTCACTGACACCCGCACTACCGACGAAGACGAGATCTCTGAATGACCGCTCCCGCTCGCGCCACCACGCCATCCCCCGATGACTCCGGTGCCCCCGTGACCTACACGCACCGCGAAATTTTGCAGGTGATGACCGGCCTTCTCGCCGCGCTTTTCACCGCCATGATCTCCACCACGATCGTGTCGACCGCGCTGCCGACGATCATCGCTGAGCTCGATGGAACCCAGCGTCAGTACACCTGGGTCATCACCTCGAGCCTGCTGGCGATGACCATCACCACGCCGATCTGGGGCAAGCTGTCTGACCTGTACGACAAAAAGCTGCTGACCCAGCTCTCGATCATCTTCTTCCTCGTCGGTTCGATCGCCGCCGGCTTCGCGGGTTCGATCGGCGTTCTCATGATCGCCCGCGCCCTGCAAGGAATCGCGATGGGTGGACTCACGGCTCTTGTGCAGTCGATCATGGGCTCGATCATCGCTCCCCGTGAGCGCGGCCGCTACGCCGGCTACATGGGTGCCGTTATGGCCGTAGCCACCGTCTCCGGCCCGCTGCTGGGTGGCGTCATCACCGACTCGCTCGGATGGCGTTGGTGCTTCTTCGTGAGCCTTCCGCTGGCCGTAATCGCCCTTATCGTTCTCCAGCTGAAGCTGCACCTGCCCGCGACCGTGCGCCGCCAGACGCGCCTCGACTACTTAGGTGCACTGCTCGTCTCGATCACTGCCGCCCTGCCCATGCTCTGGGTAACCTTCGCGGGCAACGACTACGACTGGATCTCGTGGCAGTCGGGCGTCTTCCTCGCAGCCTTCCTCGTGGTCGGCTTCTTTGCCGTGATCGTCGAACTGCGCGCGCCCACCCCGATGATTCCGCTGCGCCTGCTCGGCAACTCGACCACCATCTGGATGATCGTCGCGAGCGTCGGCATCGGTGTCGGCATGTTCGGCTCGGGCATCTTCCTCACCCAGTACTTCCAACTCGGCACGGGAGCGAGCCCCACGCAGGCTGGCCTGATGACCATCCCGATGATCATCTCGCAGCTGCTCTCCGCCACCATCGGTGGTCTCATCGTCAGCCGCATCGGTCGCTGGAAGCCCGTCATGCTCGTCGGTAGCGTCTTGCTGCTCGCCGGCCTCACGGGCCTCGGCACAATCACCCACGACACCGCCTACTGGACCATCGCGATCTACATGGTGCTCATGGGTGTCGGCATCGGCGCCCTCGTGCAGAATGTCGTGCTCGCCGTCCAGAACACCGTTGACGTGAAGGATGTCGGATCAGCCTCGGCTGCCATCGCCTTCTTCCGCTCGCTCGGCGGCGCCGTCGGCGTCACGGTTCTCGGCGCGGTTCTCACCAACCACGTGAGCAGCAATATCGTTGACGATCTCGCCGAGATCGGCGTTGACCCCAGCGCCCTCTCGAACGGCTCGGGCGAAACGAGCCTCGATATCACGGGCCTGCCCGACGCCATCCAGACCGCGTTCCACCACGCCTACGCGGATGCCTTTGGTTCCGTCTTCATGATCGCCGCGTTCGTGACGGCAACGTCGGTCATCGCGATTGCGGTCGCGCGCGGATCGATGCTGCGCACCACGATCGGTATGTCCTCTGCCGCCGAAGCGGAAGCGACCGGCGAAGCGGAAGCGACCGGCGAGGAGAAGAGCTAAGCGAGCTCGCGGATGGCAGCGACGAACTCGTCGATGTCGGCGGCTTGGTGCGCGAACGACACCACGATGCGCACGACACCGGACTCCCAACGGTTGGCGTAGAAACCAAAACCGCGCTCGTGGAGAGCATCGGTCAATGCGTCGGAGAAGATCGCGAAGATGATGTTGCTGCCGGGCTCGCTCGTGACGGTCACGCCCGCAACATCCGCGATTCCGGCACGCAACCGTGCGGCCATAGCGTTGGCCTGACGTGCGTTGTCGAACCAGAGATCATCGGTCAAATAGGCATCAAGTTGGGCGGCCTGAAACCGCATCTTCGAGGTGAGCTGCCCGCCGCGCTTGTGACGGAACGACAATTCGGTGGCCAACGTCGGGTCAAAGCAGACGATCGCATCCGCTGTGAGCGCGCCGTTCTTGGTGGCACCGAACGAGAGCATGTCGACGCCCAATTTCCAGGTCATCTCGGCAGGGCTCACATCGAGGGCGACGAGAGCGTTGGCAAAGCGGGCACCATCCATGTGGATGCGCAGGCCGGCCTCGCGCGCAATGCTCGTCAGAACGCGCAACTCGTCGATCGTGTAAACGCTGCCCGTCTCGGTGACCTGAGTGATGCTGAGCACGGAGGCCTGAACGCTGTGCACGTCGCCCACGCCAACCTTCACGGCTGCGCGAAGTTCGTCGGGGTCAATCTTGGAGTGCTCGCCGCCGAGCAACACGATCTTTGAACCGTCGGTAAAGAACTCGGGAGCGCCGGCCTCATCGTTCTGGATGTGGCTGTCGCGGTGAGCAAGAATGCTGCCCCACGGGCGCGTCAGAGCCGCAAGCCCGATACCGTTCGCCGCGGAACCCGTACCGACTGCAAAGACGTCGAGCTCGCACTCGAACGCGGCCGCCATCTTGGCGCGCATCTGAGCCGTGAGCGCATCGTTTCCGTAGGGAGCCGCAGGGCCGGCGGATGCCGCGACAACGGCATCCAGAATCTGCGGTGAAGCACCAGCAGCGTTGTCACTCAAGTAGCCACGCAGAATGGAGTCGGTCGGGGTCATGGCAGCTTTCTGAAACGAGAAAATAGGAAATGCCAATCGGATGCGCCTCGGGCCCTAGGCCTCGAGCGCTACTAGACCGAATCGCCACCGCAGAAAGCGACTCAGTCGAGTGTTCGGCAACGATCAGCACTGCTCCGAGCCACTCTTAGTCGATGATAACTCCCGGCGAGCGGCGCCGGATAGACGCCGTGGCACCTCACCGCCTCCGTGCAGGTTAATTGCGCCCTACGCAACGACGCGACGCCCTTTCTAGGGCTATGGTTCACCACCTGCGGCGCGGTACCCTTAAAACATGAGCATTCTTGCAGCAGTCAGCAACGGCGGACCCGAAGCATCAGCAGCATTCGCCGTCATCTTCATGATGGTCTTTTGGGTCGCCTACATCGGCTTCTTCGTAGTCCTCGGGCTTACGTCGCTCGCCGTCTCAGTGCTGGCTCTCGTTTCCCTGTATCGCAACCGCGACAAGCTGCGGGCGATTGAACTCGCCGTGTGGGTGGGCATCTCGCTGGTCGTCACCATCGTTGGCCCGCTCTGCTGGTTCATCATTGGTCGCCGAAAGATGCTCGACGACGTGCGCGCACACGAGCAGCCAACACCCGCCTGAGCAACGAATGTTACGAACATTGAAAATGCTCTAATGAAGGCTCGACAGATCAGCTCGTGAGGAGTTGAATCTAAGGAGAGCACAACCGCACCGCCGTGGAATTTATCCCCGCAGTGTCTGAGGTCTTCAATAGTGTGAACTCGAAGGAGTAGAAAACTATGACGATTGCCGCGCCCCGGCCGACCGAAGGTTCAGCAGACCGTGCACGCCCCACCGTCGCTTGGACGACCATTCAAGCAGGCCTTTGGGTGGGCAACGCCGCCGGCGAATTCGCCGGCATGATCGAGCGCAGCGCCGCCGGGGAGTTCTTCATTACCGACCACCGCGCTCGCCCATTGGGTACTTGCGCCACTCTTGATGAGGCCAAAGCCCGCCACCAGCGGCAGTTCCAACTGAGCCAGCCCAGCACCAAGCCCAAGATTTAGCGCTCGCCCTGTCCTGGTCGTCACCGGCCATGGCATCCGCAGATCGGCCAACTAGAATCGCCGCATGAGCAGATTCAATGACGCGTCCTTTGTGGGTGCCCCAGCACTGAATCTGCCGACCAACTCTGTCATCGGAGCCCGATAGTGGGCGCCGGGCACGACCACGGAGCGGGCACCAACAACCGCACGCGGCTACTGATCGCCTTCATCATCACGGTGGGCGTCGTCATCGCGCAGGCTATCGGCGCCATCGTCACCGGCAGCCTTGCGCTACTCGTCGACACCGCACACATGCTCACCGACTCTGCGGGCCTTTTCATGGCGCTGATCGCTGCCGGCCTCATGCAGCGCCCCGCCACCAACAAACATTCGTGGGGCCTCAAGCGCACCGAGGTTCTCAGCGCAATGGCGCAGTCGAGCTTGCTGTTCGCCGTCGGCATCTATGCCCTCATCGAAGGTGTACGCCGCCTCTTCGATCCCCCCGAGATTCAAGCCAGCAGCCTCGTGATCTTCGGAATCATCGGCTTACTCGCCAACCTTGCCGCCATGATCGTGCTCACGAGCGGGCGCAACTCGAACCTCAACATGAAGGCCGCGTTTCTCGAGGTCGTCAACGATGCGCTGGGCTCGGTGGGTGTCATCCTCAGCGCCATCGTGATCGCGCTCTTCGGCTGGTATCAGGCGGATGCCGTGGTCGGCATCCTGATCGCCCTTCTGATCGTGCCCCGCACCATCATTCTGCTCAAGGCCAGCCTGGGCGTGCTCTTGGAGTCCACGCCCAAGGGCATCGACCCCGAAGCAGTGCGCGCCCACATCATGGAAATGGATCACGTCACCGACGTGCATGATCTGCACATCACGCGCATCTCATCCGATCTTCCCGTGCTCACCGCGCACGTCATCGTCGATGACTCGTGCTTTCGTGACGGTCACGCCGCCGAGATGCTGCCCGCGCTACAAAAGTGCGTCGCCGAACACTTTGAGCTCAGCATCGAGCACTCCACGTTCCAGATTGAGCCCGAGAGCAACATCGGCGAAGAGCACGTTCACCACCACTAGACCGCGCGCTGCCCGGGGATCGCCGCGAGCAGTTCGCGCGTGTACTCGTGCTGCGGGTTCGACATCACGTCGCCGGCGGTGCCCGCTTCGAGCACCTTTCCGAAGCGCATCACGGCAATGTGGTCGGAGATTTGGCGGATGACTCCGAGGTCGTGCGAGATAAAGAGGTAGCTGAGCCCGAACTGCACCTGAAGGTCGACCAACAGTTGCAGAATTTGCTCTTGCACCGAGACATCCAGCGCGGAGACCGGCTCGTCGAGCACGATCAGCTCGGGGCCTATGGCGAGTGAACGCGCGATGGCGACGCGCTGGCGCTGACCGCCCGAGAGCTCGGTGGGGCGCCGCTGGGCAAGCGAGGGGCTGAGGCTCACGTGCTCGAGCAGTTCGCGAGCGACTTCGGCGCGGTGGGTGCGGTCGCCCACCCGGAAGGCGCGCAGCGGCTCAGCAATGATCTTCTCGATCGACATTGTGGGGTCAAGCGAGCCGAAAGGGTTTTGATAAACAACCTGCACGCGGCGGCGCAGTTGACGCAAGGCTTCGCCCGAGAGCGAAGTGACATCGGTGCCGTCGAAGGTCACGGTGCCCGAATCGGCCGAGGCAATACGAGCCGCAATGCGCGCGGTCGTCGTCTTGCCCGAGCCCGACTCCCCCACGATCGAGAACGTCGATCCGCGCGGAACCACGAACGAGACATCATCCACGGCGCGGAACACTTGCGAACCACCGCCCCGGCGGCGCAGAGCGAAAGTCTTCACCAGGTTCGAGACCTCAAGAATGTTGGTGGCTTCAGCGGCATCCGCCCCGCTGTTGGCGGCGGAAGCAGCGACGGCTCCGAATGCCGTGGCTGAGCCCGCAGGCTGCGCCGGGCGGGTGTGGGTGAATAGCTTTCCCGCGCTCGATTGTTGTTGTTCGCCGAGAGCTGTCAATGACGGGGTTAGGCGTCTGCTCGCCAACCCCGGAGCGGATTCCACGAGTTTTTTCGTGTACTCGTGGGTGGGCGAGGAGAGAACTTGCTCGGTGGTGCCCTGTTCGACAATTTCGCCATTGCTCATGACTGCGACATAGTCGGCACGGTCGGCGGCGACGGCAAGGTCGTGGGTCACGAGAACGACGGAGGTGTTGTGGCGGCGCACGAGTTCGTCGATATTGTCGAGAACGTGGCGTTGCACGGTGACGTCGAGGGCACTCGTTGGCTCGTCCGCGATGACGAGTTGGGGGTTGCAGGCCCACGCGATTCCGATGAGCACTCGCTGGCGCATGCCGCCCGACAGTTCGTGCGGAAACTGGGTGGCGCGAGCATCCGGATCGGGCAGCCCGACCTCGTCGAGAATGCGAACAGCTTCGGCAGCCGCGGCAGCCTTGTCGAGCTTGAGGTGCAGTCGCAGGGCTTCGGCGATCTGGTCGCCGACGCGCATGAGCGGGTTAAGGGACTTGCTGGGGTCTTGCGGCACGAAACCGATGCGACCGCCGCGAATGGAGCGCAGCTCGCGCTCCGACATCGGGCCGAGGTCGCGCCCTTCGAACTCGATGGAGCCGCTATCAATACGACCTCCGGATGCCAGCCGCCGAATCAGCGCTTGCGAGGTCGTGCTTTTTCCTGAGCCCGATTCGCCGACAATCGCGACGATCTTGCCGCGCGGCACGACGAAGCTGATGCCGCGTACAGCCGCCACTGAACCCGAGCGGGTCGCGTAGGAGACGTGGAGGTCGCGCACAACGAGAATGTTGTCGTCCGCGTCGCTGGTCGCTGCCGCCGCCTTCGCGCCAGACGTTGCTTCTGCGCCAGACCCTGCTTTCGCACCAGAACCGTGCTGGATCATTCGTCGCCTCCGATCGCTCGCGCTACCCGGTTTACGGCAAGCACGACCACAAGAATTACGGCACCCGGAATGATGCTGAGGCCGGGGTTGGTTGCCACGTAGTCGCGGCCCGCCGAGACGAGTGCGCCCCACTCGGGAGCGGGCGGCGGAGCGCCGAAGCCCAAGAAGGTCAGAGCCGAAACCGAGAGAATCGCGGTGCCCATTTCGAGCGCCGCCATCGCGATCACGGGGCGTGCCGCGTTGGGCAGCACGTGCTGCACGAGAATCGCGGGCGAGCGAACGCCAAGCGTGCGCGCCGCTTCGACATACTCTTCGCTGCGGATGCGCAGCACTTGCGAGCGCATCACTCGAGCGAAGCTGCCGGCGGCTCCAAGGCCAACACCAAGCGCGAGCGAGACGGGGCCGAAGCCGAGACTGGCAACGACGATCAGGGCGAGGAGAACTCCGGGAACGGCGATCAGCACATCCACGAAGCGCATGATGATGAAGTCGGTGCGACCACCAACGAAGCCCGAGATGAGACCGACGACGGCGCCCACCACTACACCGACGACAACAGCGAGGGATGCCGAGAGCAGCGAGAGGGCGGCTCCATAAATGACGCGAGAGTAGAGGTCGCGACCGAGGTTATCGGTGCCGAAGAGGTACTGAGCGCTCGGCGGCAGCAGGCGGTCGGTCGCGACCGACTCGAAGGGATCGTGGGTCGCCAGCAACTGAGGTGCCAGAGAAGCCACGATCGCCAAGGCGATAACAATGAGGCCCAGAACGAAACCGGGCTTGCGCAAATTGGTCACTTCTTCGCCCCCAGTCGAGCGCGCGAGGGAACCCCGCCACCGATGCGCGTTCGCGGGTCGATGAAGCCGTAGGCGACATCCACCAGCAGGTTGACGAGCGCATAGATCGCGCCCACCAGCAGTACGACGCCCTGGATGACATTGATGTCGCGAGCGAGCACGGCATTGACGGTCATGCGACCGATTCCGTCTCGCGAGAAGACGGTTTCGACGACGGCGGTTCCGCCGGCCAAGTAGCCGATGAGCAAGCCGAGAATGGTGATGGAGGGCAGCAGTGCGTTGCGCAACAAGTGCTTCGTGAAGATACGGCGCGGAGGCACACCCTTGGCGACGGCCGTAAAGACGTAGGGGCTGTTCTGGGCCTCAAGCACGGCAGAGGAGAAGACCTGGAAGAAGAGGGCGCCGACGGGCAGGGCGAGCGTGATCGCCGGCAAGACGGCGGCGTCGAAGCTGCGAGCGCCGGCCGAGGGCAGCCAGCCGAGAGTGAAAGCGAAGACGCTGATCAACAGCAGGCCGCTCAAGAAGGCGGGCACAGCGATCCCGAATGGTGGAATCTGAAGCAGCAGTTGGCGCAGCCACGGCCATGGTGCGGCGTAGGCCAAGAAGGTGATGAGAACGGCGGAGGTGACGCCGAAGAGCAGCGCGAGCGAGGCAATCTGCACGCTGAAGGGGAAGGCCCGGGCGATCATCTCGGTCACGGGAACACCGGTCGAGATGGAGACGCCGAGGTCACCCTGAGCCGCCGCGATGAGGTGGCCGAAGTACTGCTGCCAGAGTGTTCCGTCGAGCCCGTACTGCACGCGCAAGGCGTCGAGCTCAGCGGGATCGATGACCGTTGATGCGCCGCCCTTTGCTGCAAGGGCGGCGATCAACGGGTCACCGGGCAGGAAATGGACCAGCACGAAAACGAGCGTGTAGGTAGCCACAACAACGAACAGGAACTGTCCGAGTTTGGGCAGCAAGTAGCCTGCCCAGGCTTTCACCTGTGTCACGACTGACGCTCTTTCATGCTGGTCACATCACCTAGTGAGAGTTATTCCGAGACGCTGACGTCGTACATGATCAGTCGCGACGACGAGTCGAAGGTCAGACCAGAAACGTTGGCGGTTGAGGCGTGCACCTGAGCGACTTCGAGAAGCGGGATCAGGTACGCACGGTCAATAATCATCTCCTGAATTTCGGCGATGAGTGCCGTGCGCTCGGTGGTGTCTGCCGTGCTGGCCTGCTCGGTGAGGAGCGATTCGAGTTCAGCGTCGTCGATGATGGCCCACTTCGAGACGGCATCCTTCGAGAACGTGACCCGCAGAACGTCGGGGTCAGTGCGCGTAAGGCTAGCGCTCAAGAAGTCGTAGTCACCGGTCGCGATGGCTCCGAAGAAGTCTCCGGCGGTCACGATGTTGAGCTGCAGGTCGATGCCTGCCTTAGCGAGCTGAATCTGAGTTGCTTCAAGAACATCCTGACCGTAGAAGGCGGTAACGCTCATGGTGAGACGCTGGCCGTCCTTCTCGCGGATGCCGTCAGAGCCCACTACCCAACCGTTGTCGTCGAGCAACGCGGTGGCTGCATCGAGGTCGTAGGCCATGGCGTCTTCCTGGCTGCTGTAGCCAGGAGTAGCGGAGCTGAGCGCGCTCGACGCGGGCTGCGACTGCGACGAACCGGTGAGGGCGGTGATTTCTGCACGGTCGGTAGCGAGCAGCATTGCCTTGCGCACGATCTCGTCGCTGACGACGGGACGCGTGGTGTTGGGCACGAGGCTCGTGGGCATTCCGGGGTTTCCGCGGGCGTAGATGTTGTAGTCCGCGGTGTCGAAGCGGCTCTCGTCTACAGCAGGAAGATCCTGGATGATGTCGAATTCGCCGGTCTGGAGTCCACCGGTGCGCACGCCTGCCTCAGGCGTGATCGGGAACGTGACGGTGTCAACGAGTGCTTCACCGCTGTGGCCGCGAAGTTCGGATGCCCAGTCGTAACCGACACGCTTGGCGATCACGACGGAGTCGTTAGCCACGTAGGAGTCGATCGTGAAGGGACCAGTGCCGACGACAGTCTGGCAACGGTCTTCGGGGCTGAGCTCGGTGGTGGCGTCAGAGACGAGGCCGAGCGTGATGGTGCTGGCGCCCTGCAAGAACTGAGCGTTCGACGACTCGAAGTTCACGGTCACCGTGTTCTCGTCGACAGCGGTGCTGCCTTCGTAACCGGCGAGGTACTGCGAGGCGAGGGATGCGGTGGAACCCATCTCGAAGAGAGCGTCGAGGTTCTTGACCACGGTGTCTGCGGTCAGCGCGGTCTCATCGCTGAAGGTGACGTCATTGCGCAGTTCGAAAGTGAACTCGGTGAGGTCATCGTTGGTTTCCCAGCTCTCTGCGAGCCACGGCACCAGTTCGCCGGTTTCAGCATCCTGATCAATGAGCGAGTCAACAACCTGGCGGCCAATGTTGAGTGCGGTGGTGAGGGTGACCTGCTGAGGGTCGAGGCACACGGGGTCGCCCGTGACTGCCATCGTGATATCCGTCTTGGGCGAAGCGGCTGGCCCTGCCGCGCAAGAGGCCAACAGGCCCAGTGCGGCAAGCGCTCCGATGGGGGCAATGCCCCAGCGAAGTACTCGGTTTTTCGGGGAGTTCATACTCGGTCCTTTCAGTGCTGTCTACGCAACGTGGTGAGCGTTGCGGTGGTACTGCGGAATGTGATGCGGATGCTGGTGGTGCTGGTCATGCGAGTGCTGCTGGAGGTAGTCGTTCTGGTGACGCTGGTGACGCGATTACTGCGGGAGTTCTCCGAACACGACAACACCGCGCGAGACAACCGCGACGATGTTTTCGGTACGAAGCTGAGTGATGTCTTCCCACGGGCGGCCCTTGAGCACGACAAAGTCAGCGCCCCATCCGGCCGCGAGGGTTCCGACCTTGTCTGCCAGGCCGATTGCATCGGCGGCATCCGAGGTGGCGGACTGCAGCGCACGTTCTGCGCTCCAGCCGAACATCTCGGCCATCAGACGCACTTCTTCCATCTGATCGCCGAATTTCACGAAGATGCCATTGGCATCGGTGCCGAGCACGAAGCGCACTCCGGCGCGACCTGCGGCAGCAAAGTTGGTGTTGCGCTCGATCACGACGGCCTGCGCCTTTTCTTGCGCTTCAGCCGAGACCGGGATGCGGGCTTCGGCAATCACGTCGTTGATCATGAGCGTGGGAGCCACCGAGATGTTGCGCTCGAGCAGTGTTGGCCATTGCTCTTCGGTAATGCCGGTGCCGTGTTCGAGGGAGTCGACTCCGGCATCCAAGGCAATCTGGTTGCCCTCGGTGGAGTGGCTGTGGGCGGCAACCTTGAGTCCGAGTGCGTGAGCTTCGTCGAGGGTTGTCTCGATTTCGGCGGTGGTTTGGTTGCGCCAGCCGACCTTGTCGCCGGTCGAGAGAACGCCGCCGCTGGTGAAGATCTTGATGCCGTCAACACCGGCGCGAGCGTATTCGCGCACAAGCTTGCGGCACTCGTCTGGGCTATCGGCGGTGGGCGTGCGGTGCGGGTAGTGCGGCGGGATGAAGAGATCGCCGTGACCCGCGGTCATACCGACGGGGCCGTGCACGAGAATGCGCGGGCCCTGCTGAATGCCCTGATCGAAGGCGCGCTTGACGGCCAGTTGACGACCGTCGCCGGCGAGATCGCGCAGCGTCGTGACCCCATTGCGGGCAGCCTGGTGGGCGTTCGCCGCAATGTGGAAGACTTGCTCTTCCCACGGCGTCATGAGTGGCCACGACACCCAGTCCACCTTGTCTGGTCCGGCATAGCCGCCGAGGTGAACGTGGGTGTCAATGAGGCCCGGAATCACGCTGTATTCGGATGCCGTGGTTGCGGCATCCGAGCCGGTGGCCGTGGCGTCGTTCACGGTTTCTACCGCGTCGATCCGGTCACCTGTCCAGCTGAGGGAACCAATGCCGTGCGCGGCCGTACCATCCCATAGCGATATTCCCTCGATGCGCTGGGATATTTCGGTCACGAATGGCTCCTTCAACTTATGATTTGTATGACGCTAGCAGAAGAGTCGCACTTGTAAACAAGTGGCGGTACCCTGAAACACAGCAGCGGACACGTCGAATGAGGTGCGCCACAAGCGCACACCACGCGCCATGTCGCGCCGCCTGAGAGGAATCAACGATGAAAGCCCTCTACAAGGACAAGGCCGGACCAGGCCTCGTATTGGCCGAACGCCGCGAACCAACGCCCGGTCGTGGCGAGGTAAAAATCAGGGTTGCCCGCACCGGAATTTGCGGCACTGACCTGCATATTGAATCGTGGGATGCGTGGGCCGCCGGCGCCATCAATGCGCCGCTCATCCCCGGCCACGAGTTCTCAGGCCACGTTGTTGAGCTGGGCGAAGGAGTGACCTCGGTCGAGGTCGGTGCTCTCGTCTCCGGCGAAGGCCACGTCGTGTGCGGCCACTGCCGCAACTGTCGCGCCGGCCGCCGCCACCTCTGCAAATTCACTTCAAGCATTGGTGTAAACCGCGACGGCGCCTTCGCCGAGTTCGTCGTGATTCCTGAACAGAACGTCTGGGCGCATCCACTCGACATCGACCCCGAGCTTGCCGCCATCTTCGACCCCCTCGGCAACGCTGTGCACACCGCACTCTCGTTTCCGATGGTCGGCGAAGACGTGCTCATCACCGGTGCCGGGCCAATCGGGCTCATGGCCGCGAAGGTTGCTCGCCACATTGGCGCTCGCCACATCGTGATGACCGACGTGAATGAAGAACGCCTGCAGCTCGCCCGCGACATGGGCGTCGACCTCGCGATCAACGTGTCGACGACCCGCATCGCTGAAGCTCAAGAGCAGCTCGGTATGAAAGAGGGCTTCGACATTGGGCTCGAAATGAGCGGTCACCCCACCGCGCTGCCCGAGATGATCAGCAACATGAATCAGGGCGGCCGCATTGCGATGCTCGGCCTGCCCGCCGAACCCATCGGCATCGACTGGGCCACCGTTGTGACCCACATGATCACCATCAAGGGCATCTATGGCCGCGAAATGTTCGAGACCTGGTACGCCATGAACGCCATGGTGCACACCGGTTTGGATGTCTCTGCCGTGGTCACCGACCGCTTCCCCGCCGAACAGTGGGAAGAAGCGTTCGCGACCGCTCGCCGCGGAAACGGCGGCAAGGTCATCATCGACTGGTCGTAGCGCCCGTCGCTTTCGCCACCGACCCACCCCACAACTTTCAGGAGCACATCATGTACGGAACAGTTCGCGACCAACTCAACGACACCCTGAGCGAGATCCGCTCGGCGGGCCTCTACAAGACCGAGCGCCAGCTCGACACTGCGCAGGCAGCGCATGTGGAAGCGGGCGGAAAACCCGTTCT
Source organism: Salinibacterium sp. VpJ6 (assembly GCF_059767345.1). Taxonomy (NCBI): domain Bacteria; kingdom Bacillati; phylum Actinomycetota; class Actinomycetes; order Micrococcales; family Microbacteriaceae; genus Salinibacterium; species Salinibacterium sp. VpJ6. The sequence goes on from NZ_JBSOQL010000004.1 coordinate 137,412, forward strand.
CAACTTCTGCGCCAACAACTATCTCGGCCTCGCCAACCACCCGCGCCTCGTGGCCGCCGCTAAGAGTGCCCTCGACGACTGGGGCTTCGGCATGGCGAGTGTGCGCTTTATCTGCGGCACCCAGACCCAGCACGTTGAGCTCGAGAACCGGCTTTCGGCGCTGCTGAGCATGGAGGCGACCATCCTGTTCCCCTCGTGCTTCGACGCCAACGGCGGCATCTTTGAGGTGCTGCTCGGTGCGGAGGATGCCGTGATTTCGGACGAGCTCAACCACGCCTCGATCATCGACGGCGTTCGCCTCTCGAAGGCGGCTCGCTACCGCTACAAGAACCGGGACATGGCCGACCTCGAAGCGCAGCTGATTGCCGCGAAGGATGCCCGCCGTCGCCTCATCGTCACCGACGGCGTCTTCTCGATGGACGGCTACCTCGCTCCCCTCGAAGCGATCTGCGACCTCGCCGAGCAGTACGACGCGATGGTCATGGTTGACGACTCGCACGCTGTCGGCTTCGTCGGTGAGACCGGAGCCGGAACGCCCGAGCACTGTGGCGTCTCCGACCGCGTCGACATCATCTCGGGCACGCTCGGCAAGGCTCTGGGTGGAGCATCCGGTGGTTACATCAGCGCTCACGCCGAGATCGTCGAGCTGCTGCGCCAGCGCGCACGGCCGTACCTGTTCTCGAACGCCGTTGCCCCCTCGGTGGTCGCCGGCTCAATCGAAGCGCTCAACCTTGTAGCGGAAGGCGCCGAGAGCCGTGCCAAGCTCAAAGCGAATGCTGAACAGTTCCGCAGCGGAATGGCCGAGGCCGGGTTCACGCTACTGCCGGGCGAGCATCCGATCATTCCGGTCATGTTTGCCGACGAACACGAAGCTGTTGCCATGGCGGATGCCCTGCTCACGCTCGGCGTCTACGTCATCGCTTTCTCGTACCCCGTGGTGCCGTTGGGCAAAGCTCGTATTCGCGTACAGTTGTCGGCTGGACACTCAAGCGAGGACATCAGCCGTTGCGTTGAGGCTTTTGTGGCCGCTCGAGAGTCGATCGCCGCATAGGAGCGCACATGGAAATTACGGTCCCCGAAGGCCGCATCGCTACGGGATCGCTCACAGAAGACGAGCGAATTCTCAGTGGCGTGCTTCGTCATGTGCGGGAAGCGGCCCGTGACTCCAACTTTCTGCTGCCCGGCGAGCTCAAGCTTGCCGAGTGGCTGAACTGCAGCCGCCCGCAGGTTCGGGTCGCGCTCGCGCAGTTGGAGCGTCAAGGGATTGTGATTCGCAGCCAGGGCGCCGCCACCGTCGTCGACCCGGTTGCTCTGCGTTTGAGCGCACGCTTCGAGGCGAGTGTGTCATACGGTGAAGTGCTCGCGCGTATGGGCTACACGCCCTCGGTTGAGGTGTTGACGGCCGAAATGATCGAGCTTCCCGCTGATCTCGCTCCCTTGCTTTCTCCCCTCAGCACCACCCGCGCCGTGAAGATCGTGCTGCGCTGGTTCGCCGACGACCAAGCCGCGATGGTCGCCGAATACACGATCCCGCTGCCCGCTGGCGAACACGACCCCATCAACCCCACCGACCCGGTTTACGAGTCGGCTAAGAAGCTCTGGGGCGAAGGAATCGCGTGGGAGATCGTGACCGCCGGCGTTGCTCTGCTCGACGACAAGTACGCCGATCTGCTGCAGCTCGACAAGGGCACTGAAGCCAAGATGTGGGAGACCATCGGCGTCACCCTCAGCGGCGAGCGCATCTTCTACGCCCTCGAACACCACCACCCCACCCTCGTGATGTACTCCTTCGTGCGCACCATGCGGGCACCGTGGAGTGCGATCCCCGGGCACTAGATTTTCTCGCGTGCCGCGGCGAACGCCAGCCGGAATTCGGATGCTGATCTTCTGAGTTTCGGAATTCTGCGGGGGCGCCGCCCTGTTGACCTAGGTATGAGAGCAATTGTTTACCGCGAGACCGGCGACCCCTCCGTACTTCAGTTGGTTGAGCGGCCGGTGCTTGAACCCGGGCCCGGCGAAGTGCGTGTGCGCATCGTCGTGAGCGGGGTGAACCCGACCGATTGGAAGTCGCGGCGCGGTGCGGCATCCGGTCAGGCATTGCCCTTTGATGAGGTTGTTCCCGGCCAAGACGGTGCCGGAATCGTCGAAGCGATCGGCTCTGACGTGCAAGATGTCAGCGTCGGCGACCGCGTGTGGCTCGCCCTTGCGGCGTACCAACGCTCGAACAGCGGCACGAGCCAAGAGCAGGCTGTGCTGCCCGCCGAACGTGTTTTCGCGCTGCCCGCGAGCGCAAGCTTTGACCAGGGCGCGAGCATGGGCGTTCCGGCAATCACCGCGTACCGAGCGCTGACGGTAGCCGAAGACGGGCCCGACGAACTGCATCCGACCGCTCTCAGCGACAAGGTCGTACTCGTTGCCGGTGGAGCCGGTGCCGTAGGCCATGCCGCCATTCAGCTTGCTCGCTGGGCCGGCGCGACCGTGATCACGACCGTGAGCGGACCAACCAAAGCAGCGCTCGCTACCGCCGCTGGCGCTCACCACGTGCTCACCTACACCGACGCCGACATCGTTGAGCAGATCCGCGCGATTGCCCCCGAGGGCGTCGATCAGATCGTTGAAGTAGCTCCCGCCCAGAACGCGGAGCTCGACCTTGCGGTCATCCGCAACCGCGGCTCGATCTCTGTCTACGCCAACAACGGCGGCGACGAAGTAACCCTCGATGTGCGCCGTCACTTCGCCCTCAACGTGCGCTACCAATTCGTGCTGCTTTACACCGTCGGCATCGACGCTATTCGAGCCGCCGGCGACACCATCAACATCGCCCTCGCGGATGGTGCGCTCGGCATCGGCGAAGAAACCGGCCTGCCCCTGCACCGCTTCTCACTGGAGCAGACTGCGGATGCCCACGCTCTCGTTGAGAGCGGAGCCGTCGGCAAGGTGCTCATCGACGTTACAGCGCCTTAGTCGCGACGCCCTGCGCTTGCAGGTCTCAGCGCGCCTCGGGGCGCTCGACGCCGGGCAGAGTCCAGATCGCACAGGTGCGGGCAGCCGCCGAGAGCGTGAGCCCGGCGGCAGAGGGTGCCAGAGTCGCGTCGCCGGAGAGGAATGCAGGGCTCGCAACATCCGCCCCCAGCTCAACGCCGAGAGCATTGGCAGGCAGAGTCACCGTCAGCGGCGAGCGTGCAACAACCACCAGAACGGTGGCGGCGGCATCCTCGCGCACGAAGACGAGCGAGTCGTCCGCAACGTGCAACCAGCGCAGGCCGCCGTGCGAGAGCGTGGGCAGGTCGCGCCGCAGTGCGATTAGCTGGCGATAGACCTCAAGCGTGGGCGCCACTGCCGGGTCAGTTTCAGTTCCCCACGGCATGGGCGTGCGCGACATTTCGCCGTCGTCGCCGCTGAGACCGAACTCGTCGCCGGCAAAGACGACGGGCACACCCGGCAGCGTCACCGAGAGTGCGAGAGCGAGCGGCACGTTCTCGGCGGGCGCGTGCGTGCGGAATCGAGCGGTGTCGTGAGTGTCGAGCGCGTTCATGTTGCCGAGCCGGATGCGCCACGGAATGCTGGCCGTGAACCGCACCGTCATCTCCGCGAACTCGCGCGCGCTGTAGTTCGGGATGCCGCCGATGGGCTGCCCGAAGAACCACGCCTCGGGGTCGATCGACGCATCCGCGGTGACGTGCGAGGTGTCACCGGGTTCGGTGAGCCAGCCCCAAACCGGCCTCGTGAACGACGGGTACGTCATCGCCCCGTGCCACGCATCACCCTGCAGATCGCTCGCGGCATCGTTCGTCGACTCCGCCAACAGCACCGTGTCCGGGTTCACGTCTTCCATGGTGCGACGGATGATCTGCCGCACCTCCTCGTTGAGATCCTCAGCGCCCATCCGGCCGGTCATGTTCGCGACATCCACGCGCCAGCCATCGAAGTTGTAGGGCTCTTTCAGCCAGTGCGCGACCACCGAATCGTCGCCCTCGATGAACCGGCGACGCAGTTCGGTCGAGTTCCAGTTGAACTTCGGCAGGCTCGGCGTGCCCAGCCAGCCCACGTACTCGGTGTGCTCGTCGTTCGTGAAGTAGTAGAAGTCCCCCTCGGCCGCATCGGGTTTTCCGAGCGCGGCTTGGAACCACTCGTGCGCATCGCCGGAGTGATTCGTCGTCAGGTCTCCGATGACTTTGAGCCCACGAGCGTGAGCCTCCCCCACCAAACGGATCAGCGCTTCGCGCCCGCCCAACAGTTCATCAACATCCACGAAACTCGACGCGTCATAGCGATGGTTGGAGCGGGCAGGGAAGATCGGCGTGAGATACAGCATCGTCACGCCGAGCGAGGTCAGGTGATCGAGGTGCTCGGTGATGCCGTCGAGGTCTCCCCCATAGAACTGCTTCGAGCGGCCGGGTAGCACCGGGTCAACCGGCTCGTCCCAACGCGCAGCAATTGCCCACTCAGGCTTGGCGTGAGCATCGGCGGCGGATGACCGGGCAAAGCGATCGGGGAACACCTGGTACATCACCGTCTCCGCCAACCACTCGGGAGCAGCCGGAGTGGCGAGCAGCGCAAAGTCTTCGGAGTCAAGCGTTTCGATCGAGTGCAGCCCGCTCTGGTTGAGCCACTCGACGCGGCCTGCGTTGCCGTGGCCTGCTGGCGCTGCCGCTGCATCAGAAGCCCCAGCCGCAGCCTCGTGCACAAGCAGCCACCGATACCCATGTCGCGGATTCTCGACCACGATGTCGGCTTGCCACCAGTCCCAACCGGCGGCGGTTCCGGTGAGGCGGGCATCCGTCCAGCGCGGTTCGTGGTCGGGATTCTCGCGCACCCACACAGCCTTCAGCGGGCCATAGCCGACCGGCACGCGAAGGCGCAGCGTGACGGTGGCGCCGAGCGCGGGCGTCTGCGTGGAGACGTGCAGCGCTGAGCCATCGTGGTGCGGGAGGAGGGCATCCATTACTTCACGCTTCCTGCGGTCAAGCCACCGACGATGTACTTCTGTAGGAACAAGAACAGGGTCATCACGGGGATGGCCGCGAGCACGGCGCCGGCCGCGAAGATGCTCCAGTTGCGCGAAAACTCCTGCGATACGAACTGGTAGAGGCCCACCGCGAGGGTCTGCTTGTCGGGGTCGATCAGCACGATGCTCGCGATCACGAACTCACTCGTGGTGCCCACAAACGAGAGCAGGCCGACGACCGCCAAGATCGGCGCAACGAGGCGCAGGATGATAGTGAAGAAGATGCGCGCATGACCCGCGCCATCGATCTTCGCCGCCTCGTCAATGGATGACGGCACGGTATTGAAGAACCCGTACATCAGGTAGGTGTTCACTCCGAGCGCGCCACCGAGGTAGACCATGATGAGCCCGATCTGGCTGTTGAGGCCGATCGCCGGGAAGATTTCGGAGATGCCGGAGAGCAACAAGAAGATCGCGACGACCGCGAGAAGCTGCGGGAACATCTGCACGAGCAGCAGCGTGAGCAACCCCACTCGACGGCCGATGAACCGCATGCGCGAAAACGCATATGCCGCGAGGGCGCCGAGGAAGACAGTGCCGAGCGACGAGATGCCGCCGATCAACAGGGTGTTGCCGAACCACGCCGCATAGGGCTGCTGGGGGCGGTTGAACAGATCGACGTAGCTCTGAAAGCTGAAGTTCGAGAACAACGAGTTGGCCGTCACGAGCGTGCCGCCCGGGTTGAGCGATGCGCTGAAAACATACAGCAGCGGGAACGCGGCGAAGATCGACATGGCGATTCCCACGAGGTGACGCCAGCCGGTCTCGCGGAAGTAGCGCTTGAAGGGCCGCTTCGGGTGACCGACGACGGTGGCATCCGGGTCGATCACGGCATCCGGATTGTGGTGCTGAGTTGCTGTAGTCATCTCAGTTCAACTCCTCAAGCGACTTGGTGCGACGGAAACTGATGATCGAAATACCGGCCACCAAAATGAAAATGATGATCGCGAAGGCACTCGCCAAGCCGTAGTCTCGGTTGGCTCCCACGAAGGCAACCTTGTAGACCATCGAAATCAGGATGTCCGTGGCGCCAACATTCACCCCCGCGGAGACATCGCGCGGCCCACCATTGGTGAGCATGTAGATGAGGTTGAAGTTGTTGAAGTTGAACGCGAACGAGGAGATCAACAGCGGTGCGACCGAGACCAGAAGCAGCGGCAGCTTTACGAATCTGAAGATCGCCCACGGCTTCGCGCCATCCACCGTCGCGGCTTCTGTGAGCTCTTCGGGAATCGCCTGCAGCGCACCCGTCGTCACCAAGAACATGTAGGGAAAGCCCAGCCACAGGTTCACGAACAGCACCGAGCCCTTGGCCAGCCACTCGTTCGTGAGCCACGGCACTTCGGCCCCGCCCAGGAGCACCGTGTTGATGAAGCCGAACTCTTGGTTCATCATTCCGGCCCAGACGAGCGCCGAGAGAAAGCCTGGGAAGGCGTACGGCAGAATCATGATGATCCGGTAGTACTTGCGGCTTTTCATCCGCTTGTCGTTGAACACGATCGCCAAGAACAGCCCAAGCGCGAAGGTCGTGAACACCGAGAGGAAGGCAAACGCGAACGTCCACACCGTCACGCTAATCAGCGGTCCACGGATGGATTCCTCACTGAATGCGCGAATGAAGTTGTCGAAGCCGACATCAATTTTCCATCCCGGCAGCAGCTCTTGGCCGGCATCCGAGGTGAAGGCACCCGTGCCGATATCGGAGTAGACGGTGCCGGAGTTCGTGTCACGCATCGTGCCCGCGGCCTCGTCGTACTCGAGCGAGGAGGTGTAGAGGAAGGCGCTCGACCCGTCTGGGGTGCGCAGCATTCCGTCGTTGGGGTCGTCGGTGAGGGGCACGCTGATGGCGGCGATCTCGGTTTGCTTGGCGATGATGTCTTGGAAGCCGAGCGAGGTGTAGCCGTTGAGCCCGACGGCGACTCCGCCCTCGAGCTGCGCGTTACGCACGTCTTCAAGGGGGCGCTCATTGCCACCGATGCTCACGCTGCCATCGGGTTCGGTAACGAGGAAGGAGATTTCGCCCAGTTGCTCGAGCACCGTCAGCTTGTAGCTGGGTGAGTCCTCGACGCGGTTTTGAGACGAGAGCAACAGGGCGTTGACCGCATCTTCTTTGGTGGAGTTGTGCCCCGTGCCGTAGTTCGTGAAGGCGATGTAGCCCGAGTAGAGCAACACGAAAATCTGGAAGATCGCGAGGAATATTAAGCCGGGTGCCAGGTACTTGGCGGGCAGCTTGCCGCGGGAGAAGTAGATCCAGTTGACGAGCAACGTCACAGCGGCGACAAGGCCGGCAACAAGCCACGATTCGCTGCGCACGAGCACGAAGAGCGCGTAGATCGCGATGGCGTCGACGACACCGAGGCCGAGAATTTTGGCGGCGACGACTTTCCAGCCACCGGAGGCGGCATCCGCAATTCTGGTTGCTCGCTTGGAGCGGGCTGACTGCCGGAGGGGTCCGGGGTCAGTCTGAGGGGAAGTCGTCACGAGGGTTCTCCGTTGAAGACGTGGGGTTCGCTTGTACGGCGAGAAAGTAAAGGGGGAAGGAAGTGGCCGCCCGCTTGCAGACGGACGGCCACCGTGCGCTATCCAGCGATAGCGGTTTGAATGTCGCCCGACATCTTCTGCCAGAGCGAAGCGGGGTCACCACCGTTGATGATGGCGGCTTCGGTTACGCCCCAGAACTCCCACACGGCTCCCATGGCGGGAATCGAGGGCATGGGTACGGCGTTCTCACCGACGGTGCCGAAGCCGGCAACGATCGGGTCAGCGCTAGCCGCTTCGAAGGATGCCGTGAGTGCCGGTGCACGACCGCCGACTTCAAAGAGTGCGGTCTGCACTTCTTCGCTGCCCATGTAGTTCACGATGAACTCGTTCGCGGCGAGCGCGTTCTCGCTCTTGGCGCTGACGAAGAAGCCCTGCACGCCTACGAAGGGCTGAGCGTCTTCTCCACCGGCGGAGGGGATCGGGTCGATCGCCACGTCGATGCCTGCTTCGACGGCGGCGGGAACGTTCCACGGTCCGGTCAGGTAGAAGGGTGCCTCGCCTGCGACAAACTTCTCTTTGGCAAGGTCGCCAGTGATGTTCGTGTTAAGCACTCCTGCTGCACCCTGTTCCGCGAGCCAGGCAGCGAACTCGTCGCCGCCAGCGTTGCCGATTTCGAGCGCTTCAGCGTCGTAGCTTCCGTCAGCATCGGTGCCGAATACGGGAGCACCGAACGAAGTCTGGAAGGGGTAGAGGTGGTACGGGTCGGCCGCTTCAGGGTCGAGGCCGACCAAGAAGGGGTACTCGGTTCCGGCAGCTTCGCCCATCGTGACCATCTCGTCGAAGGTCGCGGGGGTGCTGGGAGCGAGGGCGGTGTTGCGCACGAGCGCAATGTTCTCGATCGAGTACGGGACGCCGTAGACCTGGCCCTCGTAGCTCATCGCCGTGACGCCTACTGCTTGGAAGTCGTCAGCCTTGTCGCCAAGCTCAACGGGAGCGACGACACCGTTGGTGACGAACGTGCCGAGCCAGTCGTGGGCGCCGATCACAATGTCGGGTCCCTTGCCGGTGGGCACTTGTGCGACGAACTGGTCGCGAATGTCACCGAACTCTTTTTGAACGAGCTTGACCTCGACGCCGGTCTCGGCGGTGAAGTCGGCGGCGGCATCTTTCAGCACGCTTGCTCGGTCGGCGTCGACCCAGACGGTGAGCGAGCCACCGTTTCCTGCGGCGCTATCGGTCGTGTCGGATGCTGCTGTGCATCCGGTCAAAACGAGGGATGCAGTAACGGTGAGCGCGCCTACGGCCCACAGTCCTCTCTTGGTCACCTTCATTGGTGGCTGCCTTTCGTCAGTGAAAGCATTGCAAACTGCAAGCGCTTCCATGTATACCTTGTTGAGACAGTGTTGAGCAAGCGCCTTTGCTGAAATGTTCAGTTGTTTCGGAGGCGGAGATGGAGTTGGTCATGTGGAAGCGCTTAGATTCTGGCGTCGAAAGCGATAGTGTGGCGGGCATGACTTCCGTGCTTCAGACCACCGAATGGTGGCGCTCCGCAGTGATTTATCAGATCTACCCGCGGTCATTCGCCGACGCGAACGGTGACGGGATGGGCGATTTGCTCGGCATCCGCGACCGCCTCTCGGAGCTCGCTGAACTAGGCATCGACGCCATCTGGCTCTCGCCGTTCTACACCTCGCCGCAGAAGGATGCCGGCTACGACGTCGCGGATTACTGCGACGTTGATCCCCTCTTCGGCACGCTCGACGACTTCGACTCGATGACGAGTCGCGCCCACGAGCTGGGACTGCGCGTGATCGTTGACCTCGTGCCCAATCACTCCTCGAGCGAGCATCCGTGGTTCCAAGAAGCACTTGCCGCGGGCCCGGGCAGCCCCGAGCGCGATCGCTACATGTTCCGCGATGGTCTCGGCGAAAATGGCGAGCTGCCGCCCAACAACTGGCAGTCGGTGTTCGGCGGCGACGCGTGGACCCGCACCACGAACCCCGATGGCACGCCCGGCCAGTGGTACCTGCACCTCTTCGACAGCACCCAGCCCGACTTCAACTGGGAGAACCGCTGGGTTCGCGATCAGTTCGGCGACGTGTTGCGCTTCTGGCTCGATCGCGGCGTTGACGGTTTCCGGGTGGATGTCGCCCACGGCATGATCAAGGCTGACGGCCTTCCCGACTGGACTGCCCCGCTCGCGGGCGGCAGCATGGGCGGCGCCGGCACGACGGATGCCGAGATCGCCGCAGCCCGCGCGCCCTTCTGGGCACAAGACGGCGTCCACGAGATTTACCGTGAGTGGCGCGAGATTCTCAATAGCTACGAGGGTGAGCGCATCCTTGCCGCTGAAGCGTGGGTCGACCCGCTCACCGACATGGCCAAGTGGGTGCGCCCCGACGAAATGCACCAGGCGTTCAACTTCCCCTACCTCGAGACTCCGTGGGCTGCCGGCTCGCTGCGTTCCGTGATCGACGCGTCGATCAGCGCGTTCTCCGCGGTCGAAGCCCCCAGCACGTGGGTTCTCTCGAACCACGACGTTGTGCGCCACGCGTCGCGTCTCGCGCTAACCGCCGAAAACCCGCAGGGTCACGGCATCGGGCCTCGCTCGGCCGGGCTACCGATTCCTGAACTTGGCCTTCGCCGTGCTCGTGCCGCGAGCGCGCTCATGCTTGCCCTTCCGGGCAGCGCGTATATCTACCAGGGAGAAGAACTCGGGCTGCCCGAGGTTATCGACCTCCCCGACGAGGCCCGCCAAGATCCCACTTGGTTCCGCACCAACGGCGAGCGATACGGTCGCGACGGGTGCCGCGTGCCGATTCCCTGGGAGGCTGCTTCGCCCTCGTACGGTTTCGGACCCTCGGATGCCGCGTGGTTGCCGCAACCCGCCGAGTGGGCAACTCTCGCCCGCGATGTTCAGCGCCACGATGACACCTCAACGCTCTCGATGTACCGCCACGCTCTCGCCCTTCGCCGTGCTCACGAACTGGCCAGCGGCGAGCTCGAATGGCTCGAATCTGGCTCAGAAGCAGTGCTCGCGTTCCGCAGCGGCGATGTCGCCGTCTACGCCAATACCGGCGATGCGGCAGTTCCCCTGCCTGCCGGTGACGTGCTGCTGGCCAGCGGCCCCGTTAGCCACGACGAGCTACCCGCCGACACCACCGTGTGGCTGCGGGCCTGAACCAGTAGAGCACCGAATAGCCGGGACTGGATGCCGGTCGCTAGAATCAGCAGCGGCGAGACCGCTCTGAGCGGCATCCGATCTCGTTCGCATCCAATGGAGGGCAACTGATGGCAAGCATCGAAGACGTTGCCCAGCGCGCGGGAGTCTCCACGGCGACGGTGTCGCGAGCACTCAGCGGAAATGGTCCGGTCTCAGCGGCATCCCGTCTCAAGGTCGCCGAAGCCGCGGCTGCACTCGATTACGTTGTCTCGTCGAGTGCGTCGAGTCTGGCATCCGGGCGCACGAAAAATGTCGGCCTCATGGTGCCGTATCTCACGCGCTGGTTCTTCACTTCGGTCGTTGAGGGCGCCCAGCAGGCCCTGATGCGTCACGGCTATGACGTGACTCTCTACAACCTCTCGGGCAGCGTTGCCGAGCGCGAAACAGTGTTCGACGAGTTCTTACAGCGCAAGCGCATCGACGGCATCATCACGGTGTCACTGAAGCTCTCCCCCGGCGAGGTCGAGCGGCTGCATGCCCTCGACAGGCCCGCCGTCGGTGTCGGTGGACCGATTGATGGTGTGCGAACCCTCACGCTGGATGACGACGCGGTATCGAGCCTCGCCACCGCCCACTTGCTGGCCCTCGGTCACACCAAGATCGCCCACATTGGTGGTTCAGAAGACTTCGACCTCGAGTTTCACATCCCGACGAATCGTCGCCGCGGTTACGAAGCCGCTCTGCGCGAAGCCGGTATCGAGCCTCGACCCGAGTATTTCGCTACGGCCGACTTCACCATTCAGGGTGGTTACCACGCCGCCAAGCAGCTTCTCGGCAATCCGTTGCGCCGCCCGACCGCCATCTTTGCGTCCTCCGACGAGATGGCTATCGGCTGCATCCTGGCTGCCCGGGATCTCGGTCTCGTCGTACCCCGCGATATCTCGATCATGGGTATCGACGGCCACGAACTTTCCGAGTTCTTCGGGCTCACGACGGTTTCGCAGTCCCCGCAAGCGCAGGGCGAGCACGCGGTCGACATTCTGATGAGCCTTCTCGTGCCGGGCAAGCACCCGGAGATTCCCGAGAACTCCCCGATCGACTACGAACTCATCGTGCGGTCGAGCACGAGTCGGCCTCCGGAGTAGCGGCCGCTTCCCGCCGCAGACAGGGCGCCGCAGGATGCTCGCGCTCTAGCCGCGCGGCTCCACGAGTCGTTGCGCTGCCTGACGCACCGAAGCGCACCGAGCCTCTTCGCTTTCTGCGTACTCGGGGCATCCGATGGAGCGCAGTTCTGCCGGCGCTCGCTCCCAGTTGCTCGCGACCGCGAGCAAGAGGGCAAGTAACTCTTCGGGCTTCCACGAGGAGTCAACAACACCGCGTTCTTGAGCGTCAGCGATCACCTCGAGTTTGTGACGGTAGCCCTCGACGCGCCCTTCAGAGAAGGAGCCGAGGGTGGCCGCGTCGTGCAGCCAGGCCCACATGGCGACGCGTTCGGCCGAGGGATCGTTGACGAAGTAGTTGTGCAGTCGCACGGTGTATTCCACGAGATCGGCGTCGATCGGCACCGCGTGGGCGAGGCGGTCAAGACCCGTTTGCATGACGTGGTCGAAGAGCGCGTCTTTGTCGCCGAACCAGGCGTAGATGCGTTCCTTGCTGGCTTTTGCCGTTTCTGCGATGCGGTTGATGCGCGCACCGGCAACGCCGTACTCGGCGAATTCAGCCGCAGCTGCCTCGAGTACGCGCTGTTTTGTTTCACGGCCGCGGAGTTGATCACGCGGCATTTCTGTTGAAACCACCAAACACCTCCAAATCGAACCTGTTGGTTTGACTTAGCCTACACGCCGACATAATGTCGAACCAATTGGTTTGATAAAGAACCAACGTCTTCGGTAAGGAGCTTTTATGACAAACGTACTTATGGTTCTCTCGGCCGCATCGCACTGGACGCTCGCCGATGGAACCCAGCACCCCACCGGTGTCTGGGCAGAAGAATTCCTCGAGCCGTACCGCATCTTCACCGAGGCTGGCTGGAAGGTTCAACTCGCGAGCCCCGCCGGTGTCGCCCCCACTTTTGACGCCGTCAGCCTCAGCGAGGGTGGCGTCGGTTCCGCCGAGCGCGTCGCAGAATTCGAATCACGCATCGCCGACCTGCAGCCCCTGCTGCAGCATCCACTTCGCTTGGATGCCGTCAACGCCGGTGACTACGACGTGATCTTCTACCCGGGTGGCCACGGCCCCATGGAAGACCTTGCGGTCGACGATGACTCCGGCCAGCTGATCGTGGAGGCTGTGAAGTCCAACACGACTCTCGGAGTGCTCTGCCATGCCCCCGCCGCCCTGCTCGCCGCCCACGACAAGAAGACCGGCGACTGGGTACTCAAGGGGCGCAAGATGACCGGCTTTGCCAACAGCGAAGAAGAAATCGGCGGCCTCGCCGACAAGGCCAAGTGGCTCGTCGAAACCCGCCTAGTTGAACTCGGTGCGGAATATTCGAAGGCCCCGGAGCCGTTCGCCTCCTACGTGGTTGTCGATGGCCAACTCTACACCGGCCAGAACCCCGCATCGTCTGTTGCGGTCGCTGAGCGCATCGTCGCCGACAAGTCGTAACGACCCCCACTCTTTTCACTTTCACCACTTCCACAATTTCAAGGAGCATCACATGACCACCAGCATCCAATGGCAGCTCGCCTCTCGCCCCACCGGTGAGCCCACCACCGAGAACGTCGTCAAGGTCGAGATCGAACTTCCCGAGCTCGCTGAGGGCGAAGTTCGCGTTCGCAACTCGTTCCTCTCCGTCGACCCCTACATGCGTGGTCGCATGAACGAGGGCCGCTCGTACGTCGCTCCTTACAACCTCGGCGAGACCATGACCGGTGCCGCTGTTGGTGAAGTTATCGAGTCCACCGTCGAGGCCCTGCCCGTCGGTACGCTCGTTCAGCACCAACTCGGATGGCGCGACATTTCGCAGGGCCCCGCCGAGCAGTTCACGGCTCTCCCCAACGTTCCCGGCGTCTCGCCCTCCCTCTTCCTGAGCGTTCTCGGCCTCACCGGCATCACGGCCTGGACCGGCCTCACGCAGATCGCCCAGATCAAGGAAGGCGACACCGTCTTCGTTTCCGGTGCAGCCGGCGGAGTCGGAACCATGGTTGGTCAGATTGCTCGCCAGCTCGGCGCCGCGCGGGTGGTGGGTAGCGCAGGAACTGCCGAGAAGGTTCAACTTCTCACGAGCAAGTACGGCTACGACGCCGCTTTCAACTACAAGGATGGCGACATCGACGGCCAGCTCGCCGCCGCCGCACCCGACGGAATCGATGTCTACTTCGACAACGTCGGAGGCGACCACCTCTCCGCTGCGCTCGGCGCCTTCAACGATGGTGGCCGCGCCGCCATCTGCGGTGTCATGTCACTGATCAACGCCAAGGACAACGGCATCAAGAACAGCGCCAACATTGTCACCCGCGGCCTCACCATCAAGGGCTTCACGATGGGTGCCTACTTCCACCTCGCACCTCAGTTCGCTGAAGCAATGCAGGGATGGCTCGGCGCCGGCAAGATCGCTTACGACGAGACCATCACCGACGGTATCGACAACGCTCTGGACGCCTTCAACGGCCTCATGAAGGGCGCGAACGTCGGCAAGGCGCTCGTTCGCATCTAAGTCCCGTGTGGCTGCCGACCCGAACGGCGCACACTCTTCGCACTCCGGTGCGAACAAGAAATGCCCCGCAGCATCAGCTGCGGGGCATTTCTTTTGCGCGGGCGTCCCTCACTAGCTGGTGAGTGCCGGGATGATCGCCCCAGAGAACACCTGCCACGCAAGTGCAGTCTTCGCGACCAGGCTGAGCGTGATGTACGTGCGCTCCCCCTGCAGGTAGCTCTTCCACTTACCCACTTGCTTGTATTGCAGCCACTGGTTGAGCGCGAACGTGTTGAAGAACACGAAGAGCGAAATCACGATGCCGACAACAAAGCTCGGGGCGGCAACTTCGTTCGCGCTTCCCGGTCGCAAGAAGTAAATGAGGATGAGAATCCATGGCACGACGCCGACCATCGATCCGAAAATGAAGGCCAGCATCCCGCCCGATCCGGGCTTTTCGTACTTTTCTTGCAGCGCGCCGAACAGAATCATCGCGGCGTTGACGGCGAAGACCGCGAAGAGGGCGGCGATATCGGTGACGCCGTTGATCGCGAGGATCAGCCAGATCATGATCGAGGAGCTGAGCGAGTACTCGGTCCAACGGAAGTAGTTGCGACTCTCGAGAAGGCCGTTCTTGTAGCGCCCAAAGAACCACGGGCTCGACACCAGAAAGTGGAAGAACGCGCTGAGCGCGAGAAAGGCCACAACACCGACGCCGATGTTGACTTCGAAAACGGTCACCCGCTCGGGCGGAATCGGTGCCCCGGGAGGGCCCGCGAGGTAGTCCGCCGTGACGGCGAAGAGAACTTGACTGCTGAGCATCGTGAGCACGATCGCGAATCCGATCGCCTGCAGCAGGTGCAGACTGCCCGCCACGACGTTGTAGATCCGTAGCCGATCTACTTGTTGTTCTGGAGAATAGGTGTTCTTTGACACGGGATATTCCCTTCGGCGGTGGGTGCCACGTTAGCACCGGCCTGTCGAACCTGACGCTCTCCGGCTCCGACGGTTACGGTCTAAGGCGCCACTACGGCCAGCGGACCATTCCTGCCGACGAAGACGGTGCGATCGGCTGTGCCCGGCAGCGGATGCAGCTTGAGCTTGTGAGCGAGCGCCACTGAGGCTGCGTTGGCCGGGTGCACCACCGCCACCAGCAACAGAGCGTGGATGTGGGCTCGCGCGTAGGCGGGGAGGGAGCGCAATTGCAGGCTGACCTCGCCTACCAGTTCACCGTCACGTTCGATGGCCACGTCGAGTACATCATCCACCCGGTGCAGTTGAGTCTGCCGCGTTCGTCGCTTCAGTTGCCGCAGCGCTGAGCGACGAGTGCGCTGTGGCCACGCGGTGTATTGGCTCACTTGGGGGCTGGATTGCATCTCATGCCACCGCTCGGCGTCCGCCATGCGGTGCGGGCGAAGCAGCAGGCGCTCGGTGTGCATGATCGGCACGCGCAACGACAGTTCCAGGGTGGGCTGAGCGTCGTTTCTGGGCATGAATTTACCGAACCGCTGTATCCGTCGAGTGCGTGTTTCTTCGTATTCACTGAATACTGACACAGCGACTGACACGAACTTGTCGCGGGGACTCCGGTTCTGTAAACAGGACGTAAATTACGGCGGATGCCGTTGGGCACGATTCATCTAAGAATCGAGCGGGAGAAATTACTCTCGAAGGCTGCCCGCTACGAATGACAGTTCGTCGCCATCGCGGGACATCGCGCGGAACCCGAGGCGCTTCGCCAGAGCGATGGACGCTTGGTTGCTCTGGTCGATCACGGCAACGAGCCACTGAATCTTTGCCTCGGTAAAGGCGAACTCCATCATGGCGTCTGCCGCTTCGCGGGCGTAGCCCTGGCCGTAGGCATCCGGATGCAAGATCCAGCTGATCTCTGCGGTGCGGCTCGAGACCGAGACGGAGCGAAGGTGGAGCGATACATCGCCAAGGAGTTGACCGTCCCGCTCAATTGCGAGCGCGAGGAAGTCATTGGCCTGCAACAGTTTCACGTGCTTGGTGCGGTGAAGCAGGTGGTCATAGGACTCGGAGCGTGACCGTTCGGGCCACGAAGTGAACTTGTGAACGTGGGGCGACGACTGGATTTCATACCAGCGTGCAGCGTCTTCGATGCGGTGCGGGCGCAGAGTGAGAAGGTCGGTGACCAGCGTGGGCGCGTTGACAACTCGGTCCATTGAGGGACCGCGCACGAAGCGTGGGCGAAGGCTCAGCTTCATCAAGCGTTTTCCTCATTCAGTCGAAGGACGGGAGATCGTCGCGGGACCCTGCGGTATACCAATCGCGAGTCCATTTCGATAGAAAACCACAGTTTTCTATGAAACAACCAAGAAAATGCAGCGAAATACGATGTCGTTTCATATTCCTAGAGGAACCACAGGGGTCAGCAGCGAGACCACCGTGAGCTATGACGTCGTTCGAGCTACGACACTTTTCGGGCAGCGGCGAGCCGCGTGGGCACATCGCGGTAGACCTCGGGGAGAAACCGATGAGCGTTCGGGAGCTCAAGCCGTAGATCATCAACACCGGCGATCGTGAGACGAAGATCGCGACTTGTCCGGTGCACCCGAATCCGCTCAAGCTCGCTCAGGGGCCAAGCGGCCAGCAGTTCTCGCGGACGGCCTGTCAGCCGCGATCGACGGATGAGCAGGAATCTGCGGTCGGTGAGCACGAAGTACATCCGCACGGTTCGCTGCGCGAGCGTCGGGTTCACCCCCAGTTCGCTTACGAGCTTGAGCCATTCGCTGGTCTTCGGATCTTTCGCACCGCGCGAGACAAATGACGAGTTACCCACCGCACCCGCAACCCCACCGTTCGCGGCACCTGACAGTTCCGCGGCGAAAGTGCCGGGCCGCTGCACGTACAACCCCGCCAGAACCGTCTCATCGGGTGCCAGCAATCGGCGCACTGCGCGAGCGATCTTCCTTGTAGGGTCAGCACGTTTGCCGAAAAGTACCATCAACTGCTCCCGGATTTTCGCTCGATTCCCTGTGCGACGTGCGCTCAAACTATCTGATTCACCCCTTCCCAACAAGCAATCGGGCAACCACTAGCGTGCGGTCGGCCGCGCCCGCGTTGGGACTTCAGGATCGACGAGCGCGAGGGTCTTAGATACCTTGGCGCTGGCGTACACAGCGCCCATCACCAGAAACGTTTCAACGCTGCTTTCACCGCGAGAAACAGTGGAGCAAGATTTCGCAGGCGATGCCCACTATGTGGAGTCCAGGGTTTAGAACCCGTTGTAGCTGAGGCGGGATTCGAACCCGCGACCTCACGATTATGAGTCGTGCGCTCTCACCAACTGAGCTACTCAGCCACGTCATCCAAGTGGATGAACGAGCCCCCTATGGGAATCGGACCCATTACCTCTTCCTTACCAAGGAAGTGCTCTACCAATGAGCTAAGGGGGCACACAAAAGCGCAGAACGCGCGATTGGCACCGTAAGAGACTAGCACCCGTTAAGGGCCTCTAAGTACGCTTTTGGGCTAAAAGTGGCCACGAATGAAGATTAGTTAACCGCATTCGCCGTGAGCCACGCGTAGGGATCGACAGGAACATCATCCAGGTGGATCTCGAAGTGCAAATGAGCACCGTAAGCGATGCCGGTTTCACCCACGAGACCGAGGAAATCGCCGGCCTTGACTTCTTGGCCGACAACGATCGGGCTCGAGTCCGTAATCATGTGCGCATAAAGGCTTGTGACCTGCTGGCCGTTGATGGTGTGCGAAATCACAGCGTGGTAGCCGTAACCCGACCAGTCGGCTTGGATGAGCTCAACCGTGCCGTCTGCGATGGCATAGATCGGTGTTCCGGATGCTGCCGCAAAGTCGGTTCCCTTGTGGAAGCCACCAATGCGGTCGCCATAGCCATCAGTGATCGGCACCGAGTACGGGAAGGGCCAGCGCACCGCCCCCGTGGTGGCGTTGTACTCGTAGCTCACGCCCGCGTACTTGAGGGCGAGCACTTCGGCGTACGAAATGACCTTGATGTTGTCGTGAGCAGCAACTTCGCTCTCGACGTCATCCGAGACCGCCAGTGATTGCGTGGTGCGCGGTGTGGCGCTGAGCGCGGCCACGTCTGCTGCTGGGGCTCCTGCGGCAATCACGGCCGAGTCCGCATTCATAAACACATTTGAAGGAACGGAGACGCCAACCAGAATCGGGAAGGCAAACAACATCGCCACCAACGAGAGGACTTTGGATGCTGAGCGCTTGCCGCTTGAGCCCGACGAGCTGCTCGGGGCGAGGGCCTTGCGCGACACCCACACTCGCTTCGACTTAACCGTGGAACCGCTCTTCTTGCGGGAACGCGGAGCCGTTACCGCCGCGGCTTGCTTCGGAGTTCGAGCGGCCTTGGCAGCCTTGCCGGGCTTCGAGCGCTTACGCGAAGCGGGCGTCGCCACCGGAGCTTCGGCTGTCGCTGCGGCGGCGGCATCGTACGAGGACGCCACAAGGGTGGTGGGAGTGATTCCGAGAAGATCGAGGGGCTCGTCTGCTCGAATGCTCGTGGGTGCCGTGGCGGGCACTGTGTCGGGCGCTGATTCCGCGGTTGGCACGCTCACTGTCGCGATCGGAGCGGTGAAGAGTCGTTCAGAAACCGTGGGAGCGCTTGGGGCGGGCGGAACGACGGAAGCCGGCGCGGGAGTCGCTGCGACCGGAATCGTCGGCGCCTCTACGGCGGCCTGCTTGTTGCGCATCGAGCGACGACTCGGCAGCGCGGCCGCAGTCACAGCGGAGCTGCTCGCAACAACCGCTGGTTCGACGACGGCGCGTTCGACAACCGCAGCTTCAACAACCGCAGTCTCAACGACCTGCGCCGGGATGACGGTCGGTGCGACCTCGACCGCTACGGCCTCGGCAATCTCGGGCTCAGGGTTCGAACTCGACGGGCTCGAGTGCGACGTGAACAGATCGGCGAGAACGGGAGCAGCCGGCGCCTCCACCGGATGCTTCGAGCTCGACTTCTTGCGACTACCTTGCTGCGCTTGACGCTCACGCTCGCGCATCTCTTTACGAGTGAGGGGAGGGTTCTCCCCTGTTCCCGGGTGCTGTGGGAATTGGGTGTCGCGGCTCATATACCGAGCCCTGGGTGGCGGGAGGAGAACGTCACTGCGGCGTAAGCGCTCGTCAGCAACATTCTTCTCCTCCACGCGATTCACCTGCTAGGTGTGAATGCATAATTCGGGTGATTGACCCACGCAGGTCGGGTTGCGCGGGTAACAGATTCATAAAGGCTAGCGTGCAAGTGGTCTAGTTGCCAGACCTTTTTTTAAGTGGTCTACTTACGCGTTTAGCTGCTTCAATACTGCCTCAAGTTTCTGAGCAACGGCTGGTTCCGCAGCGAGGATAAAGTCCTTACCTTCCGCCTCGGTTCCCCGCCCCTTCACTGTCGCCCCGGCCTCGCGGGCAATGAGCGCACCGGCCGCGTGATCCCACGGATTCAGGCTTCGCTCGAAGTACGCGTCGACTCGCCCCGAGGCCACCATGCAGAGGTCCAAGGATGCCGTTCCCATGCGGCGAATATCGCGCACCTGTGGGAGAAGGTCTGCAATTACTCGCCCCTGCTCCACGCGCAATTCCTGCAGGTACGCAAACCCCGTTGCGATGAGCGCTTCAGAGAGGTCTACTTCGTCAGCCACGTGCAGCGGCTGTCCGTTGAGGTGGGAACCACCGCCGAGCGTGCCCGTGTAGGTCTCCCCCGCGCCCAAGTTCACGACGGCACCGGCCAGCGCCTTCCAGGATGAGGGTTCAGGCTCACCCTCAACGACGGCAATGCTGATCGCATAATGCGGGATGCCGTAGAGATAGTTCACCGTGCCATCGATCGGGTCAACGACCCAGGTCAGTCCACTCGTGCCACGTTCTGCTCCGCTCTCCTCGCCCAGAAATCCGTCTTCGGGGCGAGCGTCGGCAAGGATGGTGCGAATGAGCTGTTCGCTCTCGCGGTCGGCGTGAGTCACCACATCCACCGAGGAAGTTTTACGGTCGGCGACCGCGACTCCCTCTATGCGCCGTTGAGCAACAAGCTCGGCGGCTTGCGTTGCAACGCTGCGGGCGAGATACAAGAGTTCGTCGTGAGGCATTACTCCAGCCTAGGCCGCACTCGTCGCGTATTCATGCGCTTCGAGTCGGGCGCGAAGCGCACGTGACAGCGTCAGCGCAGCCTCGTCTGCGGCGGCCCGAGCCTCGGGCGCTGTCTTCTGAGGCGCTCCGGCCACGAGAGCGAGATCGGCGGCGAACAGTGTTTTCGCCCAGTCCGCGTGAGAAAGCTCGTGGCTGCCGGCGAGCGCGCTCTGCAACCGCAGCACGTCTTCCCGTAGGGCATCAGCGTTGTCGACTCCCCACATCCGCAGCACTTCTGGCCGGCTGTCGGCGGATGACGTCAGCCGCCCCAGGCTTCGAATCACATGAGCGAGCTCGTCGTTGTCGAGGTCGAGCGCGACGGGCGGGTCAACACGGTCAGCTTCGGCCTGCACTGCCTCTTCGCGTTCGATGCGCAGAGACTGCATGGTGTCGACAATTACGGCGATGAAGAGGTTGAGGGTGATGAATGCGGCGATCAGGATGAACGGCACGAAGAACAGCCACGCCATCGGCATCACTTCCATGATGGGGCGCACGATTCCCATCGACCAGCTCTCGAGCGTCATGATCTGGAACAGCGAGTACGTCGACTTGCCGATTGAGCCGAACCAGTCGGGGAACTGATCTCCGAAGAGCTCCGTCGACATCACGGATGCCACGAAGAAGACGAGAGACATCAGCAGGGCGATGGCGCCGATACCGGGGAACGAGCGAAGCAGCGCTTCAACGACCATCCGCACCTGAGGAAGAAACTTGATGACGCGCAGGATGCGGAGCACTCGAAGTGCGCGAAGAACAGAAAGTGGTCCAGAACTGGGCACAAGCGCGATCGCTACAACGATGAAGTCAAACACCGACCAGCCGTCGGTGAAGAAACGCTTGGGGCCGTAAGCAACGAGCTTGAGAACGAGCTCGATCACGAAAACAACGAGCGCAATTGAGTCCAAGGAGTGGAGCACGTCGTACGTCGTTGTGCCCTCGTCTGCTGTAGTTGCAAGGGCAATGATCACCGCGTTGATCACGATAACCGCGAGAACGAAATTCTGAACTGGAGCAGAGTCAACAAACTGAGCTAGCCGGCTACGAAACGATGGACTCTCGGGTGGAGTAGTTGGATTCACGCGCCCATTATTCACGAAAGGCCCCGCACTGTGCGCGCGGGGCCTTTCGAATAAGTGGTGGCGAGTGAGGGATTCGAACCCCCGAATGCGAAGCAGTCTGATTTACAGTCAGATCCCTTTGGCCACTTGGGTAACTCGCCAAGACGCCTCCGGCCACATGTATTCATCTGACCGAACGCGCTGGACAAGGATACAAGGAATCTGAGCGCCGTGTGACCACTTCGGCAAAACTGGCCTGCGGGAGTTCTGGGCGTTGCCCGGGTAGCATGGGGATATGGCTGATTCTTCGTTTGACATTGTGAGCAAAGTTGACCAAATGGAGGCGGAAAACGCCGTCAACCAGGCGCAAAAGGAGCTTGCTCAGCGCTACGACTTCAAGGGCGTAGGCGCTTCGGTGGAGTGGACCGGCGAGAAGCTTCTTCTCAAGGCAAGTGCGGAAGAGCGCGTGAAAGCGGTTCTCGAGGTTCTCGAGGCCAAGTTCATCAAGCGCGGTATTTCGCTGCGCAGCCTCGACGCGGGTGAGCCCTTCCCCAGCGGCAAGGAATACCGCATCGAGATCAGTCTCAAGAACGGCATCTCGTCTGAAGACGCCAAGAAGATTTCCAAGATCATTCGCGACGAAGCTCCTAAGAGCGTCAAGTCACAGATTCAGGGCGATGAGCTGCGCGTGCAGTCGAAGAGCCGCGATGACCTGCAGTCCACCATGGCGCTGCTGAAGGGCAAAGATCTGGAAGTTGCTCTCCAGTTCGTGAACTTCCGCTAACAACTCTCCAGCATGGATGTTCCCCCGCTGAAAGGCGGGGGAACTCGTTAGACTTCGCCCATGGACTTGGGCAGCATTGACTTCAGCTTTACGGCGATTCTCGCCACTGCTCTTGTCGTCATCGACTTTGCGATTCGCGTGCTGTCGATCATTTATGTTCCGCGCAATCGGCGACCGCAGACGGCCATGGCCTGGCTGCTCGCTATCTTCTTCATCCCGTACGTCGGCATCCTACTGTTCCTGATTTTCGGCAGCCGCAAGCTCCCTAAGGGCCGCCGCGATAAGCAGTCGGAGATCAACCAGTTCATCGTCGAGTCGACGGAGGGCATGGACCAGGTCAAACAAGACCAGCCCTGGCCCTCATGGCTTGAGCCCGTCGTCGAACTCAACCGCACTCTTGGCGCAATGCCGCTCGTCGGCGGCAACTCGGCAACGCTGCACTCCCGCTACGAAGAATCGCTCGAAGCCATGACCGCCGAGGTCGACACGGCATCCCGCTTCGTGCACGTCGAGTTCTACATTCTGAGCCTCGATGACACCACTCGCCCATTCTTCGACGCGCTCGAACGGGCGGTGGAGCGCGGCGTGCGGGTGCGGGTGCTTCTTGACCACATCGCCTCGCTTCGGTCTCCGGGCTATCTCGCCACGATCCGTCACCTCAAGAAGATCGATGTCGACTGGCGCGTCATGCTGCCGGTTCAACCGCTCAAGTGGAAGTTTCAGCGCCCCGACCTGCGCAACCACCGCAAGCTCCTCATTATCGATGGCAACGTTGCGTTCACCGGTTCGCAGAACATGGTCGATTCCTCGTACAACAAGCGCTCCAACCTCAAACGAGGCCTCGAATGGAAAGACCTCATGGTGCGCTTCGAGGGGCCCATCGTGTCGGGAATCGACGCGCTCTTCATCACCGACTGGTACAGCGAGACGGATGAACTGCTCGTGCGAGAGGGAAGCCTCGCCCTCGCCGCAGAATCCCCCGCCAGCCTCGACGCGCAGGTGGTGCCGAGCGGGCCGGGATTTGAGGGTGAGAACAACCTTCGACTGTTCAACTCCTTGCTCTACGCAGCCCAGAAGCGGGTCATCATCACGAGCCCCTATTTTGTGCCGGATGACTCCATGCTCTACGCCATCACGACGGCAGCCCAGAGCGGGCTCGACGTGCAGCTATTCGTCTCCGAGGTCGGCGACCAAGCCCTCGTTTATCACGCACAGCGCAGCTACTACGAGACGCTGTTGAAGGCGGGAGTGAAGATCTGGCTGTTCCCGAAGCCGACTGTGTTGCACGCCAAGCACTTCACGATCGACGACCAAGTTGCGGTGATCGGTTCGAGCAACATGGACATGCGCTCGTTCAGCCTCAACCTCGAAATCTCTGTGATGGTTCGCGGTGCCGAATTTATTGCAGACATGCGCCAGCTCGAAGCCGAATACCGCAGCGTCAGCCGCGAACTCACTCTCGAAGAGTGGATGAAGCGCCCGCGGCGGTCAAAGGTGCTCGACAACCTTGCGCGCCTCACCGCGGCGGTTCAGTAACCGTTCGCTAGCTTTGCGGCAGAGACTGCTGCACCGAGAGTGCTGCGATAGCCCCGTTCGGAGCCTCCGCCCTACTCCGCGTCGGTGACCTTGGATGCGGCAAGCATTTCGTCGCGGTCAACCAACTTGATGCGCGCGCGGCCCTCAGCCTCGCCCAGAGCGATCTCGTGGGCATCCAGCGACTGCCACCCCTGCAGGTTCGTGTACTCGACGTCACGGCTCTTCAGGAGGTCAACGATGGCCTGCTCGTCGGGGTTCTCGGGGCTCCACCAGTTGGCTTGGTCGTTCATGACGTGCTTGATGGTTTCCATCGCGTCAGACTTGGTGTGACCGATGAGTCCAACGGGACCGCGCTTGATCCAGCCCGTTGCGTACACGCCGTGAACCTGTTCGTCGTTGTCGTCAATGACCTGACCTTCACGGTTAGGAATGACTCCGCGGTTCTCATCGAACGGGATGCCGTCGAGCGGCGACCCGAAGTAACCAACAGCACGGTAGAGGCTCTGCACAGCAACCTCGCGGAACTCGCCGGTGCCGACGACTCCGCCCTGGCCGTCGGGCTTGGTGCGCTCGTACCGGAAGCCTTCAACACGGTCGGTGCCGAGCACCTCGACGGGGCCAGCATAGAAGTGCAAGTGCAGGCGACGCGAGGCGTTGCCCTTTTCTTCGCCGCGCCACTTCGTGAAGATGCGGTCGAGCACCATGATCTGCTTGTTCGACTCGATCGCGGCTTTCGATGCGTCGTCGTAGTCGAAGTCCTCTTCGTAAACGACCATGTCGACATCGTTGAGTTCGCCGAGTTCGCGTAGCTCGAGCGGCGTGAACTTCACTTGCATGGGTCCACGGCGGCCGAAGACGTGCACGTCGGTCACAGGGCTCGCTTTGAGGCCCTCGTAGACGTTGGCCGGAATCTCGGTCGGGAGTAGGTCATCCGCGTGCTTAGCGAGCATTCTGGCGACGTCGAGCGCGACGTTTCCGTTGCCGATTACGGCGGTCTCTTTCGCGTCGAGGGTCCACTCGCGCGGGTAGTCGGGGTGGCCGTCGTACCAGCTGACGAAGTCGGCGGCACCGTGGCTGCCCGGCAGATCGATTCCGGGGATCGGCAGCGGAGCATCCCGCACCGAACCGGTCGAGAAGATGACCGCGTTGTAGTGCTTCTTGAGGTCGTCAAGCGTGATGTCGCGCCCATAGGTGACGTTGCCAAAGAGGCGGATGTTGCCGGTGTCGAGCACATCGCGCAGGGCGTTGACAATGCCCTTGATGCGCGGATGATCGGGGGCAACGCCATAGCGTACGAGACCATACGGCGCAGGAAGCTGCTCGAAGAGGTCGATCGATACGTCGAACTGGCGCTCTGCCTTCAGCAGGATGTCAGCGGCGTAGATTCCGGCGGGGCCAGCACCAACAATGGCGAGTCGTAGCTTGCTCATCAGTTGTCGTTTCCGTTCATCTCGGTGCGCCCGGGGCGCGGGCGAGTGGGCGTACTAGTTGGAGCGTTCGACGATGCTTTCGGCAAAACGCGTCAGCGCTTTCTTGACCGAACCATCGGGCAGCGGCGCGAGGGCTTCAACAGCTTCGCGACCCCAGCGACGGGCTTCGTCCAGAGTTTTCTTCGTCACGGCATGCTCGCGCAGGTCGGTGACCGCAGCATCGATAGCCGCTTCATCGCCTTCGCCATAGAAGTTGGCGTTCACATCGCGCTCGATGCGGGTGAGCAGTTCGGCGGCATCACTGTCGCTGAGGGCAAGCTCGCGCAGGTACAACAGTGGCAAGGTTGCAACGCCGCTGCGCAGATCTGTTCCGGCCTTCTTGCCGGTCTTGCCTGTCTCTGCCGAGAGGTCGATGACGTCGTCGATGAGCTGGAATGCAACACCGATCTTCTCGCCAAAGTCGCGCACGGGAACCGTGTATTCCTTCGGCGCGTTCGAGAACATGACGCCAACCTCGGCCGCTGTCGCAATGAGCGAACCGGTCTTGTCAGCCAACACCTGCAGGTAGTGCTCCACGGGATTCTCGTCGGGCTTCGGCCCCAGAGTTTCGTGAAGCTGCCCCAGGCAGAGGCGCTCGAAAGTGTTCGACTGCAGGATGAGCGCCTCGGAGCCCAGGCCGGCAATGAGCTTGCTCGCCCGCGCGAACAGCAGGTCGCCGGTGAGGATCGCGACCGAGTTGCCCCACACGTTCTGGGCACTCGGAACGCCACGGCGCAACTGCGCCTCGTCCATAACGTCGTCGTGGTAAAGCGAAGCGAGGTGAGTGATCTCCACGGCTTGAGCCGCCGTGACAACGTCAGCGTTATTGCCGTCACCGAGCTGAGCGGTGAGCAGCGCGAGCACGGGGCGCACGCGCTTGCCGCCCGCTTCGAGCAGGTAACGGCTCGTGGCATCCGCAATCTCGTCGGCAAAGCCCATGTGCGAGAGCAAACCCGCTTCGACCTCGTCAAGGCCCTTTTCAATTGCCGTCGCAAAACGACGCTCATCGCTTGAGGCGAAGAGTTTCTCCCCGAGCCCCAGAGAGGAGCTCAGAGTGTTGCTGCGACGAGCAGGCGGAACGCTCGGGTTCACTAATCAACCGGTTTCTTTTGCGAAGCGCTACGGCTTCGGTTTGACGTCTGAGTTGGTTTTTGCCGGCTTGATCGTCTTGATCGGACGAGTGGCATTTCCCTTGCGCTTGGCAACCGAAGCAAGCACGGTGGCATCAACGGGCTTGTGCCCACGATGCATCGCCACGATGCCAGCGGTGAGGTTGCGGTACGCAACACGGGTGAATCCGGCAGCCCGGATCCACTGACTGAGCTCGCCCTGATCAGGCCACTCACGAATCGATTCCGCGAGGTAGGTGTACGCCTCGGGGTTGGAGCTTGAGCGATCAGCAATGATCGGCATCACGCGATTGAGGTAGGTGAAGTAGCCGGCGCGAACAATCGCGACGGGAGGCTTCGAGAATTCGGTGATCACCAGACGGCCACCTGGCTTGAGCACGCGGTACATCTCGGAGAGCGCGGCGCGAGGGTCGTTGATGTTGCGCAGACCGAAGCTGATCGTGACGGCGTCGAACTCGTTGTCGCCGAACGGCAACTGCTGAGCGTCGCCCTGGATGAACTCGATCTTCTTGTGGCGCTTGCGAGCCTGCTCGACCATGCCTGTGGAAAAGTCGAGGCCGACGACGCGAGCACCATTACGGTGAAGAGCAGCAGAACTAGTGCCCGTTCCCGCCGCAATATCGAGGATGCGCTCCCCCGCCGCCGGAGCAACAGCACGCACCGTGGCGGCCCGCCACAGCAGTGCGTTTCCGGCCGAGAGCACGTTGTTCGTACGGTCGTAATGTTTTGCGACGCCGTCGAACATTCCGGCTACGTCTTCCGGTCGCTTGTTCATGTCAGCCTTACCCACCCCTTTAGTCTAGGGCGCTCAGAGCCGATGCTCACTTTCTTGGCCGCAACTGACAGGTACTCTGATACTTGTGGGGCATAAAGGGGCTATAGAGCGGTCCGTACACGGGCAGAATCGGAGACAGAGCGATGGCTAGCACCCCCGACATCCTCAGCATTGTCACTCGGCCAACTGCAGCAGTGGATCGCCTCCTCGACTGGATCACTCCCCAGCACCCGATCGCCTTCGTGCGCGACGGCGAAGGCCTTGTGGGCATCGGTGAATTGCTGCGCCTCGAGTTCCGTGGTGCCGACCGCTTCACCGCCGCAGCAACCGCGTGGAGCGAGCTCGCGCGCACCGCGATCGTGCACGACAGCGTCAAACGTCCGGGCACCGGCCTCGTCGCACTCGGCAGCTTCGCCTTTGCGGATTCCTCCGATTCCGTCAGCGTTCTCATCGTGCCGCGCATCGTTGTTGGTAGCCGCGACGGCATCCAATGGGTCACCACGATCACCACCGGCGAGTCGAGCGGCTTGCCCGGCGAGTCCGATGGCCTCCCTGCTGGCCCCCACGAACCCGCCGGCGATCTCGTGCACGTTGACTTTGTGCCGGGCGAGATGAGCACCAAGAACTTCACCAAGACGGTGAAAGCTGCGCTGCGCGAAATCTCTCGGGGTGCCGCCGCCAAAATCGTGATCGCTCGCGACCAAAGCGCCGATCTGCCCGCCGACGCCGACCTGCGCTTGCCCATCACGTCGCTCGCTAATCGCTATCCCGACACCTTCACTTTCGCCGTCGATGGCCTCATCGGCTCAAGCCCCGAAACTCTCGTGCGCGTGCAAAACGGGGCCGTCAGCGCCCGCGTGCTCGCCGGCAGTGCCGCGCGCGGCGACGACCGCATCTCCGACGGGCGCGCCGCCGGAACCCTCATGAGCTCACCCAAAGATCAGAAGGAACATGCGCTCGCGCTGGCCAGCGTGATGGATGCCCTCGCACCGCTCAGCAGTGAACTGCACGCGGCATCCGAACCCTTTGCCTTGCAATTGCCCAACCTGTGGCACCTCGCGACTGACATTGAGGGACAACTCAGTCAGCGCTCCAGCGGGCTCGACCTCATTGGAATCTTGCACCCCACGGCTGCCGTCGCTGGCACGCCAACGCCTGACGCCATCCGGCTGATCGACGAGCTCGAAGGCTTCGACCGTGGCCGCTATGCCGGCCCGGTCGGCTGGGTGGATGCCAACGGCAACGGCGAGTGGGCCGTTGCGTTGCGCTGTGCCCAAGTCAGCGGCGCGCGCATTACCGCGTATGCCGGCGCCGGAATAGTCGCCGGCTCCGACGCCAAGAAGGAGCTCGCCGAGACGGAACTCAAGTTCCGCCCCATCGTCGAGGCGTTCGGCTAGCGCAGCCAACAATCGACTAACTGTTAGCTGTCGGCGAGACGCACTTTCTCGGCCTCAACGTCATAGTCGGCACTCGGCCACTGCGGGTCGATGCCCTCGAGAGCATCGAGGAGAAGCTGCTGAACCGCCCAGCGGGCGTACCACTTGTGGTTGGCCGGAATCACGTACCAGGGCGCGCTTTCGGTTGTCGTGCGGCGCAGGGCGATCTCGTACGCCTCTTGGTACTCCTCCCAGAGCAGGCGCTCATCCACGTCACCCGGGTTGTACTTCCAGTGCTTCTCGGGGCGATCGAGTCGCTCTTGGAGCCGCTCTTTCTGCTCGTCGGCACTGATGTGCAGCATCACCTTGATGATGACCGTTCCGTTGGCCACAAGCTCTTCTTCGAACTTCTGAATGATGCCGTAGCGCTCTTCGACGGTCTCGGGCGTGGAGAAGCCCCGCACTCGATGAATCAGAACATCTTCGTAGTGCGAACGGTCGAAGACACCGATAAACCCTGCCTCGGGCAGTTCCTTGCGAATGCGCCAGAGGAAGTCGTGCGACTTCTCTTCGTCCGTGGGTGCCTTGAACGCGTGAATCTGCACGCCCTGCGGGTCGACCCCGCCGATCACGTGACGCAGGATGCCGCCCTTGCCCGCGGTATCCATGGCTTGCAGTACGAGCAGAACCCGGCGTTCGCCTCCGAACTTGCTCTCAGCGAAGAGTCGCTCCTGAAGGGCGGCGAGTTTCTCGCCATTCTTGGCTAAAGCCTTTTCGGCATCTTTCTTGTCGCCATCGAACTCGGGCGTTGATGACGGATCGATGCGTGCAAGCTCGAAGTCGGCGGTGACTGGCGTGAGTGTGCTCATAGCTCAAGGCTACTCGCAGGCTCTCTGCGCCACCCGTTGCCGGGGCTACTCCCGCGTGAGCGGAACCTCAATGATCGTCGGCTCGGGGTGAGCCGACAGCGCCTGATCGAGTTCGCCGCGGGTCGCCGCGAAAACGTAGCGCCAGCCATAGGCCGCCGCGAGGGCTTCGATTGACGCATTCTGCTGAGTGAGCAGTACGCGGTCAAAGCTCTCGCCTGCCTGGCTCGCGACCTCGAGAACGTCGAAGATGGTGCCGCCACCGTCGTTGCCGACGATGACTTGGATGCGCGGGCGCGGTTCTCCCGCGCCGAACATGAGAGCGCCCACATCGTGGAAGATGGCGAGGTCGCCGAGGAGCACGCGAGTGACTCCCTCGTTTCCCTTTTCGGCCTGACTTGCGAGCGCAATACCGAGGCCCGTCGAAATTGTGCCGTCGATGCCGGCGAGCCCGCGGTTAGCGTGCACGGAAATCTTCTTGCCGGGAACAACGCGGTCCACTTCACGAATCAACCGTGAGGCACCGAGAACGAGGCGGTCGTGCGGCCACGTTGCCCGCCACACGGCTTCTGCGAGCATTCGGCGGTCGACGGGAGTGCGCACAATCGCGAGTTCAGACTTGGCGTGGGTTCCAGCATCCGCATCAATATCGGGCGCGATGCTCTCGGTTTCGAGCAACTGGCGGCTCGTTGTAACCCAGCGGCCCAACCATGCACGATCAGTGGCTTCGCCCGAGACGGAAACCTCATCGACGAAGAGTCGCACGCAGCGGCCGGGGTTGTAGTCGTCTGCCGAGGGATGCCGCACCACGACGGTTTCGACGCCGCGACGCTGAATGAGCGCCGGAATTTCGCGGCTCAGAGTCGGATGCCCGAACACGATTACGCGAGCGACGCGGTCGCCGAAGTTGGCCGTGTTCAGCAGCTCGCGATAGGCAACGACGAGGTTCGGGCCAAAGTGGGCGCCGCTCGAAACCTCGGCGATGAGCGGTGCACCCAGCTCGCGAGCAACTTGCTCAGCCCGCGGGCCAGCGCCGGTTCCGGCCACCACCACAGTTGCGGGAGACGGGCTCAGCGCGAGCGTTGTGGGAGCGCCAGGCGACTGGTGCGTGGTGTTTTCCACGACGGGGTCGAGGTCACTAAAAAGATCGGGGAACACGGGCTCGCGGTGAGCTGCCGGTTCGGGGGCCACCTCGTTCTCGGTGGGATGCCACACGAACGGCGCAGACAGCGGCTCGTCGAAAGACAGGTTGAGATGAACGGGGCCGTTGACCGCGGCGACAGCGTCGCGCGCGAGTTGGGCCGCGGCATCCATCTCGCCGGCAGCACCGGTCGGCGCCTCGACATCCCACGTCTGGTGAACAGCGGTGCCGAAAATTCCCGGCTGCTGAGTGGTCTGGTTCGAGCCAATGCCGCGCAGGGAATCCGGTCGGTCGGCGCTAATGATGATGAGTGGAACAGCAGAGTGATGCGCTTCGAGCACCGCCGGATGCAGGTTGGCTACCGCGGTGCCGGAGGTCGTGACGACCAAGACCGGCGATTGCGTTTCGACCGCGAGACCGAGAGCAAGGAAGGCACCCACACGCTCGTCGATGCGCACGCGCAGTCGCAACAAGCCGTGCTTTTCGAACTCGGCAGCGGCAAGCGCAATAGCCTGCGAGCGCGAGCCGGGGCTCAGCACAATGTCTCGAACGCCGAGACGAACGAACTCTTCGAGAAGGGCTACCGAGAAATTGGTCGCCGGAGAGTTAGTTGGTCTTATCGTCATCGTCGAGATCTGCTAGTTCCTGTTCGAGGCGGCGAATGCGCTCATCTTGTTCTTCTTTGGCGCGCATGTTGCGCAAGAAATCGGGGTCATCGTCAGGCGCAACGGTGCGCGGACGACCAGAGCGAGAACTACGTGCCTTTCCGAGCATGAACCAGAGCACTACGCCAATGACGGGCAAGAGCAGGATCACGATAATCCAGAGCGCCTTAGGCAGTGCGCGCACGCGGCTGCGATCAGTCAGAGCCACATCCACGATGGAGAACACGTCGACCGCAACGAGTGCGAAGGCGAGAACGACCAATAGACGAGTCATGCCACCATTCTACGCTCGCAGGCTGCGCGCGGGATGCGAGCCTAGACTGATGCCGTGAAACCTTGGATTGCCTACACGCTGCTCCGCCTCGGAGTGTTCGCTGCTGCGTTCACTCTTCTCATGATTGCGGACACTGAGCCGTGGCTCGCCGCCGTCATTGCGACAGTGCTCGGGTTCGCCGTTTCCTATGTCTTTTTTGGCAAGCTTCGGGATGCTGTTGCTCTCGACTTTGCCGCTCGTCGCGAAGGCCCGAGCCACGATCCCGATCGCGATGCCGAAGATGCCGAGGCCGACTTCGACTCTGCCGCCGAGCCTGTTGCTGACGACAACGCTCGCGAGTCTTCGCTAGAAGGCGATAGCCAGAGCGAGACCGATGCCGAACAGCAGAGCAGTGAGCCCCGTCAGCTTTAGCGCCAAGATCAGTTCGGCCGGTGTCTTGCCGGTAAGCACGATCACGCAGGCCGGGAGTGCTGCCAGCAGCACGAAGTACACGAGGTAGGCGTTGAAGTAGAGCAGCGTGTAGACGCCCAGAATGCCGAACGGTACGAGCATCGCGACGACGTAGAAGATTCGCGACGGCAGATTGCCCATTCGAACAGCCAGCGTGCGCTTGCCCGCGATCTTGTCTTGAGCGATATCCCGGATGTTGTTGACCATGAGCGTCGCGACCGCGAACAGCCCCACGGTGACGGCGGCCAGCCACGACTCTAGGTTCACGGTATCCGCGAGCACGTAGGTGGTTCCCGCCGTGGCGACGAGGCCGAAGAAGATGAAGACAAAGATCTCGCCGAGACCCAAGTAGCCGTACGGACGTTTGCCGCCGGTGTAGAAGTAGGCGGCGACGATCGCGGCCGCTCCCACCGCGAGTAGCCACCAGTGCTCGCTGCGCACGACAATGATGAGCCCTGCAACAGCGGCAATGCCGAACCAGACGAACGCGACCGTGATGACGGTGCGCGGGCGAGCGGCACCCGAGGCGGTGAGCCGACGAGGACCAACGCGGTGATCATCCGTTCCCCGCACTCCGTCGGAGTAGTCGTTGGCGAAGTTCACACCGATCTGCAGCGAGACCGCGACCACGAGGCAGAGCAGGGCGCGCAGCCAGTGCCAACCAGCACCGTCTTCTTCATGCGGCAGCACATAGGCGGCAGCGGTGCCGAGCGCCACGGGAGCAAAAGCGAGGGGAAGCGTCTGGATGCGAGCGCCGCTGATCCAGTCGCGCGCCGTTGCCTTGGCAATCTTGGGCGCTTTCGGCGGGCGCCCACCGGGGCGGCCACTCTTGTTCTTTCCGGTGCCGGCGTTCTTGTTGGCGTTCTTGCCCGCACCCGAACTCGACTTCGAGCCCGCCTTCGGCGAGACGGTCTTCGGATCGATGCGTTGCTGTTTGGGAGAGGCCACGGAGGGATTCTACTTAAGCACGACTGACGCTAAGGCGAGTTTGTCGGGTTTTCCCGTCGAAAGCATAGGAATCTCATCGATCAGGATGACGCGAGCGGGAGCCGCTGCCGTCGAAGACAGCTGGGCAGCGACCGACTGGCGCAGCACATCTAGCTCGATGGCCGTCGTCGTGATGACGACGGGAGCTTCGCCCCACTCCGGATGCGGAGCCGCCACCACCACCGCGGCACTCTGCCCGGGAAGCGCCCGAACAGCGGTCTCCACCTCGGCGAGAGAAACCTTCACCCCGCCCGAAATGATCATGTCGTCGGCGCGGCCGCGAACCCTCAGTACGCCGTCCACGATCTCCCCGACATCGTCGGTGCGGTACCAGCGCACGCCCTCGTGCAGACGGAATGAGAAGGCGCTGCGGCGCGGATCGTCGAGGTAGCCCTCAGCGAGCATCGGCCCCGAGAGTTCGATGCGGTCATCCACGAGTCGTAGGCCCACACCGGGCAGCGGTTTACCGTCCCAGACGGCTCCGCCGCTGGTCTCGCTTGACCCATACGTCGTCGAGACGGCGAGGCCGCGAGCGCGAGCCGCAGCGAGCAGAGCGATCGGTGTCGACTGGCCGCCGACCAAAATCCGGGTGAAACGAGAGAGGGCCGCGACAGCTTCATCCGACTCGAGCAGTCGCGAGAGTTGCACGGGTACAAGGGAGACAAAGCGACGCTCGGCAGTGAGTTCGGCCGCAGCAGCCACGAAGGTCTCCGCCGTGAACCCCTTCGGAGGCATGAGTACGGGTTCGGTGCCGGCAAAGTACGAGCGCGCCAGCACGTTGATGCCCGCGATGTAGTGCGCCGGAACGGCCAGCAGCCACTGGCCAGGTCCGCCCAGAAGTTCGTCGGATGCCGCAGCACTCGCCTTCAACGCCGCAGCACTGAGCATTACGCGCTTGGGGCGGCCGGTCGATCCGCTCGTTTCCACAATGACCGCAACGTTCGCGGGCACGGTCTCGGGCAGGCCAGAGGGGGAGGTCGGGTGCGGCAGAATCGCGGCTCCCGATCCATCGAGTGCTGGCTTCAGCGCCGCCCACACTTTGCGGGGATCGCGGGCGTCAACAGACCAGAGTTCTCGGGTCGGAGTGTTTTCAGCGGTCACGGGTAAACCTCTCTGCGGTGAGCTGTCGGAGCGTTAGTACTGCCAGGGAAACGGCGACCAGTCGGGTTCGCGCTTCTGCAGGAACGAGTCGCGGCCTTCCACGGCTTCATCGGTGCCATACGCCAGGCGGGTGGCTTCGCCCGCGAAGACCTGCTGGCCCACAAGACCGTCATCAACAGCGTTGAGGGCAAATTTGACCATGCGGATGGCGGTCGGCGACTTGGTCATGATCGTGGTCGCCCAGTCGTAGGCCGTGGCTTCGAGCTCGGCGTGGGGCACGGAGGCGTTGATCGCTCCCGCGTCGAGGGCGCGCTGCGCGTCGTACTCGCGGGCAAGGAAGAACACTTCGCGGGCAAACTTTTGGCCGACCTGGCGGGCGAAGTAGGCGCTGCCGTAGCCGGCGTCGAACGACCCGACGTCGACATCCGTCTGCTTGAAGCGGGCGTGCTCGGCGCTGGCAATCGTCAGATCGCAGACCACATGAAGCGAATGCCCTCCCCCGGCAGCCCAGCCGGGAACGACGGCGATAACGACCTTGGGCATGAAGCGGATGAGGCGCTGCACTTCAAGAATGTGCAGGCGGCCGGCTGCGGCGCGGCGCTTGCCCGCGGCGGCAGCAGCTTCGGCCTCGGCTTCGGCTACGGCTTCGGAGAGCCCTGCAGCGGCGGTGGGGTTTGTGGCGCCCTCTTGGCCTTCGTACTCATAGCCAGCCCGGCCGCGGATGCGCTGGTCGCCGCCGGAGCAGAAGGCCCAGCCGCCATCCTTCTCGCTCGGACCGTTGCCGGTGAGGAGAACGACACCGATGCGCGGGTTCTGGCGCACGTCATCCAGAGTTTGGTAGAGCTCGTCGACGGTGTGCGGCCGGAAGGCGTTGCGCACTTCAGGGCGGTCGAACGCGATGCGGGCAATCGTGCCCGTTACATCGTGGTGATAGGTGATGTCGGTGAGGTCATCAAACCCGGCGACTGATCGCCACAACTTCTCGTCAAAGATTTCGGAAACAGGCGCCATGGCTCCACCATAACCATCGCGGCGCCGAGCGGGCTGATGCCGAACCGTTGGGGCCGAGCTTCTCTTCTCCGTCGAGGGCCGTTAGCGGTCGAAGAAACGAAAGACGGTAAGCACGATGAGTGGATTGGCCAGCACTGCGAGCGCAAGACCGAAGGCCGCCCAGCGCCGCTGCAGACCAAGAATGAGCGAGATCACAGCGGTAATCGCCGCCGAAATCGAGGTGATGATCGTGGCGTAAGCGAGCGCCGTGCCGGTGGGGTAATCGCCTCCTGCCGAGACGATCATGGCGCCGATGAAGAGCACGAGTGTTGCAAAGCCCAGCGCCGCGGCGATGAATCCAACCCAGCGTGGTCGCGGGCGACGCGCTACCGGAGTCTCTTCGGGTTCGACGGTCTCTTCTGAATCGCCATCAACGGGCACATCAGTTTCTTCGTCATCGACAACGCCGACGACGTAATACGGCACGACTTTGGTCGCAACGCGCTCGATATCACCCGGATTAGTCACGCAATTACCCTAACTGACAGTGGAACTTGTCAGACTGGGAACATGTTCCCTTCAGTGAACGAAATTCTTGACACCGCCCATGTCGTGTCGTTGCCCATGACGTCGCGCTTTCGCGGCATCGATCAGCGCGAAGCTCTTCTCTTTCGCGGCCCGCAGGGGTGGAGCGAGTTCTCCCCCTTCGTCGAGTACGACGACGCCGAAGCGACGCCGTGGCTCGTGGCCGCGATCGACTACGCCTTTAACGAACAGCCGCCGCTCGTACGGGATCACGTCTGGGTCAATGCCACCGTGCCCGCCGTACCCGCCGACCTCGTCGAGGCGGTGCTCGAGCGCTTCCACGGTTGCCGCACCGCGAAAGTGAAAGTCGCCGAGCCTGGCCAGACCTTGGCGGATGACATTGCTCGCGTCGCCGAAGTGCGTCGCGTGATGGGCCCGGCAGGTCGCATCCGCGTCGATGCCAACGGTGCGTGGACGGTCGATGAGGCCGAGCGCGCCGTGCACGCCTTCGCCGAGTACGACCTCGAGTACGTCGAACAGCCCTGTGCCACCGTGGAAGAGCTGGGCGAGCTGCGCACCCGCATCAAGTACATGGGGATCCCGGTCGCTGCAGACGAAAGCGTGCGCAAAGCCGCCGACCCACTCGCGGTGGCGAGAGCGGGCGCCGCCGACCTGCTGGTGATCAAGGCGCAGCCGCTGGGCGGCATTTCTCGCGCACTGGCGATCGTCAATGATGCCGGGCTGCCCGTCGTGGTTTCCAGCGCCTTAGAGACTTCGGTGGGCCTCGCCATGGGCGCGCACCTCGCCGCCGCCATCGAGCCCCTCGACTATGACTGCGGGCTTGCCACGGCATCCCTACTCGCCGCTGACGTGACGGCCTCTCCCCTGCGGGCCCGCGATGGCCAGCTCGAAGTGCGCCGCGTTGATGCCGACGAAGCGCTGCTCGTTCGGTGGGCCGCCAATCCTGAACGAACGGAGTGGTGGCTCGACCGACTGACTCGCTGTCACGAACTAGGTAAAAACTACTCACAGCAGTAGCGAGGCCGCTCAGTAGGCTGGCTCCGTTGGTCGCCACCGAGGGCGGTCCGGTTTCGAGGAGTACAAATGTCTACTGAGTTGCGCCGCCTGCGTGCACTAGCCGCCGTCAGCGTTCTCAGCTTGGGCGCGTTGACCGCGTGCAGTGCGCCCGCGGATTCTGAGGAGCCCGAGAGTTCGGAGACGGATGCCTCGGCTCCCGCTGAGCCCGAAGAAGAGATGGTGAGTGGCCCCGAGTGCCTTCTCGGAGATTGGTACATCGCTGAAGACCAGATGCAGGGCTTCTACAGCGCCGTCAGCGGCACCACCGAGGGACTCGACATCAGCGTGGAGGGCGGAACGGGGCTCTCGTTTACCGACACGACGTACACCTACACGCCCGACTTCACGATCCTTCTTGAGGTGGCTGGCAGCGAAGGCGTTGGCTCGATCACGGGCGCTATCGACGGCGATTACGAAGCAAGCGACACCGTCATCACTACTTCGCACGACGAGAGCGATATTGCAATGACGGTAACTGTTGGCGGGGTCAGCGTTGACGGCACCGACCTCACCGAGGGATTCCTCAATAGCGCCCCGATCAACTCAGCGCCCTACGAGTGCGGCGCCGATGGCCCGATCATCCAATTCTCGACGGGCGACGACAGCCCGACCGTGGCCATGCAGCTGACTCCCGCCAGCTAAGCTCGACAACCCTGAGCCGCTTGCGGCTCTCCCAAGCAAACGCTGGGGTGCTGCTCGGTGCGGCCCCAGCGTTTTTCTTTGCCTCGGCGATGTGGGTAGCGGCTGCGGCTACCGTTGCGGCGCCGCAGCTCTAGCCGAAGCCGTAGCCGAAGTTGCAAATACTGCTTACAGGCCTGAGTAGGCGTGAAGTCCCTTGAAGAAGAGGTTCACGACCGTGAAGTTGAAGACGATCGCGAGGAAGCCGACGATCGCAAGCCACGCTGAACGCGAGCCGCGCCAGCCGCGAGTTGCCCGGGCGTGGATGTAACCGGCGTAGAGGGTCCAGATGATGAAGGTCCAGACCTCCTTGGTGTCCCAGCCCCAGTAGCGACCCCACGCACGCTCAGCCCAGACAGCGCCGGCGACAAGCGTGAAGGTCCACATGACAAAGCCGACAACCGTAAGGCGGTACGCCAAGGTTTCGAGGCGGTCAGCAGCGGGCAAGGTGTCGAGGAAGCGCAGCTTGAGCGCCTTGCCGGCTTCGCGGCGTGCTTGCAGAAGCTGCACGATCGAGAGGCTGGCGGCGAGCGCAAAGAACCCCGTGCTGAGACTGGCGACGAACACGTGGATGACCAGCCAGGTCGACTGCAGCGCAGGCGGCAGGGGTACGACGTCCACGTAGAAGCTAGAGGTGCCAACGCCCAAGGCGATCAGCACGAAGCCCGTGATGAATGAACCGAGGAAGCGCAGGTCTTGCCAGAACTGAACGATGAGAAAGACACCGACGATGAGCGCGGTCGCGGTGAGCGTGAACTCGAACATGTTGGCCCACGGCACGCGGTTTGCAGCAACGCCGCGGAAGATGACCGCACCGACGTGCAGCACCCAGGCGAGCACCGTCATCGCCATGGCCAGCTTGAGTGACTTGGGCGAGTGCGCGACGATCTTCGACTCGGATGCCCCTGCCGTCGTCAGGGTGTCGGTGCCTCCCACACTGGAGCCGTTCACCATCACGCTGGCCTGCTGGGCGGATGCCGAAGCAAGACCGGTCGCACGCGCTGCGGAAGCGTCGCTCGACTCTGCTGAACGGCGCGCCAAGTCGACAGCAAACAACACGAACGCAAGGGTGTAGATCGCCATCGCTGAATAGACCGCAATCAGCGAATACGACACGAAGGTCTCAGTCACGAATCCACCCTAACCCCGAGTTGCTGGGAATGTTTCTCGGCAAAGTCTGTGACCGCAGCTTCGAGGTTGGGGTCATCGCCGCGAGC
This sequence comes from Salinibacterium sp. VpJ6, assembly GCF_059767345.1. Classification (NCBI taxonomy): domain Bacteria; kingdom Bacillati; phylum Actinomycetota; class Actinomycetes; order Micrococcales; family Microbacteriaceae; genus Salinibacterium; species Salinibacterium sp. VpJ6. The sequence continues at coordinate 175,935 of NZ_JBSOQL010000004.1, forward strand.
CAGTGCGGCGTACTCGATTGTTGTGGTTCCCGAAGCGTCGGTGCGGGCTGAAACCCACATGCGGCGACGCGGTACAAAGAGGCTGGTGATGAGACCCGCGAATAGCAAGACGGAGAACAAGAGCACGGGCAGTTGCGAGGGGTCGTGGTGAACATCGAGCGACACGAAGCGCGGGATGCTCGTCAACTCGACACTGCCGAGGTCGTTGGGCAGTTCGAGCCGATCGCCGGGAGTCAAGCGCAGTGTTTCTGCCTCGGAGGTACGCCCCGCTACCTGCTCGAGGGAGTCGGTGTTGAGCGCATAGGCGTTGGAGCCTTGGCCGTTGTCGAGGCCGAGATCGCCTTCGTACACCTCCAACGTGAGCACGGGTGAGATGAGGTCGGGATAGACAGACGCGAGCGCTCCCGAGCTGAGAGTGCCGGTGGTCGGATAGAGAAAACCGAGCATTCCGATTTGCTGGTCGAGACCATCCGGAATTTTGATGACGCAGGTGCTGCCGAGGTTGGCATCGAACGGAAGGCACGGCGTTGGCTGCGACCAGATGACCTTCTCATCGGCGTCGCGCACGGTGAGCACGGGCGCATAGCCGTTACCGAGGAGGTACAGGTTTGTTCCGCTGAGGCTGAGCGGCTCGTTGACCTTGATTTGCGACTGCTGCGGTTCTTCGCCACGCACGGTGGTCGTGACGTTGGCCGTGAAGTCGATCGCTTGACCGATCGCCTGACGGTTGTTCTGCTCGTACACGGGTTCGAACGAGTCCAGCGCGACGGTGTACGGATCGAGCGCATCGTCCGTGAAGAAGCGCCCCGGGTTGAACGAGTCGTAGCTGGCGAGCGAATTGCTAAAGGCGTAGCCCTCGACAACAACGCGCTGGCCGGTGTAGCCGAAGCCACCACCGATTCCAACCGTGACCAGAACGCCCACGAGCGCGGCGTGGAACACGAGGTTTCCGGTTTCGCGCAGGTAGCCGCGTTCGGCGCTGACCGAGTCACCGTAGAGCTCGGTGCGATAGCGCTGCGAGCGCAGCAGTCGGCGGGCGGAGGCGATGGTCGTATCGACATCCGCTTCGGTCGTGCGCGTCGTAAAGCCCTGCAGGCGCGAGAGTCGAGCGGGGGTCTTGGGCGGGCTGGCACGCAGAGCATCGAAGTGGTGCTTGGTGCGCGGCAGCACACAGCCGATCAACGAGATGAAGAGCAACAGATAGATCGACGAGAACCACACCGAGGTATAGGTGTTGAAGACTTGGAAGAAATCGAGCACCGCAGCGGTATCGGGGTAGTTGGTGCGGTACGCGATAACACCGTTGGGGTCCGAGGTGATCTGCGGAACAAGCGAGCCCGGGATCGCCGCGACAGCCAGCAGCAACAGCAGGAACAGCGCGGTGCGCATGCTCGTGAGCTGACGCCAGAAGAACCGCGCGTAGCCCGCGAGAGTCAGTCGCGGTTGCTCAACTTTGCTCTGCGGCGCGGGTGCCGGAGCATCCATGTGGTCGCTCGGACGCGTTGCATCGCCCTCAGTCATCGAGTTATCCGCGGCCGAGTCGCCGTTCGTTGGATCAGAGGAGTGTGTCGAAGCCACCGATTACCGCTCCCAAACTTGTCACGATTGCACGCCACACGCCGGTGACCATGAGGAGACCGATCAGTACGAGCAGTGCTCCACCAATCAGGTTAATAAGACGAATGTGGCGGCGCATCCACGCCACCGATCCGGTCGCCCAGTTGAGGCCGAGGGCCACCAAGAGGAACGGGATGCCGAGACCGAGACTGTAAGCAACACCGACGATAGCGGCCCGGCCAGGGTCGCCGCCATCCAAAACCATGCTGCCGACAGCGATGAGAGTGGGGCCAACGCACGGAGTCCAGCCGAGGGCGAAGACGACGCCAAGCAGCGGTGCACCAGCGAGGCCGGTTGCGACCTTGAACTTCGGCTTGATCGTGCGCTGCGCGAAAGTGACTTGCCCGATGAACACGACACCCATCACGATCACGAGAGCACCGGCGATGCGGGTGATCAGGTCGAGCCAGGGCCGCAGCAGAAGACCAGCCGTGCCGAACAGCACGGTGAACGCCACGAACACCACGGTGAAGCCCAGAATGAACAGTCCAACGCCAAGGACAAGGCGCTTCGTGCTGCCTTTTTCCTCGTTGCTAGTGAAGCCGCCGATGTAGCCGAGGTAACCCGGAACGAGGGGAAGAACGCAGGGCGACGCAAACGAGACGAGGCCCGCGAGCAAAGCGATCGGAATCGCGATAAGAAGGTTGCCGCCGAGGATGAGCTCGCCGACGGGATTAGACACTTACTGTTCCTCGGCGACGACAGAGTCGATCATCGCTGCGAGGATGCTCGGGTCACGCACAAGGCCGCTGATGCGGGCGGCGACGCGGCCCTCGCGGTCCACCACGAGAGTGGTCGGCACCGCGTTGGGAGGCACGGAGCCGGCAAACGCCAGCTGCACGCCCGCGGTCGTGGCATCCACGACAGAGGGGTACGGGATGCCGAACTCATCAGCAAAAGTAAGAGAGGTCTCTGCGGTATCCGCCACGTTGACGCCAAGGAACGGCACCTCGGTGTACTCCTCACTCAGGTCAGCAAGATCGGGAGCTTCGAGCCGACACGGAGGGCAGCTCGAATACCAGAAGTTGACGACGTAGACCGAGCCAGCGAAGTCGCTGCTGGAGACCGTATCGCCGGTGTCGAGAGTGGCGTCGTACGTGATGGGTTCGTCGCGATTATCGGCGGGGATCTCGACGGTCGAACCGTCGCCCGAAATGTAGCCCTCTTCCGAACCGTTTTGGTACTGCTCGGCAAGGGACTCGTTCGGGCTGGAACACGAGACCGTCGTGAGTGCGGCGAACGCCACAACAACGGCGATGAGACGGCGGTTCACACTGCTCCTAGATCGATGGATGCTACGAGCAATTCTCCCGCAGGTTCCTGATAGTCAACCTCGACGAAATGGTCGCCCTCGCGAGCGAGCGTCGTGATGCTCGACAGCGTGCAGCGACGGTTGCGGGGGTCGTGCGCCAAGCGCATCTTTTTGACGGAACGAGCGACCATCACGATGGGCAACTGGTGACTGACCATGACCACTTCGCCGCCCTCGGCAGCCGACCACGCGTCATCGATAGCGGCGAGCATGCGTGCTTCGATGCTCACGTACGCCTCGCCCCAACTGGGTTTGAGCGGGTTCACGAGGTGCGGCCAGGCCCGCGGCTGCGTGAGAACCTTCGGAAATTGCAGGCGACCGCCCTCGAACCAGTTAGCCGGCTCAATAATGCGTTCTTCGGTCGTGATGGGCAATCCGTAGCGTTCCGACCACGGCTGCGCTGACTCTTGAGCGCGCTGCAGCGGGCTCGCGTAAAGCGCCGTGAGCGGCCGGTCGGCGAAGCTTGCGGCGGCGACATCCGCCATCTGATGACCGAGTTCACTGAGGTGATACCCGGGAAGACGGCCATAGAGAATGCGGTCTGGATTGTGCACTTCACCATGGCGGACGAGATGGATGAGGTCTGCTGGCACGGTATTCAGTCTACGTTGGCAGCCCTGCCGCACTTTCTCTCGCGTTATCCCTTGTAAACTCGGCGCTGTGACTACACGCACCCTTATTAAGAACTTGGCCGCCGCAAGCGATGGAGAGACCTCCGTTTCGGGTTGGGTCGACACTGTTCGAGATCAAAAGAAGGTGCAGTTCGTCGTACTGCGCGATGAGTCGGGTGCGGTGCAGCTTGTTCACCCCCGCTCGTTCAATGAAGACGGCACCCCGGCTGAGGATCCCCTCGCCGAGATCATCTCGGGGCTCGCTCAGGGCACCTTCCTCACCGCGAGCGGTGAGTTGAAGCACGACGAGCGCGTGAAACTCGGCGGCGTTGAGATCAAGCTTGCCGCGATCGAGATCGCCGCTGAGGCCATCCCCGAGACTCCGATTGCGGAAGACACCAGCGTTGACAAGCGCATGGACTGGCGCTTCCTCGACCTTCGTGTACCGCGCAACAACCTGATCTTCCGCATCCAGACCACGCTCGAGCACGCGTGGCGCACCTACTGGGTCGAGAACGACTTCATCGAGGTTCACACCCCCAAGCTCATGGCCAGCGCGAGCGAGTCGAAGGCTGAGCTGTTCGAGGTCGACTACTTCGACACCAAGGCTTACTTGGCGCAGAGCCCCCAGTTCTTCAAGCAGATGGCTCAGTCCGCTGGTTTCGGCAAGATCTTCGAGATCGCCCCGAGCTTCCGTGCCGACCCCAGCTTCACCTCGCGTCACGCCACCGAGTTCACGATGGTTGACAGCGAGATCAGCTGGATCTCGAGCCACGAAGACGTCATGAACTTGCACGAAGAGCTCATGGTTGCCGGCTTCCAGGCTGTTAAAGACAAGCACGGCGACGAGATCGAGAAGCTGTTCGGAATCGAAATGACGGTGCCCACTCGCCCGTTCCCCCGCATCCCGCTGGCTGAGGCCAAGCAGATCGTCAGCGACCGTGGCTACACCGTGCCGCGCGCCGACGCCGACATGGACCCGGAGGGTGAGCGCCAGATCGCCGCCTACGTGAAAGAAACTTTCGATCACGACTTCGTATTCTTGACCGACTACGCCGCCAGCATCCGCCCGTTTTACCACATGCGTCACGCGGATGATGCAGGTCTCACGAACAGCTACGACCTCGTGTTCAACGGCGTCGAGATTTCCACTGGCGCCCAGCGTGAGCACCGCGTTGACGTGTTGGAGGCGCAGATTCGCGACAAGGGAATGGACCCGGAGGAGCTCGACTTCTACCTCGACTTCTTCCGCTACGGCGTACCGCCACACGGTGGATTCGGCATGGGCCTCGGTCGCGTACTGATGCTTCTGCTCGGACTACCGAACCTGCGCGAAGCAACGTACCTGTTCCGCGGACCAACCCGCCTCACTCCGTAGCCGCCCTGTGGGGCTCGCGAGGGCCTCACAGTTCGACACACCGAACCCATAGCCAGCGCATAGCTCACTAAGGCAGGATGACGTCATGTCAAAGAAAATTGATGCTGCACTCAAGGATCTCAAGAAGGCACTCAACAAGCACGCCGAGATAGTGGGCAGTTCTGCTGTTTCGCTCAAGAAGGCGCAGCGAGCAAGTGCGAAAGTGGCTGCGGCCGCAACCGCTTACGCCGAAGTTGTGCACTCCAAGAGCGGCATGGGAAACCCATTCGACGACATGCTCCAGCCGGGTCTCGACAGCGGAACGCTCGCGTCGCTAGCCGCTGAACGGGACTCGATCAAGAATCACATGACCGGCCCGATCAGCGTAAGCAAGTAGCTTCTAGAACTCGAAGTCGACGCAGACGCGGTCGCGAGTGTTCGCCTTAACTACGGCTCCCGCTTCCACGTGTAGCGGGTGGGTGCCGTAGGCAACGAGTGCTTCGGGCGATGTGTGGTCTGAGACGAGGATGACATCCCAGTTCGAGTCCACCGCTGCAATATCCGCGCGCACCGTCAGCGATTCGAGGCCCTCGATCTGGCCAACCAACGGTTCGAGCGCGGCGGCCATGGCATCCACAGCCGCCTTCTGGCCGACGGCATCCTCAGCGTTAAGCTTCCACATAACAACGTGACGGATCATTCGGCTTCCTCCAGTAATGCGGCGCTCAAGCGCTGCGATTCGACACGCCAGATGGTGTGTACGCGGTCGTCGATAAGCACCACAGGAATCTCATCCCAATACTGGGCGTGAAGAGCTTCGTCATCCAGAATCGACTGCTCAACAAGCTCGACCGAGCACTCTGCGGGCAGTTCCGCGATGACAGCATTAATCGTTTCGCGGGCGTCATCGCAGAGATGACAACCCGGTTTTCCAATTAATGTGAGACGTTTCGTGGGCACGGTCTTAGAATAATGCGAATGCACGAGGTAACGGCGCCCCCATCGAGCCATAACGCGGTTGTGGCTTTCTTCGACGTGGACAACACGCTGATGCGCGGCGCGAGTGCTTACTACCTCAGCAAGGAAGCTTGGCGACGAGGAATCGTGGGCTGGCGAGACATTGCGCGCTTCGCCTGGCACCAGTTTCGTTTCGTAGCGGTCGGCGAAAACCACAAACACATGATGAACGCCCGCGAGCGCGCTCTCGAGATTGTGGGCGGCCACTCGATGCAGACGCTCATTGAGCTTGCCGAGACAATCTACGAACGCGACATTCTGCCGAACCTGTGGCCCGAGACCGTCGACCTCGCTAAGGAGCACCTCGCGAAAGGCCACGAAGTGTGGCTCATCACCGCAACGCCTCAGTTTGTGGCGCAAGTAATTGCCGAGCGCCTGGGCCTCACCGGAGCGCTGGGCACGCGCGTGCGCGCCGAAGACGGCCTTCTCACGGGCGAACTCGAGGGCCACGTGCTTCACGGCCCCGAAAAAGCCACTGTTGCCACAGAGCTCGCTGAGCGCGTGGGAGCCGACCTGGCAGAGTGCTGGGCATATTCAGACTCCAGCAACGACATCCCGCTACTGAGCGCCGTCGGCAATCGTGTAGCCGTGAACGCGGATGTCAAGCTCACCCACCATGCACAAACAATGGGGTGGCAAATCATGCCCCTCAACCGTGCCGGCCTCAAAGAGGCGCGCAAACGCGTGAAGCGGCAAGCCAAGAGCGTTCGAAAAAGCTCCCGTTAACCTCAAACACCCGATCGTTCAGATGAACGCTCGGGTGTTTGAGCTGTGACCGTCTAGAAAGACGGTCACCTAGTCATTGGGACTAGTTACTTCTTGTTGCGACGCTGGTGGCGAGTCTTACGAAGCAGCTTGCGGTGCTTCTTCTTTGCCATACGCTTGCGACGCTTTTTGATGACTGAACCCATAGGAACCTCACTGATTTCTGAACGAACCGACCCGGTCCGATTCAGAACCGCGGAAAGACATACCGGAAGAGTTTACCGCACCGGGCGGGTTTTAAAGTCTCGGTGAACTGGGAACCAACCCAGAGCGAACGTTTGCCGCTAACCGACCTCAGAAATTGGGGGTGCAACAGCAGTTGCTACAGCCGATTCCGGGATGCGGAACGAGCGACCGAAGCGAACGGCAGGCAGTTCACCAGAGTGAACGAGTCGATACACGGTCATGTTTGAAACACGCATCATGTCCGCCACCTCAGCGACGGTGAGAAAGCGCATCTCAGAAAGATCCCGCGACATCGGACCAGCCCCTTTGGTTTGGCTACCGCGCGATTTTCACCAACTGCGCAGCGCCCTCAATAACTAAACGACGCACCCAGCATGTGACTGGAGTGCTAATCGGTAAGAATAGAGGCTGGTGTGACTCGCTGTCCACCCCTAATAACGCCTACGCGGCGCGCCTGAGGGCTAATCCTTGCCGAAGATGCGAGAGCGCACGGTGCCCGGGAGGTGCTTGGCGGCCTCCGTGACATCGTGCAGCGCGGAGCGAGCTTGGTGCGTGCGCTCGGCGACACGACGACCGAAGTTGTCTCCGACATCCGCCCCCGACCAGGCAGCGAACGCGCCGGTCGATTCGCGAAGCTCGTCGTCGAAGTCGTCGTGGAAGTCCGCGCTCAAGAACGGGATCAACCAGTCTTCGACCTCTTCGAGAGGAGACGAGTCGAGGCGGTAATAGCGGTGCTGGCCGTCTTCACGCACCGACACCAACCCGTGGTCGCGCAGCACCTTCAGATGCTTGGATACGGTCGGTTGGCTCAAATCGAGCTTCTCGACAATCTCACTTACGCTGAGCTCGCCACTCGGAGATTCCGAGGCGATGTACTGCTCAAGCAGTACCGTCAAAAGGCTACGCCGGGTTGAATCGGCTACTACGTCAAAGATGTCGGCCATGAGAGACAGGGTACCGGGGCTTGCTGAGGAGTACCATTGCCTCCTGTGCGTGGGGAGATAATTAGATGAGTTCTTGGGCACCCATGCGTGCACACCCTCGTGAACGCAGCCTCCTTGCTCGCATTCGCGATGTGATCGATCGTTTCGCCGCTGCCACTCCCGCGCGTTTCGCGATCGCCATCTTCTCCGCACTCGTTGTCGTTCTGACCACACTGCTCGTACTGCCTATCTCGGCTCGCGACGGTCAAGCCACTCCCCTCGTTGACGCCTTGTTTACCGCTGTCTCTGCCATTTGTGTCACCGGGCTCACGACCGTCGACATGGCAACGCACTGGTCCGCCTTCGGAAATACGGCGATTCTGATCGGCCTGCAGGTGGGCGGTATCGGCGTCCTCACCCTCGCGAGCATGCTGGGCCTTGTGGTCTCACGCCGGCTCGGCTTGCGCCAGCGCCTCATCGCCGCGAGCGACACCAACCCCTCGCGCATCCACGTCGGCCCCGTCTCCGAGTCTCAAGCCATCCGCCTCGGCGAGATTGGCGGGCTGCTCGCGACCGTCGCCATCAGCGCTCTCGCGATCGAGTTCGTTCTCGCTCTCGTGATCATCCCCCGCTTGCTGGTCGAAGGGTTCGACGTGTGGCCCGCCATCTGGCAGGGCTTCTACTTCGCCGCATCCGCCTTCACCAACACCGGCTTCGTTCCTGCAGCAAGCGGCATGGAAGCATTCGCTCAAGACCCGTGGATGCTCGGCGCGATCGGAACGGGCGTGTTCCTCGGCAGCCTCGGCTTTCCGGTGATCTTCGCGGTAGTTCGTAACCTCAAGGACGGCGCGCGTCTCTCGGTTCACGCTCGCCTCACCCTCTTCACCACGGTGTTATTGATCTTTATCGGGGCACTGGCCGTGCTGGTGCTCGAGTGGAACAACACCAACACCATCGGTGGGCAGAGTCTGATTTCTAGGCCCCTGACATCCACTTTCTTGTCAACCATGACGCGCTCGGGTGGATTCTCGACGATCGACATCGATGAACTCAACGGGTCGACTCTGCTCGTTTTCGACATGCTGATGTTCGTCGGGGGCGGTTCTGCCTCGACCGCCGGCGGGATCAAAGTCACGACCCTGGCCGTGCTGTTCTTGGCCGCGCTGGCAGAAGCGCGCGGTGACAACGACATGCACGCCTTCGAGCGCCGCATCCCGACCGACGTGCTTCGCTTGGCCGTCAGCGTGACGCTGTGGGGAGCAACGATTGTCGCGGTGTCGACGATCGCGATTCTGCAAATCACGAAAGAGCCGCTCGACAGGGTGCTCTTTGACGTCATTTCAGCCTTTGCCACCTGTGGGCTCTCTACCGGCCTTACCGAGTCGCTGCCCGATAGTGGCAAGTACATCCTTGCCGCCACAATGTGGGCCGGACGAGTGGGAACAGTTACTCTGGCGGCAGCCCTTGCGGCCAGTCAGCGCCGTCAATTGTTCACGAGAGCAGAAGAGAGGCCCATCGTTGGTTGACAAGATTCCGCACAATGCGCCGGTCCTAGTGATCGGACTCGGCCGCTTCGGAGCGGCAACCGCCGGTCAGCTGCAGCGCCTCGACCGCGAAGTTCTCGCCGTCGATGCCGACCTCAGCCTCGTGCAGAAGTGGTCGGAGCGCGTCACTCACGCCGTGCAGACCGACGCCCGCAGCCTGGATGCTCTTCAGCAGATCGGCGCGCAAGACTTCTCCATCGCGGTGGTCGCCGTCGGCTCCTCGATCGAAGCAAGCGTGCTCATCACCGCGAACCTCGTTGACCTCAAGATTCCCCAGATTTGGGCCAAGGCCATTAGCCGTTCGCACGGCAAGATCTTGAACCGCATCGGCGCCAACCACGTGATCTACCCCGAAGCCGAAGCCGGCGAGCGCGTAGCCCACTTGGTATCGGGCCGGATGATCGACTTCATCGAGTTCGATGATGACTTCGCCATCGTGAAGATGTATCCCCCGAAGCCCATCCGCGGCCTGCCGTTGAGCGAGTCGCAAGTGCGCCGCAAGTACGGCATCACCGTGGTCGGCGTGAAGTCTCCGGGCAAGGAATTCACCTACGCAACGCCCGAGACCGTGATCTCCAACCACGACCTCGTGATCGTCAGCGGCAATTCCGAAGACATCGAAAAGTTTGCGACTCTCGCAACCTAGCCCCGTTCGTGGACTGATCTGCGGCCGCCCGCTACCTGTATCTTGATTCCGTGAGCAAAAAACGGGCGACCCCGGGGTCGCAGACTTCGCTCCGCGAAGCTAACCGCGCTCGCATCATCGACGCGGTGAAGCACCATGGTGGCCTCACGCAGATCGAACTGGCCGGTGTCACCGGGCTCTCCCCCGCCACCGTCTCCAACATTGTGAAAGAGCTCGTCACTGCTGGCGTGCTCGCCACAACAATGAGCACGCGCAGCGGTCGACGCGCCCATCAAGTCACTCTCGCTCGCGCACTCGGCCTTGTAGTTGGCGTGCATTTCTCCGAGCGCCACATGCGTGTAGCGCTGTCGGACGTCGCCCACACGGTTGTCGCCGAACATCACATGCCGCTCGCGAAAGACCATCGCGCCGACAACGAACTCAACCGTGCTGCCCAGCTCATCACCGACATGCTCGAGTCTGTCGATGCCACCCATGACGAGATTCTGGCGGTGGGACTCGCGATGCCCGCTCCGGTGGATGCCGCGACGGGCATAATCTCGCGCACCGGAATCATGCGCGGCTGGGACGGTGTTCCGGTCGCGGAATCACTCGGCATCCGCCTGAACAGCCCGGTGTACGTCGACAACAACGCCAATCTGGGGGCGCTGGCCGAGTTTCGCTCGGGTGCCCTGCGCGGCAAGCCCAACTCGCTCTATGTGAGCATCGACGACGGTATCGGTGCCGGCCTCATCCTCAACGGTGCAGTATTCCGTGGCCATCACGGCGCAGCCGGTGAATTTGGGCACATGGTGCTCGATGAAGACGGCGCCCTGTGCCGGTGTGGCAATCGCGGATGCCTCGAAACTCTCGCCGGCGGTCAAGCCATCGTCGAGTCGGTGCGCACGGGCCGTCGCGGTCTCAAGCTGCACGATGTTGTGGTGCGGGCAATCGCCGGGGATAGCGCGTGCATCCGAGCCATTGCCGATGCGGGACGCCACCTCGGCATCGCCGCGGGCAATCTCAGTAACGTCTTCGACCCCGAGCGCATTGCGGTCGGCGGCGAACTCTCGCAGGCGGGCGAGCTCCTACTCGGCCCCATGCGCCACGCGATGGAACGCTCGGTGATCGTGGGTTCGGGGCAGGCCGCCGACCTCGTTCAGAGCCAACTCGGGCCGCGCAGCGAACTGCTGGGCTCAATTGCGTTCGCGATTGACCAACTCTCCATCGGATCCGGAACCACTCTCTCGGCAGACACCTCGGACTCGGACTCGGACGACTCATGATCCGCACCCGCTCGCGCCTGCTGCGCGTGATTGCCTCCGCCGTGCTCGTGATGCTCGCCCTGAGCGGCTGCGGGCTCGTGATGCCAAGCACTGGCTCAGATGGGTCGCGCACGATTGCCCTGTTGCTGCCCGAATCGAAGACGGCGCGCTACGAGGCGTACGATCGCCCGTTCTTTGAGGCGAAGGTGGCCGAACTGTGCCCCGAGTGCGACGTGATTTACGCCAACGCCGACCAGGACCCGGCCAAGCAACAGCAACAGGCAGAATCGGCTTTTGCTCAGGGCATTAGCGTGCTCGTGCTCGACCCCGTCGACTCCTCGGCAGCAGTGACAATCGTGGCCACCGCTCAGTCGTACAAGGTTCCCGTGATCTCATACGACCGCCTGATCGGCAGCCCCGAGCTTGCCTTCTGGGTGTCCTTCGATAACGAAAAAGTCGGCGCGCTGCAGGGCAAAGCCCTCGTCGAACGCCTCGCCGACCAGGGCCTGTCGTCGGGCAACATCGTGATGATCAACGGTTCCCCCACCGACAACAACTCACGACTCTTCAAGCGCGGCGCCCACAACGTGATTGACGGCAGCGCCTTCACCGTCGTGGCCGAGTTCGACACCCCCGACTGGAGCCCCGACAAAGCCCAAGAGTGGATGGCGAGCCAAGTCACGCAGTACGGCGACAGCCTGGTGGGGGTCTACGCCGCCAACGACGCCACGGCCGGCGGAGCGATCGCAGCGCTCAAAGCGGGCGGAGTGACCCCGCTGCCTCCCGTCACGGGCCAGGATGCCGAACTCACCGCGATTCAGCGCATCGTGAGCGGCGACCAGTACATGACCATCTACAAGGACCTCAAGCGTGAAGCCGAGATTGCAGCCACCCACGCGGTTGCTCTACTCAACGGCGAACAGTTGATCGGTCAGAGCCCTGAGACCAACGGCATCCCGACCACGTTGCTGACGCCCGTGATCGTGACAATCGACAACATCATGGAGACCGTAGTTGCAGACGGTTTTTACACGGTCGAGCAAATTTGCACGGCGGAGTATGCCGCTGCGTGTGCGGCGGCGGGGATTCAATGATGATCCACGGCAGCGCCAGTGAACACTCGCCCACACGCACATCCACCCCGACGCCCACGCATGAACTCAAGGAAGAGAGCATCTTATGACCGAGGTCACCCCGGCCAGTTCAGACGATGAACCGATCCTGTCGCTGCGCGGAATCAGTAAGCAGTTCGGTGCCATCAACGCCCTGAATGACGTGTCGCTCGACATCTACCCCGGCGAGGTTGTTGCGATCGTGGGCGACAATGGTGCGGGAAAGTCGACGCTCGTGAAGGTACTGGCGGGCGTGCATCCGGCCAGCTCGGGCACTATTACGTACCGCGGCGACGAAGTGTCGCTGGCGAACCCCACCGACGCCCGCGACCTCGGTATCGCCACGGTGTTTCAAGACTTAGCGCTCTGCGACAACCTCGACGTTGTCTCCAACCTGTTCTTGGGGCGCGAGTTGGGCCGCAGTGCTCTCGATGAAGTTGAGATGGAACAGCAGACGTGGGCGCTGCTCCGTCAGTTGTCCGCCAAGATTCCATCGGTGCGCACTCCCGTCGCGGGCCTCTCGGGCGGCCAGCGGCAGACCGTTGCCATTGCGCGCTCGCTCATCGGTAACCCGTCGATTGTGGTGTTGGATGAGCCCACCGCCGCCCTGGGCGTTGCGCAGACTGCTGAGGTGCTGAACCTTATTGAGCACCTCCGCGAGCGCGGTCACGGCATTGTGCTCGTGAGCCACAACATGGCGGATGTGCAGGCTGTCGCCGACCGCGTGGTCGTGCTGCGACTCGGTCGCAACAACGGCGACTTCGCCGTCGCCGACGTGACCTACGAAGACATCATCGCGGCGATCACCGGTGCCACCGACAACGCTGTGAGCCGGCGGGCCGGGATGACCGGGGCGACGTTTACTCGCGTGAAGGAGGGACTCAGCTCATGAGCACTTCTGAGAACCGCCCGCCAACGAACAACACGCCTGCCGTTTACCTTCCGCCCGCTACGGGAATCGCCGAGTCTTGGGCGGCGTTCCGCTCGCGGGTGCGCGGTGGCGACCTCGGGGCGATTCCCGTCGTGGTCGGCCTCGCCCTCATCTGGACGATCTTCCAGATTCTGAACCCGACCTTTTTGTCGAGCGCCAACCTCGTGAACCTCGCCATGCAGTCCGCCGCCCTGGGCACGATTGCCCTCGGCGTCGTGCTCGTTCTCCTGCTCGCCCAGATCGACCTCTCGGTTGGCTCGCTCTCCGGCCTCGCCGCCGCGATTCTCGCTGTCACCTTCACCCAACTGGGCTGGCCGCTCATCGCGGCCATCGCTGCAGCGCTCGCCGCTGGCGCGATCTTCGGATGGTTTTATGGCTTCTTACTGACGCGCTTCGGCGTTCCGAGTTTCGTCATCACTCTCGCCGGTCTTCTCGGCGTTCTCGGCCTGCAGCTCTGGGTACTGGGCAAGCTCGGCTCGATCAACATCCCGTTCGACTCCTGGATCGTGCAATTCGCCCAGCTCATGTTCTTGCCCGCGTGGCTCTCGTACGTGCTCGCCGGAGTCGCGACGCTCGCCTACGTGGGCGCCCATCTCTCGCTCGCGAATCGTCGCAGCCGCGCGGGGCTGTTGCCCGAGTCACGAACCGCGATCCTGCTCCGCGGCGCCCTGATGATCGTCGCCCTACTCTTCGGAGCGTGGTACCTCAACACCGATCGCGGCATCGGGCTCATGTTCCTGCTCTTCATCGTGCTCGTGATCGGGATGGACTTCGCGCTCAAGCGCACGCGCTGGGGGCGCTCCATCTACGCGGTCGGCGGCAACGTCGAAGCAGCCCGGCGTGCCGGCATCCGCGTTGATCGGGTGTATATTTCCGTCTTCATGGTCAGCGCGACGCTCGCCGCACTCGGCGGCATTTTGGCGGCATCACGCCTGGCCGCCGCCAACCAGAGCAGTGGTGGCGGAGACACTAACCTCACCGCCATCGCGGCAGCCGTCATCGGCGGTGCCAGCCTCTTCGGCGGTCGCGGAAGTGCGTGGTCGGCCCTGCTGGGAATCGTCGTCATTCAATCGATCTCAAGCGGCCTCACGCTACTCAGCCTCGACTCCTCGGTGCGCTACATGGTCACGGGAGCAGTGTTGCTGCTCGCCGTGATCATCGACTCGATGTCACGACGCTCGCGCGCCCTGCACGGCCGCTTTTAAACGCACCCGTGCCCGCTCGCGGTCGCTTGTGGAAGTAGCTGCGCTAGCCCGCAGCGAGCTCCTTGGCGCGAGCCAGCGCCGCAGCGGTAGCGCGGTCGAAGATCGCCTTGAGGTCGGCGGCCTGCAGTTGCTCCACGGCGCGCTCGGTTGTTCCCTTCGGACTCGTAACCTGCTTACGGAGTTGCGCCGGAGAGCTGTCGGATGACGCCAGTAGAGCAAGAGAACCCTCGAACGTTCCCGCCACCAACGTCAGTGCCTGCTCGGGCGTGAACCCCATGTCTTCGGCGGTGCGAGCAAACTCTTCGAGAATCAAGAACACGTAGGCGGGGCCGGATCCCGAGATGGTGCTGAGCGCATCAATCTGAGATTCGGGAGTTTCGATGACAGTGCCGACTGTCTCGAACACGGCGCGACCAATCGCGAGGTCGTCTTCGGTGGCGCGCGACCCAGCGCTCACCCCCGTCACGGCCTTACCGACGATGGCGGGAGTGTTGGGCATAGCCCGCAACACGACGTTGTCGACGATGGCTTCCATCCGCGCCGTCGTGACACCAGCGGCAACGCTGATGACGATCGCATCGGGTTCCAAGAACGGCTTGAGGTCGGCGAGAGTGTCAGGGATCATCGCGGGCTTTACGCCCAGCATGACGACCTTGGCGCCCTTCACGGCGCGAGCATTGCCATCCGGAGTATTCTCCAAGGCAAATGATTCGACACCGTCAGAGCGCACCGCGGCAGCCTTCGCTTCCGTGCGGTTCGTGACGCGGATGCCCCCACTGACGGTCACTGAAGGGTCAAGTAAACCCGACAGGATGGCGCCTCCCATTGATCCGGCGCCGACAATTGCAATGTTAGGAAGGGAAGTAGTCACGTGAACATCCTAGGATTGATCGCATGAGCGCGTCAGGCGGAACCAAAGCAATCCTCGCGGCGATGGCGGCGAACGGCGGAATTGCCGTGACCAAATTCATTGCCTTCTTGATTTCGGGGTCCAGTTCGATGCTCGCGGAGAGCGTGCACTCCGTTGCAGACACAAGCAATCAGGCCCTCCTGCTGCTCGGTGGCAAGCAAGCGAAGAAGCATGCGGATGCCGAGCATCCGTTCGGTTACGGCCGCGAGCGCTACGTCTACGCGTTTGTCGTTTCGATCATCCTGTTCTCGGTCGGTGGCGTGTTTTCGCTCTACGAGGGCATTCACAAGCTGCAAGATCCCCACCCGCTTGAGCAAGCTTGGCTGCCGATCACCGTGCTGCTCATCGCGATTGTGCTTGAAGGCTTCTCGCTGCGCACTGCTGTCAAGGAATCGAACCTTGTTCGGGGTAAGCAGAGCTGGATCGCGTTTGTGCGTCACGCTAAAGCACCTGAGCTTCCCGTAGTGCTACTCGAAGACGTTGCCGCTGAAATCGGTCTCGTGCTCGCCCTCTTCGGCGTCGGTCTCACGGTCATTACGGGCGACTCAACCTGGGATGCCATCGGCACGATCGCCATCGGTATTCTGCTGATCATCGTCGCGATCATTCTCGGCATCGAGACCAAGAGCTTGCTCGTCGGCGAAGGTGCGACGGTGAAGCAGCGCAACACTATCCGCGACGCCATCAACGCGCACCCCGACGTTCGCTCGCTCATCCACATGAAGACGCTCTACCTCGGCCCCGAAGAGCTCATGGTCGCCGCCAAGGTCGACTTCGGCGCTCAGACCCGGCTGGTGGATGTTGCTGCCAGCATTGATAGCGTGGAGAAAGAGATCCGCGAGGCCGAGCCCATGGCCCGCGTTATTTACATCGAACCCGACGTCTACCGTCGCCCGCCCGAAGCCGCTCCGCCCACGGACACCATCGTCATCGTGGGCAACGACTAAGAAAGATCACCTTCCATGGAAACCCTTGACCTCGTTCGGTCCCTGCTGCTCATTACCCACATCCTCGGACTCGCGCTGATTCTGGGATCGTTCTTCTTGCAGATGCGTCGCAAGAAGAGCTTCGAGTTCGGCACCATGCTGATCGGTGCAATCACTCAGCTCGTCACGGGGCTCGCCCTCGTCGGCGTTCTGCAGGCCGGCGACGCCGACGTGAACAACGCGAAGATTGCGGTGAAGACGGCCTTTGCCGTTGTTGTCCTTGCCGCCGTATTGGTTGCTCGAGCGCGTCAGGCCAAGGCGCTGGCAAACGGCGGCAACGAGAAGGCGGCGCTACCGTTCCTGCACCTCGCAGGCATGGGCGCGCTCATCAACGTATTCGTTGCGGTGCTCTGGCACTAGGCAACTAGCAACTAGCGCCTCGCACGCCCCGCGAGCGGGCGGGCGGGCGGGCGGGCGCTAGCGGCGGGCCTCGAAAAAGTCCGTCAGCAGCGCAGCACATTCAGCCTCTTGGATGCCCGCCACAACCTCGACCTTGTGCGGAAGCCGGCGGTCACGCAGCAAATCATTAACGCTGCCTGATGCGCCGGCTTTTTCGTCCCACGCCCCAAACACCACGCGCGGGATGCGGGCCTGCAGAATCGCGCCAGCACACATCGTGCACGGCTCCAGTGTGACCACGAGAGTCATGGAGTCGAGCCGCCACGAACCGGTGGCCGCGGCAGCTGCCCGGATCGCCACGACCTCGGCGTGCGCCGTGGGGTCGCCCGTGAGCTCCCGCTCGTTGCGCCCGATGGAGACGAGATTGTCGTTCTGATCAAAGACCAGAGCAGCCACCGGAACGTCGGCAGAATCGGCCGTGAGCGTGGCCTCAGCGATGGCCCGCGTCATCCAATGATCGAACTTTGTCACGATCGGTTCTCCAAGTGGTCCGTACCTCAAGTAGATTTAGCCTATGCGAGTTCACGTTGCCGACCACCCGCTCATCACGCACAAGCTCACCGTGCTGCGCGACAAGAACACCGCCGCCCCGACTTTCCGGGCGCTAACGGAAGAGCTCGTCACGCTTTTGGCGTACGAAGCCACCCGTTCAGTGCGCGTTGAAGAGGTCGACATTGAGACGCCCGTCACGGCGACGAAGGGTGTGGCCATCAGCTCGCCCAAGCCGCTCGTCGTGCCGATTCTTCGTGCCGGTCTCGGAATGCTCGAAGGAATGGTCAAGCTCGTTCCCACTGCCGAAGTTGGATTCTTGGGCATGGTGCGCAACGAAGAAACCCTGCAGCCCGACACCTACGCCGAGCGTCTGCCCGACGACCTCTCGAACCGCCAGTGCTTCGTACTCGACCCCATGCTCGCTACCGGTGGCTCGCTCATCGCGGCTATTCAGTACCTGCTCGACCGCGGTGCTACCGACGTCACGGCTGTCTGCATCCTCGGCGCCCCCGAAGGCCTTGCTGCGCTCGAGAAGGCCATGGGCGACCAAGATGTCACGATCGTGCTCGGCGCACTTGATGAGCGCCTCAACGAGAACGGCTACATCGTTCCCGGTCTCGGCGACGCCGGCGACCGCCTGTACGGCCTCGTCTAGCCGCACATTTTTCGCGCGCGTAACTTGACAGACGCGCGCTGCATGAAACATAGTTGCAGTCATGACCGTACACACTCGCGACCTGACCGCCCCCGTGGCTTCCAGGACCGCTGGCGCACTGCTTTCGAGCACCGTGCCGGCACGCGCGATGCTGTGTTGTCGAATGTGTGCCTAGTAGGCCAACCTTGAGCCGGGCGTTCTCACCAGAATGAATGCCCCCAGATTTTCGTCCTCATAACGGCGACTTTCTGACTTGACACACCTGTTTTATCTCGAAGGATCACACCCTCATCATCAGAGGCCCTTCACCCTTATCCAAGGATTTCTGGACCCATGTCAATTGCAACAATCGAACGTACCCCTCGCACCTCTTTCGCTCCCGCGGCTCCCGCTCACAGCGCACCGCACGCAGCACCGCGCACCACGCGCGAACTGTCGCTCGCTGTGCAGCCTGCGCGGGACACCCGCCCAGCCGCAGCACCGGCTCCGGCCGCACCGACCGAAGCGCCGCACCTGCGCGCTGTTCCCCAGGGAACTGAAGCCCGCGGCTTTGTGCTTTACGTAGGCATCGACGAGCTCAAGGCCGCCGCTGCTGGCACCGACCTGAGCGCGATTGTGGAGCAGCTCAAGCAGCTCACGCAGCAGCTCGTGCCGAACTCCGAAACTCACGCCGCCGTGGCCCTCGCCCCCGTCGGCGCTGGTGGACGCGATGTTGACGTCGTGCGCCTCGCCCTGCAGGATCCTTCTGCTCTCGCCAAGCACCGGCAGGTCGAAGAGCCCGAGGAGAAGCCCGCGAGCGGCGTAGTCGTTGACCTCTCCCGCAAGCGCGTGCTCATCGATGACTCCCCCGCAGCCCTTACCTACAAAGAGTTCGAGTTGCTGCAGTTCCTTATCCTGCGCGAATCGCAGACCATCGACCGCGCCCAGCTCATTGCGACGCTCTGGTCGGCCGAAGATGACGAGGCTCCCAACGAGCGCACCATCGACGTTCACATCCGTCGCCTGCGTTCCAAGCTCGGAGCGTACGAAGATGTTGTTCGTACTGTTCGTGGCATTGGCTACCGCTACGACCGTCATCCGGATGTCTCGGTACGCTTCGCCTCGACGCCCAGCCCGGACTTCATCTAGGGCGCACGCGTTCACCCCGCTGGAGGCGCTTCAGAAGTCTGGATGCGGGCGAGCCCCGTGGCAGGCTAGCCGCGCTTTGCCGCAACTGAGTTAGCGATACCCCACACCGCGCAGAGCACGAGCACTTGGGCCGAAGCGAGCAAAACCAGGTGTTGGAACACCGCCGCGAGCACGAACTCTACGATGGCAAGAACGAGCGCAACGACACCCACGACGGCGAAACCACTCTTCGCGAGAAGGCGGTCGCGTTCGTCACGGTATTCGATGGCGTTGAGCCGAGTGACGTCGCTCGCTTTCTGGCCCCGCGCATAAACGGCGCTGACGAAAATGAACACGGCCGCGGCGAGCAACAGCGCCATCTCGAACCAGTTGGCGAAGAGCCCCGTGACAACCGCGCCGGCGAGCAGAAGGCCCAACAGCACCACGTTGATGGTCGAAACTGTGAAACTAGTCGTTGTCTTCAATGTGAAACACTTCCTCAATCGTCGACCCAAAGAACCGGGCAAGCCGCACCGCGAGAATCAGGGATGGGTCGTAACGCCCCGTCTCGATTGCATTAATGGTCTGGCGAGAAACGCCTAGCGCTGCGCCCAAGGCCGCTTGGGAAAGCCCTGCGGCCTGACGTCTGTCTCTTACTTCAGATTCCATGTGACAAGCATGCTTTACATATCTGTGATGTGTCAAGTGTGCTTGTCATATCGTCGTTCGGCCAGTAGACCGCGATCCCGCGTGCCACACTGGCGGGATGACAAGGACTGATGCCACCCGGATGCCCGAGAAGATGTCGCGCGATCGCGCCGCCCTCGACGCACTTCTCGACTCGGAGATCGTCGGGAACGTCGCCTACGTTCATGACGACGGCACCCCCGGAGTTCTGCCGACCGCAGTTGCACGCCTCGGGGATGAGCTGATCGTGCACGGCTCCAGTGGCTCACGCTGGATGCGG
This sequence comes from Salinibacterium sp. VpJ6, assembly GCF_059767345.1. Lineage (NCBI taxonomy): Bacteria > Bacillati > Actinomycetota > Actinomycetes > Micrococcales > Microbacteriaceae > Salinibacterium > Salinibacterium sp. VpJ6. Next base: position 195,921 of record NZ_JBSOQL010000004.1, read on the forward strand.
CTCGTTTCTGGTGCGCCCGTCGCGATCTCGGTCACTGCCGTCGGTGGCATCGTGGTGGCCCGCTCCGCCTTCGAATCGTCGTTGGTTTACAGCAGCGCCGTACTGTTTGGACCATTTCGGGCGCTGGAAGGCGAGGAGAAGTCCGCCGCCGTCAATGCCATCACCGAGAAGCTGATCCCCGGCCGCCTGGCCGAAGTGCGCCCGAACACTAAGAAAGAACTCGCAGCGACGCTCGTGCTGGCGCTGCCGATCGCGGAATGGTCGTTGCGCACCTCCGACGATTGGCCCGATGACACCGACGCCGACATCGCGGGCGATGCGTGGGGCGGGCACGTGCGGTTCGGAGCTCGAGCCGTGGAGGTTGTTGCCACGCCCGACCTGCGCTCCGGCATCCGCGTGCCTGATTCTGTGCGGGCATTCGAGTAAGCCGTTTCGCGGGCTCGCCGACAAACAGAAAGGGCGCCATCCCCCGTGGGATGACGCCCGCCCAAGGCACCCGATGCCTGGTTCTGTGAGTTAGACCTTTGCTGCTGCCTTCTCAGCGTCAGCCTTCTCGGTCTCGCTGGCGAGCCATGCGTCCCTCTTAGCGCCAGGCAGCCAGCCCTTGTTGACGACACGAATCTGGAAGATGGATGCCGCCACGACGAGTACGACGGCAATAAGAATCGTGAGCACGACTCCCACGGCCGGCACTCCACTGAGCAGGCTGACACCGATCAGGGTTCCGAACCAACCGAAGTCTGCATCGCCGAACGTGCTGTTCGCGAAGCCGAGCTCACCGAGAACGAGGAGCAGGATGGCGGGAAGGATCGTGATGAGAACGCCGTTGACGAATCCACCGACGACGGCACCCATGCGACCACCGGTTGCGTTGCCGTAGACACCGGCGCCACCACCCGTGAAGAAGTGGGGAACCATGCCGGGGAGGATGAGCGCGAGGCCGAAGACCGGTCCGAGCCACGTTGCCAGCAGTGCGAGCGAGATGAGCCCGCCGAGGAACGATGCGAGGAATCCGATGAGTACAGCGTTAGCTGCGAACGGGAAGACCAGCGGGATGTCGAGCGCCGGCTTGGCTCCGGGAACTACCTTTTCGGCGATGCCCTGGAAGGCGGGAACGAGTTCACCGAGGATGGTGCGCACACCGTAGAGGATGATCGCGACACCGACTCCGAACTGCAGAGCCTGAGCGAACGCAGCCATGATGTACGCGCCGCTGTCAGCAGCACCAAAGACGTCGAGTGCTTCCTGCTGCGGCAGAGCGATGAGACCCCACACGGCGAAGACCAGGTAGATGAGAACCATCGAGATGGCGGTAGCAACCATGGAGTCGCGCAAGAACTTGAGGCCCTGCGGGAAGTTGATCTTCTCCGTGGAGTGGCTCTTCTGACCGGTGGCCTGACCAGCGGCACCAGCCGCGATGTAGCCGAGGGTTCCGAAGTGACCGATAGCGATCGTGTCGTCCCCGGTGATCTTCTTTGTCCACGGGTGAGCGAACGCCGGCATCACGACCATGATCACACCGAGCAGCAGCGCTCCGATGAGAACGACGAGCCAGTTGAGGTCGGGGCCGAAACCAACAGAGAGCACCACGCTGAGAAGCAGCGCCATGAACACCATGTGATGACCCGTGAGGAACACGTACTTGAGCGGCGTGAACCGAGCAAGCGCGAGCATCACGATGAAACCGAGGGTGAGCACGTAGGCGCTGGTGGCGCCGTACTCCACCGAGGCAAGAGCCGTGATGACCTCGTTGGTCGGGATAACGCCCTGCGCGCCCGTGACCAGAAGGATGAGGTTGCCGAGCGGAGTTAGCGAACCGACGACGACTCCGGCACCGGCGCCCAGGATCAGGAAGCCAAGTGCCGCCTTAAGACCGCCACCGATAACGGCTCCGGCTGGCCGCTTGAGGGCAATGAGCCCGACCGCGGTGATGATGCCGACGAGATATGCCGGCACATTGAGGATCTGTTGTCCGATGAAATTCAGGACTACAACAAGCCACTCCATTGTGTTCTCCCTTGTATTGGTTAGTTAGCCGAGAAGGCGGTGCACTATTCGGGTAGCGCGGCCTTGAGCTTGGTAGTGATCTCTTCGAGATCAAAGAAGTTGTCGATGATGATGACTTCGGCGCTGACATCTCCGATTTCCGGAGCGAGTTCTTCAGAGGTCAGCACGATCTGGGCGTCTCGCGACATTCCGCGCGCGACTCCGATGTCAGCTGCCTCCACCTCGGCGTCGACCCCGAGCGTGCGAAGCACCTTTTCCGCGTTCATTTTGAGGAGAACCGAGGTGCCGATTCCCATTCCACAAACCGCAACGATCTTCATGAGTGTGCCTTTCGATTTCGAGAGTGATTTACTGCGTGTTCTCTCGGATGATTGCCCGGAGTTGTTCTGGATCGGTCGCCTCGAGGAGGCGGTCGAGATCGCCGCTGAGAACGCCAGCGAGATTCGACATGGTGGCAAGGTGGGAATCGTGGTCGGTGGCCGCTAAGCCCACAACCAGTCGAACGGGATCGTTTGCGGCGTGGCCGAATTCGATCGGCTCTGCCAGGCTTACCCAGCTGATCCCCGTCTTCACCACAGCGGGTGATGGCCGCGAGTGCGCGAGAGCGATTCCCGGCGCGATCACGATGTAGGGGCCAAGGTCTTCCACCGCGCGAATCATTTCGGCGGTGTACTCGTCAGTCGTCGAGCCGGTGGCGGTGAGAGCAGCGCCCGCGAGCCGCACGGCAGCGCGCCAGTCGCTCGCCTCAGCACCGAGGACAATCGCGTCATCGCTGAGTTCGTCTGCCAAGGTCGCGCTCACTGCATCCTGCTCTCTCGCTCGTCCGTTGAGCTTTCACCGTGAGTGAATGCTCTGGGCGATTGCGAGCCTAGCGCCAAAGAGGGACTTATGTCTACGAGTAACCCTAAGTGGCTACTTCTCGCCATAGTGGGCGAGAGAAGCGCCATTCTCACGAGTGAGGCGACTGATACGATCCGCCTCAAACAGCGCATCCTGCACGATGAGGGATGCCCCAATCACGCCAGCCTGATGACCCAGCTTGGCCGGAATCACCACTAGGTCGCGCCGCGAGAACGCCGTTGCGTTCTGCAGCAATCGCTCCCGGATGGGCGCCAGAAAGACGTCGCCCGCGTGCGCGATATTGCCGCCGACCACGACGGCGGAAGGATTCAAGAGCGCCACGGGGTCGACGAGTGAATCCGCGATGTGCTCCCCCGCTGCCTTCAATAGGGCTGCGACACCCTCGTGCCCAGAGTCGCTGAGCGCCACGATGTCGGCACTCGTGCGCACAGCAGCGCCACTCGCCAACAACTCGCGCGCGATCGCCCGACCGCTGGCCACCGTGTCGAGACAGCCGACGCGACCACACAGACACTCGTCGTCGCCGCCGGAGGGCGAGTGGGCCAGATCGCCGGCCCCGCCACGACCGCCGTGATAGACCCGACCATTGAGCACGAGACCACAGCCGATGCCCATTCCCACCTTCAGAACGATGGCGTCGTCGTATTCCGGCCAGCCCAAGCGATGCTCGCCCACCGCGAGAATGTTGACGTCGCGATCGACGGCGAAGACCGCACGGTAATCGTCGGGGAAGTAATCCTTGACCACGACATCCGCCCACTGGGCATTGATCTGCGGCGAGGCGATGCGGCCACTGGCCGAGTCGACCGGGCCGGGAACGCCGACGCCGATTCCGCGCACGTCGGCGCGAGACTTGCCGAGCTGGGCGAGCATGTGGTCGAAAACCTGGCAGCTCCAGTCAAAGATGTCGTCGGGGCCGTGACCGAGCCCGATGTCTGCTTCGTCTTCGAGCAGGATCGTGGAAACGAGGTCGGTGATGGCGAGCCGAGAGTGCGAGCCGCCGATGTCCATCGCGAGCAACAGGCCAGCATCTTTGTTGACGACGAACTCTTCGGGCGGGCGCCCACCACGCGAATCGGATTGGCCAGCGCTGACGATAATCGCGGCGTTCAGCAACTCGTCGAGGCGACGAGCGAGAGTGATGCGCGACCAGCCGAGCTGGGAGATGAGATCGGTACGCGTTGTGGCCTGACCCGAACGGATGAGGTCGAGCACGACGCCAGAACCGGTGGAGATCACGTGCGCCATAGCTTTGTCCTCCGCATTGTGACCTACCGTCAGGGAAGTCTACTTCGTGACTGGGCGGATCCTTCCGCACACATTGACTTTAGTACACAAGTAGACCAAAGTGTCAGGTATGTCAGACACCGGCCTCCCTTTCTCAGGTAACGTCACTCCCGCCGAAGCGGATTCGCTGCGCGCCGCGATCGCCATTCCCGCCCACGTGGTGCAGGCGAAGGGCCACGGCCACGGCGGAACTGCGATGGCGCTGGCGCCCCTCGCGCACGTGCTCTACCAGCGGATTCTGCGCCACAACCCCGGCAACCCTGACTGGCTGGGTCGCGACCGCCTCGTGCTCTCCGCCGGCCATGCGAGCCTGCTGCTCTACGTGCAGTTATTCCTGACGGGCTACGGGCTTGAGCTCGACGAGTTGGCCAAGAGCCGCACCCTCGATAGCCGCACCCCCGGGCATCCGGAGCTCGGGCACACCCCTGGCGTTGAAATGAGCACCGGCCCGCTCGGGCAAGGAGTCGCCTCGGCCGTGGGCATGGCGCTGGCCGCCCGCCGCGAGCGCGCGCTGTTTACCCCCGACAATGAGATTCTGAACTCCGCGATTTGGGTAATCGCCGGGGACGGCTGCATGCAAGAGGGCGTGAGCGGCGAAGCATCGAGCTTGGCGGGCACCCTCGGCCTCGACAACCTGATCGTGATCTGGGACGACAACAACGTCACCATTGACTCCACTGGCGAGGCGGCCTTCAGCGAAGACGTTCGCGCTCGCTACGCCGCCTACGGCTGGCGAGTTCTCGAGATCAACGACGCGAGCAACCTCGATGAGATCGAAGCGGTGCTCACTGAAGCGCAGTCTCGCGATGGCCGCCCCACGTTCGTGGCCGTGCGCAGCGTGATCGGCGCCCCCTCGGCCGCTTTCTCGGGCAAGCCCGCCGCCCACTCCGGCGGCTTTGGCGACGACGAAGTTGCCGCCATCAAGACTTCACTCGGTTTCGCTGCGGATGCTCCGCTCAACGATCTCGTCACCGACGACGCCCTCGGCTTCAGCCGCGGCGCTCTCGCCCGAGGCCAGGCCCTCGAAGAAGAGTGGAACGCAGCGCTGGGAACGTGGAAGGCAGCACACCCCGACGCGGCGAGCGCCTGGCACGCCTTCCGCAATCCGGATGCCGCCGCAGCCCTCAGCGCGCTGAACGGCATTGAGGTTCCCACCGCCGGCACCCCGTCGGCCACTCGCAAGCTCAACAGCGTCGCCATCAAAGCACTGCAGAACGTCTCATCTCTCTGGGGCGGATCGGCAGACCTCGCCGGCTCGACCGGGGTGGAGGTGCCCGGCTCCGCCGTGACCGCGAGTAACCCCGGCGGCGAATTCATCCGCTTTGGGATTCGGGAGCACGCCATGGCGGCGATACTCACCGGCATCGCAATTCAGGGGCCATGGCGACCGTTTGCGTCGACGTACCTCGTGTTCAGCGACTACATGCGACCGAGCATCCGCCTCGCTGCATTGATGCAGTTGCCCGTCGTTTATGTGTTTACTCACGACAGCGTTGCTGTTGGTGAGGATGGGCCAACTCATCAGCCCGTTGAGCAAGTAGCGTCACTGCGCACCGTGCCCGGGTTGGATGTGGTGCGTCCCGGGGATGCCGCCGAGGTCGTCTCGGTGTGGAAGCGCCTGATAGCGCAACCCGCAGGCCCCACGGCCCTCGTGTTCTCACGCCAGGACGTTCCCGTTCTGCACGAACGCGACGACTTGGATGCCAAAGTCGCCCACGGCGGCTATGTTGCGTGGCAGAACGGCGAGGGCCTCGATCTCGCACTCATCGCCACTGGCAGCGAGGTTGCTCTTGCCATTGAGGCGGCGGAGGCTTTGGCCGCGGATGGTGTTGCTGCCCGCGTGATTTCGATGCCGAGCGTGGAGTGGTTTGCGGCGAGCGATGCTGCCTATCGCGAGTCGGTTCTACCGGCGGCAATCATCGCCCGTGTTGCCGTCGAGGCAGGACGCGGGGATGGCTGGTACCGCTGGGTCGGTCTCAACGGCGAAGTGGTGAGCGTGGAAGAGTTCGGTGAATCCGGTTCAGGGGCGCAGGTCATGGATCGACGCGGGATCACACTCGACGCTGTGCTCGATGCTGCTCGCCGCTGCCAAGGCGCACCCACTTTGCTACGCTGAATTTGTAGCCGCAATAGTCGGCTCCCGACGACGGATCAGTACCGGGTATGCGACAAGACTGGCCAAGGAGACTGTTGTGTACTGGCTTATTCTGATTCTTTCTGGCGTGCTCGAAGCCGTGTGGGCTACCGCCCTCGGCAAGTCGGAGGGCTTCACGAAGCTCTGGCCGACGGTCGTCTTCGGCGTCGCGATTCTCGCCAGCATGGGTGGCCTCGGCTACGCGATGCGCGAGATTCCCATCGGCACCGCCTACGCGATCTGGGTAGGAATCGGCGCCGCACTGACCGTGGCCTACGCCATGATCTTCGGCGGCGAGCCCGTCTCGTGGGTCAAGATTCTGCTCCTCATGGGCCTCGTCGGCTGCATCGTCGGGCTCAAGCTCGTCGACTCGGCGCACTAGGGGACTGCGAGCGGCGCGCGAGCCCTCACTCGCTTCGCCGCTTCGCGCATCCATTTGTTGTTCTGATTGCCAGCCTGCGATGTCAGGTGAAAGGCGCGGCACCGCTCACACCAGTAGAGCGCTTTCTCTCGGCGGCGTGGATCGCCCGAGGAAGCGATAGCCCGTAGAGCGAGAGAAGCCTGAACCATAGTGAGATAGCGCAGCTTTGCGCAGGAAGAGTGGGGCAAGGTGATACCTGTCGGTCGTCGCGAAAAGATTGCGACGCGCTTCGCCTAAATAACGACCGACGTCTGAAAACGCGACTTGAAAGTCCACTTCCAGGGCCCCGCAGTAGCGGGAAATCTGCCGCGCTCATAGTGTCAGAAGTGAGGCAATCAACGCAACTAAAAGACCTCTCCACCCCTTCTGGGGTAGCCGCCGAGGTGCCTCCGGCTGCAAGAATTGAGTGATGCTCGCGCGGGGGTGCGAGTCGAGGGGAATCCATGAAGCAAGCTGGACCACGGGATTGGTCGCCGCCCGAAAACAACAACTATCGTCCGGCAGATAGCTACCGTTACTCATCGAATCGGTCGACGACCACTTTCGCCCCGCGGAAGTTGGTACGCAATGGGCCTGGACGACTCTCACTGGTCTTCGGCATCATCGCTGCCGGGCTTGCCCTGTTCCCCATCGCTTCGGCGGGAGCAGGGAACGGATACATTGCATCCACGGTGGGGATCACTGCGATCGCCTACGGCTTCTACGCCCTCAGACTTCGCCACTATCGGGAGGCCACCGCCCGGCTAAGTCCAATCATTGGCATCCTGCTGGGCGCTTTTGGAACGCTTCTCATGACCGCACTTGTCGCCAACTTCTATCTCAACGGGTCGGCTCTCAACTCTCCCCTGACATTTCAGGTCGCGCAGACAGAATTCACGTTTGATTCGGAAGGCTTAGCCCTGTCGAAGCCCGCCGAAAGCGCGGCTACGGGCGGGACCGGCCAGACCACCGAGATCATCACGCCAGCGCCGGTCGCCGCGCCTGCGTCGTTCGCATCCGCCGACGAAGAGCGGATGGCGCTCATTCAACATCTTGGCACCGTGCAGTTCGTGCTGAAGCAGATCGCGCCGCAGAGCAAGCCCGCCAGCCTGAGCCTTGCCACCCCCGGCGGCACCCTCTCGACACCGGACGGGCACGCGCTCACGATCTTGCCCGAAGGCACCGTGGTCAACTATGCCCCCTCGGCAGATGGCTCCAATTACGTCATGACGCTTAAGGGTGCAACCTTTGGCAGCATGGTGCAGCTCGACACCGCGGTCGGCCAGATCGTGGCATTGAACTAGCTTTCCTGCCGGGGCGAGCGGCACAGCGAGCGGCAGCCGAACCCCGCTGCTCATCTGCGCACAAAGCATTCCATTTCGGCCTGTTTTGCCCAGAAACGCAGGGGTAGACAGACTTTTCTGGAAATTTGCCAAAAATAACGGAACGGTAACTAGACAGCGTTATCTTTCCGTTATACATTCATAGAGCAGAGGTTGTTTGCTGTGGCAGCTACTGCGGAATGTGATTGCAGGACACTCTTGGTGCAAAGGGAGAGGGTCGGTTTCATGCCTCTGAAACCGGCCCTCGAACTATTTAAGCGGTGCGCGATTTTTGGGGATCGCACGGCCTAGGCTGACACGACCGCCGAATCGAACGGACACCGTGACCACCGCCCCAGTGCATCCGGATGTTGCCCACGTCATCCGCATCCTTGGCGACGCGCTGCTCGAACACGATCAACTCGTGGCCGAGCCCGACAACGCCGAGTACGGGGCCGTCACCACGCTTCCTGCTGCAACCCGGTTTCGGGTCGCAAAACTCACCCCCACCAAGCCCGGCTTCTTCGTCACGGTCTGGCGCCGCGACGTGGATGGCACTACGCAACCATTCCCCAGCGATGATGGCACGCAGCACCTCGTTGTCGTCACCCGCGCTAGCAACGGCTTTGGCGCTTTCATCTTTCCGGTCAGCACGCTGATCGCCCGCGGCATCGTTTCGGTCGACGGGCTAGGCGGCAAGCGCGGTTTCCGCGTGTACCCACCCTGGGCTGATACCCGCAATCGCCAGGCCCAGGACACCCAGCAGTGGCAGTGCGAGCACTTTCACCCGCTCAGCTAAATAGTCAGCCGCCGACCCTAGAGTTGAGGGGTGAGCGGAAACCAGAATCAGCCCTCCATCGTGTGGCTGCGCAACGACCTGCGACTAGCCGACAACCCTGCGCTAACGGCCGCCGCGAGCGAAGGCCGACCGCTTGTTGTTGTCTATGTTCATGATGAAACCGGCGACGGCATCCGTCCGCTGGGTGCGGCAAGCAAGTGGTGGCTGCATCACAGCCTCACTGCTCTGGATGCCGCCCTACTGAATCTAGGCGGCCAGCTGACGCTGCGTCACGGCCCGGCCGCGCAGGTGCTGCCGGCGCTCGTGGACGAGCTCGGCGCCGCCTCGGTGCACTGGAACCGTCGCTACACGGCAGCCCGCGACATTGACGCCGGCCTCAAAACGAGTCTGCGCGAGCAGGGGCTCACGGTCGAAAGCCATCAGGGTAATCTGCTGAACGAGCCGTGGCATATCCGCAATGGGCAGGGCGAGCCGTACAAGGTTTTCACTCCGTATTGGCGTGCGGCACAAGATCGTCCGGTGCGAGATGCACTGCCGGCGCCGACCGCAGCCGAGCTGAGCTGGCCTACCGACTCCCCCGCGAGCGACGACCTCGCCGACTGGGATCTGCTGCCCACCCGCCCCGACTGGGCCGAGGGACTGCGCGAGACCTGGACTCCCGGCGAAGATGGCGCCCACGATCGCCTCGAAAGTTTCGTCGCCGAACGTCTCGCCGACTATCACCGCCGCGACGAACCTGCCGTGGATGCCACGAGTGGGCTCAGCCCACACCTGCGGTTCGGCGAGATCAGCCCTACCCAGATCTGGAACCGGCTGCGCGGCAACGGTAGCGGCGCCGGCAACGACAGCGACTCCGGTAACGGCAACGGCTCCGCCGATGTGCCCACCGCGGCCCGCAAGAACGTCGCCAAGTTCCTCAGCGAAATTGGCTGGCGCGAATTCTCCACCGCCCTGCTCTTCGACAACCCGCGCCTCGCGACCGACAGCTACCGCCCCGCCTACAACGCCTTCCCCTGGGGTTACACCGTCGACCAGCTCGGCGACGTGAACGAGCCTGCCGGTGTCAGCGAAGTCGACGCGTGGCGCCGCGGCCGCACCGGCATCCCCCTCGTGGATGCCGGGATGCGCGAGCTCTGGCACACCGGCACGATGCACAACCGCGTGCGCATGGTCGTCGCGAGCTTCCTCATCAAGAACCTGCTCATCGACTGGCGCGCCGGCGAACAGTGGTTCTGGGACACCCTCGTTGACGCTGACGAAGCCAGCAACCCCGCCAACTGGCAGTGGGTTGCCGGATCTGGTGCGGATGCCGCCCCCTACTTCCGTGTGTTCAACCCGGTCTTGCAGCAGAAAAAGTTTGACCCCACGGGTGCCTACGTCTCGTATTGGATTCCCGAACTCGGCACCGACGCGTATCCCGAACCCATCGTGGATCTCGCCGAAACCCGCCGCGAAGCCCTCGAGGCGTACACGGCAGTGAAAGCTGCCGCCGCCGAATAGCCCACTGGATGCAGCACTGGGCAGTTCACCAGATTCCCCTCAGTTGACTGCCAGCTTGTGACCTCAGCCCCGGAAACATGCGGATCTGCGCGCACCCGGCAGCCGGCATCCGCACCCCCGATTGCCCGATTTCACACTTTTTCGACATGACCCCCAAACCGGTCACACCCGCACTCCGGAGTACTCATTGCGCCTCGGGAAAGCCTCGAGACGCAGAGCCTCTACGGAGGCCGACCACGTAAGAAGGAGTTCAGTCATGAACGCATTTACGAAGAAGACAACGCTCGGCGCAACCGCTACCGCAGTAGCCCTCATCGCAGTCGGAGCAGCAGCTCCCGCCATGGCAGCAACCGGTGACAGCTACACCTCGACGAAGCCATACTCCTACTCCTCCCCCAAGCAGACCGACATCCCCGTCGTTGTAGCACCCGAGGTCGGCGACGTTGACCTTCTGGGTGGAGACATCCTCGGCGGCGGCATCCTCAACGGTGACCTTCTCAACGGCAACGCTGTTGCTTCCGGCAACGAGATCAACGCACCCGTGGCATCCGGCAACGACACCGCAGTCGGCAACGTGAGCGACTCCGCGAACGTGTCTGACGTAGCGAACGACGCCAACGTTTCCGACGTCGTCGACAACGCCACTCAGGCAACCGACGTTGTAGACAACGCCACCGACGTGGTCACCGACGTGACTGACGTCGTGGACGTTGACGACATCCTCGACGGTGTTATCGACACCGACGACCTCATCGGTGGCATCAGCGGTGACCTTGGTCTCGACGGAATGTTCAACTAACTTTCTTCACTCGTTTGCCCCCGCCTGATGTTCTCCCGGCGGGGGCAAACGCCGTGAACTACGTCTACCCGTACTTGAATCTTCGGCTTTAGACTGGGCGCATGTCGGTCACAGAGCTCTCGGTCAGCACCCAGAACTATCTGAAGACTGTGTGGAGTCTTTCCGAATGGTCAGATTCCCCCGTCACCGCCACCGTGATCGCTGAGCGCACCGGCTACACGCTTTCAAGCGTCTCGGATGCCGTGCGTCGCCTCACCGATCAAGGCTTCCTGGACCATGCCCGCTACGGTTCCATCGCCCTCACCGACGTGGGTCGCGCGCACGCCGTGGCGATGGTTCGCCGGCACCGCCTCATCGAATCGTTCCTCGTGAGCGTGCTCGGCTACGGCTGGGATCAAGTGCACGACGAAGCCGAAAACCTCGAGCACGCCGTCTCTGACTTCATGGTGGAACGCATCGACGAGTTTCTCGAACACCCCACCCGCGACCCGCACGGCGACCCTATCCCCAGCGCCGACGGCGTGATCACAATCCCGGATGCCGTGCAGCTCACCCGCATTGCCCCCGGCAGCACCGTGGTCGTGGAACGCATCTCCGACGACGACCCCGAGCTACTTAAGTTCTTCGAAGAGCGCGGAATCGTGTTCGAAGCGGCCCTCAGCGTGAACGCCGGGGCGCCGTATTCGGATGCGCTCGAGGTCGTTGTGGTCGATGACGCTAGTGGCAAGAGCGGTGAGGCGAGCCGTGAGGCGCGGGGCGAGGCGACTGACGGTGCTGTGCGCCAATCCGCTGTGCCGATCAGCCTGGGCCGGAGCGCGACCGACGCACTCTACGTATCGGGCGGCACCCTCACGGCATGACCTGAGGCGCACCGCGCGGGTTCCGCGTGCAGGCGGTGCCTTTCGAGCTACTGAGCGGCGAGCATCCGCTGCCGCTTCATCGCACCGAGGCGCTTACCGATCACACCCTGCGTGGGGCTGAACAGGTAGACGAGCGCGAAGATGCAGCCTTCAACGAGCACGATCATGCCGCCGGATGCCGTGTCGAGGTAGTAGCTGAGGTACAGCCCGGTGACGGCCGCGAGCGCCGACATTACCGGGGCGATCACGAGCATGCGCGAGAAGCGATCGGTGAGCAGGTACGCGGTGGCGCCGGGGATGATGAGCAGGGCCACGACGAGAACGACGCCGACGGCCTGAAGCGCGACGACGGCGGTGAGGGCGAGTAGGCCGAGCAGCGCAGCGCCGAGCACTTTGGGGTTGAGGCCGATCGCGTGGGCGTGGGTGGCGTCGAAGGCGTAGAGGGTGAAGTCGCGGCGCTTCACGAGCAGGATCGTGAGCGTGATCGCGCCGAGGATGAGAACTTGGGCGAGGTCGGCCCAGGAGACTCCGAGGAGGTTGCCGAAGATGATGTGGTTGAGGTCGGTCTGCGAGGGCGTGACGGAGATGAGCACGATTCCGAGCGCGAACAGGGTGGTGAAGACGATGCCGATGGCGGCATCCTCTTTGATGCGGCTCGTGTTTCGCACGATGCCAATGAGGGCGACGGCAAGGAAGCCGAAGATGACAGCACCGAGTGCGAAGGGCGCGCCCACTACATAGGCGAGCACCACACCGGGGAGCACCGCATGCGAAACAGCGTCGCCCATGAGCGACCAGCCGATGAGCACGAGCCAGCACGACAGCACCGCACACACGATGGCGGCGGTCACGCTTGTGGCGAGGGCCCGCACCATGAAGTCGTAACTGAGGGGTTCGAGGAGGAAATCGAGAGGGTTCATTCTGCGTCTCCCGCCGTGACGTCGAGGCCAAAGGCCCGTGCGAGGTTTTCGGGCTTCAGCACCTCGGCGGGAGTGGATTGCAGCAGCACCGTGCGCATCAGCAAGATCGCCTCGTCGGCGAGTTTCGGCAACGCATTGAGGTCGTGGGTGGAGACGAGCACGGTGGCTCCCTCGGCGGCGAGCTCGCGCAACAGTATCGTGATCGTGCGTTCGGAGCGCTTGTCCACTCCAGCGAACGGCTCGTCGAGAAGCAGGATCGTCGCGCCCTGAGCGATGCCGCGGGCCACAAACGCCCGCTTCTTCTGGCCGCCCGAGAGCTGGCCAATCTGGCGGTCAGCGAGGTCAGTCAGTTCAACGCGGGCAAGCGCCTCGGCGACGGCAGCCTTATCGGCAGCCTTCGGGCGACGCGAGAAACCCATGTGGCCATAGCGACCCATCATCACCACATCGCGAACCGAAAGCGGGAACGCCCAGTCCACGTCTTCGCTCTGCGGAACGTAGCCGACCGCTCCGGCCTTGCGCGCGAGTGCAGGCTGCTGACCTGCCAGCGTGACTGTGCCGTGGTCGGGGCGTAGCATCCCGGTAATCGTCTTGAAAAGGGTCGACTTGCCCGAGCCATTCATGCCGATGAGGCCATAAATGCGGCCGGGCGCGAGGCTGAGGCTCACGTTGTCGAGCGCGAGCACATCGCCGTAGTGAACGGTGACATTGCGCACTTCGATGGCAGGCGCACTCACTGGGAGGCCCCGCCCAGCCCGGCGATGATGGTCTCGGCGTCGTGGCGCAGCAGCTCGAGGTAGGTGGGCACTGGGCCGTCGGCCTCCGACAGGGAGTCGACGTAGAGGGTTCCGCCGAAGCTCGTTTCAGTGGCCTCGACTACTTGCTGCATAGAGCGGTCGGACACGGTGGATTCGCAGAAGACGGCGGGCACGTCGTTGGCACGCACGAACTCAATGACGGATGCGATCTGGCGCGGCGTCGACTGCTGCTCGGCGTTGACCGCCCACAGGTACTGCTCGGTCAGGCCGGAGTCGCGCGCGAGGTAGGAGAACGCACCTTCGCAGGTGACGAGCGCGCGCTGCGTTGCGGGAAGCTCGGCCAGTTCTGCGGTGAGCTCATCGTGCACGAGTTGCAGTTCAGCTTTGTACGCCTCAGCATTTGCGGCGTAGTCGGCGGCATTATCGGGGTCGAGCTCAGCGAACGCGGCCTCCATGTTGTCGACGTAAATCTGTGCGTTGAGTGGGCTCATCCACGCGTGCGGGTTGGGCAGCCCTTCATAGGCATCTTCGGCAATGTTGATGGTGTCTACGCCGTCAGAGACAACAACGTGTGGCACGTCGAGACCGTCGACGAACTGCGCGAACCACGCTTCGAGGTTGAGCCCGTTGTCGAGAATCAGGTCAGCGTCGGCCGCCTTGGCGATGTCGCCCGGCGTGGGCTCATAGCCGTGGATCTCAGCACCCACCTTGGTGATGGATTCCACCCGCAGGTTGTCGCCGGCCACGTTCTCGGCGATATCAGCGAGCACCGTAAAGGTCGTGAGCACAACAGGGCGGTCATCGTTCGGGTCGGTCGTGGCGGTCGCATCCGAAGCCGCGGTGCAGCCAGTGAGACCGAGCAGGAGGGCGGATGCTGCAGCCGCGAACATCGTCGTGCGTGCTGTGCGCGTACGACCTGTTGCGACTCTCGTTCCCATGTTCTGATCCTATGTTGGGAGAGCCTCGTTAAGAAACTACGTCTAGACGTAGTTCCTCGAAAATGCGGTGAACCAGCAAGAGTTGCGATTCTTTCGTGGCCCCAGAATTGGCGCACTGACAACCTCAACACTCGACGTCGCGATCAGCGAATCTCGGCGTCGAACGAAGGCCGCAGCGCTGGCTGTTCGACAACCAATTCGAGTGACCGCTGGGCTTCCCGAAGCGTCTGGGTGAGAGGCCGAAGCGTGTGTGACGACATCAGCGCGTTCGGCGCTCCGCTTGTGACACCGTTCGAACTCCGGGATGCGGAGGAGAGTATTGCAGTCGAACTGCGTTGCTGAATATAGTTGAGCTAACCGAGAAGGGACCGACGATGTTGAAACGGTTTCTCAATCTGATGGGTCGGGTCGCTAAGCGCCTGGCATTCGTGTTTACCCAGTTAGGCGGAGCGGCCAACGGTGGCCGAAGCGCGGATCCCAGCGCTCGCTCACTCTACGAAGACCGCGAAGACTACCGACCGTAATAGGTTCCCCTTACGGACGGTCGCGGTCGCGAACCGCCCACGTGGGGTACACCCCAAACCGACGTCAAGGTCATCCGAACCCAACACCGCGTTGCTACTGTGACCTCATGACCGACTTCGCTAGCGCGCCCACCGTCGACCCTGCCGCAACACGCTTCGACACGATCGTCGTCGGCGCCGGAGTCTCCGGGCTCACCGCGGCACGCTTTCTTGCCCAATCGGGCCAGCGCGTGCTCGTGCTCGAAGCCCGCGACCGCACGGGTGGCCGTACCTTCACCGAACGCTCCGGCGACGTCGCCACCGACCGCGGAGCATCCTGGATTCACGGCATCGACGACAACCCCCTCACCGAAATCGTCAACGCCTTCGGCATGCGCACGGCCGAGTTCACGGTCGGCAGCTACCAACCCACCGGCCGCCCCATCGCCTATTACAGCCCCACCGGCGAGCGCCTCAGCGACGACGCTGTCGCCCAGTTCGCGGATGACGTACGCACCTTCGACGCGCATCTTGCCACGGCGGTGCAGGCTTCCACTCTCGGCTCGTCGTATGAGCAGGCGACCGATGCCGCGCTTTCCACCCTCGGCTGGAACCTCGATCGGGCGGAGCGCGTGCGCGAGTTCGTGCTGCACCGCTCCGAGGAGCAGTACGGCGTGCACGCCGGGTTGCTCGATGCGCACGGTCTCGACGATGACACGGTTGAGGGCGACGAGGTGGTGTTCCCCGACGGTTACGACGAGCTGGCAACGAATCTCGCGCAGGGACTCGACGTGCGTCTCGAGCATGTGGTCACCGGCATCCGCTGGTCGAAGCAAGGCGCAACGGTTGCGACCGCGCAGGGTGAGTTTGCTGCGAACCGCGTGATCGTGACGGTGCCGATTGGGGTGCTCAAGAGCGGCGATCTCACGTTCGAGCCAGCACTGCCCGAGTGGCTCACCCACGCCATCGATGGCTTCGAGATGAACAACTTCGAGAAGGTCTTTCTGCGCTTCCCCACTCGCTTCTGGGATGAGAGCGTCTACGCGATTCGCCAGCAGGGCGAGGCGGGCAAGTGGTGGCATTCCTGGTACGATCTCACCGATCTGCACGGTGTTCCCACCCTGCTCACGTTCGCGGCCGGCCCCAGCGCTATCGAGGCGCGCGAGTGGAGCGACGAACACATCAGCTCGTCGGTTCTCGATGCTCTGCGCGGGCTCTACGGCGAGCGCGTCGAGCACCCCGACGAAGTGCTCGTGACGCGCTGGCAAGACGATCCCTACTCGTACGGGTCGTACGCGTACATGACCCCGGGATCCACGCCCGACGACCACGATCTGATGGCCACGCCGGTCGAGAACGTGCTGCATTTTGCGGGCGAAGCAACGTGGACGGATGATCCAGCCACCGTTACCGCGGCACTACGCTCCGGTCACCGCGCGGCCGAAAACATCCTCGGGGTCGAGCTCCCCTTTGACGCCCTTACCGCAGCGCTGTAGCGCCAGCCCACCGCCATCGTTCACCGTCACATGTCGCCATCTGGCACCCCACGGTGTTAACGTGAGAACACTCCTTCGGGGGTAGCGGGCCACTATTTCGGGGCGGCCCCAGCGACGGTCATTCGGGTGACCATCACGCAGAGGAGCAACTGTGTCAGCGCAACAGCATTCGGGAGCACACGGAACGGTCGCCTCACGGCCGCGTGAACAGTGGTCGGGCCAGCTGGGTTTCATCCTGTCGGCCATCGGCTCCGCCGTGGGTCTCGGCAACATTTGGCGCTTCCCCGGTGTCGCCTACGAGAACGGTGGCGGGGCATTCCTGATTCCGTACCTGATCGCACTGGTCACGGCCGGCATCCCGATTCTCTTTCTTGACTATGCGATCGGGCACCGCTTTCGCGGATCAGCGCCGACCGCGTTCCGTCGTCTCGGCGGCAAGGCGGGCAAGTGGCTAGAGTCGCTTGGCTGGTTCCAAGTCTGGATCTGCATCGTCATCGCCGTCTACTACGCCGCCGTCGTCGCGTGGGCAGCCAGCTACTTCACCTTCAGCTTTGACCTGCGCTGGGGCGATGACACCGCAGGTTTCTTCCTCGGTGAGTTCTTGCAAACCTCAGACCCCGGTTTTAGCACGCAGTTCGTGCCTGCCGTGCTCATCCCCCTCGTGCTCGTCTGGGTTGCAGTGCTCGCCGTTCTCGGGTCCGGCATCGCCAAGGGCGTACAGCGCGCCAACGTGATCTTCTTGCCGCTGCTCGTCGTGGCCTTCCTCATCCTCGTCGTTCGCGCTCTGTTCCTCGATGGCGCGATGACCGGGTTGGATGCTCTCTTCACCCCTGACTTCTCCGCCCTGAGCGACCCCGGCGTGTGGATCGCGGCCTACAGCCAGATCTTCTTCTCGCTGTCGATCGCGTTCGGCATCATGATCACGTACTCCTCGTACCGCAGCCGCAAGGCAAACGTCACAGCACCCGCTCTCGTTGTTGCGTTCGCGAACTCCTCGTTCGAGATCATCGCCGGCATTGGTGTCTTCGCGACGCTCGGCTTCTTTGCGTTCCAACAGGGCGTCGGTGTCGACGAGCTCGAGGGGCTCACCGGCGTCGGCCTCTCGTTCATCACGTTCCCCGCGATCGTCTCGCAAATGCCCGGCGGGCCACTCTTCGGGGCACTGTTCTTCGGCTCGCTCGTGATGGCCGGCTTCACCTCGCTGTTGTCAGTACTGCAGGTCGTGTCATCCGCGTTCCAAGACAAGTTCGGGATTACCTCCCGCCAGGCATCGCTCCGGGTCGGGTCGGCACTGGCCGTTGTTTCGGTACTGCTGTTCTCTACGACCACCGGACTCATCACCCTCGACACCGTCGACCAGTGGGCCAACAACATTGGAATCGTCGGTGCGGCAATTGCGGCGACAATCCTCGTGATCTGGGTCTTCCGTAAGGGGCCAGAGTTGGCCGGCCACCTCAACGCCGTCTCCACCTTCAAGGTCGGGCGAATCTGGCAGCTTCTCGTCGGAATTCTGGCGCCCGCCGTGCTGCTCTACATGCTCATCCAACGCATCATCGTGCTCGTCACGGAAGGCTACGAGGGCTACCCGCTCTGGTACCTCGCGATTGCGGGTTGGGGCACCATCGCGGTGATCCTGATCGGGGCAATCACCATGACCGCGCTGCGCTGGAAGCACGACCCAGATGACTTCACCCCCTGGCCCAGCGCCCAAGTATTGAAGGAGCTCAAGAAATGAGCGGCATCGCCATCACGTTCTTCATCATCGCCGCCGTGCTCGTGTGGGGCGGCCTCATCGCGAGCATCATCTTCCTCGCTCGCAAGCCCCAGCTCGACGTGTATCCCGAGGGCTCAGAACTCGTCAGCGACGACGACTAGCGCTCGAGGCGCAGTGGGCACGCGCCCCCGTCGCCCCTAGCGGCAAAAACAACGATGGCCGGGAATCCGTGAGGATGCCCGGCCATTGCCGTTCTAGTTGAGGTGCCAAACGCTACTCAGCCGTGTCGCCCTCGGTAGCGGCCGGAGCCGACTGAGGCGCAGCGTTTGCGACGGTGTTTGCTGCCTGCGCTAGCGTGGCGCCGAGAGCGCTGTCGTTCGACTCTCCGCGAGCGGCTTCGCCTACAGCCTGACCAACGGTGCGGCCCTGGATGATCGACGCGAGGTCAAGGCCGGTTGCTGCCTTGATCGACTCGAACGTTCCACGCAGCGCAACAGCACTTTCGGTGCCGACGGTGTCTCCACCGCTGGCTCCGCTGCCGCCGATGACGGTGACAGAACCGATCTGGCCGTAACCCTTGGCCCACTGCTCCATGACCTGCGGCAGAGTTTCTAGGGCGCGCTGAGCGAGAAGCGCGTCTTGATGCTTAGCGAGAGCCGCGGCTTCAGCTTCGATGCTCGCAGCTTTTGCTTCACCGGCAAGGCGGGTGGCATCCGCATCGGCAGCGGCGCGAACGCGCACTGCTTCAGCTTCGACAGCCGCGATCTGGGCCTGAGCTTCTGCACCCTTAACGAGACGGTAAGCGTCGGAGTCGGCATCCTTCTGAGCCTTGTACAGGTTGGCGTCAGCGAGACGCTTCACGTCAGCGTCGAGCTCCGCCTGACGGTTCTCAGCACGCTGCTGCAGAACGCCCTGTTCGGCACGGGCGCGAGCGAGAGCTTCGGCCTGCTCGGCTTCAGCGTTAGCCTTACCGACCTCGGCCTTAGAGTCTGCGGTGTTCTTGTCGAGCGCGGTCTGCTCAATCAGGTTTGCCTCGGCAACGGTGATGTTGCGCTTGGAGATTTCGCGGTTAGCGTCGGCGGTAGCCAACTCGGCTTCGCGACGCTTCGACTCAATCTGCGGGGTACCGAGCGACTGGATGTAACCCACCTTGTCGCCGATGCCCTTGATCTGGAACGAGTCAAGAATGAGGCCCTGCTCAGCAAGCTCAGTTGAAACATCCGTCGCGATCTGGTCAGAGAACTTCTTGCGCTCACGCATGAGTTCAACAACAGACAGCGTGGCAACAACACCACGAAGAGCACCCTCAAGCTGCTCTGTCGTGAACTGCTCGATGGCCTGGTCTTGCGAGGCGAAACGCTCAGCAGCGCGACGAACCAGCATCGGGTCCGAACCGATCTTGACGATCGCAACCGCTTCGACCTGCAACGTCACGTTGTCGGCCGACTGCGCTTCAGCGGTCATCGATACCTGACGCGAACGCAGCGAGATTGTCTCGTGGCGCTGCGTGATCGGGTTGACCAACGCCTTGCCATTCACGATAACCGTGACGGCGGAGTCCTTACCCGAGGAGTCCTTTTGCGAACGCCCCGAAACGACGAGAGCCTCGTCGGCGCGAGCGACCTTGAACCAGGCGCGAGCGATCAGCAACATGACCAGGAAAAGTACAACAAGGATGACCACCCCGATTCCGATGAGGAGGACGAGTCCGCCAGTGGCGAAGATTTCCATGTATGCACCTTTCAAAAAATGAGCGATCGCTCCCCATTGTCCTTGGTTAGAGGCCCCGCATCCACCCTTCAATGCCATCCGCCGTGATTGGAAGTGCTTCGGAGAGAATTTCGTGGCCTGTTGGGGTGACCATCACGTTGTCTTCGATGCGCACGCCGAGGCCCCGCAGCTCGGGCGGCACCGTGTTATCCCACTCGTGAAAGTAGAGTCCGGGCTCGACCGCCATGACCATTCCGGGCACGAGTTCGCCGCTCTGGTACGCGGAGTAGCTCGACTGCGCGCAGTCGTGAACGTCGAGGCCGAGGTGATGTCCGATGCCGCACACAATGTACCGACGGTGGTGCTGGCCCTGCGGGCTCAACGCCTCATCGACCGAAACGGGGAGCATGCCCCAGTCGTGCAGACCGGTCGCTATCACCTCGAGCGCGGCGAGATGAAAGTCGCTGAAGACTTTTCCGGGGCCAACGGCCGCGAGTCCCGCACGGTGCGCCTTCTCGACGAGGTCGTGCGCTTGGCGCTGGGCGGGCGAAAAGGTTCCGGATGCCGGAAGCGTGCGCGTGACATCCGCCGTATAGAGGGAGCGGGCTTCCACTCCCATGTCGAGCAGCACGGCGGCGTCGGGATTCACGGGACCGTCGCAGCGCACCCAGTGCAGCACGGGTGCATTCTTTCCGCTGCCGACGATCGTCGTGTACCCGGTGCCGTTTCCGACGGTGCGCGCGTAGCGGTCGAAGGTGCCCTGCAACCAGCGTTCGCCGCCGAACTCGATGGCTTGCGGAATCTCGCGAGCGACCGCCTTGAAGCCCTCGATGGTGTGGTTCACGGCACCGCGCAGTTCGGCGATCTCCCACTCGTCTTTGATCATGCGGATCTCCGAGAGCACCCGACCGAGATCGTGCGAGACCGGGATGTCGCGCAACAGCGGGCGGGCGCCGTGCAGCGATCCGGTCAGCGCGATATCGCTCGCGCGAGCCAAAGCCGCATCGAGTTCCGAGAGCGGACGCGTCTCGATCTGCAGCGCGGCAGTCCACTCGGGCATGCCGGGGGCGGAGCCAACCCAGAGTTCGCCGTGGGCGGCATCCGCAAAGAAGTCTGCCTCGCCCGGATATGCCGGAGCGGGAATGAAGAGCGTGGCGTCGTGGCCACCGGCTGTGGGGCTCATCACGAGCACGGCGTCTTCGGCCGAGCATCCGCTCAACCAGAAGAAATTGCTGTCGGGGCGGAATCCGTAATAGTTGTCGTTCACGCGCACCGGTGCGACGCCGCCCACCACCACGATCGTGCGGCCGGCAAACGCGGGGCTCAACCGCTCGCGGTGTGCTGCCGTGGCCGCGGCGATGCCCGGCACGGTGTCGGGCGTGCGATCGGGAGTAGCCCACCCAGTCTCCATGTACTCGATGAAACCGGTGGCGTTGCGCAAGTGCGGCAAGCGCGGGTCGCCACGATCAGGGTGCGGCACCGAGACTGCGGGAGCGGTGTGCGGATGGGAGTCAGAAGTCGAGTGCATGGCGCAGCCTTTCGAAGCAGAGAACTGGCTGTCGGCGGTGCGCCCGGCGACAGAAGTTGTGTCTCCATTTTAGAGCCCGCGGGTTCCGCCTTCTGGGCTGAGGATCCTAGACCAGGGATGCCTGGCCGGCGCTCCCGAGCAATTCTTCGCATGGTCGCCTAACGCAAGAAAGCCACACCCCGA
>NZ_JBSOQL010000005.1:0-4361 GCF_059767345.1 Salinibacterium sp. VpJ6
GCGCTCCCGGAGCAAGTCCGTTCACGCCTTAGGCCCCCCTTATCCCGAAGTTACGGGGGCATTTTGCCGAGTTCCTTAACCACGATTCTCTCGATCTCCTTAGTATTCTCTACCTGATCACCTGAGTCGGTTTGGGGTACGGGTAACTTGAACCTCGCGTCGATGCTTTTCTTGGCAGCATAGGATCACTGATTTCGTCCGTGAGGACTACCCATCGAGTCTCAGCCGTAATGAGAGACGGATTTGCCTATCTCTCGGCCTACATTCTTAGACCGGGACAACCATCGCCCGGCTCAGCTACCTTCCTGCGTCACACCTGTTAATACGCTAACCGCACCAGCATAGGGTCGTACGCTAGGCCCCACGCTTCACCCCGAAGGGATCCATCTAGGGGATTCAGATACTTAGCATTACTGGATTAGTTGGGGCGGTTCTTCGTCAGTACGGGAATATCAACCCGTTGTCCATCGACTACGCCTGTCGGCCTCGCCTTAGGTCCCGACTTACCCAGGGCGGATTAGCCTGGCCCTGGAACCCTTGATCATTCGGAGGACGGGTTTCTCGCCCGTCTTTCGCTACTCATGCCTGCATTCTCACTCGTGTAGGCTCCACGGCTGGTTTACACCGCCGCTTCACTGCCCACACGACGCTCTCCTACCACTCCGTACGGCTGAACCACGAAGGCTTACCTAAAATACGAAATCTACAACTTCGGTGGTGTGCTTGAGCCCCGTTACATTGTCGGCGCGGAATCACTTGACCAGTGAGCTATTACGCACTCTTTCAAGGGTGGCTGCTTCTAAGCCAACCTCCTGGTTGTCTATGCAACTCCACATCCTTTCCCACTTAGCACACGCTTGGGGACCTTAGTTGGTAGTCTGGGTTGTTTCCCTCTCGACGATGAAGCTTATCCCCCACCGTCTCACTGCTGCGCTCTCACTTACCGGCATTCGGAGTTTGGCTAACGTCAGTAACCTTTTGGGGCCCATCAGCTATCCAGTAGCTCTACCTCCGGCAAGAAACACGCAACGCTGCACCTAAATGCATTTCGGAGAGAACCAGCTATCACGAAGTTTGATTGGCCTTTCACCCCTATCCACAGCTCATCCCCTCAGTTTTCAACCTAAGTGGGTTCGGTCCTCCACGCGCTCTTACACGCGCTTCAACCTGGCCATGGATAGATCACTTCGCTTCGGGTCTAGAACCAGCGACTATTTCGCCCTATTAAGACTCGCTTTCGCTACGGCTGCCCCACACGGGTTAACCTCGCCACTGATCACTAACTCGCAGGCTCATTCTTCAAAAGGCACGCTGTCACAGCTACTAAGGCTGCTCCAACGGTTTGTAAGCAAACGGTTTCAGGTACTATTTCACTCCCCTCCCGGGGTACTTTTCACCTTTCCCTCACGGTACTTGTCCGCTATCGGTCATCTGGAAGTATTTAGGCTTATCAGGTGGTCCTGACAGATTCACACGGGATTTCTCGGGCCCCGTGCTACTTGGGATACTCTTCGGACCATTGACACATTTCGACTACCGGGCTGGCACCGTCTATGGCTGGGCTTTCAATCCCATTCGTCTATATATCGTTGTAATCCTTGCTGTACGGCAGTAACAGCTGAAAAGTCCCACTACCCCGACCATGCAACGCCTGCCGGCTATCACACATGATCGGTTTGGCCTTATCCGGTTTCGCTCGCCACTACTAACGGAATCACGGTTGTTTTCTCTTCCTGTGGGTACTGAGATGTTTCACTTCCCCACGTTCCCTCTACCCGCCCTATATATTCAGGCGGGAGTCACTGAGTCGTCTTGCAACGCCCAGCGGGGTTTCCCCATTCGGAAATCCTCGGATCACAGCTCTATTATCAGCTCCCCGAGGCTTATCGCAGATTTATACGTCCTTCTTCGGCTCCAGATGCCAAGGCATCCACCGTTTGCTCTTAGAAAATTGATATCACATGAGTATAAGAATCGATCGCAACACCTTTCGATGTTGAGATTGACCAATGAGTGACCCAACACCTAAGTGTTGGATGTCATCGTTTTGTTCTTGTGACTCGACCTTTCGGTCGAATCTAAGATGCTCGCGTCCACTGTGTAGTTCTCAAAATACGGGCGGTATCCTCCACCATCCCCAACCAAAGTCAGAAACAGCACCAGGATCCGTTAGACCCAAACACTCTTACGAGTGCTCCGGCCCTAAGGTACGAACACGAATCCACAAGATCCGTAGCCCGGTCCCTCAGGACCCAACAACGTGCAAAGACCAGCACCCCTGAAACCCCTCGTTCCAACCAGCAAGCCGGCGTACTAAAGAAACAACAGTTCCTCTGATCACAATGTCAATGTTCCACCCATGAGCGCCGTCTACCCCGAACAGGGCAGTACGACTTATGCAACATAAATTCGGTCATCCTTAGCTCTGTGTATACCGCAGAGACGACAACCGAGTTGCACATGCTCCTTAGAAAGGAGGTGATCCAGCCGCACCTTCCGGTACGGCTACCTTGTTACGACTTAGTCCTAATCACCAATCCCACCTTCGACAGCTCCCTCCTTGCGGTTGGGCCACTGGCTTCGGGTGTTACCGACTTTCATGACTTGACGGGCGGTGTGTACAAGGCCCGGGAACGTATTCACCGCAGCGTTGCTGATCTGCGATTACTAGCGACTCCGACTTCATGAGGTCGAGTTGCAGACCTCAATCCGAACTGAGACCGACTTTTTGGGATTCGCTCCACCTCGCGGTATTGCAGCCCTTTGTATCGGCCATTGTAGCATGCGTGAAGCCCAAGACATAAGGGGCATGATGATTTGACGTCATCCCCACCTTCCTCCGAGTTGACCCCGGCAGTCTCCTTTGAGTTCCCACCATTACGTGCTGGCAACAAAGAACGAGGGTTGCGCTCGTTGCGGGACTTAACCCAACATCTCACGACACGAGCTGACGACAACCATGCACCACCTGTTTACGAGTGTCCAAAGAGTGAACTATTTCTAGCCCGTTCTCGTATATGTCAAGTCTTGGTAAGGTTCTTCGCGTTGCATCGAATTAATCCGCATGCTCCGCCGCTTGTGCGGGCCCCCGTCAATTCCTTTGAGTTTTAGCCTTGCGGCCGTACTCCCCAGGCGGGGAACTTAATGCGTTAGCTGCGACACAGAAACCGTGGAATGGCCCCTACATCTAGTTCCCAACGTTTACGGCATGGACTACCAGGGTATCTAATCCTGTTCGCTCCCCATGCTTTCGCTCCTCAGCGTCAGTTACGGCCCAGAGATCTGCCTTCGCCATCGGTGTTCCTCCTGATATCTGCGCATTCCACCGCTACACCAGGAATTCCAATCTCCCCTACCGCACTCTAGTCTGCCCGTACCCACTGCAGGCTGGGGGTTGAGCCCCCAGTTTTCACAGCAGACGCGACAAACCGCCTACGAGCTCTTTACGCCCAATAATTCCGGATAACGCTTGCACCCTACGTATTACCGCGGCTGCTGGCACGTAGTTAGCCGGTGCTTTTTCTGCAGGTACCGTCACTTTCGCTTCTTCCCTACTAAAAGAGGTTTACAACCCGAAGGCCGTCGTCCCTCACGCGGCGTTGCTGCATCAGGCTTGCGCCCATTGTGCAATATTCCCCACTGCTGCCTCCCGTAGGAGTCTGGACCGTGTCTCAGTTCCAGTGTGGCCGGTCACCCTCTCAGGCCGGCTACCCGTCGTAGGCTTGGTGAGCCATTACCTCACCAACTACCTGATAGGCCGCGAGTCCATCCTTGACCGAAATTCTTTCCAGCTCCTCACCATGCGGCGGAAGCTCGTATCCGGTATTAGACGTCGTTTCCAACGCTTATTCCAGAGTCAAGGGCAGGTTACTCACGTGTTACTCACCCGTTCGCCACTAATCCACCAGAGCAAGCTCCAGCTTCATCGTTCGACTTGCATGTGTTAAGCACGCCGCCAGCGTTCATCCTGAGCCAGGATCAAACTCTCCATAAATGTTTGATTGAACGGCTACAAGTAACCGAACACATCTTGCGTCACCCGCATCCGGAATAGGATGTCGAGGCGACAAGTTTGAAACTGACAGAACAAATCAATACTGACTTGCTTTGTTGTTTATATCTTTTCCAAAGGAATCCGCTGTATTCACGAAACCGTTCTGATTAGAACGACCCCAATAAACACAGTCGGGTTTTTGGCATTTGACATTGTGCACGCTGTTGAGTTCTCAAGGATCGGACGCTCCTGACCTCCACCGAAAACGGCTTCACCCCAGGGCTTACAAAACCTGTGTTGGCAACCTTCACATAACTGCGAAAGGCAACCTGTCTAACTTACCAGCTTCAGCCTGCTTGTCAAACCA
>NZ_JBSOQL010000006.1:0-1473 GCF_059767345.1 Salinibacterium sp. VpJ6
TCACAATTTAAGTCCGGCGGTGTCCTACTCTCCCACAAGGTCCCCCTTGCAGTACCATCGGCGCAGAGAGTCTTAGCTTCCGGGTTCGGAATGTAACCGGGCGTTTCCCTCTCGCTATGGCCGCCGAAACACTATTGATTTATGTATCAGTCTGGGCCAGAAACATGCTCTGACACTGCCCCGAGGGACATGTGCCTAGCTGTGTTAGCTGGGCGCAGTTCCCGACCGTAAATCGGGAACCACAAAGTGGACGCGAGAATTCTTCTCAGTCACCATTCGACAGTCCAAAGACTGCCCAGTGAGGTGGGGTGTTATCAATTTATCGACATATTAGTACTGGTCAGCTCCACAGGTCGTTAGTCCCTGCTTCCACATCCAGCCTATCAACGCAGTAGTCTAGCTGCGAGTCTCTCAGCCTAAAAGGCCATGGAAATCTCATCTTGAAGCTGGCTTCCCGCTTAGATGCTTTCAGCGGTTATCCATTCCGAACGTAGCTAATCAGCGGTGCTCCTGGCGGAACAACTGACACACCAGAGGTTCGTCCATCCCGGTCCTCTCGTACTAGGGATAGATCTTCTCAAATTTCCTGCGCGCGCAGAGGATAGGGACCGAACTGTCTCACGACGTTCTAAACCCAGCTCGCGTACCGCTTTAATGGGCGAACAGCCCAACCCTTGGGACCTACTCCAGCCCCAGGATGCGACGAGCCGACATCGAGGTGCCAAACCATGCCGTCGATATGGACTCTTGGGCAAGATCAGCCTGTTATCCCCGAGGTACCTTTTATCCGTTGAGCGACAGCGCTTCCACAAGCCACTGCCGGATCACTAGTCCCGACTTTCGTCCCTGCTCGACTTGTCAGTCTCACAGTCAAGCTCCCTTGTGCACTTACACTCGACACCTGATTACCAACCAGGTTGAGGGAACCTTTGGGCGCCTCCGTTACTTTTTGGGAGGCAACCGCCCCAGTTAAACTACCCACCATGCACTGTCCCTGAACCGGATTACGGTCCGAAGTTAGATATCCAATATGACCAGAGTGGTATTTCAACAATGACTCCACCTGAACTAGCGTCCAAGCTTCACAGTCTCCCACCTATCCTACACAGGCCACACCGAACACCAATACAAAGCTATAGTAAAGGTCACGGGGTCTTTCCGTCCTTCTGCGCGTAACGAGCATCTTTACTCGTAGTGCAATTTCGCCGAGTTCGCGGTTGAGACAGCTGGGAAGTCGTTACGCCATTCGTGCAGGTCGGAACTTACCCGACAAGGAATTTCGCTACCTTAGGATGGTTATAGTTACCACCGCCGTTTACTGGGGCTTAAATTCACAGCTTCGCCTTACGGCT
Organism: Salinibacterium sp. VpJ6; assembly: GCF_059767345.1. Taxonomy (NCBI): domain Bacteria; kingdom Bacillati; phylum Actinomycetota; class Actinomycetes; order Micrococcales; family Microbacteriaceae; genus Salinibacterium; species Salinibacterium sp. VpJ6. Next base: position 1,353 of record NZ_JBSOQL010000006.1, read on the forward strand.
AACCGTTCCTCTTAACCTTCCAGCACCGGGCAGGCGTCAGTCCGTATACATCGTCTTGCGACTTAGCACGGACCTGTGTTTTTAGTAAACAGTCGCTTCCCACTGGTCTCTGCGGCCCTGC